>CAMAXZ010000001.1 GCA_945862325.1 Klebsiella pneumoniae
CTCGGGCTCGCCCTCGTGGCGGGGGCGGAGGCCCACGTCGCCGGGCCGCGCGCGGCGGTGGTGCGCGTCGCCTCGGTGAAGGCCACGAGCGACCTGGGCGGGGGCATCGAGCTCTTCGAGCTGCACGCCGGCGCCGAGGTGCTGGCGCCACAGGTGGCCGCGGGCCACACGCTCGTGCAGCTCCCCGACGGGCGCCGCGGATGGGTGCCGGACGCCGCGGTCGGCGTCGTCGATCCTGCGCTGCCGCTCCCGGCGCGGTAGGGATAGGGGCCCGTCGGAGGCCCGATGTTCCGTTTCGCCCTGTTCGCCGCGCTCACGTTGTCGATCGCCTGCTCGTGGGAGAGCCGCGTGCGCCGTCTCGGCGACGCGGAGTTCGACCGCTACTACGCCCTCAAGCCCTTCATGAAGGACGAGGAGCGCAAGGCCTACCTCACCCTGAAGACGGAGGAGGAGCGCGACGCCTGGCTGAAGGCCAACGGGTGCCGCGAGGTCCTGGGCGCCAAGGAGTGCTACTGGGAGCGCTTCTTCAAGTACGACGAGAAGCAGCGCCAGGCCATCGTCGAGGGCGACGTCGCGGTCGGCTGGACGCGCGAGATGGTGTTCATGAGCTGGGGCGCGCCGTTCGACCGGCGCGCGGTGGCCGGCCGGCCTGCGCAGCTCTCGGAGATGTTCATCTACAAGTTCGAGAAGCACGAGGACGGCAGCGTCCTCGTCTACGTGCCGGGATCGAAGACCGAGTACAAGGCGGTCGACCGTTTCCGGCGCGAGGTCATCCTCGACGACGACGTGGTCGCCTCCATCAAGCAGAAGGCCGGGTGGGCCAACTGAGCGCCGGGTCGCCCCGCATACTGGACGGTCGGGGGGCACCCTGCGTAAGGTGAGGACTGGAGCTCGCGGCGCATGAAGGTTTCCCTGATCAGCCCTTACCCGGACATCACCAACTACGGGCTGCGGTCGATCTCCTCGACCCTGCGGGCCGCGGGGCACTCCACCCAGGTCATCTCGATGCCCGACTTCGCCGGAGACGGCGAGTCCGTGCACGTTCGCATGTCGGAGGAGCGCTACTCCGCCCAGGTCATCGACCGCATGTGCGAGCTCGTGCAGGGGAGCCAGCTCGCCGGGGTCACCCTGATGACCCACTACTTCGACTCGGCGAAGCAGATCACCCGGGCGATCCAGGACCGCGTGGGCATCCCCGTCGTCTGGGGTGGGTTCCACCCGTCGGTCCGCCCCGACGAGTGCGCGCGCCACGCCGAGTACGTGGCGATCGGCGACGCGGAAGACCTGATGCTGCAGCTGTGCGAGCGCCTCGAGAACGGCGACCGCCTCAACCTCCATGGAATCAAGTCGCTCGTGTGGCGCAAGGGCACCGATGTCGTGCGCAATGCGCCCGGCAGCCTGGAGCAGGAGCTCGATCGCTACCCCGCTCCGGACTTCTCCCGGGAGGACCACCACATCCTCTTCGAGGGGCAGATCATGCCCGTCACGAAGGACCTCCTGCGCCGGTACCTGCACAACGGCACGGTCAGCCGGATGTTCGGCCGCACCGGCTACCAGACGATGACCGGGCGCGGGTGCCCGCACGCCTGCACCTACTGCGGCAACAGCTTCTACCGCGACCTCTACAAGCGCCAGCGGTACGTCCGTTTCCGCTCGGTCGCCCACGTCATCGGCGAGCTCGAGGGCATCAAGCGCGAGTACCCGTTCATCGACTTCATCTGGTTCTCGGACGACAGCTTCTTCGGGCGCCCGCTGCCGGACCTGCTCGACTTCTGTCAGCAGTACAAGGACAAGATCGGCGACCCGTTCTACCTCCTCGGATCGCCCGGCACGATCACCGAAGAGAAGTACTCCGCGCTCGTCGACGCGGGCCTGCACTGCATCCAGATGGGCGTCGAGCACGGCAGCAAGCGCATCCAGAAGATCTTCAAGCGCTCGACGATGGGCAACGACAAGATCCTCAAGAGCGCCGAGGTGATCACCAAGTTCACCGATCGCACCGCGCCGCCGCAGTACGACATCATCTACGACCTCGCCTACGAGACGATCGAGGACAAGCTCGACACGCTCCGGCTCGTGTCGGAGCTGCCGAAGCCCTACCGGCTCCAGGTGTTCTCGGTCATCTACTACCCGGGCACCTCGCTCCACACGCTCGCCGTGCGCGACGGGCTGGTCAACGACGAGAAGGCCGAGATCTACGACCGTATGTTCTTCGAGCGGCACGACAGCTACACGAACACCCTGTTGTTCCTGGCGCGGTCGGGGCGGTTCCCGCACCCGCTGCTGAAGGTGCTGATCGACCGGCGCGTCGTCGACGTGATGACCTCCGACTACATGGCGCCGGCGGGCAACGTGGCGAAGGCGGCGATCCACCTCGTGCGTCAGGCCCTCCGCAGCCCGGCCGTCGAGCGGGCGAAGGCCCTCGGAACCTACCGCGCGCGCCTGACCGGCATGACCGGCGCCGACGCCGGCGCGGCCGCGCCCCGCGCCGAGGCCTGAACCGCGGTGAACGACGGGGTCCCCACGATCGTCGTGCACCCCGCATCTCCGTCGGACGCGGCGTCGATCCTGGCGATACACCGCCGCGTCCTCGAGGAGGGCGACTGGTTCATCACCGAGGTCGACGAACTGCGTGACAGCGTCGAGGCCAAGGTGGCCCAGATCCGCGACGCGCGGCGGGAGCGGGGCGGCCTCCTCGTCGCGCGGCTCTCGGACGTCGTCGTGGGCTGGCTCGCGGTGTCGCGCGGTTTCCGGCGGCGGAACCGGCACGTGGGTCGGCTGGAGATGATGGTCGACGCGCCGTTCCGCGGGCGCGGCGTGGGGGACGCGCTGCTCGGCGCCGCCGTCGAGTGGGCGCGCCGGGAGGGGCTCGGCAAGCTGTCGCTCACGGTGTTCGCGCACAACGCCCGCGCCATCGCGCTCTACGAGCGGCACGGCTTCGTCGTCGAAGGTCGGCGGGTCGCCGAGTACCGGTTCGCGGACGGATCGGAGCGCGACGACCTGCTGATGGCGCTGCGGCTCTGAGCCTCGCGGCGCTGCCGCCGCCGGCTACGCGTCGTCGCGCCACTCCGCTTCGCGGCGGTAGATCGTCCGCGCGGTGATGCCGAGCAGGTGCGCGGCGAGGTTGCGGTCCCCGTTGCACATGCGGAGCGTGCCCTCGATCATCCGGCGCTCGACGTCGCGCAGCGGCGTGCCGGCGGCGAAGGACAGCCACTCCGCGGGGCTGTCGGTACCGACCGGGGCGCCGCGTACATTTGGAGGAAGATCGCCGATGGTGAGCGACGCCTCGCGGCAGAGGACCACCGCTCGCTCCATCGCGTTCTCGAGCTCGCGCACGTTGCCCGGCCAGGCGTAGCGCTCGAGGGCGGCCACGGCTTCGGGTTCGATCGCGTGGATCGTCCGGCCGTTCCGCGCCGCGTGCCGTAACAGGAAGTGCCGCGCGAGCAGGGCGATGTCCGAGCGGCGTTGGCGAAGGGCAGGAACCTCGAGCCGGATGACGTTGAGGCGGTAGTACAGGTCGGGCCGCAGGCGCCCGTCCGCCACGGCCTGCTCGGGGTCGCGGTTCGTCGCGGCGATGACCCGGACGTCGGCCTTCAACGTGCGGGTGCCGCCGAGCCGCTCGTACTCGCCGTCCTGGAGCACCCGGAGGAGCTTGACCTGCAGCGCGAGGGGGAGCTCGGTGACCTCGTCGAGGAACAGCGTCCCGCCGGCGGCGAGGTCGAACCGCCCCTCCTTGCGGCCGTGCGCCCCGGTGAACGCGCCCGACTCGTAGCCGAACAGCTCGCTTTCGAGCAGCGCTTCGGGGATGGCGCCGCAGTTGACCGTGACGAGGCGGGCGTCCCGCCGCGGGCTCACGGAGTGGACCCACCGCGCGAGCTGGCCCTTCCCGGTCCCCGATTCGCCGGTCAGGAGCACCGAAGCGAGGCTCGACGCGACCTGTCGGGCCTCCTCCAGCAGGGCGCGCATGATCGGGCTGCGGCCGATGACGTCGGTGGGCTCGGCCTGGGCGATCTGTTCGCGTAGACGACGATTTTCGTGGAGGAGGGCGCGGCGCTCGAGCGCCTTGTGCACGCTCGCCACGACCTCGGCGCGGCGGAGGGGCTTCGTCACGAAGTCGTACGCGCCCTCCTTCATCGCCTCCACGGCCGTCTCGACCGTGCCGTACGCCGTGACGACGATGACCTGGGTCTCCGGGGCGACCTGCCGCGCGGCGCGCAGCAGCTCCATCCCGCCCATTCCGGGCATCTTGAGGTCCGTGAGGACGACTCCGACGTCCCCTTCGCGGAGGACCTCGAGCGCGGTCCTCCCGTCGGCGGCGACGCGCACCTCCCATCCCTCGCGGACGAAGATGCGCTCCAACGCCATTCGATTCGGCTCTTCGTCGTCGACGACGAGGACGGTCGGCATCGTGGCCACTTCACCCGTCGCGGCGCGCGGCGCGACTCACTCGGGCGTTGGAAAACGAAGCGTGACGCGCGTACCCGCGCCTGGAGCGGTGTCGAGCGCGACCGAGCCCCCGACGTCCTCGACGGTCTGGCGCGTGATCGGCAGGCCGAGCCCGGTGCCGCGGGCGCGCGTGGAGAAGAACGGGTCGAACACGTGGGCCGCGACCTCCGGCGGCATCCCCGGCCCGTCGTCGGCGACCACGAAGCGCGCCTCGCGCGGCGGTCGATCGACCTCGATCCAGATGTTCCGGGCGCCGGACTGCAGCGCGTTGCGGACGAGGTTGAGCAGCGCGCGTCGCACCACGTTCCCGTCGAGCTCGGCCGTGGTCGGGCCCTCCGTGGACGTGCGCACGGACCCGACGATGCCGGCGCGGCGAAAGCTCGCTTCTTCCAGTGCGATGACGGAGCGGGCCACGGCCACGGGGTCCTCCGGGGCGAGCTCGGGCGGACGCCGCCGGGCGAGGTCGAGGTAGCGGTCGGTCACGTCCTCCAGGCGCAGGATCTCCGCCTGGATCGTCGTCAGGAGGGGCCTCGCGTCGTCCGGCATGGCCGTGTCGGCGAGCAGCTCGGCGTGCAGGCTCATCGCGTTGAGCGGGTTTCGGACCTCGTGGGTGACCTGCGCGAGCAGCTGGCCGACCAGGGCGAGGCGCTCGCTCCGGGCGAGGCGCTCGCGGTCGCGGCGTCGATCCGTGACGTCCTCCGCCACGAACAAGCGGCCGTCCGGCCCGAACGGCACGACCGTGACGTCGTGCACCCGGGCGTCGCCCACCGGCACCTCGGCGTGGTGGCCCTCGCCCAGGCTCGCCACGCCCTCGGGGAGTCGGCCGCCGGGAGCCACGCCCCACAGCCGCCCGGCGGCCGGGTTCACGACGCGCGCCACGCCGCCTTCGACCACGACGACGGCCGAGCGGATGCCGTCGAGCACGCGGCGCAGGTAGTCCGTGAGGGCGTTGAGGTTGCGGTCGCGCTCGTCGAGCGCCGCGATCATCCGATTGAACGCGTCCGCGAGCGTGGCGATCTCGTCGGCGCCGGTGACGGGGAGCGGCGGCGGACGCGCGCCGCCGGCGACGCGCCGCGCTTGCTCGGTCAGCGCGCCGACCGGCGAGAACGCCGTACGCACCGCGATGAACGCCGCTCCCGCGACGAGCACGCACAAGCCCATGAGCGCCAACGAGATCCGCGAGGCACGGGCGTGCACCTGCGCCGTGCGCTCGGTCACACGCGCGATCCGGGCGTCGAGGAGGAGGGTGAGGCGAGCGATCTCTTCGGACACGCCGCGTCCGCCCACGGTGGACGCGGCGCGGATCGCGTCGAGCTGAACGTCGATGGCCGCGAGCGCGGCGCGATCTTCGTCGATCGTCGTGCGCCGCCCCGCGTCCTCGACCACGGTGGCGGCCGCGGCGAGCGTCTGGGCCATCGCCGGGTCCCGCGGCTGCGTCAGCGGTCCCATCCGCGCGGCGAGGCGCGTGAGCGGCAGGTACGCGGAGTCGACGACCTGGAGCGACGCGCCGACCCGCTGGGTCTGGAGCTCCGAGAACGCCTGCGCCCCGAGCAGGCAGCCCATGGCCACGCCGAGCGCGCCCAGCAGACGGCCGCGCAACGTACGGAAGGGCGCAGGGAGCGTCATCTGGCGGGCGGAGATAACGAGGCTCGGGCCCGGCCGGTGTCGCGAAGCGTCACTCACCGCCGGTGCGCCGTTGCGACACACCCGTCGCGTGATAGTCGCCGCCGTCATCCGCTCATTTCCGTCGAAGGAGCCACATGCGTCCCTCGTTCCGTCCCCTCCTCCTCGCTCTCGCCCTCGTCGCGCTGCCCGCTTGCGCCGGTGGAGAGGCGTCTTCGACGACCTCCGCCGCCTCTGATGCCCCGGCGGCCGACATCGGCGAGGTGCTCGCCACCGTCAACGGCATGAAGGTCGGCGCCAAGGAGTTCGAGCAGGCGGCCTCTCGGACCCAGCCCGCCGCCGGCGACGCGCTCTCCGCCGAAGAGAAGAAGACCATCCTCGACGGCCTCGTCGAGGAGAAGCTCCTCTACGCGGAAGCCCTCCGCAAGGGCCTCGACAAGGACCCCAAGGTCCAGAAGGTGATGGTCAACACGTTGCTCCGTGAGGACGTGTACTCCACCGTGAAGAACAGCGATTTCACCGACGAGATGCTCCAGAAGTACTACGAGGAGCACAAGAGCGAGTTCGTCGTGCCCGAGAAGGTGCAGATCAAGCGCATCCTCATCAAGGTCAACGACGCCCGCCCGGACGACGCCGCCAAGAAGGAAGCCGAGCGCATCCGTGGCGAAGTGGCCAAGAACCCCGACTCCTTCAAGGACCTCGCGGCGGACTTCTCGGAGGACCCGTACAAGCGCCGCGGCGGCGACGTCGGCTTCGTGTCGAAGGAAGGCAAGCCCGGCCTCGACCCGGCCATCGTCGAGAAGGCGTTCACCCTCGAGACCGGCGCGGTGTCCGACGTGTTCAAGACCGGTGACGGGTACAACGTGATCCAGGTCGCGGCGCGCCGCGAGCAGGTCGAGCGCACCTTCCAGCAGATGAAGGGCTCCGTGCTCCGCAAGGTCAAGAACGAGAAGATGAAGGAGCTCTACGACTCCTACGTCGGCAAGCTCCGCACCGGCGCCGACGTCAAGGTCGACGAGGCCAAGCTCTCGGCGGTCGAAGTCAAGAACGCCCGCCGTCCGATGACGCCCGGCGCCCCGGTGATCGCCGGCGGCCCCGGCGACGACGAGGAGGGCCTCGGCGAAGAGGGCGATGCGCCGATGATCGCGCCGTCCGGCGCGGGCGTTGCGCCGGCCCTCCCGGGCGGCCCGCACTGATCATGCACAGGGCCTTGCTGGTCGGACTGGTCCTTGCGGCGGCGCCACGGGCGTTCGCCGCGGACGAGTCCGCATCGGGGGCCGCTCCTCCGCCCGCCTCGGCGCCCGTCGCGGCGCCGGCGGTGCCCGCGGCCGCACCGCCCGTCGCGGCGCCACGCGGCGCCCTGGTCGATCGGGTCGCCGCGGTGGTCAACGACGAGGTCGTGCTCCTCTCGGAGGTGTATGCCCTGGGCGCGTCGTACATCGACGAGGCCGAGGGGCGCGGCGGCGCCGAGGCGCGGCTCGCCGCGGAGCGCGAGGTGGTGGAGCGCCTGGTGGAGCGCGTCCTCATCGACCAGGAGATGCGCGCGCTCCAGCTCGACCTCAGCGAGCAGGACGTCGATCGCTCGATCGACGACATCGCGGAGCGCAACGGGCTCGATCGCGAACAGATGCGCCAGGAGATCGAGCGCAATGGCATGGAGTGGGAGCAGTACCGCAAGGAGCTGCGTCAGTCCCTCCGCCAGATGAAGTTCGCGCAGGCGGTGCTCCGGCCGCGCATCAACGTCACCGAGGATGAGCTTCGCGACGCGTACCGCCGCGCGGTGGGCGGAAACGCCGAGCGTGCGCGTGTGCAGGCGTTGTTCCTTGCGTTTCCGGCGAACGCCGACGAGGCGGCCCGGGCGGCGGTGCTCGCGCGCGCGGCGTCCCTGCGCGAAGAGGCGATGCGCACGGGCGACTTCGTGGCCGTCGCGAAGGCGCACGACGAGGGGCCTTTCGGGGCCCAGGACGGCGAGATGGGCGTGTTCGGGCCCGGTGAGCTCCGCGACGAGCTCGACGGGGCGGTGACGAGCACCGCCACGGGGGCGGTGTCCGCGCCGGTAGTGACGGCCAACGGCGTGTTCCTGCTTCGGGTTGCGGCCCGGGAGAGCGCCGCCGCCGAGTTCGAGGAAGCGCGGGCCCAGCTCGTCGAGATGGTGGTCAGCTCGCGGATGGAGTCCGAGCAGGCACGGTGGTTCCAGCAGGCCCGTCGCAAGGCCGCGGTCCGCGTCCTGATCGGCGCCTGACTCCCGTGGCGGCGCGTCCGCTCGTGCTGACCCCCGGCTGCCCATTGGGCATCGGTCCGGAGGTGTCCGTGCGCGCCGTGGCCGCGATGCCGGAGCTCCGCGTGGTGCTCGTCGGCGACGTGGCCGCGGTTCGTGCGGCAGACCCGAGCTTCGAAGAGGTGGATCGCCTCGACGGGCACCCCTCTGGCGCCCGGGTGGTCATGGCCCCGCCGACCGATACGGAGCCGGTCGAGGTTCGCGCCTTGCGCCTCGCGGTGGCGGCGTGCCTGGACGGGCGTGCCGCGGGCCTGGTCACCGGCCCGATCCACAAGGCGCGGCTCGCCGCGCGCGGGTTCCGCCATCCCGGGCACACCGAGTTTCTCGGCGAGCTTTGCGGGGTGGAGCACCCGGTGATGGCCTTCGTGGGCGGCGGGGTGCGGGTGGCGTTGGTCACGGTGCACCTGCCGCTGCGGGCCGTACCCGCGGCGGTGACCGAGGCGCGCGTGCTGCACACGGTCCGCCTCGCCGACGCAGCCTTGCGCGAGCGGCTCGGGATCGTGGCGCCGCGCATCGCGGTGTGCGGGCTCAACCCGCACGCGGGCGACGACGGCGTGCTCGGGGACGAAGAGGGGCGCGTGATCGCGCCGGCGATCGCGGCGGCGCGCCGCGAGGGGATCGACGCCCGTGGGCCGATCAGCGCCGAGACCGCCTTCCACGACGTGTCGGGGAGCGACTTGATCGTGGCGATGTACCACGATCAAGGGCTCGTTCCACTCAAGCGGGTGGACTTCGGTCGCTCGGTGAACTGGACCCTTGGCCTTCCGATCGTCCGCACCAGCGTCGATCACGGCACGGCGGACGGGCTCGTCGGCACGGGGCGCGCGTCGTCCGCGAGCATGGAGGCCGCGCTGCGCCTCGCCGCGGGGCTCACTCGGCCGTAGCGCCGGTGTCGAGGGCGTCGTCGCACGCGACGCTTGCTCGCCACGTCGACCAGCGCTCGGGCGCGTCGCCGAACGCGACACAGTCGGTCACGCGCGACCCGTCGCGGGCCCGGACGCGCAGTACGCCCGCCAGCTCCGGTGTTCCGCAGTTGAACCACGTGCGGGCGCTCGGGACTACATCGCGCCAATCGGCGACGATGCTGAGGGTGCTTCGGAGCTGGTCGCTCGAGCCGTCGGCCGCCGCGGCGATCGAGCTGAGCGCGTGGTTCTCGGTGTAGGCGCCGTCGGTGGACAGCCACAGGTCCCCGTTGCCGGTCCACGCGTCGGTCTCGATGAGGAAGGTCCACGTGGCCACGCGCGCGTCACACGCGACGGACGCGTCGGTGATTGCCGGCGCCGCGTCGCTGGGTACTGGAACGTCGGCCGCCGGCTCCCGCGGGGAGCAGGCGGCCAGGACGAGAACCGCGACCATCATCGCCACGGATCGAGCGAGGATCAGAGAACCTCGCCGCCCAGCTCGTCACAGGTCATGTAGGCGGTCTCGTAGTCGTACGGGCCGCCATCGTAGAAGTGGTAGGCGACCGGGTTCGGCGCGCCGAGCTCTCCGCCGTCGACGACACAGACGAGCATCGCGCCGCCGTCGCAGCCGCCGTCGCCGTAGCTGCCGCCCTGAGCGTCGCACGTGTCGACGAGCTCCGCCCATCCTTCGGACTCGATGCACAAGCCGTATTCGGAGAGGGTGCACGACGTGAGGTCGCCGCCATCGCCGGTGTCGGTGCCGCTGTCGGTGCCGCTGTCGGCGTCGGTGTCGGTGTCGGTGTCGGTGTCCGAATCGGTGTCGGTGTCCGTGTCGGTGTCGGTGTCCGTGTCGGCGTCGGCCGATTCGAACTGGCCGCCCTGTCCGGTGCTGGCACCGGGAACGCAGGCGAGGGAGAAGGCGATGAGCAGGGCGACGGGGACGATCAGGCGCACGGAACCTCCAGCGCCCGCACTATAGCCGTGTGCGCGGGGGTACGCCGGTGTTCGTTCGTGGCCGGCCGCGAGCGTCGCGCCAAAACGAAGAACGGCGCCCCGTTTCGGGGGCGCCGTTCGCGTGTGGTCGCCCGGAGGCGACGACAGGCTCAGAGCGGGGTGCCGCCGGCGTTGACGCAGGCTGCGTCCGCAGAGGTCCCGTCGAAGTCGGGGGAGTAGTAGTACGCGGTGGCGTCGACCTCGAAGTCGTCCTCCGTCGACGTGTCGCCGGCGATCCAGCACTCGCCCACGGCGCCGTCGGCGCAGGGGGTCTCGGCGTAGGTGGTGGCGAAGTCGTACTTGGTGGCGATGCCGTCGCACCAGATGTCGCCACCGGCGTAGTTCACGAACTCGAAGCACAGGCCCACGTCGGTCCAGTCGCAGGACGAGGTGACGTCGGTGTCCGTGTCGGTGTCGGTGTCGGTGTCGGTGTCCGAATCGGTGTCGGTGTCGGCGTCGGCGGCGGTGTCGCCGGAGTCCTTGTCCGCCGGGGCGGTGCAGGCCACGAAGCCGAGCGCGAGGAGCGGGAGCATGTACTTGATCATTGAATCCTCCATCTATGGGCGCGCACGCCCTATACAGTCATCGGGTCGTCCGCAAGGACGCCTGCATCTTGTCCGCTCGTGAGCGGCTCGTCAAGACTATTCGTGGCTTGTCACTCGAGCGTCGCGAGGCGGAAAAACGACGGCCCGCCTCACGAAACGAGAGGCGGGCCGCGCCGTGTCGAGCTCGGGCTCAGAACACGTTGGTGCAGTAGTCGGAGAAGTACGAGGTGCTGTGCCCGTTGGTGACACAGTCCACCCAGTCGCCGTTGGTGTCCCAGATCTGGATCATCAGGGTGACCGTCGAGCCCATCTCGGTGTCGAACAGGGTGCTCTGGTTGTTGATCTGGTCGCGGTAGTCGTCCTTGATCTCGAGCGAGATCTCCTTCACGTCGCCGCCGAAGTCAGACTCGCCCACGAGCTGGAAGTTCGTGTGGTACTCGGTCCAGACGCCGCAGATGAGCTGGCCGTTGTCGGGCTGCGAGCAGTCGTAGCTCGGGTCGCCGGTCTCGATGAGGTCGAGCTGGACGTTGCCGATCTCGGCGGTGGTCTCGATGGTCCACACCATCGCGCTTCCGACCTGACTGTAGTTGTAGGACTCGAGGTAGTAGTCGGGGGCGTTGCCGCTGTCGAGGCTCTCGCACGAGGTGTCGCCCGAGTCGCACTTGGCGCCGCCCGCGGAGCAGCCGACGAGCACGAGGGCGGGGAGAGAGAGGAGGAAGTACTTCATTGGCGTCTCCTTGGTGCGGCGCTGGCCGCGGCGGCAGTCTACCACGCGGACGCAGGACGCCAAAAAGTCTTCATGCCTCCCCGTTGGACTCGCTCCAGCGGCGCGCCCGGGCCTCACGAAACAAGGTCCGCTCGATCGTCTCGACGAGGTGCTCGAGGCCTTCGCCGGTCTGCGCGCTCACGCACAGCGCGTCGTCCCACGCGCGCTCACGGGCCGCGACGATCTCCGGGTCGGCGACGTCGATCTTGTTGAGCACGAGCAGGGTGGGCACGTCGGCGGCGCCGAGCTCACGGAGGGTGGCTTCGACCGTGTCTCTCTGGGCCTCGTGGTCCGGGTCGGACACGTCGATGACGTGGAGCAGGAGGTCCGCGTCGAGCGCCTCGTCGATCGTGCTGCGGAACGCGTGCACGAGATCCTTCGGGAGATCCCGGATGAACCCGACGGTGTCGGTGAGCACGATCTCGCGGTCCTCCGGGAAGCGGAGGCGGCGGGAGGTGGGGTCGAGCGTGGCGAAGAGCTTGTCTTCCGCGTCGACGCTCGCGCCGGTGGCCCGGTTCAAGAGCGAGCTCTTCCCGGCGTTGGTGTACCCGACGATGGCGACGAGCGGCAGGCCGACGCGTCGGCGCCGGCCGCGTCGCATGGCGCGCTCTTGCGCGATCTCCCGGAGCTGCGCCTCGACGCGGTGCTCGCGCTCCTCGGCTCGCCGTCGGTTGATCTCCAGCTTCGTCTCGCCCGGGCCCCGCCCACCGATGCCGCCGGTGAGTCGGCTCATCGCCGTGGGCATGATCGCGAGGCGCGGCTTCCGATACCGCAGCTGCGCGAGCTCGACTTGGAGCTTGCCCTCCTTCGTGGCCGCGCGCTGACTGAAGATGTCGAGGATGAGCTGCGTGCGATCGAGCACCTTGAGGTCGGTCTCGGTCGCGATGTTGCGGAGCTGGGACGGGCTCAGCTCCTGATCGAACACCAGCACGCTCGCGTCGAGGTGCATGCACCGGAGCACGAGATCCTCGATCTTTCCCTGCCCGACGAGGGTGCGACCGTCGAGCTCGCGTCGGACCTGCACGGACGCGTCCACGACGTGGAGCCCGGCGGTCTGCGCGAGCCGCTGAAGCTCGTCGAGGCTCGTCTTCGCGTCGCGCGCGCTCCCCGTCGTGACGCTGATGAGCACGGCGTTCTCGAGGTCCCCGACGTCGCGGGCCGTCGCGGCAGCGCGGAACTGCGCCTCGAGATCGCGGATGAACGCCGAGTAGTCGTGCTCCCACCCGTGTACGGACGCCAGATCCTCGATCACGTGGGGCGCCGAGCCGCCGGGGGGTAGGAGGTACGCCCAGCTCACCGCGCCGGGGAGGCCGTCGGCCTGGGCTTGCACGACCACCACGCCGTCGAGGCGCAGCAGGGCGAGATCGGTGAGATCGTCCTTCGAGACGCCCTCGCCGCGGAGGTGGGTGTGCAGCAGGCGCAGGCCGCGGAACCGGGACGCGCCGGCGCGAACGCGGCCGAGGTCCGGGATGAAGAGCTGGTGCGCGTCGCCGACGATGACCTTGTCGATGACGCCCGAGCGGTCCACGAGGACGCCGATCTGCCGACCGGTGTCGCGCGAGAGCTCGGTGAGTCGTCGCGCGAACTCTGCGGTGATCCAGCGGTTCGCCGGGAGCCTGCGGGCGTGCAGCGCCTGGAGCGCCTTGCTCTCGGAGGGCTTCAGTCCGACGGTGTTTCCGTGGATGGTCTCGATGCGAACCTCCCGACGTTCTTATCCGCGGGGCGCCGTCACGGCGGCCCCGACCGCCGCGAGCGTCCGCGGCAGATCGACCCCGGTCGTGCTCTTCAGCTCCTCGGACAGGCTCACGACGTCGCGGGCGACGACGTTCCCGTCGGCTGGGAGCACCGTGAGGCGGTCGACGTGCACGTTCTGAATCGTGGACACCATCTGGGTCAGGGTGCTCTGCAGCTTCTGCATGAGGAAGATGTCGCGGGCCGCGCCGCCGCCACGCTTCCAGGTGGTGATCATGTCGGCCAGCACCGCCGCCGTCGCCTTGCCGTCCTCCACGATCTTCGCGGATGCGCCCTTCGCGGCGCTCTCGGCAGCTTCCATCGCGGCCTGGGCGGGGGCGATCACGTCCGCCTCGAGCTGGCGTCGGACCTGCTCGACGCGGGCCTTCTGGTGTTTCAGCTCGCCCTCCGCGCGTGCGATCAACGCCTTCACCTGCCCGACCTCCTCCGCGATGAGGGCGTCGCGCCGAGACAGCGTGTCGGCGAGGCGCCGCTCCGTCTCGGCGCGCGCGATCTCGGTTCGTGACTCGATCTCCGACACACGCGCCCGCTCACGGTTCGCGGCGTCCTGGATCGTCGAGGTCGCCTTGGCGTTGTTCTCGGCGATGCTCGAGCGTGCGACGAGCTCCGCGGAGCTCTTTCGGCCGATGCTGCTGAGGTAGCCCTTTTCGTCCGACACGTTCTGGATCTTCAAGGTGTCGAGGGACAACCCGAGCTTCGTGAGGTCGTGCTCGGCCTCCTCGAGCAGCTTCTCCGCGAACATGATCTTGTCCTCGTTGACCTGCTCGGGGGTGAGCTGGCTGAGGACGCCGCGGAGGTTGCCTTCGAGCGTGTCTTTCGCCACCTGGACGATCTCCTGGCGGCTGTACCCGAGGAAGCGCTCGAGGGCGTTGTCGAGGACGGGAGAGTGCCCGGCGATCTTGAGGTTGGCCACGCCCTGGACATGGAGCGGGATGCCGCCCTTGCTGTAGGCGTTCGTGACCGAGACCTCGATGATCATGTTGGTGAGGTCGACGCGATCGACGGTTTCGAGGAGGGGGATCCGGATGCTCCGCCCTCCTTTCACGACGCGGTAGCCGATCACCCGCCCTTCGACGTCGCGCGCGGCGCCCGAAAACACGAGCACCTCGTTCGGCCCGCAGATGTAGAGCAGGTTGTTGATGGTGAAGACGAGCGCGGCGAGGGCGATCACGGCGACGACGAGCACGACACCGATCGCGACGAGGATCTCCATCATGCGTTCTCCTTCGGGCTGAGCGAGGCGGACACATCCACGCCGGTCGTGGCGCGGATCTCCGCGAGCACGCGGTTGACCACCGCCGGATAGCCGGCCACGAACGACGCGAGCGCTTGCCCGTCGCCACGATCGACCACGTTGATCTCGCCGATGTCGATGGCGTTCACGCGAGACACGACCGTGGCGACGATCTGCTCGAGCTGTTGGATGAGGAAGATGTCCCGCGCGTCGTCACCCGCGCTCTGCCAGGTCTCGGTCAGGAGCCCGAGCACCTCGGCCATCGCGCGGCCGTTCTCGGCGATCACCGACGCGTCGCCGCGGGCCCGCAAGGCTTCGGCGGCCTGGGCGGCGCGCGCGGGCAGGACGACCTCCGCCGTCAGGCGGGTCTGCTCGAGCTCCTGCCGGAGCTGTTGGAGCGCTTGCTCGGCCTCGGCGCGGGCGGCGGCCGCGAGCTGCACAGTCAGCTCCTCCTCGGACTTCGCGCGCGCCTCGAGCTCCGCCTTGATCTTGCGGAGCTCGTTGGTCTTCTGGAGCACGCGGCCGTCCGCCTGCTCCATGGCGATCTGCCCGGTCTGGCGCGCGTGGGCCGCGGCCTGCTCCGACGCCGCCTTCGACTGCGACTCGGCGATGTCCGCCACCATCAGCACGTTCGCGATGCGCTCGCGCCCGATGCTGTCGAGGTACTTCACGTCGTCCCACACATTGAGCACGCGCAGAGTGTCGAGCTGGATGCCGAGCTTGCGGAGATCGTCTTCGGCCTCGTCCAGCAGGGTGTTGGCGAATTTGAGCCGATCTTCGTTGACCTCTTCGGGGGTGAGTCGCGCGAGCACCCCGCGCAGGTGGCCCTCGAGGGACTCCTTCGCCACCCGCCGGATCTCGGCGGGGTCACGTCCGAGGAAGCGCTCCACCGCGTTCGTGACCACGGCGGGGTCCGACGACACCTTCACGTTGGCGATGGCGTGCAGGTTCAGCGGGATCCCCCCCTTGCTGTAGGCGTTCGACACCTGCAGGTCGAGCGGCACCGTTGCAAGGCTCATGCGATCGACGCGTTCAAGGAAGGGAATCCGGAGCGCGCGACCGCCGAACACGAGCCGGTAGCCGAGCTCGCTCCCGTCGGCCGAGCTGCGCTTCCGTCCGGAGAAGATCAACACCTCGTCCGGACGACAGATGAACAAGAAGCTTCGTAAGATGCCGATCAAGAGCAGCAGGCCGAAGCCCGATGCGGCGGCGAGACAGACGGCGGTCGCGAGGGCTTCCACGGGTACCTCAGGTGGCGGTTGGGAGGCGGGGCGGGCGCGGGCTCGCCGAGGTGACGCTCGCGACGCCCGCCTCGATCGCCACCACCAACACGCGCTCGTCGCGCTCGATCCGGCGATCGTCGCGGGTGGTGGCGAGGAGATCGAGGGTCTGGCCCTGGTGGTCGAGGCGGATCTTGCCGGGGCGATCGGGCGTGATCGCGAGGAGCACCCGGCCTTCGCGGCCAGTCAGGGCGCGGGTGTCGACGGAC
Source organism: Klebsiella pneumoniae (assembly GCA_945862325.1). Lineage (GTDB taxonomy): Bacteria > Myxococcota_A > UBA796 > UBA796 > SXON01 > CAMAXZ01. The sequence goes on from CAMAXZ010000001.1 coordinate 16,029, forward strand.
GCGGAGACGGTGTCGGTCGCGAGGTGCTGCACCGCCCAGGCGGCGACCCAGCCGAGGCCCAGGCCGGTGGGGAGCGCGAACAGCAGGCTCGGGAGCGACGGCGCGAGGAGGGACACGCCGAGGCCGGACAGCCCGAAGGTAGCCAGGAAGAAGGTCCAGAATCGAAGCGAGAACACGACGCTGAAGAGTGCTGCAGCGTCGGCGCCGTGCGCGGCATGGGAGTGGTCGGCGTCGCCCCCGTGGTCGGCGTCGCCCCCGTGGTCGACGGCACCCGGGGCGCCGTGATCGGCGTCCTTTCCGGCGCCGAACGCGGACGCCCCGACGAGGATCCCGCCGAGGACGAAAGCAGCGGCGTACAGCGCGAGGAGGGTCACCGGATCACGATGCCAGGGTGGGGGCGCGGGTTCAAGGGGAGGGCGGTCGCGACGCGGATCGCTCGGCAGATTCCTGGCCGACGTCGCCGACCGCCTTGAGCCGGCGGAAGACCGTCACCCCCGTCGGGCGAGGCTGAGCCAACCGAGGATGAGCAGGACCCCGCCGATGGGGGTGATCGCGCCGAGCGCCCCGATGTCGGTCAAGACGAGGGTGTAGAGGGAGCCGCCGAAGACGACGACCCCGGCGAAGATGAGGTTCCAAGAAAGCTTACGGTCTGGCGCGGCGAGCGCCAACACCATCAGCAGCACGGCGTGCAACAGGTGCTGGTGCGCCGCGGTCTGCCACGTCGCCAGGCGCGCGTCGGTGACGGCGCCGCGCAGCGCGTGGGCGCCGAACGCGCTGCATGCCACACCGAGGGCGCCGACCATCGCCGACGCCGTGACGCGGTTCATCGCGGGACCCTGGCTTCGCGCGGGAAGGCGTCGTGGTGCAGGGCGTCGACCTCGCGGACCAGCAGATCGCCGAGCGGGTGTGTCCAGCGGTGATGGAGGGCCTCGACGACGGCACGGTAGTACCAGAGGGTCTCGTCACGGGGGACCGAGAATCGGGACCACACGTCGTCGCCGACGAGGACGAGATCGCGCCGGATGCTGCCGGCGTTGTGCAGCTTGTCGGCGGCGGAGATCAGCTTCACCTCGTCGGGCGCGTCGCGGAGGTGCGCGATGTACGCCTCTTTGCGCGGGCGCCACGGGGGCTTGGGGTGCGTGGTGGCGTCCGTGAGTGCCTCGACGAGGCGGCGCACGCGCGCACCCCACCGCGCTTCGAGGAGCGAGGGCTCCGAGCCCGGCACGTCCTCGAGCCAATCGTGGAGGACGGCGGCGATCATCTGGTCTTCGTCGCCCCCGTACTCCGAGACGAGGCACATCACCGAGAGCAGGTGCGTGACGTAGGGAACTGGCGTACCCTTGCGCGCACGTCCGCGAAACTCGTGGATTGCGAACGAGATGGCGTCGTCGAGTCGTTGGGTGTGCATCGCGCGCACCTGACGGAATAACCTGCGGGCTGGAGGTAGCATGGCGATCTGGACGGTCACGAGCGGCGAGCGGGCGGTTGAGGTGGACGCTGCCAACTGGTTGGGGGCGCTCGGGCGTGCCCTGCCGGAGCTCGGCTTGTCGCAAGGGGCCCTCGGACGCCTCGTGTGCTCGATGAGCGACGACGGCGGGGCGGAGGCCTACGACCCCGTGAGCGGCATCCGCATCTCCGTGCGCGCCGGTGCCGGGTTCGCGTCGGAGCAGGCCGACGTCTTCGGGGATGCGTGGCGCTACGACGGCGCACCCGCGGCGCCCGCGGCGCCGGCGACCCCGCGCCCGCCCCCGGCGCCGACCGACCGGATGGAGGCCTTGTTCGACGCGTGCGCGGAGATCTCCGCGGCGCCGGACATCCGTACGGCCTGCGCAAAGGCGATGGAGGTCTCCGTGACCCTCGTGCCGGCGGACGCAGGGGCGGTGCTGATCCGCACCCGCGGCGGGGAACACCTTCGGTTCGCCGCCGCTCACGGGCCGACGGCGAAGCGCGTGGTCGATCTGACGATGCCGGTCGATCAGGGCATCGCGGGCTTCGCCCACAACTTCAACATGAGCGTGATCGTCGACGACGCGCGTCGCGACGTCCGGCACTACGCGCGGGTGGATCGCGCGACTGGCTACGCCACGCGCGCGGTGCTCGCGGTGCCGATCCGCGCGTCGGACGGCGCGTCGATGGGCTGCTTGGAGCTGCTGAACCCGCCGCAGCCCTTCACCGTCGACGACCTCGAGGTCGTGACGAGCGTCGGTGCCGCGCTCGGCGCGTGGCTTCAGAACGCGACGGTGTAGCGCGCGCGTGTGTCGGGTCCGATGTCGTGGGCGGACATTTTTTGGTCGGCGATCCGCTTGATCTGGTGTCGATCTGAACGTATGCTCAGGTCGTGTCCGCCCTCGCATCTCCATCCGCCTCCACGCTCGCGCGCCTCCGGGCCGCTGTCGGCGCGCTCGATCCAGGCGCGCGCGTCGGGGTTCACGGGGGCGCGCTCGGTGGCCGCCTGCCCACGGGCACCCCTGCGCTCGACGTGTGGCTTCGGGGGTGGCCACGTCCTGGCATCACCGAGCTCGTGGGCGCGCCCGGCTCCGGTCGACTCGCCGCGCTCATCCCCACGCTCGCCGCGGTCACCAAGGGGCGTGGTCACGCGTTGATCCTCGATCCGGGCCACCACGCGCATCCACCCGGCTGGGAGGGGGTGGAGCTCGCGCAGGTGGTGGTCGTACGCCCCCCGCAGGAGCGCGCGGCGTGGGTGGCTGAACAAGCGGCGCGCTCTGGGGCGCTCGACATGGTCCTCGTGCTCGACGCGCCGCCGCTCGGGCGCGCCGGGCTCCGCCTCGCGCGCGCGGCAGACGCGGGGAGCTGCGCGGTCTTTGTCGTATCCCCGTCTTCAGAGGCCGATCTTCCCTCGGCCCTGCGCCTCCGCGCGGAAGGGTGGGACGCGGAGGGGGCCGTCCGGCTCCGCTGCGTGCGCAGCCGGGATGGGCGCCAGGAGGGGGAGCGCGTCTTCGTGCCCGGAGAGGCCGCGCCGGAGCCGCGCGTGGCGATCCTGCGGCCGGCCGTGTGGGCGGCACGATGAGCGCCAGGGGCTATGTCGGGGTTCATCTCCCCGCGTTCCGCCTCGATCGTTGCGGGTGGGCGCCCGACGTGGCGGTCGTGCTCGTGTCGCACGAGCGCGGCGCCGACCGTGTGCAGGCGTGCTCCGCGCCCGCGGCGCGCGCGGGAGTCGCCCCGGGCATGACGCTCGCCGCCGCGCGCGCGCTCCTCCCCGAGGTCCTCTCCGATCGGCTCGATCCCGAGGGTGAACAGGAGGATCTGCGCGCGCTCGCCGCGGCGCTCGTGTCCTTCACCCCCGCGGTGCGGGTCACGCCTCCGGCCGGGCTCGTGCTCGACGTCGGGCGCGCGGTCCTCCCAGCGCTCCGTCGCACGCTCCTCGGGCTCGGCCACGCCGCGCGGCTCGTCCACGCCCCCGATGCCGAGGTCGCCCGCATCCTCGCCGCGCACCTCCCGCGCGATCGCGCGCTGACCGAGGCGGAGATGGCCCCGGCCCTCGCGCCGCTCCCGGTCGGTGTCCTCGGCCTCGACCCGGACGTCGTGGCCACGCTCGCCGATGTGGGGGTGCGCACCGCCGGTCAGCTCGCTCGCCTGCCCACCTCCGCGCTGACGTCGCGCTGGGGGCCCTCGCTGGCGGTCGCGCACGCGCGCGCCAGCGGCCGCGCCCTGTCGGCGACGCCGGTGCCGACCCTGGTCGACGCGCGCGAAGATTCGACCTTCCACATCGATTTTCCAGATCCCGTCGACGCGACCGAAGCCATTCTGTTCGTCCTCGCCGGCCTCGTGCGTGACCTCTGTCGCGCCTTGGAGCGTGTGGGACGCGCGGCGGTGCGGGTTCAGCTCCGGCTGCGCCTCGAGGAGGGCGAGCACGTGCTGCCCGTGCGGCTCGGGCGGCCGATGCGCGGGCCCGACCGCATCTTCCGCGTGTTGCGCCTCCGTCTCGAGCGCGTGTCCGTCACGTCGCCCGTCACGGCGCTCACCCTCGAGCTCGCGGAGGCCGCGGTGTTCCGTGCGGCCCAACCCGGCCTCCTCGAGCGCGCCGAGGCGGCCGAGCCCCTGGGGGAGCTCTGCGCTCGCCTCCAGGACACCCTCGGCACCGACGCGGTGTTCGTCCCCGTCCGCGCGGATCGGTGGCGGCCGGAGGTCGCGTGGACGCCGCTCCCCGTGGGTCAGTCGCCGCCGCCGCCGCGCCGCACCACCGGCACCCCCCGGCACGCCCTCGATCCGGCGGGCCCGCACGAGCCGGACGCCGAAGTCCGCGCGCGCCCGCCGACCCTGCTCCCCGACCCGAGGGCGATCCGCGTCGCAGCGGCGCCATCGGGCCGCCCCCGGGCGGTGTACCTCGACGACCAGCCGGAGCATCGGGGCTGGCTCCAGCTCGACCCGGTGGACGGCCCGGAGCGTCTACACGGCGAATGGTGGACGAACTCCACGTGGAAGCGCGATTACTGGCGCGTCGGCCTCCCCGATGGGCGGCGCGCCTGGATCTACCGCGAGGCGCTCCCCGGCGACGGCGACCGGGACATCCCCTCCCAACGTTGGTGGCTGCACGGGTGGATCGACGGCGCGTGCGGCGCGCCGGAGCCGCCCCCCCGCGCGCGCGCCGCGAGGCGCGCCCCCCCCGCCTACGCCGAGCTGGTCGCCCGTTCAAACTACAGCTTCTGCGAGGGAGCCTCCTTCCCGGAGGAGCTCGTCGACGCCGCCGAGGCCGCGGGCCTTCGCGCGGTCGCGCTGACGGATCGCGACGGCGTGTACGGGTCCGTGCGGTTCCACAAGGCCGCAAAGGGCAAGCGGCTCCAGGCGATCCAGGGCGCGCTGCTCACCGTGCGCGCGGGGGAAGAGCGGCTCGACGACGGCGGCGTCGCGGCCTCCGTGGCGGCGCTCGTGATGAACGCCACGGGCTGGTCGTCCTTGTGCCGCCTGGTCACGCACGCGCGTGCCGAGGCCGAGAAGGGCAGGGGAGAGCTTCCGATCGCGCGCCTGCTCGAAGGCAGCGACGGCTTGATCCTGCTGGCGCGCGGGGCCTGGTCCGCCGTGTCCCTCGCGGCCCTGCGCGACGCCGCCCCGGACCGGGTGTACCGCGCCGTGTCCCGCCGCCTCGCGCCCGGCGAAGAGGCGCGGATCACGTCGATCCTCGACGAGGCCGCGGCCGTCGGCGTCCCTGGCGTGGCCACCAACGACGTCCTGCTCCACGACCGCGACCGGGCGGCGCTCCAGGACGTGTTGACGTGCATCCGTGTCGGCACGACGCTCGACGCGGCGGGGCGACGCCTCCAGCCGAACGCCGAGCGGGTCTTGAAGGATCCCGCGCGGATGGCCGCGCTGTTCGGACCCTGGCCGGCCCTGGTGCCCCGCACGCTCGACATCGCGTCGCAATGCACGTTCTCGATGGACGAGCTCCGGTACACCTACCCCCGCGAGGTGGTGCCCGAGGGGTACAGCGCCATCGCCTGGCTTCGTGAGCTGTGTCGGCGTGGGCTCCATCAGCGCTATGGGCCGCGCGCGCCCGTGCAGGTGTCCCGCCAGGTCGAGTACGAGCTGGCGATCGTCGAGCGGCTCGACTTCGCGGCGTACTTCTTGACGGTTCACGATCTGGTCCTGTTCGCGCGCAAGCGCGGCATCCTCTGCCAAGGCCGTGGGAGCGCCGCGAACTCCGCGGTCTGCTACGTCCTCGGGGTCACCGCGGTCGATCCCGCGTGTACGACGCTGCTCTTCGAGCGTTTCATCTCGGAGGAGCGTGGCGAGCCTCCCGACATCGACATCGACTTCGAGCACGAGCGGCGCGAGGAGGTCATCCAGTACGTCTACGAGAAGTACGGGCGCCACCGCGCGGCGATGGTCAACGAGGTCATCTGCTGGCGCGGACGGATGGCGGTGCGCGACGTGGGCAAGGCCGTCGGCTTCGACGCCGACCAGGTAGATCGCCTCGCGAGCGCGCTCGATCACTGGGGCTCCAAGCCCCCGGACGAGGCCCGCATCCGCGAGGCCGGGCTCGACCCGTCGGATCCGGCGCTCGAGCTGACGCGGCGCATCGTGGGGCAGATTCAAGGTTTTCCACGCCACACCTCGATTCATGTCGGGGGGTTCGTCATCGCCGACGGCGCCTTGATCGACCGTGCGCCGGTCGAGCCCGCCACGATGGAGGGCCGCACCGTCGTGCAGTGGGACAAGAACGACATCGACGACCTCGGCTTCGTCAAGGTCGACCTCCTGTCCCTCGGCATGCTCACCGCCATCCGCAAGTGCTTCGACCTCATGCGGAGCGCGCACGGCGTGCATCACGACCTCGCGACGGTGCCGCGAGAGGACGCGTCGGTGTACGACCTGTTGTGCGAGGCGGACTCGATCGGGGTGTTCCAGGTCGAGAGTCGGGCGCAGCAGGGCATGTTGCCGCGGCTGAGGCCCCGCACCTTCTACGACCTGGTCATCGAGACGGCGATCGTGCGCCCGGGCCCGATCCAGGGGGGCATGGTGCACCCCTACCTGCGGCGTCGCGCCGGTGAGGAGGAGGTAACCTACGTCGATCCACGTCTTCGGCCGATCCTGGAGCGCACGCTCGGCGTGCCGATCTTCCAGGAGCAGGTGATGGCGATGGCCGTCGCGGTGGGCGGATTCACGGCGGGAGAGGCCGATCAGCTCCGGCGCGCCATGGGCGCGTGGCGGCGCAAGGGGAGCCTCGGCGCCATCGGCGAGAAGCTCATGCGAGGCATGTTGGAGAACGGGCTGCCTCCGGAGTTCGCGGAGCAGGTGTTCCGCCAGATCCAGGGTTTCGCCGAGTACGGCTTCCCCGAGTCCCACGCGGCGAGCTTCGCGCACCTGGTGTACGTGTCGGCGTGGCAGCGATGCCATTTTCCCGCGGCGTTCTGCGCGGCGCTGATCAACGCGCAGCCGATGGGCTTCTACGCCCCGCGCACGCTCGTCGCCGACGCGCAGCGGCACGGGGTCGAGGTGCGGGAGGTCGACGTCGGGCGTTCGGCGTGGGACTGCACCCTCGAGCCCGGCGAGGACGGTCCTGCCTTGCGGCTCGGCTTTCGGCTCATCCGCGGGTTCCGCGAGGACGACGCCCACGCGATCGTCGCGGCGCGTGGCGCCGCGCCTTACCACGACTGTGCCGACCTGTTCACGCGGAGCGGCGTCGGAAAACCAGCGTTGCGACTGCTCGCACGGGCCGGCGCGCTGGCGCCGATCGTGGCGGGAGGGCCCCGCGACGCGGTGTGGGCGGTCGAGGGGCTGCGGGAGGGCTTGTTCGCCGGCCTGGCGCGCGTGTCCGACGAGGCGGCAGACGCGCTGCCCCGCGCCTCGGAGGGAGAGGCGCTGCAAGGGGAATACACCGCGACCGGGCTCTCGGTGCACCGCCACCCCGTCGGGCTGGTCCGCCCACGCCTCGAGCGGCAGGGGGTCACGCGGCTCTCCCGCTTGATCGATCTCCCCCCGGACACCGAGGTCACCGTGGCGGGCCTGGTGTCGCACCGGCAGCGTCCGGGCACCGCCTCGGGGGTCGTGTTCCTGAGCCTCGAGGACGAGACGGGCTCCGTCAACGTCGTCGTCTGGCCCAAGCTGTACGAGCGCCAGCGCACGATCGTGCGCAACGAGCCCCTCGTCACGATCCGTGGGGTCTTGCAGCGTGAGGCGGGCGCGATGAGCGTCGTCGCCCGACACTTCCGCGCGCTGGACACGACGCCGGTGCGCGTGTCGAGCAGGGATTTTCGATGAGCGCGGCGTTAGTCGGACGGGCGATGCTGTTGCTCCTCGTGGCGTGCGACTGGGGGGCGCCCGCCGAACGCCCGGCCCCCGATCCGGCTCCTCCCGCCTCCCCGCCGGTCACGCCGGCGCCGCCGGCGTTGCTGCTCGGCGTCACCGAGGTGCGCACGCCCGACGACGTCGTGCGCGTGTCCGATCTGCAGGACATCCGCGGGCGCGTGCACCTCGACGTGTGGTTCGATCCGGCGCACACGACGTTCGAGGGGCTCGGCAACACCCTCGACGCGTGGGGGCTCGAGCGCATCGACGGCGACGGCGAGAGCTGGCGTGTGGCGACGCCGAGCGGCGACGCGTGGGCCGCCCGCCTCGAGCCGGCGCCCGAGGTGGCCCGCGTGCGCGAGGCGCTCGATCAGCAGCCGCTCGAGACGGGCGCGCTGCGCGAGGGCCGGGAGACGTACGGGCCGCTCGTGCACGCCTGGAGCTGGCGCTCCGGGGGCCCCGTGGAGGGGAGCACGGGGGCCGAGGCGCCCCCGCGCGCGGTCCTGCCGCACGCCCTGCCAGGCTGGGCGGCCGAGTGTCTCGCGCCGGCCATGGAAGAGCTGCACGCCGGGGTCTCCCGCGGGCTCGGCTGGGAGCGCGCGTGGCGCCCGGACCCGAGCACGTGGGTCCTCGTCACCCAAGACTACGGTGGGTGCCGGGCGACCGGCTGGCTCGTGTTGGCCGCCGACGCCCCCGTCGCCGACCTGACGGTGGGCGGGCGGGCGGTGGCGCAGGTCGGCTCCGCCGCGCTCCACGACATCGCGATCTCCGTGCTGTCGCAGCCCCGCGCGAGCGACGACACGGACGCCGCGTTCGCCGTCGGCGCCCTGCAGGACGCCCCTCCCGAGACCCGCGCGCGGGCGGCCGCGAGCGCGGTCGCCCCGTGGCAGGAGCGCGTCGTCCGCGACTGGGCCCGCGTCGACGAAGAGTCGGCGCTGGTGTGGGCGCGCGCGTCCGACACGGTGGCGGCTCGCGCGCTGCTCGTCCACCTCGACCCGACCGATCGTGCCGCCGCCCTCGCCGACCCGAACGCCCCCTTCGATGTGCTCCTCTCCGCCTTGGCCGCGTGGCGGCCGAACGGCGGCGAAGGTGCCGACGTCCTGGCTCGCCTCCGAAAGTCCCCGGATCCGCGGGTGCGCGAGCGCGCCTGGGAGCGCACGGCCGGGGCGCGCACCGAGTCCTGCGTGGCGCGCCAGGACGCCCTGGGCAACGCGGCGATGAAGGACGTCGCCGAGATCTGGGCGGAGTGCCCGATCCCCGGGGTCCGCGAAGCCGCGTTCGCCCGTGCGCTCGCGCTCGACCGTGCGGCCGCCGGCAAGCTCGTGGCCGACACGCTCACGGCGCCCGAGACGGTGCCCTCGGCCGTGCAGGCCGTGCGCGCGGCGGCGAACCTCGGCCGCTACGACCTGCTGACGCCCTTCGTCGCGCGCTCGGACGTGGCACGGGCGCCGCGCCTCGAGGCGCTTCGGCTCATCGTCGCGGGCAGCCAACCGAACGCGCGGGCCCTGGTCGAGGCGCACGGTGTGTACCTTGGTTTCAAAGCCGGCTCTCCGGCAACGGCGGGCGGTTGAGCAACGACGTTCCAGTCGAGGGCGCACCGACCCTCCCGTACTGGCTCGACGGCGCAGGGCGTCTCGCGGCGCCGCTCGTGGGCGACGTCGCCGCGGACGTCGTGATCATCGGCGCTGGCCTCTGCGGGGCGGCGGCGGCGTGGACGCTCGTCGCGGCCGGCGTGGACGTCGTGTGGCTCGAGGGGCGTGGGGTCTCGGAGGGCGCCAGCGGGCGAAACGCGGGGTTCCTCCTCCAAGGCACGGCGGAGCGATACAACCGCGCGGTCGGCGTCCTCGGGCGCGAGAGGGCGCGCGCGGTGCACGAGGCCAGCCTCGCCAACCACCGCGCGATGGCGGACACCGCCGCTCGGCTCGGGCTGGCGTGCGGGTATGCGCGGCGCGGGTCGCTCCAGCTCGCGAGCTCACCCGAAGAAGAGACGGACCTGCTCGAATCCGCGGCCATGTTGCGGGACGACGGCTTCGCCGCGGAGCTGCGCGGCACGCCGGGCGCGCCCGTGCTCGACGCGGTCTACCGCGACGCCGGCTTTCGCGTCGGGGTGTTCCTGCCGGACGACGGCGAGCTCCAGCCGGCCGAGTTCGTCCGTGGCGTGGCCCGGGCCGCGGTCGCGCGCGGGGCGCGCCTCTACGAGGACACGCCGGCGCTGTCGATCGAGGCGCCTGCCGCCGGCGAAGCCCGCGTGCGCACCGCGACCGGTACGGTGTCGGCCCAGCTCGCGTTGGTGTGCACGAACGCGGCGGCTGGGCGGTTGGTGGGTTTCTTCGCGGACAAAGTCGATGCGGTGCGCGGGCAGATGCTCGCGACGGGGCCGGCGCCCCAGGTGTTCGATTGCCCGGTGTACGCCGACCACGGGTTCGACTACTGGCGGCAGGACGCGCACGGTCGCCTCGCCCTCGGCGGGTGGCGCAACCTCGACCCCGCGGCGGAGGTCGGGCCCGAGGAGGTCCTCCATGCGGGCATCCAAGCCAGGATGACGGAGTTCGTCCGGCGATTTCCCGCCTTCCACGGGGTGCCGATCACCCACCGGTGGAGCGGCACCATGGGCTTTTCACGGGACGGCCTGCCGATCGTCGGCCCCGTGCCCGGGCTGCCGGGCGCGCTCGCGGCCGTCGGATTCACCGGTCACGGCTTCGGGTTCGCGTGGTCGAGCGGCGCCGCGCTCGCGGCGCTCGTGCTCGAAGGGCACAGCGCGTGGGCCGAGCTCTTCACCCCGCGCCGCTTCACGTGATCGCCCCGCCGGATAGGCTGGACGCCTTCTAGGAGCGCTCGATGGGTCTCGACTACCGTGTTCGCTGCTGTCCGGACGGCCTGGTGACGGACCGCCGTCGACGCATCAAGGTGCTCGACTGTACGATCCGCGACGGCGGGATCTGCAACAACTGGCGCTTCGACCGAGCCTGGGTCAAGCGCACGTTCGAGGCGCTGCAGACGTCCGGCGTCGACACGATGGAGATCGGCTACCGCACTCGGGACGGGGTGTTCGACCGCGAGAAGGTCGGAGAGTGGCGCTTCCTCGAGGAAGACGTGCTGGCGGAGGTCACCGCGGCGAGCACGAACCGCATGAAGATCGCGGCGATGCTCGATTGTGGCAAGGCGGACCCGCAGGACATCCGTCCGCGCGGCGAGACCGTCGTGAACGTCATCCGCATCGCGACGTACGCGCACCAGCTGAAGGAGGCGCGGCGCCTGCTCGATCGCGCGTTGGAGCACGGCTACGAGACGTACATGAACGTCATGGCCGTGAGCACGCTCACGCCGGACGAGGTGGACGCGTTCCTGGACGAGCTGCGCGACAGCGGCGTGCACAACGTGGCGATCGTCGACAGCTTCGGGGCGCTCTACCCTCACCACGTGCAGCACCTCTGCCACGTCTACCAGAATCGCCTCGGCGAGAAGATCAAGGTCGGCCTGCACTCACACAACAATCAGCAGCAGGCCTTCGCAAACAGCATCGCCGCGATCGACGCCGGCGCCGATTTCATCGACGCCACGGTGCACGGCATCGGCCGTGGCGCGGGGAACTGCCCGCTCGAGCTGTTGCTGTTCTACTTGGACAACCCACGCTACGACGTGCGTCCCATCCTCGAGCTCGTCGACGAATACGCTTCGCTCCGCGACGAGCTTCGTTTCGGGTACCACCTTCCGTATGCGATCACCGGCTTCTACAACGTCCATCCCCGTTCGGGCATCCAGCGCATGTCGCGCCCCGACCGGTATGATTGTCGTGGAATGTATGAGGCCTTCGCGGGTCGGTTCGGCGAGGGCGGCGGCTCGGATTGATTCGGGCCCTCGCGGAGGCGGTCGGGCTGGCGTACCGGCCGGCCCCCGAGGAAGCCGTAGCGGTGCTGCGCGCCGAGCCGGCGCCGGGGCGTCTCGTCGTCGGAGAGGCGTTCACGGTGCGTACCTGGAACGTACAGTTCTGTGGAGGTCGGCGGCACTTCTGGTATGACGGCGGTCCGGACGTGCACGTGGCGGCGCCGTGCGTGGAACACGTGGCCGACGGGGCGCGCGGGGCCGACGTGCTGGTGCTGCAAGAGGTCGATCGCGGCTCGGATCGCACCGCGCGCGTCGACCAGCTGCCCCTGCTCGCGGAGGGCTTCGCCACGGTGGCGACCACTCCGTATCATCGGTCGCGGTTCGTTCCGCTCCCGGTCCGCCGCCCCACGGGGCGGGTGGAGATGCACCTCGTCACCGCCACGCGCTACGCGGCGGGTCCCGCGCGCCGGATCGCGCTCCCTCCGCTGCGCGAGGCCCCGCATCGACGCGCGTTCAACCTCCGACGGGCGATCCTGGAGCTGCTCGTTCCACTCTCGGATGGGCGTGCGCTGGCGGTGGGGAACGTGCACCTCAGCGCCTTCAGCGGTGGAGACGGAACGCTCGCGCGCCAGGTCGCGGTGGTGGACGCCTGGATGCAGGCGCACGATCGTGCGGGGAGGCCGTGGGTGCTCGCCGGCGACCTGAACCTCCTGCCGCCGGGTGACGACCCTTCACGCCTGCCCGACGCCGATCAGCACACCGAGCGTGCGATCGCGCCGCTGGCGGAGCGTCGACGCAGCGCGATCCCGTGGGACCGGGCGCTCGAGCCCGCGTACCGTACCTATCAGACGTACGGGTCGGCGCCGGATCGTGTGTTGGACTACGTACTGATGAGCGACGATGTAGAGGTGGACGACGCGCGTGTGGAGCCGAACGAGTGTTCGGACCATCGCGCGGTGTTCGCGCGGCTGCGGGTCAGCGGGTCGCCGTCCGCGTGAGCGCCCCGTCCGCGACCACGTCGAGAGACACGCCGTCGAGCGTGTAGCGGGCCTCGGCGCGATCGAACGACGTCCAGGTCATCACGCCGGCGCCGCGGCTGTCCCAACCGTTCGCGCTGGTGAACATCGCAGGGTCGTCCCAGGCGGCGCCGGAGACCGTCGGGTCTTCCGGGGTGATCACGAGCGACGCGCCGAGCAGCCGTTGGGCGTTCGGGTCGTCGGGGTCCGGGGTGCACGTCACCGTGTAGTCGATCCGCCCGGCGGCGCGGCTCCCCGAGAAGGGGCAGTCGAGCGTGAACTCGTAGCGGCGCCCCTCGTAGATCGCGGACGCTCGGAGGCGGATCGTGCCCGCCCAGGCGCCGTCGGCGTCGACGACGCCGTCGCAATCGTCGTCGCGGTCGTTCCATTGCTCGTCCGCGCCGGGGTGCGCGGCGGGGTCGGCGTCGTCACAGTCGTTCGCCGCGACCGCGCCGTCGCCGTCGCTGTCGAACGGCCCGGTGTCGACGGTGTCGGTGTCCGCGTCGGTGTCCGCGTCGGTGTCGGTGTCCGCGTCGGTGTCGGTGTCCGCTTCGCGGGTGTCCGCCGAGCGGGTATCCGGGGTCGCTGCGACACACGCGAGGAGCAGGAGCATCAGGGTGGGTACCCGCCGCCGGGCCCGGGCGCCACGACCTCGATCCACATCCGCGGGACCCAGAGGTTTCGGTCGGCGCCGGAGGCATCGACCGCGTCGTCGTCGTACCGGATCCGGACGTCCTGGCCCTCCCAGACGTCGGTCACGCGCTGCGCGCGCGCGCCGTCGCCGCGCGCCGACGCGTCGAGCGTGGCGCGCTCGACACCCTGGATCACGATGGTGAACCTCGGCAACCGGCCGTCGGCGAGGCTGCCCTCGGCTTCGATCCACAGCGCGCCGGACGCGGGGGCACGCGTGCTCAGCTCGCCGTTGGTGTAGAACGCCGCGCCCCCGTCTTCCACGGCGACCGCGGCCCCGACGCGCTCCGCCTCGGAGAGGTCGATCGGGACCTCGTCGGCGACCTGCACGCGCACGCCGCGGTGCCAGCGGGCGCGGGCGTCGACCAGCGCGCGCCGCAGCGGCTCCGCGTAGGCGGGCGTCGACCGCAGCACGAAGGTCTGCGAGACGGCGTCGTCGAAGCGGACGTCCACCCGGCCGCGCTCCTCCCGCCCGGCCGCCCACTCCGGCGAGCCCCACCCGATGTCCGCGTCGTTTGGTGCGACGACCTGGACCCCGCCGACGAACCGCAGCGCACCGGGACTCTCGGCGGCCACACGGGCCCCGGGGGCGCGCTCCGCGAGCAGCGCGGCGGGGGCGACGAGCGCCCGCGACACGAATCGCGCGGACGGCACGACGCGCGCGAAGGACTCCGTGGACCGGAGGGCGAGCGTCGCCGTGACGACGAGGAGCGCGATGGGCGCGACGCGGCCGGAGAGGCCCAGGAGGAGGACGCCCCACGCGTACAGCCAGGCGTCGGCCGCGCCGACCGGGTCCACCCGCCCGAGCGTCACCTGCGCCGCGACCGACACGACGAACAGGGCGCGCGCGCGCCCGGGCCCGCGCGACGCCGCGACGACGCTCGTGAGGACGAGCAGGGGGGCAGCGCGGTTGACCGCGGCGAGCAGGTTCCGGCCGGCGTCGGACCGCAGCGCGCCCGCCACGAGCGCCGGGACGCCCGGACTCTCCGAGCCGAGGAGCCCCGCGGCGACGAGCGCGAGGGCGCCCCCCGCCAGCGCCGCCGCGGCGCGCGCCGAGCGGGCGCGCTCGAGCAGCACGATCCCGAGGATCAGCGAGAGGGACTCACCGCGCAGGCACGCGGCCGCGAACGCGAAGGCGCCCACACGCCAGGCGGCCGCCCGCGATGGCGGCGCGTCGAGCGCGGCGACCAGGGCGAGGGCGAACGCAAGGTGCGCCGTGTGTTCGAGGCCGTGTGCGGCCAGGATGGGCAGCGGACTGGCCACGGTGACCGCGAGCAGGGTGAGCAGGGTTGCCGCGGAGCCCACCCCCGCGCGCGCCAGGGTGCGTCCCCCAATGGCCAAAGCGCCGCACGCCCCGACGAGGGAGAGGGCCGCGGCGCCAGCCGCGTCGCCGTGCCCCCGCAGGAGGTGCATCAGCGCCAGCGCGGCGATCCACCCCGGAGACGACACCTCGCTCGGATGAACCGCGCCGAGCTCCGCGACGGCGCCCGCGGCCGCGAGCCGCGCGTAGCCGTCGTCCGTCGGGAGCGCGAACCCGTCGCCCGCGGCGACGACGCCGGCCGCGAGCGCGGCGGTGATCGCGCAGACGACGCTGACGGCGACGACGACGGCGCGGCGGTGAGCCGCGGACATACCCATGGGAGTCGTGTAGCAAACTCGTCGGCCGTCCGCCGGGCCTCCCGACCGCTCGCCCCTCGCCGACGGTCAGCCCGGTTCGGCGAGGAGCGCGGCCGCGCTTGACGCCCGCGCGTCGATCGCGAGCTCCACGCGATTGCGGCCGCCGGCCTTCGCGACGTACATCCCCCGGTCCGCGGCCTGCAGCGCCGCCGCGACGCCCGACGCCGGGTGGACGGCCGCGACGCCGAACGAGGCGGTCAGGCGGTGCGTCTCCGGGACGCCGGGGACCGCGGTGGTGCTGAACGCCACCCGAACGCGCTCCGCCACCTCGTGCGCGTCCGCCAGGCTGGTGTCCTGCAGGAACAACGCGAACTCCTCGCCGCCCATCCGGGCGACGTGGTCGCCGGCGCGGCTCGCGGCGCGGACGCACGCCGCGAACGCGGCGATGACGCGATCTCCGACGTCGTGCCCGTACGCATCGTTGATCGCCTTGAACAGGTCGATGTCCATCGTGACGAGCGCGACGCTGCGCCCCGAGCGCCGCGCGCGTGCGAGCTCGACCTCGGCGGCCGCGGCGAACCCGCGCCGGTTCAAGGCCCCGGTGAGAGGATCGCGCGTGGCCGGCTCCTGCGTCTCGCGCACCGCCTCCGCGCTCGCGACGAGCACGCCCGCGAGCGCGGTGAGCACGGCACCGCCGGGGAGCGTGAGCAGGAGCAGGGCGTACGACGGGTGGGGAGGCACGCGCAAGACCTCACCGGAGAGCACGATCTCCGTCATCAGGCCAGCGTTGCGCACGGCGATCAGCGCCGTCCAGGCGAGGCTGGCGAGGACCAGCGCGGCGTGCCCGAGCGTGCGATCCGGTCGCTGCACCAAGACGACCACGACCCAGATCCGCATGATCTGGAGAAGCACCACGATCACCAGGCTCGGGAAGAGCGGGGCGTCCGCGCGGACCGCCACCAAGGGCGAAAGGAGCATGCCGACCGCGGCGACTCCGGTCAGGACGTGAGGCGGCGGGCGGTTCAGGTACCGGGCGGTGCCGCGGGCGAACGCGATCGCGCCGACGACGAGCAGCGGACGGCACAGGAGGTGCTCGACGACGAGGGTCTCGGCGCCGGTGCCGAGCACGGTGTTCGCGATCCACGCCGCGGACCAGCAGATCGTCGCGAAGCTCCACCACCCGAGGTGCGCCCTGCGGCGGTCCTGCGCCCAGATGCCTGCGAGCACGCCGCCAGCGGCGAGCATCGTGAGTCCGTCGAACGTGGTCGAGAGCAGATCCGTGGCCACGCCCGACGGTATCACTACGTATGCGTGCCCGTCGTCGCGCGGCTGGGGCCCGCTCCCGTGACGTCGCGGTGCAAGGTCCTTCCCTCGTTGCCTTTTTTGAGGTAGGCTGGGTCGCCCTCAGCCCCGGGGAACGGATGCCCGCCAAGCTCACGTCGCGCGATCGCGCCACCCCAGCGTCCCGTGATGGCGCGGACCGCTCCCCCAAGGCCGCGGCCCGAGCGGCCGCGCCAGAGAACGCGCCGCGCGGAGGCGCCAGCGCGCGCGCCGCCCAGCGCACCGTCGGCAACGAGGCGGTCGCGCGGGCCGCTTCCGCGGCCCCCGGGGCGACCACGGCCCTGAAGGCGCCCGCCGCGCGCGCCCCGCAGGCCGGTCCCGCCCCGCAAGCCAACGGCGACGGCGCGCCCCCGGCCGTCCGTGCCCGTGGGGTCGGCGGCCCGCCGGGAGGTGGGGGTCCAGGCGGCCCTCGGGACGTCGCGATCGGCGGGTACGCTCGCGCGGAAGGAGGCGGCGGCGGCGGCGAAGGGGACGAGCGCGGCGTCGGAGGCTTCGCCATGCGCGCCTCGGCCGGCATCGGCCTGCCCGGGGGCGTGCGCGCCTCGATGGAGGCGAGCCTCGGGGTCGACCTCGGCGCCGTACGCATCCACACGGAGAGCGAACGCGCCACCGAGCTCGATGCGCGCGCCATCACCGAAGGCGCCTCGATCCACTTCGCGCCGGGGCAATTCCAGCCCGGCTCGAGCGACGGCCGCGCCCTCCTCGCGCACGAGCTGACGCACGTCGTCCAGGGCGGCGGCGGGGTTCGACCCAAGGCGAACGCCGGCGCCACCTCCGTGACACGCCCGTCGGAAGCCGCGGAGGTGCAGGCGGACGCGGTCGCGACCGACGTCTCCCGCGGCGGCACGCCCGACAGCGGCGGCGCCATCGCCGGGCTCCATCGTGCTTCGGCCGGCATCGGCCGAAAGACGCCGCGCAAGGCGCGGGCGGGCGCCGGTGGCGGCGGCGGCGGCGGCGGCGGCGGCGCATCTGCGGCGATCGCGGGGTTCGTCAAGAAGAAGCCCTCGGAGCGCGCGCGCGCCTACAGCGCCCTCGGCGGCGAGGCGCAGGGCGGCCTCGACGCGGACGTGGCGGCCACCAACGCGAAGCGTCCGGAGCTCCACGCCAAGCTCGGTCCCGCCGGAGGTGGGCCGGAAGGACAGCCGAACGGCGCGCGCGGGGCGAAGCCCGCGGACGGTCGCGTGCAGAACGGGCCGGCCGGTCCGCCCAGCTCGAGGGGCGCGCCCGCGATCCCGCAGGCCACCCCGACCAACCTCCCGCAGGTGCGGCGCCCGGCGCCGACCGTGAGCGTGCCGGCCGACGCGCCGCCCGAGCGCGGCCACGCGGTCGCCCAGAACGCGCTCGCCGGCATCGCAACGAACATCCCGCTCTCGAGCAGCGCGGGTCCCCGTCCGAAGGTCCCCAAGGGCGGGGACGCCGACCCCGCGCGCGCGGACGAGGCGAAGACCCAGGCGAGCGCGGACGCCGCGCGCGCCAAGGCCGCCGCGAAGCAGGAGGTGCTCGACGGCCGCGGCCCAGAGGTCGTGCAGGCGCGGCTCCTCGACGACCTCGCGACGGTCGCGGACATCGCGCAGCAGGCCGTGCAAGGGCCGGCCCCCGTCGACAGTCTCGACACGTTCGTGGCGTACAACCTCCCGGTTGACGTTGAGGCGGCGTTCGACGAGCAGCAGGGCGAGCTCATGGAAGCCTCCCTGGCGACCGCGCAGGACCAGGTCGACGTCGCCACGTCCGAGACCGACACCGCCACCGACACCGCCGTGTCCGACGCCACCGTGGAGGCCGAGCGCCTCTCGTCCGAGGCGTCGCGCGCGCAGGACGAAGCGGTGGTCAAGGCCCGCGGCGACATCGCGAAGGCCCGCACGGACACCCTCGCCGCGCAGGACAAGGCGGTGGGCGACCTCGAGTCCCAGATCTCCTCCCGCCACTCCGCCGAGGTCGGCGAGGTCCGCGAGCGCATCCGCGCCGACGAAGCCCAGATCGACACCGCCTTCAAGGACGCCGAGAAGCAGGCCGCAGACGAGATCGCCAAGGGGCAGGCCGAGGCGGAGGCCAAGAAGAAGGCGGAGGAAGACAAGGCGAAGGACCGGTCGTGGTGGGATCGCGTGAAGGACGCGGTCTCCTCGGTGATCAGCGCCATCTCCGACTTCGTGAACGCGGTCATCGACCGGGTCCGCTCCGCCATCGCGCGCGTGCTCGACGCGGCGAAGGCCTTCGCGACCGACCTGATCACCAAGGCCGCGGCGTGGGTCACCGAGAAGCTCCAGGCGTTCGCGGCCTGGGCCAAGGAGCAGATCACGGCGACGCTCGGAGCCGTGTTCCCGGAGCTGGCCGCGAAGCTGAACGCGGCGATCGACGCCGCGACCGAGTTCGTCACCGCCAAGATCGACCAGCTCGCCGAAGGCCTGAAGCAGGCGGTGGCTGCGGTGTGTGACGGCCTGAAGAACACCCTCGACGGCCTGCTCGCCACGCTGCAGTCGGCCGTCAACGCCGCGCTCACCCTGGTCGAAGCCGCGTTGACGGGCGACTGGGCGAAGGTGGCCCGCATGGTGCTCGAGGCCGTGCTCAAGCTCGCCGGCATCCCGCCCGCGGAGTTCTACGCCACGATGGCCAAGGCCGACGACGCGATCGACACGATCGTGGCCGACCCCGGCGCGTTCGTCGGCAACATGATCGACGCCGTGAAGACCGGCTTCGGGCAGTTCTCCGACAACTTCATGACCCACCTGCAAGGCGGGTTCCTCGAGTGGATCACGAAGTCTGCCGCCGAGGCGGGCGTCGCGACCCTCGCGTCGTTCGATCTGAAGGACATCTTCGGCTTCGTCCTCGACACCTTGGGCATCGACGTCGGGTACATCCGCGAGAAGGCGGTCAAGCAGATCGGCGAAGAGAACGTCCAGCGCGTCGAGTGGGTGATGGGCGTCGTCGGCTCCGCGATGGAAGGCGGCTGGGACGGCCTGTGGGAGTACGCCGAGGGCTACGTCGACGGGCTCTACGAGATGGCGATCGGGAAGGTCCAGGATTTCCTGATGACCCGCATCGTCCAGGCGGCGGTGCTGAAGATCGCCTCGATGTTCACGCCGGTGGGCGCCATCGTGCAGGCCGTGATCACCGCTTGGAACGTGTACGAATTCATGCGCGACCAATCGCAGCGCATCTTCGGCCTCGTGACCGCGGTGGTCGACTCCATCTCCGACATCGCGCACGGCAACATCGGCGGCGCGGCGAACATGGTCGAGGGGGCGCTCGCGAAGCTCATCCCCGTCGCGATCGACCTCCTCGCCAAGCTCCTCAACGTCAGCGGCATCGCGAAGAAGGTCCAGGAGATCATCGCCGCGATGCGCGAGCGCGTCGACAAGGCGATCGACGGCATGATCGAGAAGGTCCTCGGCATGTTCAAGGGCGGCAAGGGCAAGGAGGGCGCGCCTGCGGCCGCCGGCGCGGCGCCCGGGGCCGCCCCGAGCGCGGACGGCAAAGGCGCGGACGGAAAGGCGCCGGCCGGCGGGGCCGGGCTCGACGACGCGACCACCTTCACGGCGGGCGGCGAGACCCATCGCGTGTGGGTCACTGGCGGGGCGACCCCCACCGCGATGATGGCCTCCGATCCCAAGCCGATCACCGAGCACATCCAGAACTGGCGTGGCGCGCTCGCGCAGCTCCCGCCGGAGAAGAGCAAGGAGATCGGCGGCACCATCGGCCGCGTGATCGGCCTGCAGAGGGGCCTCGAGCAGGCGCGCGGGACCGTCGCCGCGGCGGCGGACGACAAGCGGGCTGCGGCCGAAGAGAAGGTCAAGGCGAAGCGCCTCGAGCTCGGCGCGGCGCTCGAGTCGCTGTGCATCCTCCTCCCTCCCGGGCTCGCGGGCGCGGCGGACGTGGCGAAGGACGCCGCGGATCTGTTCAAGAACATCCCGCCGGCCGATGTGTTCGTCGCGCGGTACTGCGAGCTGGCTCGCGGGCTCGGCCTCGCCAACCCCGAAGCCAAGGCGCGGGACGTGTGGGCGAAGCTGATCGACACCCTCCAGCGCACGTCGCCGATGTGGAAGGACCTCCCCGACGTTCAGACGGCCGCCGGGCAGCGCAAGAGCATCGAGCTCAAGGACGACGCGACGCGCCGCATCATGGCGGAGCTCAACCCGATCGTCGCCGCGCTCGAGCCGCTCATGAGCCGCTTCGCCGGGAGCCGGTCGGTGGCGTTCTGGTCCGGCAACCCCGCCAAGGAGGTCGCGATCAAGGCGGCCGACGTGGCGCTGGAGTCCAGCGGCTTCGGCCGGATGTTCGAGGGGATCCGGATCCCCGTCGACGAGACGATGCCGCTGTGGGTCAGCCTGTCGGCAGCGTACGCCCAGTTCGTGCGCACCAAGGTGACCGGCGCCGACTACCACGGCTTCGTCGGGCTCGGCAGCAGCGCCGAGGTGTCGATCTTCAACAAGATCGAGCAGCCGACGTTCACCGAGGGCGGCGGCGCGCCGCACGTCACGTTCCACGCGGCGGTCATGGACGTCGCGCAAGGGAAGTACGTGCCCGACTGGTCCGAGTCGGGTGGCGGCTACGCCGGCACCGTTCAGCGCGGCACGCGCGACGCGATGGTCGCGGTGGCCGAGAGCGAGGGCGCGCGGCGCCTCGCGGAGTTCGACGCGCGCAAGGCCGCGGCGAGCGGCAACGCGTCAGCCCAGGTCGCCTCGCCAAATCTCGGTGGTCAGGGAACGCAGGCGAACGGCGGCGTCGTCGTCGAAGCCGGGAAGGGGCTCGCAAACAACCCGGTGCTCGGCGGGGGGGTCGGAAAAGCGAACCTCCCAGGCGTGTCCGAGCTCCCGAAGGTCGAACTCCAGGTATCGGGCGGTGAAGCTGCGGCCGGAGGCCAGGCGGGTGGGGGCGGTGATGTCCCAGGGGTGAGCCATGCGGGGAGCATGAACTCCGGCGCGCCGTCCGTCAATGGCGACACATCCCGCGACGTGTCGAAGCACGCCGCCGGCGAGCCGCCTGCGGGCTGGCGCGCCAAGGTCGAAGCGTCGGTCCCGTCCGGCGCGGATGATCCGGGACACACGTATCATGTGTTGAGCGATGGCTCGGGTGTGTCGGAGTCTCGCCCGCAGCGCTTGAAGCAGGACGTCACCGACCGGGCCGCGCGTCGCGCCGGCCTGAGCGTGGCCGAGCTCAAGCGCAAGACGCAGGCCCCGAAGCAGACGCTCGCCGCCAGTGGCGAAATGTCGGCCGAAGAGCTCGCGAAGATGGAGGGGGCGCTGAAGAAGAACCCCCGCAGCGAAGAGATCATGGACGCCACGACGGGCGAGAAGAAGCCGGTCGCGAAGCCCGAGGTGGTCAAGACGCAGGCCGACGGCACCGTGAAGCAGGAGACCGACGCGCGCAACGCGGACGGCACCGCGCGCGCCCCGATGAGCGATGACGAGAAGGACGCGCTGCTCAAGGGCCACGCGGTCCTCGCGCGCGACAACGTCGCCGGCGCGCAGATGCGGAAGGTGGTCGCCAACAACACCGTCGGGGGCATGCTGTCGGGCCAGGCCACGCTCGGCGGCGCCGAGAAGCTCCCGAACGGCGTGCGCGGCAGCATCGGGCATCAACGCAACACCGACGGGATGAACGCCGAAGACACCGTGGCGGCGCTCGGGCTCGACTACGAGCACCGGCCCTCGGACAAGAAGGCGCCGGCGGGCTCGGTCGTTCGCGGCCAGTACACCGACATGAACGCGGCGGGCGCGGTCCGCACCTCTCAGGAGACCTCCAACCGCGGGCTCCACTACATCGACTTCGAGATGACCGCCGACATGGCGCAGGCCAGCGGCGTCAACATGTCGAAGGACCTCGTGGAGCACGGAAAGCGCAGCGCCGATCCGGAGATCCGCGCGCTCGCGGGCGCCGCCGCCCCGCGCGAGAAGTCGCACCGCGACGACGCTTTCGCGGGCACCGGCGCGACCTCGAGCAACGCCCTGACCCGCGGCGACGGGTCCGGCATCGCGCCGATCATCAACCAGGAGCTGATGCTCGACGCGCGCAAGAAGAACGGGGGCGCGGGAGCGGCCAAGGGCGAGGCGGCCTTCGATCTGCCGGCCGGCGCGCAGATGAAGCGGCGCGGGAGTCGCGCCGGGGAAGACAAGGTCGTGGCGACGCTCCGCGAGGAGCGCGACGCCGACGGCAACGTCCGCACCGACAGCGCCGGCAAGCCGCTGATGGGCTGGGAGCTCGACGAGGCGCTCGACAAGAACGACCGTGGAACCTACAAGAACATGATGGACAAGGCGCGCTCGGACCAGCGCGCCACTACGCAACAGGCGGGCGAGTCCGACGTCGACTTCAACGCTCGAAAGGCCACGCGCGCCGCCGCCATCGAGTCCTCCAAGAAGGAGGGCGCCGAATCCGCCGCGGCCACCGGCAATCCATTCCCGGCGGGAACCGCCGAGTGGAAGTCCTGGAACCGCCAACAGCGGAGGCGCACGGCCGCGCCGGCCGCCTCGGCCGCCGCCGAGGAGCCCACCCAGACGCCGGCGCCGAAGGACTACCCCGAGCCGAGCTTCCTCGACCGGATCCTCCGTCGTCAGCCGAAGGACGCGGCGAAGGCCGACGAGGCCCCGACGCCCGCGCCCGGGCGCACGGTGGCGCCGAACCCCGGGCTCCGCAAGGAGCACGAAGGCCAGGGCGTCGACTACCACGAGATGAAGGGCGAAGCCTTCGTGAAGGGCGAGGGCGACGCGAACGACATCGACCCGCACGACGTGAAGCAGGGGTCCCTCGGCGATTGCTACCTCATCGGCGGCATGGCCGCGGTCGCCCGGGCGAACCCGGAGTACATCCGCAAGCTCATCCGCGACAACGGCGACGGCACGTACGACGTCACCCTCTACATCAAGAACAAGAACTTCGACCCCAAGGGCACCGCGAAGACCGTCACGATCGACGGGCGCTTCCCGAGCTCGGACAAGGGCGCGACGGCCAAGTACGCGCGGTTTGGCGACAAGGGCCCGAAGGGGCAAGAGCTGTGGACGATGCTCATCGAGAAGGCCTGGGCCGTCCACAAGGGCACGTACACCGGCATCGAGGGTGGACACGTCAACGACGACGGCAAGTTCGCGGGCGCGATCGCCCTGCTCACGAACCTCGAAGAGGGGTACTACACCCCGGGCAGCATCGGGGACGCGAAGCTCGCCCAGATGATCCGCGACGCGCTCGACAAGAAGATGCCGGTCGCGTGTGACAGCAAGAACCTCGACAAGGAGGCGCCGGCGCTCAAGGCCGACGCCGACAAGGCCGGGGTCGTCGGGAACCACGCCTACGCGCCAGAGACGGTCGACGTCAAGAAGCTCACGATCGACCTCCAGAACCCCTGGGGTCAGAACCACGTGCGCGGCTTGAGCATCGCGGACTTCAAGCGCTTCTATCGGGGCGTCCGGATCGGCAAGTGATCACGCACGCCGCCACGGCGCACGAGCTGCTGCCGCTGACCTGGTTCGACGATTCCGGGCGAGACATCTCCGTGTGTGTCGCGGATGCTCAGGATGTACTTGCCAACTGGGGCGTCCTGGGTGTGTTGGTGCTGGAGGCGGGTCGCGCCGCGGTGCTGCTGGAGCGCTCGGAGCTCGCGATCGCCCTCGTCGTGGGCGACGGGGCGCACTTCGGCCGTGCCCGAGCGCCGAGCGCACGCGACATGACGATGATCGAGGCGGCGTTCGCGGTTCGGTACGCGCCCGGCGGGCCTTGAGCGCGTGGGAATCGTCCTCCGCGACCTCGGGCAGCTCGACGGCTTGATCCCGGACGACGCGCCACGGGACGGCATGATCTGGGACGCGCGAGGGGTCTGGGCGCGCGTGGACGACGGCCGAGTGACGTGGACCCGCCCACTGCCGCGCCGACCGTCGTGGAGCGGCCACCGTCGCTGGCTGTACGTCAGCGCGGACGGCGCACTCGCGGCGCTGGACGCGCGCACCGGGCAGGCGCTGTGGCAGGTCGAGGCCGCCGCGCGGGCGCTCACGGCGTGGGAAGGGGGTGTCCACGCGCTCGTCGGGGACCAGGTGGTGACGCTCGATCGACGCGACGGGCGCGCGCGGGTGTCGCATCCGGTCGTGGGCGACAGCCTCACCGCGCGAGGATCGACGGCGTGGGTGGGCGGCCCTGCCGGCGTGGTTCGGGTCGACGGCGGCGTGCGCCGTGTCTCCGAGCGGGCGTGTCGCGCGTTGGTGTCGCGGTCCGCGGGCGTCCACGCGCTCCTCGAAGGGGGCGGAATTGTCGTGGACGACGGAATGGCCCTCGCCTTTCCGTTCCCCGACGCGGATCAGGCAGTGCTGCTGCCGTGGGGCGAAGACGACTGGCTTGCGTGCGATCGGCGGACGGGCGCCGGCGTGCGCCGGATCGACGCGCGCGGGGGGACGCGGTGGGCGTGGGAGGGGCCCCCCGCGCGAGACGTCGCCGTGGCCGGCCCATGTGTCGCCGTCGACGCGGGCGATGGCGTGTATGTTGCAACGAGCCTCGGCGGCGGGTCGGCGCGGATCGCCGCCCCGACTCGCGCGCTGTTCGGCGGGGAGTCGTATTTTGTGCTCGTCGATGACGATACGTGTCGGGTGATCCGGGTGGAGGAACAGCCGTGAGTGTCGTGTCCCCAGAGCAGGCGTTCGCCGCTGGCTATCTTCCCGCCGTGACCGGCGCGTGGTTCAACCTCGTCCTCCTCTTCGCCGACGCGGCCCGGTCTCCCCTGCCGGGGGTGCTCGACGCCGTGCGGGCCGAGACGGCGCGGATGCGCGCCACCTCCGCGTCGGTCGTCGACAACGTTCGGGAGGCCCAAGGGCTCGCCGAGCTCGCGGGGGTGACACCCCCGGCGCCGCCGCGCGTGCCCGAGCAGTACTTTCCCTGGTTCGAGGCGATCCACCGCGACCTCGCGTCGGCCTTCACCGGGTCGAACCAGCTCGCCCTCTTTCGTGCGGGGCACGTCCTGGGCGAGGTGTTGTGCTCCTGGAACCTCGCGCTCGGAGTGATCCGCCTGCTGATGGCCGACCCCGACGCGCCGGCGTTCGTGCGTCAGCTCGAGTCCTGTCGCGACGACCTCCTGCGCCTCGCCGCCGTGAGCGCGGCGCTCGCCGTCGGCGCCGGCCCCACGGAGCCGGCCTTGATCGCGGCGCGGCGGGCAGTGGAGGCGCTGGACTGGTTCGCGCTCCACGAGGGCGACGCCGCGGGGTGGCGTGCGCTCGGAGTCCAGCTCCAAGAGAAGATGGGGGCGCTCGAGCACGAGGTGAACGTGACGCGGGCACGCCTGCGGGCGCTCGCGCCCCTGCCCGAAGCCTGACGGAGCCGCCCGCGGAGGTCGCTCCGGTGCTCAGCCGGCCGCGAGGTGGCGCATCGCCTCGTGCGCCGCCCCGAGGAGCCCCAGTGCCGGGTGGGTCACGACCCAAACGGGGATGCCGTCCAACGCCCCCGACACCTTGCCCTTCGCGGAGAATCGGCGATTGAAGCCTCCAGCCGAGAGCGCCGGCAGCAGGCGCGGCGCGATGCCGCCGCACACGTACACGCCCCCGCGCGTGAGGGCGCGCAGGGCCACGTTGCCGGCCTCCGCGCCGAGGAGCTCGCAGAACCACGCCACCGCCTCGGGGTCGGTGCTCGCGACATGCGCCGGGGCGTCGTCCTGGTCGAGGCGAGATGTGTCGGTGTCGCCGCGCTCCATCGCCAGGAACCGCGCGAGCGCCACGAGGCCGGGGCCGCTGACCACATCTTCCCAACACACCCGGCCGTGCGCGTGAATCATGTGTCGCACGAGACGAAGCTCACGCTCGTCGGAGGGGCCGAGCTCGGCGTGCGCGCCTTCCCCCGGCACGACCACGTCTCCGACCACGATCGCCTCGCCGAGCCCGGTACCGGCGCCGATGACCCCGATCGGCGCGCCCGGCTGCGCGGAGCCGGGTCGAATCGAGTAGACATCTTCCGGGCCGAGCAGCGCGATTCCGCGGGCGGCGGCGTGAAAGTCGTTCACGACGCGCACCGGCACGCCGAGACGCGCCGCCAAGGCGCTCGCGTCGACGACCCACGGAAGGTTCGTGGTGACCGCGCGGCCGTCGGTCACCGGGCCGGCGACGCCGAAGCACGCCGCGTCGATCGGACGCGCGGAGGCGTGGAGCCAGCGGTCGATGGGCTCCTCGAGCGCGCGGAAGCTCGCGCTCGCGAAGGTGACGTCGTCCTGGATCCGTCCGTCCGTCCACAGGGCGAGGCGAGTGTTGGTGCCTCCGACATCTCCGACAAGGACGCGCATCGGGGCCTTCTATCGCCTCGCCGCGCCACGCGGCGTCATGTGCGATTTGGCGCATCCGTGCTGTGGGCGGTCGCACGGCGCCGGGTACGAGCGCCCGTGTGGCGGCCCACGCTGCGCCGATCGGCCTGGCACGCGGTTTGCGAAGGAGGCCACACGACGGAGGACGAGATGGCATTTCATTGGCTGGTGGTGGCGGACGGCGCGGGCGCTCGGATCTACGCGAGCGACGAGCTGCTGGACACGCTCACCCCGGTGGACCAACTCCACCACCAACACGGCCACGTGACCCACGGCGACGGCCAGGTCACCACCCACCTGCCGGGGGCCGGCGCCAACGCGCACGACGCGCATCACGACGGCGCCCGAGAGACCGAGGAGCGCTTCGCGCGCGCCTTGGCGCGGCTCGTCGACGACGGTGAGCGGAAGCATGCCTTCGAGCGCGTCATCCTCGTGGCCCCGCCGCGCTTCCTGGGCGCGCTGCGTCACGAGCTCGGGGCGGCGGCCGCGCGAAGGGTCGTCGCGTCGATCCACCACGACTGGACGAAGCTCGGCGTTCGCGACCTCGCGGAGCGCGTGCGCGCGGAGCTACCCCCGACGGCGGGTCGCTGACGTCGCGTGTTAGCGTTCTCGAATGCTCCTGATCCTTCTCGGCGGCGTCATCGCTTGCGCACCCGCCCCGGCGGAGACCAAACAGACCATCCCGCTCGGCATCGAGGACGCGGACGGGGACGGGGCGCGCGCCGACGTCGATTGCGACGATGACGATCCCGCGATCCACCCCGGCGCGGACGAGCGCTGCGACGGGGCGGACGAGGACTGCGACGGGCGCGTCGACGACGGGCTGATGGTCGACTGGTTCCGCGACGGCGACGGCGACGGGTACGGCGCCGAGGCCATGGGCGAGGCCTGCGAGCGACCGCCCGGCGCGGTGGACGACGGCCGGGACTGCGACGATGCCGATGCGGACGTGCACCCGGACGCGGAGGAGCATTGCAACGAGGTGGACGACGATTGCAACGGGCTCGTCGATGACGGGGTCACGCCCTCGACCTGGTACGTCGACGCCGACGGCGATGGGCGCGGGGTGGACGGCACCGAGATCTCCGCGTGCGATCCTGGCTCCGGCTGGTCGTTGACGGGCGGAGACTGCGACGACGCCGACGCCGGCGTCTCTCCGAGCGCCCTCGAGGACTGCGACGCCCGCGACCAGAACTGCGACGGGGTCATCGACGAGGGCGTCGCCTGTCCGTGCCCCGTCGAGCACCGGGACGGCGTGCCGTACATGTTCTGCACGACCGGCTCCGACTGGAGCACGGCCCGCGACAATTGTGAAGTGTGGAGCTACGCGCTCGTCACCGTGTCGGACGCCGCGGAGGACGCGTGGCTCAGCGCTACCGCCGTGACATACGGCGACGGCTACTGGTGGACGGGCGCGAACGATCGCTCCGCGGAGGGCGGTTGGGGGTGGGTCAGCGGAGAGCCATGGACCTACTCCAACTTCTGCTCCGGCGAGCCCAACAATTCGCACGGCGGCGAGTGCGTGCCCGACTCCGAGGAGGATTGCGGCGTGTTGAGCTGGGGGAGCGGAGGCTGCTGGAACGACTACCCGTGCGGGTGCTCGAGCTCCCAGGGCGAGCCGTATCGATTCATCTGCGAGGGCTGAACCGGGAGCCGCCGCGTGGATGTCCTGACGCTCGACAGCGGCCTCACGGTGGTGGTCGAGGCGATGCCTGGGCTCGAGCACGCGGCGCTCGCGCTCTACCTGCCGGTCGGCGCGGCTGAAGATCCTTCGGACGCGGGGGGACTGGCGCACCTCGTGGAGCACCTCGCGTTCGCGGGCAGCGCGCACGCCCCGGGGCGCGCGTGGGAGGACACGGCGAGCGCCGCCGGCGTGAGCACGAACGCCTGGACCGACCGCGACGGGATGATGTTCACGGCGGAGCTGCCTGCCGGCGCCGTCGCGACGCAGCTGGCGCTCGAGGTGGATCGCCTCGTGGGCCTCGCGGGGGGGGACCCGGCCACGGAGCTCGGCGTCATCGACGCGGAGCGGGCGTGGGAGCGGGGCCCGGGTGGCCTCGTCGACGCGTGGGTGTGGTCGCTCCTGTGGCCGGAAGACCACCCGCTGGCGCGGCGTCCCATCGGCGACGCCGCACCCCTGGCGAATCTGAGCGCCGCGGCGGTGTACGAAGCGGCGCGCCTGCGCCTGGTGCCCGAAGGCGCCACGCTCGCGCTCGTGGGGGATGTCGGCGTCGACGCCGTGCGCGGGCTGCTCGACGAGCGGCTGCCGCGCGACACGTATCGTGTATCGGATGTGTCGTTGCTGACCCTGGGCCCGATGTCCACGCCCGTTCGCGCCTGGCTCCCTCAGGACGTGGACCGACGGCGCGTGCTTCGCGCCTGGCGGGCGCCCGCCCGCGGGGATCCCGAGCTCCCCGCGGTGGAGCTCCTCGCCGGGATGATCGGCGCGACGCTCGACGTGACGGAGCGCGGGGGGCGGCTCGTGCTCGAGCGGGCCGACGGCCTCCGCGTCTTGCGTCGCATCCGTCGGTCGGGAGTCACCGACGCGGCGCTCGACGTGGTGCGCGGGCGGATCGCGCGCGCGGACGCGGCGAGCGTCGCGCGGCTCGCCGGGCGTGCCCAGGCCCGCGCGTTGTGCCAGGCGTGGACGGGGTCGCCGGAGTGCCTCGACGCCGCGCGGGCCGCGCGCGCCGCCGTGTCCGCGTCCGATCTCCGTCGCGTCGCGTCCTCCTGGCTCGCCGAACGGTCGGCGCTCACCCTCGCGGTGGTGCCCGAGCGGCGGCCGCACGTGTGGCGGCGAGGCGCGCGCGCCGACGTGCTGGCGATGGGGCCGTCGCCGGACCCGGCGCCGACCGCCCACGGGGGAGCCTCGCCCCCGCTCGCGGACGTAACGCCCGGCCACTTCCCGCCGCCGCGCCCGGCCCGGGCGCCGGCGCCGCCGCGCATCCTGTCGAGCGCCGGAGGCGTGACGATCGATCTCCCGCTGCCGCCCGACGACCCCGACGCGTCGGCCGCGATCGTGTCGATCGACCTCGTGCACGCGGCGCCCGCGCCCGCGGTCGCAGGCGCGCTCGTGCACGCGCTCCGCGCGGCGACGCGACCCGCGGAGGGGGTATCCGTCGCGTGGGCGTGCGACGCGCTCGGTTGCCGGGCGGTCGTCGACGGACCTCCGGCGTTGGCCGCCGCCGGCGCTCGAGAGGTGTCGCGCGTGGTTCGAGACGTGTCGGCACGTGTCGCCCCGCTCGGCCCGTGGCGCCGCGAGGCGCTGGTCGCGTGGCGCGCGGCGCCCTACTCCCCGAGCGCCCTCGCGGATCGCGCTCTGGAGACCTTGCTCGCGGGCCCCCCGCCCGATCCCGCCGCGTTGCGCGCCGTTCGGGGGCGGCACGTGCGGGCCGCGGCCCGCGGGCTCGAAGTGGCGATGGTCGTGTCGGCGGGCGTGTCCACGCCGGCGGTCGCCGGTTTCGCGTCTCCGCCAGTGCCCGCCCGCCCCGTGCCGAAGCGCGTGATCGTCGTCGACGCGCCGCTCGTCGAGGGCGTGGAGGTGCGGATCGCCTTCGCCGCGCCGGCCGCCGGCGACCCGGACGCCGCCGCATGGGCGCTCGCCAGCCACGTCCTCGGCGGAGACGCCGCGGCGCGCTTGGACGCACGGCTCCGCGCCGAGCTCGGCGCCACCTACGGCGCCCGGATCCACACCTCCGACGCCACCCGACCCGCCGTGGCGGTGCTCTCCGTGCGATTCACGGCGGCGAGCGCCGAGATCGGCGTCGCGGCCCTCGCGCGCGCGCTCGACGCCCCCGAGGTCACCCGGTTCGACGAAGCGGACGTCGTCGGGGCGCGCGGTGTCGCGTGGCGTCGCGGCGCCGCGGCGCGGCTCGACCCGCGGGCCTTGGTCGAGAGCGTACGTTCACCCTTGCGAGCGGGGCTTCGCCCCGACGCGACGTGGGTGTCGCTCGCGCGGCTCGACGGCCTTCGTGCGGCGGACTTCGAGCGCGTGTCACGGCGGGTGTTCGACGGCCCGCGCGCGTGGGTCCTCGTGGGGGACGCGGAGCGCGTCGAGCAGGCGCTGGACGCCGCCGGCGTCCGGGCTGACGCGATCTGGAGCCCGCGTCGGGCCACCCAGGGCGATCCGCGCGGGCGATGAAGCGCGGCGGCGCGGCCCGCGTCACTCGTCGATCATCACCGCTTCTTCGGTGTCGTCGTGCCCGCGGTCCGCGAGCCGCGCGGCCATGGTCCTCCAGGCGCGCACCATCACCGTGCGTCCGAGGGTGTCCACGATCGGCCACACGTCGCGTGGCGGGGCGCTCGGATCGAGCCCGTGCTCTCTCGCGCGCTCCCACGCCGCGACACAGGCCGCCTCATCGTCTCGCTCCGCGGCGAGGAGCGCATGGAGCAAGCTGACCTGGACCCACAGCCCGTGCCGTGGGGTGCCCTCGAGGGCGCGGGCGCCCGCCTCGAGCGCTTCGGCCGCCCGCGCGTGGTCCCCACGCTCCAGCCACACGTGCGCGAGCTCGACGCGGCCCTCGGCCTCGGTCACGTGCATCCCGCGCTCGGACGCGAAGCGCACGAGCCAACTGGCGACGTCTTCGGCGTCGTCGAGCCGGTGCCGTCGTCGATACACGCGCCCGAGCAACATGCGACACCGCGCATGGAGACGGTCCGCGCCGAGGGTCGCGGCCGTGGCGCTCGCCGCGACGAGGTGCCGCTCCGCCTCGTCGTGTGCGTCGCGCACGAGGCACAGGATGCCCATGGTCGCGGCCGCCTCCGCGACGCGCCGCGTGTCGCCGCTGGCGCGGCTGACGCGTTGGAGTCGGAGCGCTTCGCGGTCGACGTTCTCCAGACGCCCTTCGAGGATCAACGCCTCGACGAGGCCGTTGAGCGCCTCGGCCTCGACCGTGAGATCCCCTCGGTTGAGGCGCAACACATCCGCCCAATGTGTCGCGGCGAGGTGGTGCCGGCCCTCCGCGCGCAACAGCTTCGCGCGCTGGGTCGCCACCGACAGGAGCCCGAGCCGGTCGCGCAGGGCGTCGAACGCGGCCCATGCGCCTTCGAGCTCGCGGTGCGCCGTCTCGTGATCCCCGGTCTTCCGCGCGGCGCGGCCCAAGGCGAGGCGGAGGCGCGCGCGGCCGAGCCGATCGCCCTCGCCGCCGCGGAGCGCGTAGGTCAACAACGGGGCTCCGCGCGCGGGCTCCCCCGCCTCGACCAGCGCCTCGGCGTGAAGGCGCCGGGCCTCCAGCTGGCCCGCGGGCTGCGCCGTGGCGTCGGCGGCCTCGATCGCCAGCGCCGCCGCTCGGACGGCGTCGCGTGCGCGCCCGCCGAGGGTCATCGTGCGCGCGGCGGCGAGCAGCGGCCCGAGGGCCCCGTCCGGATCGCCCGACCGGAGGCGGTGCATGCCGACGTGCGGGGCGACGTCGAGCCCCGTGCGTTCACCGAGCTCCTGCCAGGCCGTCGCGAGCTTCGCGTGGAGCTCCTTCAGGTGGGGCAGCCTGGCGGCGCGGTCGATCGCCATGGCGTGCACGCTCGAGTGTTCGAAGACGAGCGCGCCACGCTGCTCGGCGACGAGGCCCGTCGTCAGCAGGGTGTCGAGCCCGGCGTCGGCGATGGCCCGCACGAGCGACGCGGGAGGCTCCTGACCCGCGAGCGCCGTCAACGCGAGCGCGTCGGCCGCCGCCGTCTCGGGAGAGCGATCGAGCGCGGATTGGATGCGGCGACGAACGAGGGCGTCCACGCCGGAGGGGATCTCGTCCTGGAGCGACGCGCCCTTGCGCAGCGCGAACCGTCCACGCGCGTCGGGAACGAGCGCCTCGCGGCTCGCCAACTCCCGGAGCAGCAGCCCGGCCGCGAGCGGCGCGCCCTCGCACTCGAGGGCCACCGCACGGGCGAGCTCCGGATCCAGGAGGAGGGACTCGTCGACCACGCGCCGTGTGTCGGTGAGCCCGAGGCGCCGCAGCCCGATGCGTCGCGCCCCCCGCTCGAGCAGGGCGTCGACCTTGCGGCGAACCGCGGGGTCGGACTGAAGGGCCTCCGCCGACAACGTGCACAGCACCAGCACGGGCCGCTCGCCGACCGTACGATCCAGGATCGCCTCGGCGATCGCGAGCCCGTCGCCCGCGGCCTGGGCGTTGTGCGCGTCCTCCAGGACGACACACGCGCCGCCGCGCCACACCCGTGTGTCGAGGTGTCGATACAGGTACGCGAGGCCCACGGCGTCCGACACCGGCGGCTCCCCTTCGCGCAGGTAGCCGCACCACCGCGCCAGCGTCTCCGCCTCCTCGTGCACCTCGCCGGGCTCCTGATCACGGTCGCGCGCGATCCAACGCGTGAGACGTGTCTCGATGCCGTCGCGTGTGTCGTTCCACGGGACGAGGAGGTCGCGGACGGCGCCGCGGTACCCGTCGTCGGGCCCCGGCGGCGCGTGGTAGCGCAGGCGGACGACCTCCATCCAGCCGCCCTCGTCGAGGGCGCGCGCGGTGCTCTCGACCAGCCGCGACTTGCCGGAGCCCGACTCGCCCACGACGAGCACGAGCCGCGGCTCGGCGAGGGCGGCGACCTCCCGCGCGGCGTCCCAGAGCACCTTTCGCTCCCGTTCGCGGCCGATGAGCGGGACCTCGCGCAGCGCGAGCAGGGGGAGCGACGCCCGCGCCGGCGCGTTGCCGCCCGCCTCCGGGGGCGGTTGGTGCGGCATCGGGTCCGGCGCGACGCGCGTGTAGCGGATGGCGGTGCGCGCGCCGTCGCTCGCGCCGGAGCTCGGCGCCTGCAGCGGGTACTCCCCCGTCGGCTGCGCGGTGGGGCGCGACGGGCCCGGGGCCCCGGCCGCCGGCGCCGCCGCGTCGAGCTCATGCAGCGCCGCCCGCAGGGCGCGACGAACGTCCGCGGCGCGATCGATACGCTGGCGGGGCTCCGGGTCCAGGAGGCGCAGCACGAGCTCGGCGAGCAGCGGCGGGACCCCGGCGTCCTCGGGGAGGGGCGGCGGCCCCTTGCTCCGAAACTCGAGCAGATCCTGGCGGCCTTCGCCCGGGTGCGGGCGCTTGCCCACGACCGTCTCCCACAGGATGAGCCCCATCGCGTACAGGTCCGTCCAGGGGCCGAGGTCCTGAGTGCGCCCGACGAGCTGCTCCGGCGCCATGTACGTGGGCGTGCCGCCGACGGCCTTGCGGTCCCGGTTGAGCTCCGCCAGCGCGTCGGCGACGCCGAGGTCGGCGACCCACGCCCGCAGCACGGGCCCGTCGCTCGACGGCTCGGGGTTCAAGAGGATGTTCCCTGGCTTCAGATCCTGATGCAGCAGCGACGAGGCGTGGATGGCGCCGAGCGCGCGGAGCGTCTCGTCGAGGATGCGCAGGTTGTCGCGCAGGGAGCGGTCGCGGTCGCCGAGGCGGTCGGCGAAGCTGCCCGCCTCGGCAAAGCCGAGCACGACGAAGGGCTCGCCGGAGCCGAGCACCCCCGTGTCGATGACGGGCACCACGTGCGGGTGCACGATCCGCGCGCTCATGGCCACCTCCCGCGCGAACCGCGCGCGGAAGCGGCGGTGCATGGCGAGGTTCGGCTTGATGATCTTGACCGCGACATCCGTGTCGAGCCGGCGGTCCCGCGCCCGCCACACCACGCCGGTGGCGCCCTCGCCGAGGAGGCGCGATGGCGTGTAGCGGGCCGGCAACGTGGGAGTCATGCGGGTTCTCGGTCATAACGCGTCACGGCGGACCCGTGCCGCCGCCGTGTGGCGCGGATATTGCTTGGGAGGGTCCCCTGGAGGAATCATGATCGTCCTGCTCCTGCTCGCGTGCCTCGACACCTCGGTCGACGACTCTGGGAAAGACACCGACCCCGACACTGCCGACACCGGCGACACATGCGACACGCTCGTCGCGGCCCTCTACGCCGAGGCCGCCGATGTCCGCGCGTGCACCGACGCGTCGGAGTGTGGGCAGCCGATCGTCGGCACGAGCTGTGGCTGCACCAACGACTGGGTCGCCCGGACGGACGCCGACCTTTCGGCCTTGGCCGCGCTCCTCGAGCAGGTCGGCGCGGCGGAGTGCGACGCGGGTCTCGAGAGCGACTGTTCGTGCCCGGCTGCCTACGGCTACGCGTGTGAGGGCGGGGAGTGCACGTGGGACTACGCCGATGCGAGCGCCGGCTTGCCGGACTGTCGCGCGGACGCCGGCGCGGGGACCACGTTCAACGCGGTCACGGTCTCCGGCGACGAGCTGGTGCTCGACGTGTCGTACGGCGGCGGTTGCGCGGCGCACGCCTTCACCCTGTGCTGGCCGGAGCCGACGTTCATGGAGAGCAGCCCGGTCCAGGTCGAGCTCGAGGTGTTCCACGACGGCGGCGGCGACTCGTGCGACGCCTGGATCTCCGAGGAGGTGCGCCTCGATCTCACGCCGCTGAAGGACGCGTGGGTCGACGCGTATCGGACGACCACCGGCGAGATCACGGTGCACGTCCACGGCTACACGGTGAGCTACACCTTCTGAGCGCGTCGGGGTGTCACGCCGGCTCGGGGTCGTCGAGTCGGGCGGGCGCGTTCGCGCCGAACTTCAGGGCGCCCAGGACGGCGTGCTCCGCGGCCGGCGCCGTGGGGCCGTAGGCGAGCGCCATCGCGCCTCGGCACTCGTTGCCGTTCGGCAGAGACATCCCGAGCGCGACGACCACCTGCTCCTCGCTCGGGTCGCTGAGCCCCTCGAAACGGTGAAAGCCGAGGATCGTCCAGGCTGCGGCGTGGGCGCGCGTGCCGCAGCGCGGGCACGACACCATGCCCTCGTCCTCTGGGACGAGGTCGCACACGTACCCTTCGCGCTTCAGCGCGTTCAGCACCATCGAGGGCGAGGCCTCTTCGCCGAGACCGACCGATGTCGCGTCGTTCATGTCGCCTCCGTCAAAGAGCTAAGGACGGGGCGGGGCGCGAAAACGCGTCGGGTCAGGGCGCCGCGAGCGTGGCCGCCAGTCGCTCGTCGGTCAGCTGGGCCGGGTGCCCACGCCAGATCACCGTTCCGGCGCGCACGAGCGCCGCCGCCGGGATGCCCGTGACCTTGAAGGCGAGGCTCATCGCCCCGTCCTCCTTGCCGATCGGGAACCCGACCGCGTTCTCTGCGAGGAAGGCGCGCACGCCCTCGTCGGTCGAGCTCCTGGTGATCTTCGTCAGGCCGACCACGTTGACGCCGCGCGCCCGTAGGGCGTCTTCGCGCTTGGCGAGCGACGGCAGCTCCCGTCGGCAGTGCGGGCACCACTCCTCGAAGAAGATCAAGAGGGTGACGGGCGCGTCCGCGTAGGAGGCCTGCCCTTGCATCCACGACGAGACCGCGATGGGGGCGGCCGGGGTCCCCACGACGGCGAGCTCGTCGATGTACCGCGACACGGAGCGGGCCGCGCGCGTGTCGGCGTAGTCACGGGTGACTCGCTGGGCGATCGCGAGCGCACCGGCGATGTCGCCGCTCGTGCGGCGCTCTTGGAGCTGGGCGACCAACGCAGCCGCGGCGGCCTCGCGCTCCGCGTCGGCGGCGGGCGCCGTGCCGCCGGCCGCGCGGAGCGCCTCGAGCTCGGCCTCGAGCAGCGCCACGCGTGCCCGGAGGACGTCGAGCTCCTGCTTGCACGTCGGTTTTGCGAGGGCGAGAGACGCGACGAGGGGGAGGAGCCACATGCCGAGGGCGTAACTCGCTCCCCCGACGCCTTCAGGCCGCGCCGACGTGCGCCGCGGCGTCGTTCTCCGCCGTGAGCGGGAACGACTCGTGGCCGTCCCAGGCGCGCAAGGACGCCGCCCCGCTCGCGTCCACCCAGGCGAAGGTGTCGCGCCCCATGCGTCGGGTGCAGGCGACATCTTCGAAGGCCGGCGACCAATGCCCGGTGTTCAGGTACTCCACCGACCCCACGCGCTCGTGCCGCGGGCGGTGGGTGTGGCCCATGACCACGCGGGTGACCCCCGCGATGCGCGCCAAGAGCGGCACGTGCTCGCGGATGTTCACCTCGACCGAGCCGACCTCGGAGCGGCAGCTTCTGGCGTAGGCGAGGAACGGCCCGAGCAGGAGGCCGAAGATCGGGAGCGCCCACGCCGCGCCGGCGCCGGTGACGAAGTGGAACGCGGCGAACAGCTGGAACGTGACCAGCACGACGAGCGCCGCGAGCGCCGCGCGATCCACCCACAGCTCACGCGCGAGCCGCCACGGCTCGAACACGGCCGGGTGCACCGCCACGGCGCGGAGCGCACGCACCATGCGCGCCGAGGCGCCGGCTCGCTGCGCGACGGCCTCCTCGCGCGCCTCGAGCGCCGCGGGATCCCGCAGCGTCGGGCCCCAGCCGTCCACGAGCGAGGCCGCGAGGGCGAGCGGCGCCGTCCAGGCCCACGTCCATGCCAGGAGCGGCTGGGTGCGCATCACGTCGCGCACGAAGAAGCGGATGTACTCCCCGATCGGTCGGATGAACGCCGAGTCGGCGTGAGGGTTGATGAGCCCCATGCCGTTGGCGATGTATCGGGTGCAGAGGTTTCCGAAGGGCATGCGGACCCGGGTCCGTCCGGCGTTGCGCACCCACGGCTCCACAGGGTCCTGACACACGCAATATGCGTCGAACTGGTTGCCGTGCGTCACCAGGGTGTCCCCGCCGGAGAGGCGGAACAGCTCGCACACCACGAGGCGCTCGGGGTGTTCGGGCGCGACGCGGGCGCGCAACGCCTCCTGGACGGCGGGCCAGTGCAGCTCGAGGTCGTGGTTGCCGATGACGAACACGAGCTCGTGCCCCTCCGCGACCCACGCGCGCAGCGCCTCCACCAGGCCGGGGTGATGATCGAGGATGCGGCGCATCTTCCAGGCCGACTTCGCCTCTTCGGGGTGCAGCCCGCGCGTGGACTCGAGCCACGACACCTCGAACGCGGGCGCGTCGGTCGGGACCGCGATCACCGTATCGAAGTCGAACACGTCGCCGTTGAGGATGAGCTCGATCGGCCGCCCGCCCCCGAGCTCGCGAAGGTGGGACAGCAGCCGGACGATGCGCGGCTCGTCGAACACCTCACGCTGCTTGAACCGGCGCCACAGAGGGCGGCTCGGATCCTCCGCCTCGTGGTCGGATACGTGCAGGTCGCTGAGGATGGCCGTCGGGGTCCGACCAAGGTGGCGAAGGCGGTACGGCTCTGCGCTCATCGCGCACGAGCGTAGACCTTCACGGTGTCGGTCTCGCGAACTCCGGCGGCCCCTCGTGTGACGATCAGAAGACGTCGAGGTAGAACGCCCAACGCCCGTCCGACGTGCCGTCCGGGCCGACGAGCGGCGCCACGCCGACGAGCTCGGGCTCGACCGCCAGCCCCGCGCCGCCGAGCAGGTCCGCGAGGTCGAAGCTCAGCGTTCCCGCGAGAAGCCCCGCGAGGCCGGTGAACAGCTCGCCGATCTCCACCGCCGTGGCGTCCCAGGCCGCGTTCGCGCGGTAGTCGACGACCCGGACCTCGACCGCCTCGAGATCCGCCGACACCTCGGTCCCGTCGAGCACGAGGTCGACCTTCGCGAGGATGGACGTCGACAACCAAGGATCGCAGTCGCCGCCGGTGAGCGTCTCGATGTCGAAACGCACGTCCGGCAGCCAGAGGGTCGCGAGCGGCTCCCCCACGCCGGCCACCATGCGCGCCACGCGCGCTTGGCCGGCGCTGACCGACAGGCAGTACCCGTCACGCTCGGCCGGGAGGTCGCCGCCGCCCGGCAACGCCTCGATGCCGCCGCCGAACACGTCGGCGAGCGTGCCGCTGAGCGGGAGCTCGAAGTTGAGGAAGTCGCCGATCGCGGCGTCTACCACGGTGTTCACCAGGCCCTCGTGCACGGCGAATCCGAGGTGATACGGCTCGCCTGTGTTGGTCGTCCCGCCGAGGAGCGCGAGGTCGTTCGGGAGGGTGTCCGGCGCGTCGCCGTCGGTGGCGACGGTCGCGCCGAGCGCCAGTCCGTCGAGGTCGGCGTCGAGGTCGACGAGGCGCGCGGCGAGGTCGGCCCCGCCGAGGGGCACCTCGAACGCGAAGGGGCCGCCGAGCTCGAGCGGGCCGGCCTGGCTCAACAAGGTGTCGGCGAGCGTGTCCCCCAGCACGGTGAGGAGCGAAGCGATGGGATCGAGCAGGAGATCCGCGAGCCAGTCGGGCAGGTCGGACCCGCTGAAGCCGATGTTCGGATCGGACAGCTCGACCACGCCGTCCGTGAGCGTCAGCGTGACCAGGCCGTCGGCGTCGACGTCGGGGGTGCCGCGCGCGCCGAGGGAGGCCGTCGTGGTGAGCGACATCGGCAGCGTCCACTCGCCGGCGACGAGCTCGAGCGTGGCGGTGATGTCGACGACGGTGACCGCGACCCCGACGTCCGCGAAGCCCGGGGACAGGTCGGCCTCGATGCCGCCGAGCACGACGCCGCCCGGGACGAGCGAGAACCACTCGGTCTCGATCGCCGGGATCGCCGCGGAGAGCAGGTCTTCGAGGCCGAGCGCGGCGAGCTGGTCCTCGACGAGCGGCTCCAAGGCGTCGAGTCCGGTCGGGGTGAGCCGCCCGCTGATGGCGCCGGGGTCGGTGGCGCGCGGGTCGTCCCCGTCGAACACCGGGCGGAGTTCCCGGATTTTCTGGTCCCCGTCGAGCGCGAACACGTCCACCACGAAGGCGCGCGCGTCGCCCTGCCAGGGCAGCGCGACGTCGAAGCTGCCGTCGTCGGCGACCGGGATCGCGACGCGGTTCACGAGGACCTGCGCATCGACCGGGGACACCGAGCCTTCGACGCGGATCGTGCGCGTATCGCCGAGGTACGCGCCATAGGTCGGCGTACGGAGGTCGAGGGCGAGCGGAGCGCGCGGTTCGACGAGGTTCTCACGGACACACGCCAGCAACGACAACGCGAGGAACATCGGTCGACCCGGGTTGGGAGCAGTGTACACCCGGGCCGGCCCGGGCGCGCGCGGGTCGCCGGGGTCAGGCGCTGCGCGCGACGCTCGCGATGCCCTCGGCGGTGGCCGGGATGATGCCGCGCTCGGTCACGATGCCGGTCACGAGCTCGGCTGGGGTGACGTCGAACGCCGGGTTTCTGGCGGTCGACGTCGCGGGGGACGTACGCACGCGGATGAAGCGGCCTTCGTCGGACCAGCCCCACGCGTAGAGGACCTCGTCGCCGTCGCGCTCTTCGATGGGGATGTGGTCGCCCGTCGGGGTGTGGGTGGCGATCGTGGTCGTCGGCGCGGCGACGTAGAACGGCACGCCCGCCGCCCGCGCCGCGAGCGCGGAAGTGTACGTGCCGATCTTGTTCGCGACGTCGCCGTTGGCCGCGATCCGGTCCGACCCGACGATGACCAGGTCGATCGCCCCGCGCCGCAGGTAGTGGCCCGTCGCGTTGTCCGCGATGATCGCGTGGCGCACGCCCTCCTGACCGAGCTCCCACGCCGTGAGCTGGCTGCCTTGCTGCCGCGGCCGGGTCTCGTCGACGTACACGAAGGGGTCGGCGCCGCCGCGGAAGGCCGCGTAGATGGGCGCCAACGCGCTGCCCCAGTCGACGAACGCCAGCCAGCCGGCGTTGCAGTGGGTGCTCACCCGCGGGCCGCTCGCGACGAGCGGCGCGCCGAGCTCGCCGATGCGGCGGCAGCTCGCCGCGTCGTCGTCGCACACGGCGACGGCGGCGTCGACCGCGTCGCGCCGCGCGCGATCGAGGTCGCTGCCGGCCGCGGTGATGGCGCGCAGGACCGTGTCGATGCCGTAGAAGAGGTTCTGAGCCGTCGGGCGCGTGGCGCGGAGGGTGTTCGCGGCCTGGGCGACGAAGGCGTGGAACTCGCCCGCAGGCGCCTCCATCGCGGCTTGCGCCATGCCCAGCGCGCCGGTGGCGCCGATCGCGCCGGCGCCGCGGACGGTCATCCCGCGGATGGCTTCGGCGGTGTCGCGGTGCGTCGCCATGTCGACGATCGTGAAGGTGTGGGGCAGGCGCGGCTGGTCGATCATGCGCACCCGACCGCCCTCCCACCACACGGTCCGCGTCGGGACGCCATTGACGTTCATCGGGGAGCCTCCTCGTTTGCAAACACGCTTCGTAGAACCTGCTTCAACACCTGGGCAGCGGCCTCACGCGCGGCGCCGCGCATCGCTTCGTCCCGCGCGTCCGCCGCGTTCGCGGACTCGGCCGTCGCCACGGCGTCGAAGTGAACACCGTCGCGCTCGACCCGGGGAAACCGCAACTTTCGGACCTTCAACCCCACCTGGACGCGCGCGAGCGACCCCTGGCGCGACGACGAGCGGGGCTCGAGATCCCGCACCAACGGCGACGCGAAGAGGATGACGCCGGTGTCCGGGGCGCCGGGCGGGGCCCAGCGGAGGCCGAGGTCTTCCACCGACGCGCGGACGAGCTCGTCGAAGCGCGCCTGGTACGTGCGATCCGAGCCTTCCCAGAAGATGCTGACGCTTCGCACCGGCGCCGTCATCGCCTTCCCGCCCTCCGTGGTCATCCAGCCACGAAACAGGTCTTCCACCAGCGCCGTCGGGTACCGCACGCTCTCCTGGTGTGAGACGACGCGCAGCGCGCTCATGGCCCAGCGGTGCGGGTCGCTCACGCGGAGCGGCTCGACCGCGGCGAGCGTCGTGAGCACGGCGACCTGGTCGCGGAGCTCCGGCACGCGCGCGTCGAGGCCGAGCCGCGTACACTCCGCGCTGCACGCGTCCCACACGATCGCGGCGCGCTTCCAGTCGCGCGCGGCCTCGTGGGGCAACGCGGCGTCCGCGCAGATGCGGACCTGGCGCTGCTCTTCGGTCAGCGCGTCGATCAGGCCGGCGTGCGCGAGGGTGACGGCGAGGCTGAGGAGGATCACGACACGCCCAGGGTAGCGGTCGCGGGGCTCGCCACGCGACGACGGCGACGTAGCTCCGCGGAACGAAAGCGGAAATAGCCGAGGTATTCGTTGCGCCACCACCGCTGGAAGGTGAGCGCGTCGAGCTCCCCGTCGAGCAGGCGGCGGTACAGGCGGTCCTCGTGCTCGCGCCCGGTGATGACGTCGCGCACCCGCGCCCGCCCACCCTCGAGGGTGGTCAGCGCCGCCCAACCGAACGTCCAACTTCCTGTGTTGACGTAGCGGACGCCGTCGACCTCCGTCACGCCCGGCATGTGGGTGTGGCCGCACACGATGGTGCGTACGCCCTCGCGTCGCGCCCATTCAGTGGCGGGGCCGGTGATCATCATCGGGTCGCCCGCCTGGTTCATCGTCCAATACTGGATCATCGCGGCGCGTTGTGCGGCGTGCGCGTCGCGCCCGAGCCAACGGAGCGGGACGTTCGTGAGGTCGACGAACCGCGAGTACTTGTGGAAGAGCCAGAACGCAAGACGATTCGCGGGGTTGTAGAAGTCCTCCAGCGGCAGCCGCAGGCGGGTCCCGAGCGCGCGCTCGACCGCGTGGTGCACGCGCGTGGCGATGCCCGCGCCGTGGACGTTCGGGCCGATCCACGGGTCGAACCGGTGCCCGTGCTCGATGACGACGTCGTCGCCCACGCGCAGCCGGCTGCACACGCGGAAGTGAAGGAGGTCTTCGTACGCGTGGAGATCGTCGTCGTGGTTGCCGAGGACGTACACGACCTCGTCGTGCCCACGGGCGCCGTACGCCGACAACGCACGAAACAGGTCGCGATGGGCGCGCACCACGGGCGTGAGGTCGCCCGCCTGGTGGAAGTCGATCGCGTCGCCGTTGATCACGAGCCGCGCCCCCGCGTCGCGCGCGCGCGCCACCACGTCCAGGAGCTGGGCGTCCTTCCCACAGAACGCGTCGGTAGGGCCGCCGTCGCCGAGGTGCAGGTCCGAAACGACCCACACGGGCCTGTCGTCGGCCACCCGGAGCTCGGGAGCGTCAAGCCCCGAGTACGGGCGGGCGCGCGACGAGGTCGGAGGGCCGTTCACGCGGCGCAGACTACCCGAATCCCATCCGCGGGGCGAGCGGACGTCGCGGGCCCGGCACGTCCGCGATACCACGACGACCCGTGCTGACCGCGCCTGTCCTCGCCCTCCTCCGCGACGTCCTCGACCCCGACGGTCGCGGGCTCGACGAGGGCTGCCTCGCCGGCGCGGCCGAGGACATGGTGGGCCGGATCCGTAGCATGCCCCGATACATGGGCATCGGCATCGCCACCGTGACCCGGACGTTCGGCGCATCGGGCTACCCGGCCTGGCCGCGAGAGCGTCGCCTGCGCGCGCTCGCCGCGATGCGCGGCGCGCCGGTGGGGCTGCTCCGCGACTACCTGGACTTCGTCGAAAAGATGGGTACGTTCGTCTACTACTCTCGCGTCGAGCACGAGCTCGGCGTGGCGAGCCCCCCGGAATGAGGTCCCTCGACGCCCGCG
Source organism: Klebsiella pneumoniae (assembly GCA_945862325.1). GTDB lineage: Bacteria > Myxococcota_A > UBA796 > UBA796 > SXON01 > CAMAXZ01. Next base: position 58,816 of record CAMAXZ010000001.1, read on the forward strand.
TCGTGGTCGTCGGCTCCGGGCCCGGGGGCGCCGCGACCGCCTGCCTCCTCGCGGAGGCGGGCCGTGACGTGCTGTTGCTCGAAGAGGGGGATGCGTGGCCGCCGGGGTCGGCGCCGGCGTACTCGTTGCGCGAGATGGACCAGAAGTGGCGCAACGGCGGGCTCACGCTGTCGTTCGGCCCGGTGAAGGTCACCTACGTCGAGGGGCGTTGCCTCGGCGGCGCGAGCGAGGTCAACGCGGGCTTGTACCACCCGCCGGTGCCCGAGTACTTCGACACACACGCGCGTGCGTCGGGCATCGAGAGCTTCGACGCGGCCTCGATGGCCCCACACATCGAGTGGGTGGAGCGCGAGGTCGGCGTCGCCCCCTTTCCCGGGTCCGCGGGTCGAGCGTCGGAGCGCCTCGCCGCCGGCGCCGCGAGCCTCGGTTGGAAGAGCGTCCAGGTGCAACGGTTCTGGCGCTACGACGACGCTTCGGGCCCGGCTGGCCGTCGCCGGTCCATGACCGAGACGCTGATCCCGCGCGCCCGCGCCGCCGGCGCGCGCGTCGAGACCGGCATCCGGGTGAGACGTATCGATACGCGCGGCGGGCGGGTCGTCGGCGTGCGCGGCGTCGATCGCGACGGAGCTCCGGTGCTCGTGCGCTGCGAGCACGTGTTCGTGTGCGCCGGCGCGGTGCAGACCGCGCTCGTCTTGCGCCGGAGCGGATTCCGGGCGGGGGTCGGCGACACGTTGACGATGAACCCGATGATCCGCCTCGCCGCGGAGTTCGCGGACCGCATCAACGAGCCCGACCTCGGCGTGCCCGTCCAGCAGATCGAAGCGTTCAAGCCTCAGATGACGCTCGGCTGCTCTCACGGCTCCGTGGCCCACCTCGCGCTCTGGCTCGTGGGGCCGCCCGAGCAGCGCGATCGCATCCTCGCGGAGTGGTGGCGCTACGGGGTCTTCTACGCGAAGGTGATGGCGAAGGCGCGTGGCAAGGTTCGAAACGTGCCGTTCACCGACGAGGCGTTCGTCCAGTACGCCTTGACGCGGGACGACCTCTCCCTGCTCGGCCTCGCGGCGGAGCGCCTCGCGACGGTGCTCTTCGCCTCCGGCGCGCTCTCCCTCGTGAGCCCGGTGGCAGGCGACGCGCCGATCCGCGGCGTGGAGGACATCCCTCGCCTGCGCGCCGGCGTCGAGGCGGGACGGGCCCAGCTCTCGGCGATCCACCTGCACTCCACGGTGCCGCTCGGGGGGCCGGTCGACGCGTGGGGCAAGCTCCGGGCCACCGAAGGCGTGTGGGTGAACGACAGCTCCCTCTTGCCGGATACGCCCGGCGTCAACCCGCAGGGCACGATCCTCGCCATCGCTCATCGGAACGCCGCGCGATATCTCGGCGCCTGACATGTCTCGCGCCCGATACATCGGTTCGTTCACCGATACACTGCCGCCGCCCACCCTCCCGGAGATCGCCTTCGCGGGGCGGTCGAACGTCGGGAAGTCGTCCGCGCTCAACACATTGGCGGGTGTGTCGGGCTTGGCCCGCGTCGCGAAGACCCCCGGCCGCACGCAAGCGATCAACCTCTTCGAGATCGACGGCGCGTGGATCGCGGCCGACCTCCCCGGCTACGGCTATGCCCGTGTGGGTCACTCCGTCCGCGACTCCTGGAAGGGGATGATCGAGACCTACCTCGGCGGGCGCTCTTCGCTGCTGATGGTGGTGGCGCTCATCGACAGCCGCCTCGAGGCCCAGGAGGCGGATCAGCAGCTGCTCCAGGGCCTCTCGGCCGCCGAGATCCCCACCCTCGTCGTGGCCACAAAGGTCGACGCCCACACGCGCAACAAGCGCGCCGCGGCCATCGAGGCGCTCGCCGCGGGCCACGGCATCCCGGCGAAGGCGATCGTGCCCTTCTCGGCCCACGACGGCACGGGCAAGGACGCCATCCTCGACATCATCCGGAAGCTGCTGAAGCGCGCTGCCAAGGGCTGAGCGGCTCGGCCAAAAGCACAAGCGGCGTGCGGCCTTCGCCGCACGCCGCTCGTCGACACGGGGAGGGCCCCCGTTCGCGCTCAGTACGCGGTGCCGGGCACCACGACGATGATGTCGAGCGTGTCGAGGAGGACCGTAGAGTCGCCCAGGACGTTGAGGCTCAGGCGGTAGAGCTGATCTTCCGTGGTGGCCGCGACGACGCCGCGGAACGTCAGGGTGAACGGCAGGATCGTCCCGGAGTCTTCGGCGCCGAGGCCCTCGTAGTACGTCGGGTCGATCGACGTGACGAACCCGTACACGTCCCCGTCGACGCTGAGATCGACGCGGGAGAACCGAACCGCCGCCACGAGCTGCGTGATGCCCTCGACGATGGTGGCGCGGAACGCGGCGCTCGAAGACGACCAGCTCTGGACGACCGGCTCGTCCGCCACCCCGTCGCCGTCGAGGTCGGCGAGCGAGTTCGTGCGGTTCGCGATGTCGACCATCTGCGCGTAGCCGGTGTTGCCGTTGACCGACACGCCGACCAGGTAGGCGCCGAGGTCGGTGAAGGCCGTCACGACGTCGGAGGCCCCGGCGTCGATCGGGCAGCCACCCGGGGTGCCGTTGTAGTACGAGTTCGAAGACTCGGGGTCGCGCAGGTAGTTGTCGCCCGCGAGCACGATGACCGGCAGGGCGTAGTCGCGGAAGCCGTAGCCGCCCGACGTGCCGCCGCCCACGGTGGACGAGTCGTACATGTCGGCCGCGGAGCCGCCGAACGGGTCGGAGGCGGACGCGATGAACGCCGGCACGTCGGTGCTGGAGTCGTAGCTGCCGTCGCAGTCCTGGTCGTAGCCGGCGCCCGTGGCGGCCTGGTACAGGGCCTCCATGCCGGACTCGGGGCCGTCTGCGCCCGAGTGCGTGGTCAACCGGCGGAGGCCCGCGGACACCGAGGAGGTGTCGGTCGTGACCTGCTGGAGGAGGTAGAACGGCTTGTCGGAGCCGGGCGAGCCGTAGCTGCCGTAGGCGTAGTCGTCGTGGCCGCCGACGCCGTACGCGGCGTCGGGCAGGACCGCGGCGATCTCGCCGACCATGGTGGAGAATTCGTTCGCGATGGCGGTGATCGTGCCGCCCATCGAGCACGTGGTGTCGACGATGAACGAGATGTCGCCCATCTCGATGTTCAGCTCGAAGTCGAACCGCTCTTCCACCGAGGTGCGCTCGGGCACCTCGACGTAGATGCCGTCGATGACGCTGCCCGAGTCGAGGGGGTCGGTGCCGGCCGTGATCTCGCCGCCGTCGGAGTAGCCGTCGCCGTCGGAGTCGGCGTCCCAGGGGTCGGTGCCGCGCACCAGCTCGTCGGCGTCGGCGAGGGAGTCGCCGTCGGCGTCGGTGTCCGCGTAGTCGTAGCGGCCATCGCTGTCGGTGTCGCGCGGCTCGGTGGTGGCGTCGCCGCCGGTGCCGCCTTCGTCGGCGTCGGCGATGCCGTCGTTGTCGGAGTCGGCGTCGAGGTAGTCGGCGAGGCCGTCCGCGTCGGTGTCGACCGGCGCGTCGGAGAAGTCGGTGGTGCCGCCCTCGTAGCGGTCGGCGATGCCGTCGCCGTCGCTGTCGTCGTCGTTCATGTCCGCGACGCCGTCGCCGTCGGAGTCCGTGCCGTCGCACGAGGAGATCTCGTAGGAGTCGGGGATGCCGTCGCCGTCGTTGTCGGTGTCGGCGTGATCGCCCACGCCGTCCCGGTCGGTGTCCTTCGGCTCGCCGCTGTCCTGGCCGGCCTCGGCGCGGTCGCGCACGCAGTTGTTGTCGGAGTCGGTGTCGAGGTAGTCCGGCGTGCCGTCGTTGTCGGAGTCGATCGGCAGCGTGTCGGGGTCGGCGTCGCCCGCCTCGAAGCGGTCCTTGATGGTGTCGCCGTCGGAGTCCTTGTCCTCGAAGTTCGCCTTGCCGTCGCCGTCGTCGTCGGCTTCGCCTTCGTGGATGTCGATGATCGTGTCTTCGTCCGCGTCGGGCTGAGCGACGTCGACGGTGTCGTCCTCCGGGTCGGCTCCCGAGTCCGAGTCGTCCTTGTCGGACGGCGTGGCGCACGCTCCGACGGAGAGGAGGAAGAGGGGGAAGAGCAGTCGCATCTTGGGTACCCGTGGACTGATGGAGGATAGACCGATTGTGGCGCCTTTGCCAAGGGGGAGTGTCGATGGAGTACCGCCGGCCGGACACGTGGACGCGAAAAGCGAGGTCCGAGGGGTATGCTGCACGAAGCGTCTACAAGCTCCAAGAGATCGACCGTCGGCATCGCGTGCTCCCCCGCGCCGGCGCCGCGGCGGTCGACCTGGGCTGCTACCCGGGCAGCTGGAGCCAGTGGCTGCTCGAACAGGGGCTGCGTGTGGTCGGCGTCGACCTCACCGCGCCGGCGCTCACCGGCGGGGTGTGGATCGCGCGGTCGGTGTACGAAGTCGAGCCCGCGGAGATCCTCGACGCGCTCGGCGGGCCGGCGGACCTCGTGGTGTCCGACATGGCGCCGAACACGACGGGGAACCGCCTCGGCGACCACGTGCGGCAGATCGAGCTCGCGGATCGCGCGGTCGCCCTCGCCGCCGCGTGCCTACAGCCCGGCGGCGCCTTCGTGTGCAAGGTGTTCGACGGCGAGGACGCACCCGCGTTCGTCGGGCGCGTGCGCGCGGTGTTCCGCGACGTGAAGCGGCTCAAGCCGGACGCGACGCGCGACCGCAGCGTGGAGTTCTTCCTGGTGGCGAGGGGGCTGACGGCGCCGCGGCCGGGATAGGTCTCGGTCGCCGATCGTGCGGATGGAACCTCGTTCGCGGCGCTCAGGCGCCCCAGCCCTCGATCCAACGCGCCAGGGTGCGCACCATCGTGCCGGTGCCGCCGGCCGCGTAGTGCATCAGGGTGCTGTCGAGGAAGGCCGGGCCCGCGATGTCGACGTGCGCCCACTTCTCGACAGTGACGAAGTCGCTCAGGAACAGCGCCGCGGTGATGCTGCCGCCCGCGCGTCCGCCCACGTTCTTGAGATCGCCCCACTCCGCCTTGAGCTTGTCGCGGTAGAGGTCGGGGAGCGGCATGCGCCACACGCCCTCGCCGGCGTCGGTGGCCGCGCCGCTGAGCCCGGCGGCGAGCTCGTCGGAGCGGGTGTACACGGCGGAGTACCAGTCGCCGAGGGCGATGACCGCGGCGCCGGTGAGCGTGGCGAGGTCGACCACGGCGTCCGGACGGAGCTCGGAGACGTAGGAGAGGCAGTCCGCGAGGACGAGGCGGCCCTCGGCGTCGGTGTTGTGGATCTCGACGCGCTTGCCGTTGTACATCTTGAGGATGTCGCCAAGCTTGTAGCTGTCCCCGCTCGGCATGTTCTCGACGGCGCCGAACACCGCGGTGACCTTGACCTGCGGCTGGAGCGCCGCGACCGCCTTCATGGCGCCGATGACCGCCGCCGCGCCGGCCATGTCGCAGCGCATGGTCAGCATGCCGTCGGACGGCTTGAGCGACAGGCCGCCGGAGTCGAACGTGACGCCCTTGCCGACGAGGGCGAGGTGGCCCTTTGGGGCGCCGGCCGGCGTGTACGTCATGTGGACGAGGCGCGGCTTGCGCGTGCTGCCCTGGCCCACGGCGGTGATGCCGCCCATGCCGCGGTCGCGGATCGCGACCTCGTCGAGGACGGTGACGTCCACGCGGTCGCCCGCGAGATCCTGCGCGATCTGCGCGAGCGTCTCGGGGTAGATCTCCGCCGCGGGCTCGTTGACGAGGTCGCGGGCGAGGGCCTGGCCGCCGATGAGCGCCTCGGCGCGGGCGATGGCGTCGGCGTCTTCGGCGATGCCCACGAAGGTGAAGGACTCGGCCGCGGCCTTGCGGGAGGTCTCGGACTTGTACTTGTCGAAGCGGTAGTTGCCCTCGGCGAAGGCTTCGGCCATCGCGCGCACGTCGCGGCCGGTGACGGTCACCGCGGGGGCGGCGAAGCTGACGTTGCGGGCGCCGCGAGCGCGGGCCTGAAACCCCGCGAGGCCGGCCGCGGCGCGGAGGTCGTTCGGGGTGGCGCCGCCGAGACCGACGAGCAGGACGCGGGGGGCGGCGGCGTTGCCGTACGTGGGCGCCGAGAGCGAAGACCCTGCCTTGCCCGTGAAGTCTTCGTCGCGCGCGAGCGCCTCGAGGCGGGGAGCGAACTCACCGAAGCCCGCGAGCGCCGCCGGAAGGCCGTTGAGCGCGACGCCCACGACGAGCACGTCGGTGGTCCGCGAGGCGAGGGAGTCCGAGGCGAAGGCGAACCGCATGTCAACCGCTCCGTTGTGCGAGGAAGACGAGGAGTAGCACGGCGATGACGGCGCCGAGGCCGGCCATGACGGCGATGTAGGGGTCGGTGCGCAGCTGCTCGAGCAGGCGCGTCAGCACGCCCGGCCCTTCGTCGACCTCCTCGTCGTCCGGCGGCGGGCCGTCGTCCACGTCGAGGTCGCGGCCGCGCGGGCCTCCGGGGAGGGGCTCGTGGGACCAGTCGCGCGCCGTGAAGGCGGGCTCCGGCGGTGGCGGCGGCGGCGTGGGCGGCGTCGCGACGGCGCGCGGAGCGGCCGGTGGGAGCTGCGGCGTGGGCAGCACCGGCGGGACGCGGTCCGACTCGCGCGCGGGGGGCGCGGGGACCGGGGCGAGCACCGGCCGGGGCGCGGCCGGAACCGGGGCGCCGAACGGGCGGGTGAGGCGGTGCGCGTCGGCGGGGGGCGCCGGGCGCGAGATCTCCGGCCGCGGGGGTTCTGCCCGGAGAGGCTCCGCCGATGACTGGATGCGGGGCTCGATGCGGGGCTCGACGCGGGGCTCGATGCGGGGCTCGACCCGGGGCGGCCGCGGCGCGTCGGCCGGCGGAGCGGCGGGGTCCGGGCGGATCGGCGCGGGGGTGCGCAGGAAGCCTTGGCCGCCGGTCGGGGTGAGCGGCGGCAGGGTGGTGGTGGGCGCGGCCGCGCTCGCGTCCGCGAGTCGCACCACGGCCGCGTCGGTGGGCGCGGCGGGGCCGAGGTTCAGGGCTGGCGCCGGGCGCTCGGGGTACGGCACGGCGGTCGGCGACGCGCCGAAGGGGCCGTCGTCCGGATCAGCCTGCACGACGGCGAGGCGAGGCGGCGTCGCGGGAGGGGGGGTCGCGTCTTCTTCGACGTCGACGAGGGCGAGCGCGGGCGCCGGTTCCCGCAGGGCGAGGGCCGCCGGAGCGGCGGTCTCGGGCTTCGGCACCCAGCCGGGCGCGGCGCGCACCGTGAGCTCGGCCTCGGTGGTGATCGGCGGCTGCCCCGAGTCTCGGATCGCGAAGGCGACCCGCGCGCGGTACCGCCCGGGCGGGAGCGCGCCGAGACGGAACGCGAAGCGGTGGCGCCCCGAAGGGTGCTTGTCGACGGTGTAGCCGAGGTCGACGTCCTTCAGCCGGACGTCGCGATCGAGGTCGAACAGCGCGATGCCGACGCCGATCTCCTCTTGCCCGTCCACCGAGACGTTCGTGCCGACGTTGCACGAGAAGGCGACCGCCTCGTCCGTCTGGAACCACGGACGGACCGCCGTACGATCGAGGAGGATCTTGCCGATCGAGTCGACGCGCGGCCGAATGAGCGCGCCCGCTTCCTCGAGGCGGCCCTGGAGCTCGTCGGTGCGAGGGAACCGATACGGCGGCGACGGCGCGGGCTCGCGCGAGAGAGCGCGGGCGAGCAGGATCGCCACGCGGTCGGCGAGTCGCCCGTGGAAGCGGGGATTGCTGTCTTCGGACTTCAGGCGTTCGAGCAGCCGGTCCTTCACCGCAACCTGGAGGCTCTTGTCGAGGCCGCCGCGCGGCCAGCCGCCGTGCTGGTCCGCGTGGTGGTCTTCCGGCGCGCCCGCGACGCGCCACAGCATCATGGCGAGGGCGTAGGTGTCGCACACCGGGGTGATCACGGCCTCGCCGGGCGCGTCGGTCACTTCGGGCGGGAGGTACGGGTGCCCACCGGCGGCGGCGACGAGGCGGGGGAGCGCGCGCCGCACCGCGGGGGTCGACACGTCGGCGAGCACGACGTCGCCCCGCTCGTTGAACAGGATGTCGGACGGCCGGAGCGCGCCGTGTACGCCGGAGGCCGCGAGCCCGGTGGGAACGGCCGATCCGAGCTGCGCGAGCGCCCTGCACACGGCGACGAGCACATCGACCGCGTCGGCCACGGGCATGCCTTCGGTCAGGCGACGCTCGAGCGACGTGACGTATCGGGGGATGACGAACGCCGGCAGCCCGTCGTGCAGGGTCAACCGCTCGACGAGGCGCGGGAGCACCGCGCCGCCCGCCTGTTCGTACACGCGGGCTTGCTCGAGGGTGGCCTCGCGGCAAACGGCGTAGATCGACTCCGGAGGCTCGGTCCGGAAGTCTCCGGGGCCGAGCGGGCACTTGAGCACGTGCCACCCGTCGTCGCCCTCGCGCCGCACCAGCCAGCTGCGGCCCCACAGGCCACGCCCGAGGAGCTGGCCGATCTGCCAGCTCCGACCTTGGCCGTCTCGGACGGTGTCGCCGGTCTTCATGTGTGGGTGGGGGCCCGGGGAGGGGAGTGAGGGGGGAACACGGAGGTTATCGAGCGCGACCGGGACGTGCCAACACGCGGGCGACCGTGACGCAAGGGTTGTGGCGGCCGGACGGAATACACGCGCGAATGTCGTTTCCGGACGCCGGCAACGGGCCCTACCGAATCCTCCGCGGCTTCAACCCGCGGCCCCGCGTGGCGTGGGAGCGCGCGTGCGCGGACCCGGCCGGCGCGCAGCACGACCGCCTGACGGCGATCCTCGCCGACACGCACGCGAGCGCGTTCGGCCGCGCGCACGATCTCCGTCCCGGCATGACCTTGAACGACCTTCGCGCCGCGGTGCCGATCCGCACGCACGCCGAGCTGCTGCCGTGGCTCGACCGCGTCGCGGCCGGCGATCGCGACGTGCTCACGACCACGCCGGTGCGGATGTTGCTCGAGACGAGCGGCACGACCGGGCGTCCGAAGTGGATCCCGGTCACCGACGCCTGGGCCCGGACCGTGGCCGACGCGCAGCTGCTCTGGGTGCTCGGCTTGTTGCGGGACGACGAGGCCCTCGCCGGAGGCAAGGCCCTCTCGATCGTGAGCGCGGCGGTGCACGGCACGTCGCCCGGGGGGCTCCCGATCGGCAGCAACACCGGGCGCATGTTCCTCGCGCAGCCGTTCTGGGTGCGTTGGCGGGCGCCGGTGCCCTACGCGGCCTACGCCGAGCCGGACCCCGAGCTGCGCGCCTACGCGGTGCTGCGGCACGCGCTCACGCAGCCGGTTCGGAGCTGGACCACGGCGAACGCCTCGACCCTCCTGCTCTACTGCCGCCGGATGCGGCTCTGGTGGGACGACCTGCGCGCCGACTGCGCCGACGGCACCTTCCGGCGGGGGCCGGCGGCCGACCTCGCCGCGCCGCACCGCGCGCGCCTCCTTCGCGGGGCGCGCCGTGGCCGGCTCCCGGACGACCCGCGCCCCGCGAAGGTGTGGGATCTGCGGCGCGTGTGCTGTTGGACCGGAGGGAGCGCCCCGTTCTTCCTCGGTCGGCTCCCCGACGCCCTCGGCGCCGACGTGCCGCTTCGCGAGGCCGGGATCACCGCGTCGGAGGGCTTCTTCGCCGTGCCCGTCGACGACGGCCCGCCGGTGGCGCACCTCGCCGGGCACGTGCTCGAGCTGGTGGACGACGCGGGGACCGCGCGCGCCGCGCACGAGGTCGAGGTGGGCGAGGTCCTGCGCCTCGTCATCACGACCGAGGCCGGGCTGCTGCGATACGATCTCGGCGACCTGGTGCGCGTGGAGGGGTTCATGGGGGGCGCGCCGCGGCTGTCGTTCCTGCGAAAGGTGGGGAACCTCATCAACGCCACCGGCGAGAAGGTGACGGAGACCCAGCTCATCGGCGCGGCGAGCGTCGTGTTCGGAGGCGCGCTCGGCCTGTCGGTGTCGCTAGCGTGGGGCGACGTGCCGCACCTCCGCGTGGCGGTGGAGCCCGCAGCCGACGGGACGCCGATCGACGCGCCGGGCGCGGCGTCCACCTTCGATCACGCGCTTCGCGAGCAGAACGTCGAATACGACGCGAAGCGCGCTTCCGGCCGCCTCGGTGTGCCGACCGTGGTCGCGGTACCCGACGGCACCTTCGCGGCGTGGCGCGCCGCGCGCGTCCGTGCCGGCGCGCCGGACGCCCAGGTGAAGGACCCCGTGGTCCTCGATCCCGACCGATGGGACCGCCTCGTCGCCCGGAGCGACGGATGATCGCGACCCACCTCGCGGGCGTCGGGATCCTGCTGTTCTGGCTGGGCGTCGCCGCGCGGGTCCGAAAGGGGCGCGCGGAGGATCGATGGCGCCTCGGGCCGGACGCCCCCGTGGCCGCCGTCCTGCCGCGGCTGACCGTGGTCGTGCCGGCGCGAGACGAGGCGCGGGTCATCGCCGACTGTGTGGCCGCGCTGCGGGCGAGCGATCACCCCGACTTCGAGGTGCTCGTCTTCGACGACGGCTCGACGGACGGCACGGCCGAGCTCGCGCGTGCGTCCGGGGCCGAGGTGATCGTCGGCGCGGACGCGCCGCTCCCCGACGGCTGGAAGGGCAAGCCGTGGGCGTTGCAGCGCGCCACGCGGGGCCTCGCCGCCGAGTGGCTCCTGTTCGTCGACGCCGACGTGCGCGTGCATCCGCACGCGCTGTCGCGCGCGCACACCCGCGCGATCGAGGCCGAGGCGGACCTCCTGAGCGGGTTTGGGCACCTGCTCATGGTCAGCTTCTGGGAGAAGGTGATCCAGCCGTCGGTGGGCGGGCTCATCATCGCCGGCAACGACCTCGACGGCGCCAACAACCCGGTCGCCCGGGACAAGGTCATCGCGAACGGGCAGTTCATCCTCGTTCGGCGCGCGGCGTACGAGGACGTCGGGGGCCACGGCGCGGTGCGGGCCGACATCCTCGACGACGTGGGGCTCGCCCGCGCCTTCCACGACCGCGGTCACCGCGTGCGCGTCTACTTCATGCGCGAGCTGTTCGCGTGCCGCATGTACACGAACCTCCGCGAGCTCTGGGACGGCTGGACCAAGAACCTCTACGCGGGGCTCGGGTATCGGCGGCGCCGCGTGGTGATCGTGGCGTCGTTCGTCGCGTACTGGTTCCTCGGCCCGGTGACCATGCTCGCCCTCGGCGCGGCCCTCGGCTCGCCCGAGCTGCTCGGGTGGGGCGTCGCGCTGCTCGCGCTCTCCCAGGCGGTGCGGCACTGGCTCGATCGGGTGTTCGGCCAGGACCCGTGGTTCGGGCTCCTCCAGCCGCTCGGGGCGGCGATGCTCGTCGCCCTGCTCGTCGGCTCCATGTTGCGCTCCCGAGGCGGGACGGTGGTGTGGAAAGGGCGGACCTACGCCGCTCGGCCCGAAGACGCGCGTCCGCCGGAGGCCGCGGCGTGAGGGCGCGTCGGCCGACGGCGTTCGTCCTTCCCCCGCTCGCGGAGGCGGTCCTCGTGGTGATTCCCCCGTGGATCGCGGCCTTCCTCCAGCTGCGCTGGACCCTCGCGGTCATCCGCCGCCAGGAGGACGAGGTGCGCCCGCTCGGGGGGCTCGCCTACGCCACCTTCGTCCAGCTGGCGGACGCGTGGGGCGAGGGCCGCGGCTGGGTGCAGACGGTGCACCGCGGCTACGCGGAGGAGTGGCGGTGGGGCGGGCACTACACCCCCTGGTTCTTCGTCGCTTCCTGGCTCGCGTCGTTGTCCGATTCGCCGTGGGCCCTCGCGCGCGTGCAGGCGGCGTCGGTGGCGGCGGGCATCTTGAGCGCCTACCTGCTCGGCCGCGCCGAGGCCGGCCTCTGGGGAGGGATCGCGGCGCTGGTGATCTACGCGTGCTCCGCGCCCGCCCTCGTGCTCGCCTGCTCGGACTACCAGGACATGGTCCACGTGCTCCCGCTCGCGCCGCTGCTCGTCTGGGCGGCGCGCCACGCGGGCGTGCCGCTGTTCCTCGTGTGTGTGCTCGCCTTCGGGGCGGCCCGCGAGGAGGCGCTCGTGCTCGCGCCGGTCGTGGCCCTCGCCGGCGGGCCCTGGCGGGCGCTGCTCGCGGCCGGCGCCGTCGCGGCGGCGCTGATGGTGTACGCAGGCTTCGGGCCGCCGCCGTACCCCAACCCGCTCTACGACGTGGCGCGGTGGGAGCTCGGGCAGCTCTTCGGCGTCGCGACGACCCCGGTGGGCGGGCACGGCGCGCCGCCCGCCCCGCCGCCCGGCAGCGGGGGCCCGCGCGTGGAGATCGACGTGTACCGGTCGATGTTGGGCAGCGCGTGGCCGTGGCTCCTCGCCGCGCCACGGGCCGCGCTCGGCGCGCTGCCCGTGATGGCGTTTCACGCGCTCGATCCGACGGGCACCCGGGGGATCGGCTCCCCCGCCGTCCATCACCTCGCGCCCCTGACCGCGATCGGCCTCTCGGCGGCCATCGTCGGGGTGGGCGCGCTCGCCCGGGCGAGCGGCCGCTTCGGGCTCGCGGTCATGCTCGCCGCCTGCGTCGGCGCCGGCGCGTCGTTCGCGTCGGCGACCCCCGCGCTCGCGGAGCACGGCATGCGGACGCGCGGCGCAGGGCGCCACGCCGTGTGGGCGTTGCTCGACGACGTGCCCGACGACGCGGTGCTGCTCCTGCCGGAGTCGATCGCGCCCGCGGCCGCGCGACGCGAGAAGCTCGTCACGCTCGACAGCGTCGATGACCGTATCGCGGCGTCGGAGGTCGACTTCGCGATCACCAACGACGCGTCGGTGCGCGGCACTCTCGTCCGAGAGGAGCGCGGCTGGCGCCTGCTCGCGGACCCCGCGGTGCCGGCGCGGCGTGCGCAGCCGCAGGTGGGCGTGTCGCGCCAGTGAGGCCCGGCGCCGTCAGTTCCCCAACATCCAGTCGGCGGCGGAGCGCGCGTCGACCACGGAGTTGTTGAGGGTGACGTGCTTCGCGGTGCCGGCGTCCGTCACGCGGAGGAGGTTCGGGAAGTTCGGCTGGAGAGACCGGAACCCGCCGTTGGTGTCGTCCGGCACGAGCGGGTCTTCGCTGCTCCAGCGGAAGTCGATCGGGTAGGTCAGCGCTCGCTCGCCGTAGTACCGGCCGAGGCTGAACTGCCCGATGTCGTTGTCCACGTGCTGGTAGAACACCCGCTCGAGCCCTTCCCGCTGCGCGGGGAACGCCTGAGGGTTCGACGCGAGCGTGTACAGGTTGTCCATCACGCTGTCGAGGATGGCGCCGCGGACGTCCGGCATGTTCGCGTCGCCCGTGCTCTGGGCGCGCCGCAGCAGCTCGGGGAGCGCCCGGCCGCCTTCGCCGAGGCCCACGACATAGATGCCCGAGGTGTCGACCGGCACGGGAAGCGTGTCGAAACCGAAGAGGCCCTGGTAGAAGGTACGCTCTTCTTCGTTCTTGCTGGCCAGGCGCGTCATGGCCCACGCGAGGAAGCGGCCCTGACGGGTCACGCCGGCGTCCGCGTTCGCGTCGTTGATCGTGTAGCCGGTCTCGTTGTGCCAGAGGTCTCCCCAGCAGTTGGCCGGATACAGCGTGACGGTCGCCTTGTCCGCGAGCACGGCCGGAAGCGTGCCGGCGTTGACCTCGGCCGCGTCGATCGCGCCGCCGGGGAGGAGCCCGAACGTCTCGAACACCTTTTCCGAGGCCCACACGGCGTTCATGCGGTCCTGCGGCGCGTAGTGCTCGCCGCCGAGCGGGTCGGCGAGATCGGGCTGGACCACGTAGTCGAACGCGCCGGCGTGGAAGAACAGGACGAGCGGTGCGGGCTCGGTGATGTCCTCTCGGTACACCGCGTAGAATTCCGCGGGCTCCCCGTCGGGGCAGAGCAGGTCGCTCCAGCGGAAGGCGCGGAGCGCGATGTTCTCCGCGTTCGTGTACTCGTTTTCGAAACGAACCTCGTCGAACGTGAACTCCGGAGCGACCGGCGCGAAGCAGCCGGGGAGGAGCGCGAGGAACGGCGGGAGGGCGAGGGGCAGGCGGCGCGGCACGGACGACTCCACGTCGCGCCCACTATACCTCCTGAACGCCCCGGAAGCCGACCGGGTGCGCGTCGGGCTCCCCTGGCGCGAGGTCGGGCGCGCCGCCGACCAACCCCCCCGCGGCGGTCCATTGATGAAGCCAGCAGCCGAGATCGAAACATCCGAAGGCGTTCGGCGGCCACTGCCCGGGCTCGATCGGGGCGCCCCAGCGTGGCGCCCCGATGCGCCCGAGGGTCGGGTCACGGGTGTCGCCCCACGGGTGGCGTGCGCGGCCCCACACGGCCGCGATGTCGTCCGGCGTCGGAAGTCGCTTTCCCGCACGTTCGCAGCTCGCCCGTGCCGCCTCGAACCCGCCGTCGTGGACCACCGGCAGCACGTCGATCCACCGCCACGTACCCGGGATCCGCACCATCATCGGGTGCGCGCCGTCGGCGTTCACCAGGCCGCGATCCTCGCCCTCGGGCAGGTCGCCCGGCGCTTCCGCCTGCACGGTGACGTCGCCGCGGATCACCCGACCGCGGGCGTCGACCGTGGCCCGCGCGGTGAGCACGCGCCACGTGGCCTCGTGCGGCCAACGGTTCAAGGTGGCCAGCGCGCGCGTGATGGCGTGGCGCACGTCGTACCCGCTCGCGTCGATCGGCGGCACCCACCCTCCCGGACAGAGGGTAATCCCCGCGATACCCGGCGCCTCATGCGCTGGCGACTCGTCGATCGGATCGACTCTCTCGAGCTGGGCGTCCGCGCGACGGGCGCCGTGCGGTTTCCGGCCGACACCGAGTTCTTTCAAGATCACTTCCCGGGCTTCCCCGTCGTGCCGGGGGTCGTGCTCCTCGAGGCCCTCGCCCAGCTCAGCGGCAAGCTCGTCGGGTACACGGTCCGAAAGCGGCGCGGAGACTGGCCGTTTCCCATCCTGACCATGGCGGAGCGGGTGAAGTTCCGCAAGTTCGTGCGCCCCGACGAGGTGGTCGTGCTCGAGTCGACGCTCCGGGAGCTGCGCGACGAGAGCGCCGTGGTCGAGGTGCGCGGGCGGGTCGACGGGCGGGTGACCACCCAGGCGGAGCAGGTGTTCGTGTTCAACGCCGTCCCGCTCGCGTCGGACGCGGAGGCCGAGCGCCTCGAGCGGCTGGAGCGCGCGGAGCTCGCCCGCTTGTGGCCAGGGTACCCCGGTGATTGAGCGCCGTCGGGTCGTCGTCACCGGGGTGGGCGCCGTCACGCCGCTCGGCGTCGGGGTGGACGCCACGTGGGCGGGCCTCATGTCCGGCCGCAGCGGGGTCGGGCCGATCCGCCGCTTCGACGCGACAGGGTTTCCCGTGCGGTTCGCCGCGGAGGCGCCGGTCGACGGCCAGGGGCCGGCGCTGAAGGCGCGGCTCGTCGCGCTGGCATTGGAGGAGGCGCTCGGCGCCCGCCCCGTCGCCGGCGGCACCCGCCTCGGCGTGTGTCTGGGCAGCGAGGCCGCGCGGCCGCCGTTCGAGTGGTTGTGGGCGTCTGATGTCGATCCGGGGGCGATCGCCGCCCTCGCCCCGGATGTCCCGACCCGACAGGTCGCGGCGCTCACCGGCGCGCGGGGTCCCCGATCCACCGTCAGCACGGCGTGCACCAGCAGCAGCCAGGCCATCGGCGAGGCCGTGCTCCGCATCCGCCGCGGCGAGGTCGACGCCATGATCGCCGGCGGCGTGGACGCCCTCGCGGAGCCTCTCATGGTCGTCGGGTTCGCCAAGCTCGGGGCCTTGAGCACGCGCAACGACGACCCGGCGCGCGCCTCGCGCCCCTTCGATCGCGCGCGGGACGGCTTCGTCCTCGGAGAAGGCGCGGGGATCCTCGTTCTCGAGGCCGAGGAGCACGCGCTGGCGCGGGGCGCCGACGTGCTCGCGACGATCGAGGGGTGGGGCTGCTCGTGCAACGCGTGGCGCATCACGGACTCCCCGCCGGACGGCCGCGGCGCGGCACAGTCGATGGAAGCGGCGCTCGCGGACGCCGGGATCACGGCCGCGCAGGTCGACTACGTCAACGCCCACGGGACGAGCACCCCGCAGAACGACGCGAGCGAGAGCGCGGCGTTGCAGCGTGTTTTTGCGGGAATCCCGGTGCCCGTCAGCAGCACCAAGGGCCACATGGGGCACCTCGTCGCGGCGTGCGGCGCGGTGGAGGCGATCCTCTGCGTCGCCGCCCTGCGTCACGGCGCGCTTCCTCCGACCTTGAACCTCGATGATCCGGACCCCGTGTGCGCGCTGACGCACATCCGCGGGGCGCCGTTGCGGGTCGACGCGCGCGTGGCCCTCACGAACGCGTTCGGCTTCGGGGGCAGCAACGGAAGTTTGATCCTGGGCCGCGCGTGATCGGCGTCCTGTGCGTCGGCTGCGTGACCCCGCTCGGCGAGGTCGTCGCCACCGTGCGGAGCGCGCTCGCCGCGGGCGACGTGGCGCTCGCGCCGCGCGCGTCGCTCGCCTTGCTCCCCGAGCCGCGCGCCGCGGTCGTGGCCGGCCCGGACCTCGGGCCGTGGCTCCGTCGCAAGAAGGATCTGCGGCTCCTCTCGCGCGCCGCCGTGCTCGCGCTCCCGGCCGCCGGGCGCGCCCTCGCCGCGTTCGCGGGCGATCCTTCGGAGCTCGGGGTGTTCGTCGCCGTGGGGCGCGAGCCCCCGGACGAGGGCGAGGCGGAGGTGTCGCTGGCGGCGATGGAGCGCGGCGGGCGCCTCGATCGCGTGGCCCTCGGCGGTGACGGCCGCGCGACGTACCCACCGCTGCTCCCGCTGCGAACCCTCCCCAACATGGTGCTGGCGCACGTGTGCATCCAGCATGGCATTCGCGGAGAGAACGCGACCTTCGCCGGGGGCGCGGAGGCGGGAGCCGCCGCGGTGCGGGCCGCCGTGCGCGCCGTGGAGGAGGGGCGGGCGCCCTTCGCTCTCGTCGGCGCCGCGAGCGCGGAGACCGACCTCGCGAGCGCGCGCGACCGCCTTCGCGCCGGCCTCGTCGATCCTCCTGGCGAAGCGGCGATCTTCGCGCTGATCGGTCCCGGCGGCGCGCCGATTCCGCCGGGGCCGCTCCCGCCGTCGCGCCCGTCGTGGGGCGACCTCGGCTGCGTCGAGGGGCTCATCCCGTTGTTGTGGTCGCAGACCCCCGGATGACCGCGCGGCGGCCGGCCGGCCCGCGGCGCGTGCTACGTTTTCGCGCCCCCGGTGCTGATTGGCTCAGAGCGCGCGTCGATTCCACTTCCTCAAAGAGATCGCCTCGGGCGGCTTCGGGAGCGTGTACGTCGCGAAAGTGATGGAGGCCGACGGCTTCAGTCGCCTCATGGCGGTGAAGCTGCTCCACCAGCGGTGGAGCGACAACGTCGAGATCTCGCGCCGCATGAAGGACGAGGCGCGCCTGTTGGGGTGCATCCGTCACCGCAACATCGTCAATGTGCACGGCTTCACGACGATCGGCGGTCGGGTCGCCGTGATGATGGAGTACCTCGAGGCGGTCGACCTCAAGGTCACCACGCAGTGGCTCGCGGAGCACGACACGCGCATGAGCGTGCGCGCCGCCCTGGAGATCGTCGCCAACGCCGCGAGCGCGCTCGACGCCGCGTACAACCTCCCGCCGTTTCCGGGCGACAAGCCGCTGCGCGTCATCCACCGGGACATCAAGCCGTCCAACATCATGGTGGACGAGTCCGGCGTCGTGAAGGTGCTCGACTTCGGCGTCGCGCGGGCCGAGTTCGATCACCGCGAGAGCCACACGCAGGAGCTGCAGTTCGGTTCCGTCGAGTACATGCCGCCCGAGCGGCTCTTCTTCGAAGAAGAGAACGACCTCGCGGACGTGTACTCGCTCGGGGCCACCCTCTTCGAGCTGCTCGCGCTGGACAAGCTCGGAAAGGCGAAGGGCCGCATCGAGAAACACGCGGAGTTCCTGCAGGATCGCCTTGCCGACCTGCGCGCTCGCGCGGATCTGCCCGGGGTGGCGGGCGACTCCATCGTCGAGTTGATCCGTGAAATGTGCTCGTTCAATGCAGAAAATAGGCCAAAGGCCTCCGATGTCTGCACCCGCTGCCGCGCGCTCTCGCGGCTCGCCGAGGGCGACAGCCTGCAGGAGTGGGCGGAGCGGGCGATCCCTCCGCTCGTGAAGGCCGCGCGCGAGACCATGCGCGACCCCAACCCGCTCACCGAGTCCGTGCTCCACGAGGACACCGGGACGTTCCGGGGGGATGACAGCTTCGCCGAGCCGTACCCCGATGGCGGCGTGGTGCTGCGCGGGGACGCCAGCGTCGCCGTCCCGCGGTCGGCGCCGCCGCCCGCGCCGCCGCCCGCACCCCCGCCCGCACCCCGTCCGCCGCTCGCGCCGGACGAGGAGGTCGAGGTCGTCGACGACCCCGCCACGCCGAACCTGCCGCCTCCCGTGTTCGCGGACGAGGCTCCGGCTCCGGCGCCGCCCCCGCCGCCGGTCGGCCGGCCCCCGGCCACGCCGACCCTCGTCGCCGCGCCCGCCGATGTCTACCCGGCGCCCACCGCCGCGCCCGGCCTCGCCGCGTCGCGTACGTTCGTCTCCGACGACCTCGACGACGAGCGGACCGTGCCCCCGAACTACGCCGGGTTCGACGACGACGAGCCGACCCGGGTGTCCCTGCCCGCCGACCTCGACGTCGCGCCGCCGCCCGGGCCGGTCCCGGCGCCGCCGCCCGCCCCCTCCGATGCGCCGCCGGCGTCCCCGCCTCGATCGGCGGCGCCGTCTGTCCCACCGCACGGGCCGGCGTACGACGTCTCGACTCCGCGCGCGCCGCGCCCTCCGGACCCGTTCCTGGACATCGAGCCCCCGGAGCCGCGACCGGCGCGCGCGGGTTCCGGCTGGATCACGTCCCTCGTGGTGGTGGGCGTCCTGTTCATCGGCGTGGGCGCCATCGGCGTCGCGGTCGCCGGGGCGTTCGGTCTCGGCCTGCTCGAAGGGCCGCCTGCGTCGTCTGCCTCCGCGCTCCCGACGCCGTCGGCCCCCACCGCGGTCGCCGCGCCGGTCGACGCGCCGCCCCCTCCGGGCGCCATCGTGTTCCGTTCGGCCGCGCCCGACACCGCGCGCCTCTCCGTCATCTGCGACGGCGCCGAGCACCAGGGCAAGTCCCAGGTGGCGGTCCCCGGGCCCACGGCCACGCGTTGCAGTGTCAAGGCCATCCTCGCGGACCGGATGCGCCTGGTCGCCGAGGTCGACGCGCCGAAGACGGGCACCTACGTCTGCTTCACCGACGGCGAGCGCGCCTGCCGGTGAGCGCCGGGGGCCGGCGGCTGGGCGGCGCGGACGTCGTCATCACCGGCGTCGGCCTCCGTTGCGCGGCGGGCAGCGCGCCGCTGGTCCCGCGCCGGGCGTACGTCTCGGCGGACGCGGACGTCGCCGCGCTCGGCGTGCGCGGGGTGGCGCGAGTGCCGGATATGGAGGACGATCCAGAGTTTCCGGACGATCGAAAGGCGGCACTCGCCGCGGCGGCGCTCCGGGACGTGGCGGCGCCGCTCCCGCCCGAGGCGCGCGTCGGCCTGTACCTGGGCACGGGGCTCTCCAGCCTCACCCCGGACGAGCTCGAGCGCGACCTCTACCCCCATCTCAGCGCCGGCCGTTTCGATCGGGCATCGCTCGCGCGCGATCTCGCGACCGACCACGCGGCGCCTCGCCGCCACGATCCGGCCCGCTGCACGCGGGTGCTCGGCGCGCGGCTCGGCGCCGTCGAGGAAGAGACGAGCTTCTCGGCGTGCGCGGCCGCGGCCCAGTCGATCGCCGCGGGGGCGCGCGCCGTGGCGCGCGGCGATGTCGACGTCGCCTACGCCGGCGGGCACGACTCCATGCTCCACCCGATCGGCGCCCTCAGCTTCGTGGTGCTCGGCGCCCTCTCGCCGACGGTCGGCCGCCCCTTCGATCGGCGGCGAGACGGCTTCCTGCTCGGGGAAGGCGCGGCGATCCTCCGGCTCGAGCGTGCGGTCGACGCGCGCGCCCGCGGCGTCCCGGTGCTCGCGCGCCTCCTCGGCGCGGGCACCAGCGTGGACGCGTGGAACGTGACGGCGCCACACCCGGCGGGCCTCGGCGCCGCAACGGCGATGCGCCGCGCGCTGGTCGATGCGGAGATCACGGCGTTTGATGTCGACTATGTGAACGCCCACGGGACGGGCACCCCTGTGGGCGACCGCGCCGAGGCGCTCGCGGTGCGGGCGGTCCTCGGCGACGTGCCGGTCAGCAGCTTCAAGGGGGCGGTGGGCCACACGATCGCGGCCGCGGGCGCGGTCGAGCTGGCCTTGTGCCTCGCGGCGCTCGCCGAGGGTGTCATGCCCGGCACCGTGGGGCTCGAGGAGCTCGATCCCGAGTGCCCGGCGAACGTGCTCGTCGGGGAGCTCGCGCGTGCGCCGCGGATCCTCGTCAGCAACTCCTTCGGCTTCGGCGGGCAGAACTGCGCGTTGGTGCTCGCGCGCGCCTGACCGTCGGGGCGCGCTTGCCGTATGATGCGGGCATGACGCTCCTCCTCCTGGCCCTCGCCTGTCGCGAGCCTTCCTCCGTCAAGTTCGACACGGCAACGGACTCCGCGGTCGACAGCGGCGTCGCCGACGCCGACATCGACGGCGACGGGTACGGCGCCTCCGTCGACTGCGCGGACGACGACGCCTCGATCCACCCCGACGCCGTCGAGGTGTGCAACGGGCTCGACGACGACTGCGACGGCGCGCCCGACGACGGCGCCGGCACCGCCTGGTACACCGACGCGGACGCCGACGGCTGGGGCGACGACGCGACCGCGGCCGTCGCCTGTGCCGCGGTACCGGGTCAGGTTGGCGTGAACGGCGATTGTGCGGACGACGACCCGGCCCGCCACCCGGGCGCGGCCGAGACGGACTGCTCCGATCCCGTGGACTACAACTGCGACGGCAGCGCGGCCTACGCCGACGCCGACGCCGACGGCTACGCCGCTTGCCTCGACTGCGACGACGCGACCGGCGCGACCCATCCGGACGCGGTCGAGGCGTGCAACGGCGTGGACGACGACTGCGACGGCGCGATCGACGACGGCGCCGCGGACATGTCGACGTTCTACGAAGATGACGACGGCGATGGCTTCGGCGACGCGCTGGACGCCGTGAGCGCGTGCGCCGCCACCGCCGGGCTGGTGACGGACGCCACCGACTGCGACGACCGCGACGCCACCGCGTTTCCCGGCGCCGCGGAGACGTGCGATGACGACGATGACGACTGCGACGGGGCGGTCGACGAAGAGGCCGTCGACATGTCGACGTGGTACCTCGACGACGACGGCGACGGCTGGGGCGTGGAGACCTCCGCCGTCGCGTGTGACCCGCCGTCTCGGTACGTGGCCGAGCCCGGAGACTGCGACGACGCGGACGCGGCGGTGTTCCCGACCCAGACCGAGGTCTGCAACGACGTGGACGACGATTGCGACGGCGACGTCGACGGCACGGCGATCGACCGGATCACCTGGTACACCGACGCCGACGCCGACGGCTACGGCGATCCCTCCACGGCCTCTCTCGCGTGTGATCCGGCCGACGGCGTCCTTCGGAACGCCCGGGACTGCGACGACGCGGACCCCAGCGTGTGGCCGTACGCGTGGGAGGACGTGACGAACGGTGTCGACGACGACTGCGACGGCTTGGTCGACACCGCCGACGTCACCGTCGTCAACGACGTGACCGCCTCGCTCGGCGACGACGTGTCCCTGCTCATCGCGCCGGCTGCGTTCTCCTTCCCGCTCTGCGCGAACACCTACGGCAGCCTCTACATCGAGAGCAACGGTCGCCTGAACTTCGGCACGGCCGACAGCGACTACAACGAGTCCGGGGCGAAGCTGCTCTCCGACGTGAGTGTGGCGGCCTTGTGGGACGACGTCGATCCGCGGTTCTACGGCGCCACGGTGGAGTGGATCGAGCACGACGACGCCCTGGCCGTGTCGTGGCGGGGGGTCCCGCAGTACGGAGGCGCCGACTCGTCCACCGCCCAGGTCGTGCTCTTCGACGACGGGCGCATCCAGCTCACCTGGGGCGACGTCGCGCTCACCGACACGGTGGTCGGCTACGCCTGCGCGCGGGACACCAGCATCGCCGCGACGGACCTCTCCTCGGCCGCGCCGGACGCCGGGCGATGGGGGCTCGGCGAGGGGGACGAGGTCGCGGTCTGGGAGGGCTGGGACGGGTCGAGCGCGAGCTTCGACTTGGCAAACTCCCACGTCCGGCTCTGCGGGATGCCCGGCAGCGGCGACCCCTGCGCGGATGAGTGAGCGCGCCGGCCCGCCGCGTCAGGCCGCGGGGCTGGGCGCGGTCGGCGTGATGGCCGGGGCGAACAGGGTGGGGAATGCGCCGCGCGTGCGGCGCGTGCGGCTCTGGAGGAAGCGGATTTTCTCCTCCTTCGAGCGGTTGCGGAAGTCGACCAGGTGGTCCGCGAGGATGTCGTAACGCTGCCGCATCAGCAGCCACCACACGTGCTGATTGTCGAACAACCCGTCGAACACGACCGCGTCCTCGGCGGCGAATCGCTCACGATTGTCGTCGTACCATTGCGCCATCTCCGACCAGTGGAGATTGGCCTTCACATGGTGCACGATGTGGTAGCCGTCGTTGAACGCGACGTGATTGTAGGGGGTGTTGATCAAGCAGGTGCTGTTGCGGAACGCGTTGTTCGGGTCGTCCACGTCCACGAAGGCGTGCTGGGCGAAGTTGCCGCACATCATCAACACGCGGAGGAGCAGGAACGGGGCCACGAGGGTCCAGAAGGTCGCGACGGGGTTCAGCACGCCGAGCAGCACGACGGCGAGCAGCCACGCGCCTTCGCCGATCACGAGCTGGCGGGCCAGCTTGTGCCGGCGGTGCCCGAGCAGGTACATCACCAGGTGGGGGAGCCCGGGGATGAAGAAGCGGAGCCAGTATTGCGCGAAGTGGGGGAACCGGTCCCGCACGTAGGGGAGGGTGGTCGAGAGGTCGGCCTCGAGGTTGTTCTCGGGGTGGTGCATGCCGAGGTGGTGCACCTGGTAGGCCGTCGGCGTGCAGCCGAACAGCGGCCCCAGCACCCAGGACAACCAGACACCGAGCCAGGCGTAGCCGCGCGCGAAGGTCGGCCGGTGCATGACCGCGTGCGACATCAGCATGTAGTGGGCGCACCAGGTCTTGAACGCGTAGGCGAGGTACGGGAACCCCACGATCATCGCCCAGAACGGCGGGATGAAAAACATCGCGACCGCGAGCGGCAGCACCGCGACGCTGATGTGAAGGATCGCCGTTGGGAAGACGACATCCCGCTCGTCGCGGACCATCGGGCGTACGAGCCGGTCGAGCGCCGACGTGTGGGCGGCCGGGTTCCAGCGGGGGTCGGTGGTGGGGGACGTCGTGGTCATCGCGGCTCGCAGTCCGACGAGGGTAGCGCGTCGCCGGTCGCACGTCTTGCGCTCCGGGGGGGTCCCCGGTACTGTCGCGCGAACCGTGACGCACGCTTGACGAAGGCCCCTCCGCCGTTCCGCGGCGTTCTCACACTGTGGATGCTCGTCGTCGCGAGCGTCGTCGCCGTTCCGGGGCTGGTCGGCGAGGCCCGTCGGCCCTGGGTCGAGCTGGACGCGCTCGTGCGCGCGGCCGAAGGCGTGCTCGCCGGGGCCATGACGACGCTCCCGGCGTCGGATCGGGACGCCATGGCCGCGTTCGCGCTTGCGTCGCTCGACGCGGACC
The DNA here is from genome assembly GCA_945862325.1 of Klebsiella pneumoniae. Classification (GTDB taxonomy): domain Bacteria; phylum Myxococcota_A; class UBA796; order UBA796; family SXON01; genus CAMAXZ01. The sequence goes on from CAMAXZ010000001.1 coordinate 82,379, forward strand.
CGGACGGCGCCGCCGCGTTCGTCGCGGCCCTCGAGGGCGGGCGGCCCGACCCGGAGGGCAACCCCGCGCCGCCGACCGAGGCCTGGTCCGCGCGCCTCGACGCCGATCCACGGGCGTTCGTGGCGTTCCAGCGCGCGCGGCACACGCTCGCGATCGCGCGCGACGCGGCGAACCGCATCGGGCTCGCCGCGAACGACGTGTACCTCACGGTCGACACCGGCGTGGCGCCCGACGGATTCTTCCGCGACCACATCGCGTTCGTCGTCGGGGCGCACCCCTGGTGGGAGGAGCCCATCGCGCCGGGCCAGGCCTTCGACGTAGCCGCGATCGACGGGCTCCACTGGCGGGCGTCCTATCTGCCCGACCTTGGTGGAAAGCCTGGGTCCTTTGGCCGAAACCCCGCGCACGACCCGATCCTGCCGCGGTTCGAGCGCGACGAGTGGGGCACCTGGTACTCGGTGTGGGTCAGCGAGCGCGGGTCGGGCACGGCCGTCCTGGCGCTCACGATGGACATCGAGGCGTCGTCGGTGCGTCGCGCCATGACCGCGGCCGCGCAGCGCTCCGCGGCGATGATCGCCCTGCTCGCGGTCGTCGTCGTCGTGGTCGCGCGGCTCGTGGCGTCGTGGGTGTCCCGCCCCGTCGCGGCGTTGCAGCAGGGCGCGCACGCCGTCATCGCGGCGCGCTACGAGCACCGGGTGCCGCGCGCGGGCGCGCGCGAGCTGGTCGAGCTGATCGACACGTTCAACCGGATGTTGGGCGATCTCGCACAGCGCGTGAACCTCCTGCGCACCCTCGAGAAGCTCTTGTCGAAGGAGCTGGCGGAGGCCGCGGCCAAGGACGGCTTGCAGTTGGGCGGCAAAGAGGCGGAGTGCACCGTCGTGTTCACCGACTTCGCCAACTTCACCGGGCTCACCGCGAACATGCGCGCGGCCGACGTGGTGCGCACGCTCAACGAGTACTTCACGGTGTTGATCCCCATCATCAAGCGTCACGGCGGCTTCGTCGACAAGTACATCGGCGACGCCATCGTCGCGTTCTTCGGCGCGCCGATCCCCATCCCGAACCACGCCGATCGGGCCGTGCAGTGCGCGATCGCCATGCAGCGCGCCATGCGCGAGATCAACGCCCGGCGCGCGTCGCAGGGGCTCGTGACCTTCCAGATGCGCGTGGGGCTCAACAGCGGCGAGGTGGTCGTCGGCGCCATCGGGTGCGACGAGAAGCTCGAGTACACGTCGATCGGCGAGACCACGAACCTCGCGCAGCGCATGGAGTCGGCGAGCCCCGTCGGTCACGCCTGCCTCGCGTCGGGCACGCGCTCTCGCCTGCGCGACGCCCTGCCGAGCGACGTGACCCTCGACCCCGAGGTGCCGCTCAAGGTCAAGGGCTACGCCAGCGACGTGCCGGCGTCGCGGCTCTGGGTCGGCGAGCGTGCCGGTGTCTGACGCGGTCGCGGGGATGTACGCGGTGCTCGACGGGCGCGGCTCCTCGGCGTGCGAGGGGTGTGGGCAGTGTTGCGCCTCGCCCTGGCTCTTGCCCTCGGAGGCGCCGCCGGGCGTGCCGGTGCGCGACGAGGCCGGGGTTCGCTTCGTGGACACCTGCGGCGCGTGCCCCGCGCTTCGCGACGGTCGGTGCGGGGTGTACGCGCAGCGCCCGCTCGACTGTCGACTGTACCCCCTCGATCTCGTGCGTCACGACGGCGCGTACGTGTGGTGCATCTACACCGACTGTCGCGATCCCGACGCGCTGGAGGCGGTGCTCGCCCCGGCCATCCCCCAGCTCGAAGCGGCCATGACCCTGGAGGTATTCGAGGCGTTCCAGCGGCAGATCGAAGTGACGCGGCGCACGTACCCTTCGTATCGGGAGGGCCGTTACCGCGTCGTGCGCGCGTACGGCGGCCCGGGGGCGACCTGATGTTGGACCCGGGCACGATCCACGACCGCTACGTCATCGAGCGCCCGCTCGGCGACGGGGGCATGGCGTCGGTGTTCCAGGTGCGACACACGGCGCTCGGGAGCGTCCACGCGCTCAAGGTGCTCAAGGTCACCTCCGCCGCGCTGAAGACGAGGTTGCAACAGGAGGGGCGCCTTCAGGCGTCACTCGCGCACCCCAACGTCGTGGCGGTGACGGACATCATCGACGTCGGCTGCGCGCCGGGGCTCGTCATGGAGTACGTCCCTGGCGGTTCGCTGGAAGGCCTCCTGCGCGAACGGCGGCTCTCCGTCGCCGAGGCGGAGGCGATCTTCCGAGGTATCGTCGCGGGCGTCGCGCGTGCCCACCGGGCCGGGATGATCCACCGCGATCTGAAGCCGGCGAACGTGTTGATGCAGCCGACGGTGGATTCATCACGAAGGTGGCGGACTTCGGCCTGGCGAAGGCGCTCTCGGACGACGGCGGGCCGCAGATCACGGCGACGGGCGTCGGCATGGGCACCCCGGCGTACATGGCGCCGGAGCAGTGGCGAAACGCGAAGCGGGTCGACGCGCGCGCGGACATCTTCGCGCTGGGCTGCGTGCTCTACGAGCTGAGCACCGGCGCGCGCGCCTTCGACGGCGACAGCGTGTACGAGATCCTCACCGCCGTGACGTCCGGGCGCTTCGCGCCGCCAGAGACCCTCGCGCCCGACCTGCCGTCGCGCGTCGTGGCGGCGATCCGCGGCGCGATGGCGACCGACCCCGACGCCCGGATCCCGGATTGCGCGACCCTCCTCGACGTGCTCGACGGGCGTGCCCCCTGGGCCGCCGGGGCTTCGGGCGCGACGATGTCGGCGTCCACGGTCGGCGCGACGTTCGGCGCGTCCACCCCTTCGATCCCCTCCGCGCCGCCGCGGTCGTCCCCCACCGTCCCGCCGCCTCCCGCGCCCTCGAGCCCGACGCTGCCGCCAACGGGGCCGGGCGGCGTCGGGCCCCCGCCGCGCGGGCCGTCGTGGTCGACCGTGGCGATCGTGGCGGTGGTCATGGCGGGCCTCACCGCGCTCGCGGCGCTCTTCGCGATCGGCGCGGTCGGCCTGGGGGCGGCCACGTGGACCGCCGCGGCGACCCGCCCAGGCGCGCCGTTGCCGCCGGCGCCCGTCCCGATCCCCGGGGCCGTCCCCGCGGCGCCACCGCCGGCCGCCCCGTCGGCCCCCACGACCGGCGCCCCGGGGGGCGCGAACGTCGTGGCGTCATCGACGCCGGTGAAGATCGACGAACCCGCGAAGCCCGTCACGCCGCCGGCGGCCCCCGTCGCGACGCGCCCGCGCCGCGACGGCGCCGCCGACACCGGGACCGCGCCGATCGGCCCCCCGCCGAACGCGCGCGTGGTCGTCACCGGCGACGCGCTCTCCGTACGCCTGACCGACGGGCGCCAGGTGGTCCCGCTCGACCAGGTCCCGCCGGGGACCTGGATCGTCCTCGCGACGTTCCCGTACGGGTACGAAGCCCCCGCCGGACAGATCGTGGTGTACCCAGGCGAGCAGGTGACCGTCGTGTGCGACGCGCACTACGGCGCCTGCCTGCGTCTCTGACCGTCGGTTCAGAGCAACCCGCCCCCGAGGACGCAGCGAACCACGGCGACCACACCGAGGAGCACGCCGCCGATCACGGCCGCGAGGTGCACGCCCATGTTGGGGGCCTGGCCCGTCTCTTTGTCCTTGTCGGCGATCAAGCCGACGAGGCCGAGGACGACCGGCAGGGCGCAGAAGGGCGCGCCCAGCCAGTTGAACCACCCGAAGCACGGGACGAAGCCCAGGGCGACGCCGAAGAAGGCGAGGATCAAGGTTACGATGGACGCGATCTTCATGCGGAGCTCCGGCGGTTGAGGACAAACACGGTGGGTCCGCCGAAGGTCAGCGCCCAGGAGAGGGGGAAGAACACGAGCACGAGCGGGTTCAAGCGCACCGCGGTGAGCACCTCCGCGCGCATCATCCAGGCGAAGCCGCGCGAGAGGCCGCAGAAGCCGCAGCCCGGGCACGGGTGTACGGGCAGTCCGAGCGCGCGCAGGTGCTCGCCGGCGGCGATCGCCTCCGGAGCGTAGACCGCCGCGACGACGAGGCACGCGGCGGCCGCCGGACTGAGCAGCAGCGCGAGCCAGGACAGCACTTCGGCGGCGGGGCGGGGGATCACGGTCGAGGCGTAACCGGGCCCGAGCGCGAAGCGGACGCGCGAGCGCCCGTTGACGGTGCCCGAGCCGGGTGCTATGTACCGAACGTTCGGTACTGACGCCGACGCACCCCCGGAGCCACTCATGAAGACCGCGATCGTCCTCCTCGCCGACCCCAACGGGGGCGACGAAGCCCTCGGCCGCCTGTTCAACGCCCTCGCCCTCACCTACGATCTCGAGCAGAAGGGCATCCCGGTCGAGCTCGTGTTCCAGGGGGCCGGCACTCGCTGGGTCAACGTGGTCACGCAGCCGGACCACCCGGCCCACGCGCTCTACACCGCGGTGGCCGCCAGCGTCGCGGGCGTGTCGTGCGGGTGCGCGGACGTGTTCGGCGCCCGTGCCGACGCGGAGCGGACCGGGTTCGCGCTCCTCACCGACAACGCGGTGCCGGGCACGACCGGGCTCGCGAGCCTCGCGCGCTACGTCCGCGACGGCTGGACCGTCCTCACCTTCTGACCGTCCGTCCGCAGGAGCCGTCGTGGGCCATCGATACCTCGCGTTGACCACCACCCCCGCCACCCTCTCCGCGCGTCGGCGTTGGGAGGGGGGCGACCCATACGCCGGCGCGACCGACGGCCCCGACCACAACGACCGCCTCGGCCCGGCCGAGGCGGCGTTCATCACCGCGCGGGACGGCTTCTACCTGGGGTCGGTCACGGAGACCGGCTGGCCCTATGTGCAGTTTCGAGGAGGACCCAAGGGCTTCCTCCAGGTCCTCGACGAGACGACTTTCGGCTTCGCCGACTTTCGAGGAAACCGCCAGCAGCTCACCGCCGGCAATGTGTCGATCGACGACCGGGTGTCGCTGTTCTTGATGGACTACGCGCGCCGACGTCGCCTGAAGATCCTCGGTCGCCTTCGGTTCGTCGACGATCCGGAGCGGATCGCCCGTTTGCAGGTGCCCGGATACGCGGCGCGGGTGCAGCGCGCCGCGCTCGTCGAGATCGCCGCGTTCGACTGGAATTGCCCCCAACACATCCCTGTGAGGTTCACGGAGGCCGAGGTGAGCGCCGCCGCGGCCCCGCTCCACGCGCGCATCGCCGAGCTCGATGCCGAGAACGCGCGCCTCCGCGCGGCGCTCGGGGCGGCGGCACCGGCTAAACCCCGCTGATGCCGCCATCCCTCCTCCATCGTGACGAGGTGCTCGATCGCCTGCTCGTCACCTTTCGCCGCGACGGCTACGACGGCGCGTCCCTGAGCGCCCTCTCCGACGTCACGGGCCTGGGTCGATCGAGCTTGTACCATCACTTTCCGGGTGGGAAGGCGGACATGGCCGAGCAGGTGCTCGCGCACCTGAGCGCGCGGCTGGAGGTCGCGCTCCTGGTGCCGATGCGCGCCGCGGCGCCGGCCGAGGCGCGCATCGACGCGATGATCGCGACGATCGCGGCGTTCTACGACGATGGGCGGCTGGCGTGCCTCCTCGAGCGCTTGTGCGCGAGCGTGGATCGCGCCCGGTTTCAGCGCCCGCTCGCGGGGGTGTTCGAGGGGTGGCTGTCCGCGCTCGCGCAGGTGCTCGTCGACGCGGGCATCGAGGCGGCGGAGGCCCGCGCGCGCGCGGAGGACACGGTCGCGCGCGTAGAAGGAGCTCTGGTGCTCGCCGCGGGGATGGGCGACCCCGCGATCTTCGGGCGCGCGCTCGCCCGTATCCGTCACGACGTCCTCGAGCCGTGAGGGCGCGGATGGCGTTCGACGCGACGAACGCATAGTCGCCGCGCGGGAAGAAGGCGCGGCATGTCGGTAGATCTCGGGCGGCGCGCGATCGCCGAGCTGTTGGGGACGGGCCTGCTCGTGGCGACGGTCGTCGGGTCGGGCATCATGGCCGAGCGTCTCGCCGACGGGAACGTCGGGCTCGCGCTCCTGTGCAACGCGGTGGCCACGGGCTGCGGCCTCGCCGCGCTCATCCTGACCTTCGGGGCGGTGTCCGGCGCGCACTTCAACCCCGCCGTGAGCCTCGCGGACGCCGCGTCGGGCGGGCTCCGGTGGGGGGATGTCCCAGCCTACGTCGCGGCGCAGATGATCGGGGGGATCGGCGGCACCGCCGTGGCCCACGCGATGTTCGAGCTCCCGCTCTTCGTCGCGTCCGCGCACGCCCGCAGCGGCTCCGGCCAGCTCATCGCCGAGGGCGTCGCCACGTTCGGCCTCCTCGCGACGATCTTCGGCGTCTCGCGTCGTACGCCGGCCGCGACCCCGTACGCCGTCGCCTTGTACATCGTCGCTGCCTATTGGTTCACCGCCTCCACCTCGTTCGCCAACCCCGCGGTCACCGTCGCGCGCACCCTCACCGACACGTTCGCGGGCATCCGTCCCGCCGACGCCCCGGCCTTCGTGGTCGCCCAGCTTCTCGGCGCCGCCGGGGCGACGGTGCTGTTTCGGTGGCTGGTGCCGCAGGTGGCGGCCCGCGCTGTGTGACGCGCGGGGGATGTTGCGCGGCCGGATGTGAGCGACCCGGATAGCCGCGCCCACGGAGGTTCTCGTGGGCGCAGCGCTGGTGTTTCCCGGTCAAGGCAGCCAATCCGTGGGCATGGACGCCGGTCTCGACGGCGAGACCTTCGCCGAGGCCGATGACGCGCTCGGCTTCGCCCTGTCGGACATCGTCCGGGACGGCCCGGAGGAGCGCCTCGCCGAGACGGCGATCACCCAGCCCGCCATCCTCGCGACGTCGGTCGCGTGGCTGCGCGCGCTCCGGCGGGCGCGGCCCGACCTGACCATCGTCGGGGCCGCGGGGCACTCCCTCGGAGAGATCTCCGCGCTCGTCGCGGCGGACAGCCTCGGGCTCGCCGACGCGCTGCGCCTCGTGCGCCTGCGCGGCGAGGCCATGCAGGCCGCGGTGCCCCTCGGGGTGGGCACCATGGCCGCGGTGATGGGCCTGGACGACGCGCAGGTCGAGGCGCTGTGCGCCGAGGCCGGCCAGGGCGAGCTCGTCGCGGTGGCGGCGACGAATTGTCCCGGGCAGGTGTCGGTCGCCGGCCACGTCGGCGCCGTCGATCGGCTGATCGCGAGGGCCGAGGCCGCCGGCGGGGCGGCGAAGCGGCTCGCCGTCAGCGCGCCCTTTCACTGCGCCCTGTTGGCCCCGGCGGGCGAGCGGCTGCGCGAGGCCCTCGCGACGATCGACCTTCGCCCCCCTTCCTTCCCCGTGGTGCACAACGCCGACGCGGGGATCGCCGCCGACGTCGCGGCCATCCGCGCCGCCCTCGTCGCCCAGGTCACCCTGCCGGTGCGGTGGAGCGCGTGTTTCGCGCGCCTGCGCGTCCTCGGCGCCACGGAGGCGATCGAGGTCGGCCCCGGCAAGACCCTCGCCGGGCTCGGCAAGCGCATCGACCGAGCGCTCCCGGTGCGACACGCGCGCGACCGGATGACCGCGTGACCCGCGACGTCGTGGTGGCCGCGTCGTACGCGCTCGCTCCCGGCGCGGACGGGCGGGTGCTCGGGTTCGACCCGGTGGCGGCCGGCGTGCCGCGCAAGCACCTCAAGACGATGACCCGCGCGGTGCAGCTCGGGCTCGCCGCGGCGCGCGCGGCCATCGCGGCCTGGCCGGCGTGGGCCGACGTTCCGCCGCTTCGCCGGGGCATGTACGTCGCGGCGTCCCCGCAGTCCGGCGAGGCGGACGACCTGGCGCCGGCGCTGTCCGCGATGGGCGGCGCGCACGACCTCGGCGTCTTCGCCGCGCAGGCCGTCCCGCTCATCCCGCCGCTTTGGCTGGTGAAGGGGCTCTCCAACAACGTCCTCGGCTACGCGAGCGCGCATCACGACATCCAGGGCGACAACGGCAACTGGTGCGATGGCGCGCTCGGCGGCGCCGTCGCGCTGCATCAAGCGGTGTGGGCGGTGGCCGAGGGCCGGGTCGACGTCGCGGTCGTGGGCGGGTCTGACGCCCTGGTCGGCGCCGAGGCGATCGTCGGTGGCCCCTGCGGTGAGGGCGCCGCGTTCTTCGTGCTCGTGCCGGGATCGGCCGTGGGCCGCGCCGTGCGGGTGGTCGGGCCACCCCAGGAGCCGCCTCCGGGCGACCGCGCCCTCGGAGCCGCGACGGTGCCGCTCGGCTTCGCGGCGGCCCTGGGCGTCAGCGCGCCGTTCCGGCTCGCGGGGCTCGCGGTCGACTGACCCGACGGCGAAGCAGCGCCGTGGCCGCGAGGGCCCAGAGGGGCGCAGGGCCCGCGGCAGACGCGCATCCGCCCGAGTCCTCGTCGTCCTTCGGCGCCGGAAGCACCGGCGCCGTCGGCGGGGCCACGACGGTCAGGGTCAGGGCCTCGCTCGAGGGGCCCTCGCCCCACGCGTCGATCGCCGCGACCGTCCACGTGATCACGTCGCCCACGACCACCTCGGCCGCGAGGTCCACGGTCGTGCCCTCCGTGGAGAGTTCGGCGGTTCGATCGCCGATCGTGTAGCGCACCACGTACGACCACACGTCGCCGTCCGGGTCCACCGCCGGCTCCCAGGCGAGCATCACGCGCGGCACCTCCGCCGTGTCGGCGACGAGCCGCGGCACCGGCGCGGCCGGGGCGGTGTTGGCCACCGCGGCGACCGCGGCGCCGGCGTCGACGCGGCCGCAGCCGTAGTACGGGCTCCGGCCCTCCGCGTCGTAGTCGGCGAGCTCCAGGTCCACCTTGACCGCGGTCTCGCAGAGCACCTCGCGCACCTGGGCCGCCGTGACGCGCGGGTTCGCCTCGAGCATGAGCGCCACGACCCCGGACACGACCGGGGTGGCGCCGCTGGTGCCCGAGAACCACGGGTAGAGCAGATCGTCCCCGTCGTGGCTGCCGTATCCCCCCACGATGTCGGTGGTGAGCAGGCTGGTGGGCGCGGCGAGGTCGACCGACGCGCCGTAGTTCGAGTAGCCGGCGCGCGTGTCGGTACCCTCGAGCGCCGCGATCACGATCGGCGTCTCGTTGCGGAGCATGCCGTCGGTCTGGATGTCGCAGCCCGAGTTGCCCGCCGCGAACGTGACGACCGTCCCGAGTCCGCCGCGGCCCTGCTCCTCCGCGTACGTGAACATGTCCTCGAACACCGAGTAGTTCGGGATGCGCTCGCAGCTGGTGCCGAACCCCCAGGAGTTGGAGATGACGCCGGCGCCGGCGTCGACGGACTCCACGAACACGTTGTAGAGGTCTTCCAAGCTCGTGTTCCCGCCGATCAGGCGCACCGCGTACACCTCGGCGCCCCACGCCACGCCCGCCACGCCGTAGCCGTTGTCGCCCACGGCGGCCGCGATGCCGGCGGTGCCGGTCCCATGGGCGTTGCTCGTGTCCGCTCCCGGGTCGGGGCTGTCGTCGCCGTCGACGTAGTCGTGCCCGGGAATGACGACGAGGTCGGGATGATCGAGCTGGGTCCCCGAGTCCACGATGGCGATGAGCTGGCCGGCCCCGGTGGCGAACTCCCACGCGGTGGCCGCGTCGATGTCCGAGTCGACGGTGCGGCCGTCCTGGCCCGTGTTCTCGAGGTGCCACTGCGCTGACAGGTAGGGATCGTCCGGGAGCGCCGTCAGGGTGAGGGGGATCCGGAGGTCGGGGATGGCCCAGTCGATCCCCGGCGTGGCGTGCAGGGCGCGCGCGACGCGGAGATCGTCGCCGTCGACCTCGATCCGGAGCACCCCGCCGGGCAGCGCCGTGACCGCGCGCACGCCCGCCACCGTGGATGCGATGTTCGGGTCGCCCGCGGCGAGCACGCGCCCGGTACGGCCGCGCACGACGCCGGTGGCGAGGAGCTCCGCGTAGTCGACGAGCTCGGGCCCGTGGCCCGGGTGGAAGGAGGTGTCCATGACGCGCAGGATACCGCCGTCGGCGTCCGCGTGTATGCTCTGTCTCCATGTGGCTGCTCGTCGCGCTGATCGTCGCCTGTGCTCCGAAGGACGAGACGTCCTCGACCGACACCGTCCTCGGCGAGACGCCGCCGCCTCGCTGCGGAGACGGCGTGGTCGACCCTGACGAAGCGTGCGACGAAGGCGCCGCCAACGACGACGCCACGCCCGACGCGTGCCGCACCGCGTGCGTCGCGCCGTCCTGCGGCGACGCCGTGGTCGACGCGGGGGAGGCCTGCGACGACGGCGGCGCGCGCGGGGGCGACGGGTGCGACCCCCGATGCGCCGCGGAGGTGGGGGTCGGCGAGTCCGAGCCGAACGAGTCGCCCTCGGAGGCGACGCGGGTCGGTGAAGGGCGGGTCAACGGCGCGCTCGACGGCGGCGACGTGGATTGTTGGGCGTTCGACGTCCCGCGCTGCGGCGCGGTGGCCGTCACGCAGATCGAGCCCTGCGGCGCCGCCCTGAACCTGTCCCTTTACGACCCGAGCGGGGCGCGCCTCGCCGCGGGCGCGCCGTCGGAGTCCGCGTGCGCCGCGGTCGATCCGGCGGATCAGCCGGGCGCGCGGTGGATGGAGGAGGGGACGTGGACCGTGTGCGCGGAGGCCGTCGCCGGCGCCGTGGACGGGTACAGCCTCGAGGTCGCCCTCGTCGACGCGAGCAGCCTCGTCGCGCCGCCCGGCGCCGACCTCGACGCGGACGGCGAGCCCGACTCGTGTGACCTCGACCGCGACGGCGACGGCATCGGCGACGTCGACGACAACTGTCCGGACGTGTCGAACGGGCCCGACACGGCGCTCGCCCTCCCGGCAGACGGCTACGTGCGCACCTGGATCGCGGCCGGGCCCTACACCGGCGACGCGACGACCGGCAATTGCCGGCCCGCGGAGGCGGCGCGCGTCGGGGAGGACGACGTCGCGTTCGCGCCGGAGGTCGGCGCCGCGGCGGGCGATCGGGTGTGGGACCCGACCCTGCTCGACACCGGACTCTTGGATTTTGTGCCGGACTATGGCTGGGTGTACGCGCCGCGCGAGGCGTACGCCGCGGTCTGGCTCGACAGCGACGTGGCGCGCGACGCCACGCTGTCCGTCGGCGCCGACGACGGGGTGTTCGCCTGGTGGAACGGGGCGCTGGTGCTCGATGTCGCGAGCTGCCAGGGCGTGGTGGCGGACCAGTTCCAGGTTGGGGTGCGGGTCGAGGAGGGGGCGAACCTGCTGCTGCTGAAGGTGTACGACCAGGGCGGCGGTTGGGGCCTCGCGGCGCGACTGCTCGACGAGTCTGGCGCGGCGATCACCGACCTCCAACCAGGGCTCGACCCCGAAGGCGCATGGGCCCCCGATCAGACCGACACTGACGGCGACGGCGTCGGCGACCTCTGCGAGTGACGCGGGTCAACGGCCCCACAACGTCCACACCCCCTTGACGGGCGCGCACCAGGCGGCACTTGACGCCGGCGGGGGCGGGGATCAGACCGGCACAATGTCCGCGTGGGTTCCCGCTGCGGCCACGAGCGCGGCCAGGTCGCCCGGGTCGGAGGTCAGGATCACGTCCCCGTCCAGAGCTAGCAGCGCGACGGCGGCATCGATCACGTCGACCTCGCCGGCGAGCCCCAGGAGATCGCCCGCCCGTCGCCCAAGGGCGCCATCCAACGCGCGGACCTCCACGCCGCGCAGGAGTCTCGCAAGGTTCGCCTGACGCCCACCCCCAACCCGCCAAACTTGTCCCACCACGCCGCCATGGGTGAGTGGGGCCCGCCCGGCGAGCAGCTCCCGCTTCAGCAACGCCACGACGCTGCGATCCAACCTCTCGATCGCGACGAGTGCGCCGGCGTCGAGCACCAGACTCACCGAGGAGCTCCGAACCGGCCCGTCGCCGCCGGGCCGCGAACGGGGATGGCGGATTCGCTGGCCCGCCGCGTCGCGAGCCGCATCTCGTCTCCAGTGATCTCACCGTGCTCCGCCTCATACGTGCCTATGAAGCTGGCGAGCGCGGCCAGCCGCGCATCGTGCGTGAGCTTGAGGCGCAGGGCGTCGTTTACCCAGGCGCTGACGCTGTCGGCATCGCCGCCGGACACGGCAGCCTCAGCGGCCTGTAGGAGCTCGGCGTCCACGGAGGCGGAGAGTCGACGTTTCGCGCTCATACGTGCATCATACCCCCGTATGCAGATCGTGGCAAGGCTCGCGTCGCCGGTGGCGCGTCTATGCGGCGGCGGCCACGGTGGTGTCGAACCCGAGCGCAGCTTGCTCACTCCGCTCGCGGTACCAGGCCCGCTCCAAAAGCAGCTCCGTGCGGGCCTCCGGGTGGAACTCAACGGCGAGCAGGCATCACGCCCGCCCGCATCTCCGTCGTGAAGGCTGTCGAGCGCTCCGCAAGCAGGCGCTCCCGCTCGCGATAGGGGAGGGCGAGCACCTTCTGGGCGAGCGGCGATGCGGTCATCCCCGGATCATGGCCGCGTTCGGCGCGCTCGTCCCGAGTGCGCGCGGTCAACGTTCAACCGACGGCGTGTCCACGACGATCCCGAGCCGCCAGCGCGCGTCGCCCATGCCGGGCAGGGGGGTAGAACTCCTTGATGAACACCCCGCCCTGGGTGGCCGATGCCTTTCACCTCGGCGACGGCGGGCTCGGATTCACGCTCGACGTGCCGCGCCTCCTCGCCTTCGACGGGCGGTTGAGCGCCTGAGCCGAGCGTGGGTTACGTCCGCGCCCGGTCCCCGGAGCCCTGATGTCCCTGCCCGAAGGCGTCGACGAAGCTCGTTTCTCGAAGGTTCGCGGCTGCATCGCGGAGGCCCTGGGGCTCGACGAGGACGAGGTGGGCTACTCCTCCCGCCTCATCGGTGATCTCGGCGCGGAGAGCCTCGACTTCCTCGACATCGCCTTCCGCCTCGAGCGCGCGTTCGACGTGCGCATCCCGCGCGGGGGCGTCGAAGCGGCCAGCCGGGAAGGGCTCGCGGACGGCGAGAGCTACGAGGTCAACGGGGTCCTCACCGCCGCGGCGCGCGCGCGCCTCGCCGCGCACATGCCCGAGGTCCCGGCCGACGAGCTCCGCGAGGGGCTCAAGGTCAGCGAAGTGGCCACGCTGTTCCGCGTCGGCACCTTCTACAACCTCGTCACCGGCCTGCTCGCGCAGAAAACCATCGTTTGAGCGGTCGCTTCGCGTTCCTTGTCCACCCGTTGACGCCGCTGGCCCGACAGGTCCACGGGCTGCGCCGCGCCGACGCGCGGTACCTCTTCGGTCGGGTGGACGGCACGGACCCCGCGCTCGTCGCGCCCGTGGCGCGCGTGGGCCTGGGGGACGTGTCGGGGTTGATCGTCGTCGTCCCGATGCTCCCGGCGCAGCTCCTCGACGACCAGGGGCGGGCGCTCGCGGCGATGGTCCGCGCGGTCCAGCTCGCGGCGCCGGTCGAGGTCGTCGGCCTGGGCAGCGTGCTCGCCGCGGTCGCGGGGCGCGGGGTCGCGCTCGAAGCGGCCATCGGCGTGCCGGTCACCACGGGCAACGCCGCGACGGCGTGGGCGGCCACGGAGGTCACGCGTCGCGTCGCGGCGGGGCATCGACGCGTCGCGGTGCTCGGCGCGCGGGGCGCCACCGGTCGGGTCATCGCGGAGCGGCTCGCCGCCCTCGGCTTCGAGGTCGGCGCGGATCCCGAGCGGCTCGCGGCATGGCCCGTGGTGGTCGGGGCGCACACGACCGGAGGGGTCGTTTCGCCGTCGGATCTCGCGCCGGACGCCGTGCTCGTCGACGTCGCGCTGCCGCCGACCTTGTCCGGCCCGCCTCCGCCCGGCGTGCGGGTGTACGCCGGCGAGGCGCTCGCGTTGCCGGCGGGCTGGCGCCGCGACGTCTGGGGTCACGTGTTCCACATCGTCGCCGGCTACGGCTGGGACACCGTCTACGCCTGCCTCGCGGAGCCGCTCGTCGCGCTGCGCGAAGGGAGGGCGCGTCCGTACGCGCAGGGGCGTCGCGTGCGCCTCGACGACGTGGAGGCGTTCGGCGAGGCCGCGACGCGCGCCGGGTTCTACGTGCGCGTTCGACCGCTCCCGAGGCCCCACGCCGCGCCGGGCATCGGTTAGTCCCGGCGACCGTGAGAGAGCTGATGGACGGCACCCCTCCTTTCGCGTGTCCGCGCACCCGCGTCGTGTTGAGGGACAACCTCTACTCGACCGAGGCGCACATGGCGTACCCGTCGGTCGACGGCGTGCCGATCCTCGTGGCGGACCCCTTCGACCACATCGGGAAGTCGTCGATTCGCCGCGCGGCCGAAGCCGACGCGCAGCACCTCGGCGTGCCGGACCCCCTGACGCCGCACCTGCCGCCCTCGGTGTTCTCCGCGCCCACGGGCTTCGGCGCGTGGCTGGCGGCGCTCGGCGACGCGGGCCCGGAGGCCGTTTGCGCCGACATGGCCGCCGCGCACGCGCCCGAAGGGGCCGCGTGTGACGTCGGGTGTGGGGTCGGGGTCATGGCGCGCCGCATGCTCGCGGCCGGCCGGCCGACCTGCGCGTTCGACATCAACCTCGAGGCCGTGTTCCTCGCGCGGGGCATGCTCACCGGGCAGCTCCCGCACGCCACGATCCGCAGCCACGCCGGCGGCTTGCGCCGCGTAAAGGTGCCGTTCAAGCCCACCGACGCCCGCTTGAGCTTCTGCGTGGCGGACGCGGCGCGCCCCCCGTTCGCCGCCGGCGCCTTCGCGTGGGTGCACCTCGGTGACGTGCTGGACGCCTGCGGCGACTCCCTCGCGGACGTCCTCGTCGGGTCCGTCGAGATGCTCGCCCCCGACGGGGTGTTGACCCTCTCCACGCCGTACGCGGTCCCGAGCGAGATCGCCGAAGGCGTCCCGCCGCCGGAGGACGAGCTGCTCGAGGCGCTCGCGGAGCTGGGGTTGACGGTCGTGGCGGCGCAGGAGCACGTGCCACGGGTGGTCCGTCACTACGACCGCTCCTTCGAGGTTTGGTTCCACCATTGCGTGGCGGCGGTCCGTACGTGAGCGAGGCTGCCCGTCCGAAGGTGTGGATGGTGCTCTCGCTCGACGACGTCCTGTTGGACGTTCGCGCGGCCGAAGACACCATCATCCGGCGACTGGGCGGGGTGGACGCGGAGGAGCTGGCGCTGCTTCGCGGCTCCGGCGAGTTCGCGTCCCCGGCGCACGTGGCGCGCGCGGCGCGTGTGTGGGTCGACGCGGGTCGGCCACGCCCGGTGCCGGCCGGCGGGTGGCGTGTGGTCGTCAACCAGCTCGGCGGCGATCCGGGCGAGCTCGAAGGGGTGTTCGCGTCGATCTGGGCGCGTGACGGGTGGCAGACGTGTGTCGTTCGCGTCACCCGCGAGCGTCTGGACCGCCTCTCGGAGGTCGGGGCCTTGGCCGTGTGGTCGTCGCGCCCGCCGGAGGCGGTCGACGCCTTCGAGCGTCTGACGGGCTTCCACTTCGCGGCGCGCCTCATCGACGCGAGCCCCACGGTCGACGCGCTCACCGCGCTCGCCCCGCGTGGGCTCTTCCTCGGCGGCGGCGCGGAGGTTCGCGCCGCGGTGCAGGCCGCCCGGTGGCTGCATCACGTCGCGCCCCCGTCGGACCCCCTCGCGCCGCTCGAGGCGCTGGCCGAGAGGCTGCGGCAGCGCGCGGCTTGAACGGCGGCCCGGCGCGCGGCCCGGCCGCCTCGGGTCACCCCCGCTCGGACGGCGCCGCGCCGGCGTCGCCGCCCGGCGCGGGCGCGGCGGGGTCCGGGTCGATCGGCACCGGCGCGTCGGTCGGCGTCGTGCGGGTCGGCCCGGCCGGCGGGATCGGCGGCAGTGGCGGCGCGTCGGTGTCGCCCGGGTTCCGCACGTTCGGATCGGTGCTGTTGATGATCCACGGGCTCCTCGTGCCGCTCGGCGGAGGGGTCGCCGGCATCGGCTCGGGCGTCTCCGGCGTCCCGGGGCCGTCGCCGTCCGGTACGGGATCGTCGCCCGGCGCTGCGGGTGGGTCGACCTCCTCGGGTGTGCCGCGTTCCATCGGACAGCCTGCGAGGAGAAGTATCGGCAAGAACACGATCCGCATCTCGACCTCCGGGTCGAAGCTACACACCCCACGAGCCCGTGGGCCCCGCGTGAAATCGACGGACAACGCGCGATCCGGACCGAGGTTGGTCGTGCGGTACGCATCGGGGTAGGGTGGCGGTCGCATGTCGCCTGTGTCCCTGTTGCTCGCCGCCTCCCTCGCTCGTGCCGACGAGGTCGCGCCCCCGCCGCTGGACGAGCTGGACACGTCCGCGCCCCGCTCGCGGCGCGACGCAGCGGTCGTGCTCTACACCGAGGACTACGCGAACCTGCCGGACGTCCCCGACGCCGCGCGCGACGGAGAGGCGGTCATCGCCCTGCTCGTGGCTCGCGGGGTCGACCCCGCGCGCATCCGGTCGATCGAGAACCCCACGCGCGCGGGCATCCGCGCCGACGTCAGCGCCGCCGCGCGTGACGTGAAGCGGAAGGGCACGCTGTGGGTCTACTTCGCGGGGCACGGCCTGGTGGACGCCGACGTCGGGCGCGTGCTGGTAGGGGCCGAGGCGGATCCGGCCGCCCCAATGGACGCCTCGGTCCCCCTCGCGGACGTGGTGGAGTTCGCCGCGGGCTCGAAGGCCGACCGCGTGGTCATCCTCGTCGACGCTCCGTTCAACGGCCGCTCGCGCGATGGCGAGCCGTTGTTCCCCGACGCCGAGGCGGAGCCCGCACCGCCGCCCGCGTGGGTGGACGCCGACAGTCGGGTGAGCGTGTGGTTGGCCGCCAACGGCGCCGAGCGCGCGCCCCGTTGGGAGGCCGCCGGTCACGGCTTGTTCACCTACTTCGCCGTCGGCGCGCTGGCGGGGTGGGCGGACGCGCTGCCGGCCGGGCCGGACGGCAAGCTCACCCTCGCCGAGGCCCAGGCCTTCGTGGCCAAGTCGATGCGGGCCATCGGCGGCACGGAGCCGCGCCCGTCGAAGGACGCGCGCTCGGAGGTCGGCGCGTGGGTGTTGGGGCAAGGTGGGTTGGCGGAGGCCCCTCCGAAGGAGGCGATGGCCGCGCTCGCCCTCGCCGAGAAGACCCGGCGGGTCGAGGCAGCCCAGGCGGCGCTGCGCGCGTCCGCGGCGGAGGACTGGGCGACGGTCGGCGCCGCGGCGACGACGGCCACCCCGGAGGCGACCGAGGCCCTCCGCGGGTTCGTCGCCCGTTGGGACACGGCGGTGGTGACCGTCGACGGCGCGGAGATCGGCGTGCCGGTCGAGCAGGTCGTGATCGCGCGTCAGCGCCTCGACGACTGGGCCCGACAGGCCAAGAAGGGCAAGAAGCGCCGCCGGGGCGCCCCTCCCAAGACCGCGCCGCCTCCGCAGACCGCCTCCGTCGCCGCCCCGAAGTTCGACATCACGCCGTGCAAGGACGCGTTGGCGCTCGAGCCGCGGGCGATGATGGGCGAGATCGGGCCCGACCTCGAAGCGTGTGTCGAGGCGCGCATCGCGAGCGAGCCCACGCAGACGACGCGCGACAAGCTCTCGCGGCTGCTGCTCGTCGACGCCGAGGCGTCCGGCGACGCCGCCGGCTGGGCGTCGCTCGTCGAGCGCCACCTCGACGTGATCGACCGGTCGGATCCGGATCTCTGCTTCAAGTGGGCGCTTCACCTCTCGCGGGGTGACGTCGACGACGCGGAGCTCGTGTTGCGCTGGGTGGAGTACGCGCTGGACAACAAGCACGTGTGGACCGGCACCCGACACGTCGCCCGGGTGTTCGGCCTGCTGCAGCTCCGCGCCGAGACCGCGTCCCGCCTCTGGCTCGCCGCGGAGGCGGACTTCGTGGAAGACCGCAGCGACGAGAACAGCCAACTCGCCGATCACGCGCGCGGTCGAGCGAAGGACTATGCCCGGGAGTGGCTCGACTATGCCCGCACCTCCGGGCAGCCGGAGGAGCGCGCGCGCGACCTTTGCGACTCCGCTGCGGGCTCGCGCGAGTTCTGCGCGGGATAGTCGGCTTCCCCATGCCCCGCGTCTACGTCAAGACCTTCGGCTGCCAGATGAACGAGTACGACTCCGGCAAGATGCGGGCGCAGCTCGCTCCGGCCGGGTTCGTGCCCACGGACGACATCGACGACGCCGATCTCGTCATCGTCAACACCTGCTCCATTCGCGAAAAACCAGAGCAGAAGCTTCATTCCTTCCTCGGTCGCGTGCTGCCCGCCAAGCGCGTGCGCCCGCTGACCGTCGCCGTGGCCGGGTGCGTCGCGCAGATGGACGGCCAGCGGATCTTCCGAAAGTACCCAGGGGTAGACCTCGTCTTCGGCCCCGACGCGGTCGCCCGCACCCGCGAGCTGGTCGAGGCGGCGCGCACGCGCCGCGTGCTCGACACCGAGTTCTTCGCCTCCGACGGGTACCCGTTTCCGTCCGACCTCGACCCCGACGCGGTGGGGCAGGTCAGCGCGTTCGTCACGATTCAGAAGGGGTGCGACAACAAGTGCACCTTCTGCATCGTGCCGAGCACGCGCGGCGGCGAGGTCAGCCGGCCGGCGGACGAGGTCGTGGCCGAAGTGGAGTCGCTGACGGCGCGCGGGGTGCGCGAGATCACCCTCATCGGTCAGAACGTCAACTCCTACGGGCTGAAGGTGCCGGGCATGCCCACCTTCGCCGACCTGTTGCGCCGCGTGCACGACGTGCCCGGCCTCGAGCTGCTGCGGTACACGACCTCGCACCCCCGCGACATGGGCGACGACGTGGTCGCCTGCTACCGCGACCTGCCGAAGCTCGCGTCGCACCTGCACCTCCCGGTTCAGTCGGGGTCCGATCGTGTGCTTCGGCGCATGAAGCGCTTCTACGGGCGCGCGCGCTACCTCGAGGTCGTCGAGGCCCTCCGCGCGGCCCGCCCCGACCTCGCGCTCACGACGGACATCATCACCGGGTTCCCCGGCGAGTCGGACGAAGACTTCGAACACACGATGACGCTCCTCGAAGAGGTTCGGTTCGAGGCGAGCTTCTCGTTCAAGTACTCCGCGCGTCCCGGCACCCCCGCGCTGCGCCTCGTCGACGAAGCGGTGTCGGACGAGGTCGCCGGCGCGCGGCTCGAGCGTTTCCAGGCCCGGCAGCGGGAGATCCAGCTCGAAGCGCACCGCGCGCTCGAGGGCACCGTACAGCGCGTGCTGGTGGAGGGCCCGAGCGCGCACGACGACGGCGTGGTGTGCGGGCGCACGAGTACCTTCAAGACCGTGAACTTTCCTGGAGACACCTCGCTCGTGGGCCAGTGGGCCGACGTACGGGTGCTCCGGGGCTTCACCAACAGCCTCCGCGGCGAACGAGTGGACGCGGCGGCGCCGGCCTGATCAAATCTTGTACTGCACCGTGCGCTTGAACAGCAGCGCGGGCTTGGCGGTGCCGACGACCTTGCTCACCGCGATCTCGAGCACGCCCGACGGCGCGCCGACCGGCGCGAACAGCCGGAAGAACTGCACGCTCGGCCCCGTGGCCGCCACGGCGTCGGCGCTGACCATCGCGCGGCCCTCGGCGACCTTCTTCCCGTCGGCGAGGACCTCCGCGACCAGCCAGTAGGTGGTTCCGTCGAACTCCTTGCGGCTCTTTGCGTAGTACACCGGGATGTCCACCACGACGGCGTCGGTGGCGGTGAACGCGACCGTCGGCGCGAAGTTGTCCGCGAGGATCTCCTTGCCGGACACGTCGACCGGGAGCTTGCCCGGGCCGGCCGGCTTCGTTTCGGCCGGCTTGGGCTTCACGGCCGCGACCGCGGTGAACGTGGGCATGTCGATGTCGTCGGTGTCCGAGAACCCCTTCACGTCGACCGAATCCGGCCCCTTCTTGGCCGGAGCGGAGAAGAGGTCGTCGTCGGACGTGTCGTCGGCGAGCGCGGGGGGTGCGAAGAGCAGAGCAGCAAGGAACAGCAGGGTACGCACTGGAACTCCGTCGAGGGGCGGTCGGGCCCGCCGCCATCGTAGACCGAACCCGCCGGTTGTCAAACACTTCCTCGGCTGCGTGCGCCGTGTGTGCCCGCGCGGTCGAGCGGCCCGATAGACGGTCGGATGCCCGCGAACCCCTACGCACGCGCCGATCGTCGGGTTCGCCGCGCGCGCCTCCGTACGGAGGGGGCCACGGTCGCGGCCGCGCGCCTGCTTCCGGCCTTGGCCGGCGTCGGGGTCGTGCTCCTGTTGGACGATGCGTTCTACCCTTTCCTCGGGGCGATGCCCGACGTGTGGCGAGTCGGTGCTTGGGGGCTCGTGCTGCGTGTGTCTCTGTTGGTCACGGCGGTGCTGTGTCTGGCAACCTACGGGGACACCATCCGCGGTCCGGATCGTGGCATCGCGGACCTCCATCCGCTTCGGGCGGACGAGTGGCTCCGCGCGCGGCTCGTCGCCATCGCGCTCGCCCGCCTCGACGTGCTCGCCCTCGGCGCGGCGCTGATCGCCCCGCTCGTCGCGGACCCGCCCGTGTTCGCGCTCGCCGCGGTCTGTGTGCTCGGCGCGTGGTTCGCCGGGATCGGCGCGGGGGTAGGTGTGAACCTCGCGGCGCCGGCGGTGGCGGTGGCCCCGTCGGCCGCCCCCCTGCTCGACGCGGTGCGTGGCGCGAACCCCCGGTTGCAGGCGGCGCTGCTGTGGGCGCCGGGCGTCGCGCTGGCGCTCGCGGGGGTCGCGGTGATGGGCGGGGTGTGGGGAGCGGATCGACTGGTCGATGGCGACGGGCTCGGGGGCCTCGCGCTCGTCGCGCCGTGGGCCGCGGGGGCCGCCGGGCTCTTCGCCGCCGCCCGAAACGCGAGCGCGGTCGCCCGCCTTCCGGCGTTGCTCGGCGAGATCGACGCCGCCTGGGCGGCAGCGGAGCCACCGGAGGACGCGCGCGCCGTGTACATGGAGTGGGCGGCGCGGTGGGCGCCCGCCGCGCTGCGGGCCGACGTGCTCCGGGCGCTTCGTCACCTCTGGCGGGCCGAGCGTGTGTGGGTGAGCGCGAGCTGGGGGGTGGCGGTCGTCGGGGTCGTGTCGGCCTTCGGCGACGCGCCCGGGCAGGCGCTCGGGGTCGCGCTCGTCGGCGTTGGCGCGCTCGGCGCCGTGTCGACCCGCCTCGCGGCGACGGACCCCGCGTGGCTCGACGCGATGTTGCCGTCACGAGGGCGCGCCGCCGGCCGCGCCTTCGCCGTGTTCGCCGTGGTGCAGGGCGTCGTGATGCCCGTGGCCCTGGCCGCCGCCGCCGCGCACGGCGTGGGGGTCGCGTTGGCCGCCTTCGGCCGCCTCGAGCTGACCGCCGCCGCGCTCGCCGCCCTCGGCGCGGCCGTCGCCGAGCGGTGGCGTGGCCGGGGTGCCCTCGTCTACGTGCCGGTCGCCACGCTGGTCGCGGCCCTCGGAGGCGCCGGATGATCCGCTTCGACGAGCTCTCCAAGCGGTTCGGGCGTGTACGCGCCCTCACCGAAGTGACGTTCGAGGTCGGGCCCGGCGACATCGTCGGGCTCCTCGGGCACAACGGGGCCGGCAAGAGCACGCTCCTCCAGATCGTCGCGGGGCAGCTCCTCCCGACGGAGGGCCGCGCACGGGTCGGCGGGGTCGACGTCGCGAGGGACCCGGCGGGCGCCCGCGAGCACCTCGGCATCGTGCCGGAGAACGTCCAGCTCTACGAGTACCTCACCGCGCGCGAGTTCTTCGAGTTCGTGGTCGGCGTCCGCCGCCGCGGCACGGTCGAGGACGCGCTGGAGGTGGCGGACCTCGGGGCCGACGCCGAGCGCCTGATCCGCGAATACAGCCAGGGCATGCGGCGACGGACGGCGCTCGCGGCGGCGCTCGTCGCGCGCCCGCCCGCGATCGTCCTCGACGAGGCGCTCAACGGGCTCGACCCGCCTTCCGCCGCGCGCATCGTGGGGGTTCTGCGCGCGCGCGCCGCGGAGGGGGCGGCGATCCTGCTGAGCACGCACGTCGTGGAGATCGTGGAGCGCGTCGCCACGCGTGTGGTCGTGCTCGAGCGCGGGCGCGTCGTGCGCGACGCGCCGATCGACGGCTTCGCGCCCGGAGAGCTCGCCGCGATGGCCGCGCGCCTCGGCGCGCCCGCCCCGGACCCCGCCTAAGTCGGCGGCGCGATCGCTTCCGGCTCGAGCTCCCGCGCGAGGTACGGCACGTAGCGGAAATCGCGGATCGCGCGCACCCGGCCGTCGTCGAACTCGACGAGGACCACGTACACGAGCGTGCCGGCCCGAAACACCCCCACGGCGTCCCGGCCTTCGACGGCGACCGCGCGGAAGGTGAGCTCGGTCTCCTGCGCGTACCGGCCGAAGTACATCGCCACGGCGGCGCCTTGCCGCTGCGACTTCGACACGAGGTCGAGGCGCACCTCGTCGCGAAGGAGCGCCTGCACGCCAACCCAGTCGCGCGCGTTGAAGAGGGCGACGTAGCGGTGGAGCGCGGCGCGGTCGGCGGGCTCCGGCGGCGCAGGCGACGCGCACTCCGCGGCGCGCAGGGCGGCGCGCCCCCGCACGAGGAGCGCCTTCACGGCTTCCACGGAGGTGTCCAACTGAGTCGCGACGTCCTCGAGCGGCTCGCCGAGCACGTCCTTGAGGATCACCGCGCTCCGTTGGCGGACCGGCAAGCTCAAGAAGCGCTGGAGCGCCGCGCGGACGACGAGGGGGTCGACCGACGGCATGTCGTCCGTGTCGACCTCGAGGCCCTCGTCTTCGCGCACGGGCGCGCGCGCGTCACGACGCACGTGGTCGATCGCGGCGTTGCGCGCGATGCGAAACAACCAGGGCCGCAGCGCGGGAACCTCCGGCTGGAGGCTCAGGGCGTAGAAGGCCTTCGCGAGGGTGTCCTGCACCACGTCCTCACCGACGACCGCGGAGCCGACGAGGCGCGACGCGTAGCGGTGCAGGTCGGGGCGCACATCGGCCACGAGGTCGAGGAAGCGCTCTCGTGCCTGGGCGAGCTCGGAGGTCTGCATGCCTCCGGGGCTATGCCGTGGCGCGCTCCGCCGCCGCCTTCAGGTCGGCGGCGTACTGGGTGAACGGCTCGCGGAAGTCGGGGAGCGAACCCTTGATCATGGGGAGCATGATCCCCGTGAACACCTCTTCCATGGTGAACGACACGCCGCCGCCGGCGAGCGGTTCGAGGGTGAACGTGCGCTCGCCCCGGAACATCGGCGCCATGCCGTCCGCCCAGACCATGCGGCGCGCCGGCTCGAAGGCGGTCACCCGCGGCGTGAAGGTCCGACCGGGCGCGATCGGGACCTTGATCGCCAGCGCTTCGCCGGGGGCGATGCGCCCGCCGACCTCCTGCACGGTGGAGTTCCACGCCGGGAAGCGAGGCGCGTCGGTCAGCAACGCCCAGACCTGCTCCGGTGCGGCGTCGATCGTCGTGGTCACGCGGTAGGCGAGGCGGAACGTGGCGTCGGTGCGAGTGGCGGACATGCGGTGGCTCCTGGGTGCGGGGCCGCGGCGCGCGACCCTCTGCCGACACGACGCGCGGGGTGGCACGAAGGATGCGCGCCTCCGAAAAGATTTTCCGCGCTCAGCGCTCGACGCGCAGCTCCCGCAGCTTCCCGAGGATCGCCGCGTTCGCGGCAGGCATGCCCGGACGCAGCCACGCCGGGCGGTCCGGAAGCACGCCGCGCGGGTGGTCGTTGAGCTGCACGAACCGGGCGGAGCCCCCGAGGGCCGCGCGTACGGCGCGGAACGCGTGGCGCACCTCGTCGGGCTGCGCATGGTCGGGCACGGCCTGCAGCCGGATGTAGGCGCAGCGCGCGGCGCCGAGGTGGCGTACCGCCTCGCGCGGGCTCCAATAAGCGTCGTCGTCCAGCGCGTGCCCGGCGGCCGGCGCGAGCCGCGCGCCGCCAGCGGTGATGATCTCGCGGTCGCACGGGCCTTCCCAGTCGAGGAGGAACCGCACGTCCACGTCCGGGTGGGCGACGGCGGCCGCCGCGGCGGACAACCCGAGCGACAGGCCGAGCACGCCTACCCAGGGCCCGAGCTCCCTCGCGGCGGCCACGGCGACGCGCACGTCGTCCGCGTGCTCCGGACCACCGAAGTCCTCTTCTCCCCAACTTCCGCCGCGCCCCGCGGGGTCGTGGAGCAGCACCTGGTAGCCCGCGCGCGCGAGCTCGTGGGCGGAGACCGGCCACGCGAGGGCCGCGAGCCCGGCGATCCCCTGGTCGATCGCGGGGCTCACCACGAGCGCGGGATCCGTCGCGCCGTCCACCCGGCGCACCAGCCGCGCGGCGAGCCGGTAGCCCGCGCGTGAAGTGAGCGTACGTTCCTCCTCGATCAGCGGCTCGCCCGCCCGAGCGGCGGCGGCCCGGGGCAACGTGGCGAGGCGGCGGATCACGGGCTCCACCCGGAGGCGGGTGAGCGGCGCCAGGAGGCGCCAGGGAGAGTCGAGGGCCATGCCGGCTCGATAGCGCGCGTGGCGGACCGGCGCGAGCGGGCGCGGGCGCCGCGCGCGGCCCGCGATACACAGGCGGCCCCCGGAGGTGCCGTGTCCGAGAGCTCGGAGTCCGTCCGTCAGATGTTCGACGCGCAGCGCGAGGTGCGTCCGCGCGCCATCACCGGCGCCGAGTCGCCCGCGGAGCTGCTGGCCACCGCGTTCCCCGCCTTCGTCGGTCGCCAGGTGCGTGAGGCGCACCGCCTCATGCGCGAGTCGACCCTCGGCGGCAACGCCGTGTTCGCCACCATGTCCGGCGCGATGACCCCCGCTGGCCTGCACCGCTCGTGCATCGTGCCCTTGATGGAGCGCGGCCTCATCGACGTGCTGACCACGACGGGCGCCAACCTCTACCACGACGCCCACCGCGTGCTCGGCTTCGCGCTCCGCGAGATCGCCCCCGACGCCGGCGACACCCGCCTGCGCGAGGCGCGGATCATCCGCATCTACGACATCGCGTTCCCGGAGGACGTCCTCCTCCGCACGGATCGTCTTTTTTCCTGGCTGATCGCCCAGCCGGACATGCAGCGCGCCATGACCACCGCCGAGCTGCACGCCGAGCTCGGGCGCAAGCTCCACGCCATCGAGACCCGCATCGGGGTCGATCAGCACAGCCTCCTCGCCACCGCGTGGGCCTGCGGGGTTCCGATTTTTGTCGGGGCTCCCCAGGATGGCTCGATCTTCCTCAATGTCGTGAAGCTCAGGGCCGCGCTCGGCGAGGCGTTCCGCTTCTCGTTGGACGTCGCCGCCGACGTGCACGCCATGGCGGCGCTCCAGTGGCTCGCGCAGACCGAAGGGCAGACGGCGGTGTGGATCCTCGGCGGAGGGGTCCCCAAGAACTACACCCTCCAGGGCGAGCCGACGCTCGGGCAGATCTTCGAGCTCGACGCGCGCGGCTTCGACATCGACGTGCAGTTCTGCGTCGACCCCGTCGACAACGGCGCGCTGTCGAGCTGCCCGGCGGGCGAGGGCCACACCTGGGGCAAGGTGAGCGCCGAGTGTGTGGAGTTCTCGTCGGTGTACGTGCATTGTGACGTCACGGCGGTGTTCCCCTGGCTGGTGCACGCCCTGTTCGCCGAAGGGCTCCGGCGGCCTCACAAGCGCTACCTCGACCGCCTGCCGGAAGCCGTCGCGCGCCTCGACGCCGACATCGCCGCCCGCCGGGACGCCCTCCTCGAGGGGGTGTACACGACGCCCGACGAGCTCGTCCGCGACCCGGCGTCCGCGCCCGAGTGACCCACACCTGGCGCTTCTTCCGCGTCTACGTCGCGCCGCTGTGGCGCTGGTACGTCGTCGGCGTGGCGCTCGTCCTGGTCACCAACGCCTTGAGCGTGCGCGTGCCGGTGGAGCTCGCGCACGGCCTCGACGCGCTGCGCGCCGCCACCCCCGGCGCCGGCGCCGACATGGCGGTGGCGACGGCCGCGATCCGCATCGCCGTCATCGGCGTGGTGGTCATCGTCGTGCGGTCGATCTCCCGCATCGCGTTCTTCACTCCGGGGCGACTCGCCGAGTTCTCCCTGCGGGAAGACCTCTTCTCCCACCTGCTGCGCCTCCAGCCGGACTTCTACGCCCGCTGTGTCACGGGCGATCTGTTGTCCCGCGCGACGACCGACGTCACCTACGCGCGGGCGGTCGCGGGCTTCGCGACCTTGCAGTTGGTCAACATCGTCGCCGCGCTCGGGTTCGGCGTCACCCAGATGGCGCTGCTGTCGCCGCTGCTGACGTGCGTGACGATCATCCCGATCGCCCTCGGCTTTCTCTCCGTGCGGCTCGGCGTGGGCCGCATGTTCGCGCTCCAGCGCCTCGCCCAGCGCCAGATCGCCGAGCTGAGCGACGACCTGCTCGGCGCGCTCGGGGGCGTCGCGACGATCCAGGCGTTCGACGTCGAGCGCGTCTTCGTCGACCGCCTGTCGGCGCGGGCGGCCGAGCTCCGTGCGACCAACCTGTCGATGGCGTGGCTGCGCGCGCTCGTGTTCCCGGTGTTGACCGTCGCCAGCGGGGTGAGCGTGTACCTCCTCCTCGCCGTCGGCGGGCCGCGCGCCCTCGCGACGGGAGACCCGAGCCCGGGCGAGCTCGCCGCCTTCGTCGCGCTGCTCGCCTACCTCCTCGTCCCCATCCGCCTGCTGGGCATCATCGTGCCCGTGTTCCAGCGCAGCGAGGCGGGCCTCGAGCGCATCCACGAGGTCTTCGACACGTCGCCGGATCGGCCCGAGCTGGCCGGCACGCCGGCGCCGCAAGGTGAGGGCGGGCCGACGATCGAGGTTCGTGGCCTGACCTACGCCTATCCGGACGCCCCGGACCGCCCCGTGTTGCGCGACGTCAGCGTGGTGCTCCCGCCGGGCTCCACCGTGGGGGTGTACGGCGCGACGGGCAGCGGCAAGACCACCTTGCTCCGCCTGCTCGCGCGGCTGCGAAATCCGCCGCCGAACACGGTGTTCATCGACGGCGCCGATGTTCGCACCCTCGACCTCGACGTGTGGCGTTCCCGCCTGGCCACGGTGGCGCAGTCGCCGTTCCTGTTCAGCGAGACGATCCGCGAGAACATCGGCTTCGGAGCGGACGAGGCCGCGATCGAAGCGGCCGCCACCGCCGCCTCCTTGCGGACCGATCTCGCGCAGCTGCCCGATGGCCTCGACACCCTCGTCGGCGAGCGCGGGGTGTCGTTGAGCGGTGGCCAGCGCCAGCGCGTCGCGCTCGCCCGAGGGTTGCTGCGCACCGCGGACGTCGAGCTGCTCGACGACGTGCTGAGCGCGGTGGATCACGCCACGGAGCAGGAGATCGTGCGGGTGTTGAAGCGGCGGCGGTCGCGCGCGCGCACCCCGCCCACGCGCCTCGTCGTCAGCCTGCGGATGAGCGCGCTCGAGGTGTGTGACGAGGTGCTCGTGCTGGATCGGGGGTCCCTGGTCGACCGGGGCCCGCACCGGGAGCTGGTGGAGCGCCCGGGGCCCTACCGCGACGCCTGGCTCGCGCAGCGCGGGCCGCCCCCGTCGGACGGCGCGTGAAGCACCTCCGCGGGCTCTGGCCCTTCGTGCGCCCCGACACCTGGCGCTTCGTCGTGGCGCTGCTGCTCACGCCGGCCATCGCGACGATCGTGTTGATGCAGCCGTTGATCCTGAAGGACGCGCTCGACGGGCACGTCGTGGCGGGTCGCCTGGACGGGCTCGCCGAGGTCGCGCTGCGCTACCTCGCTACGGTGGTGGGGGCGTTCGTGCTCGAGGGCGCCTACACCTTGCTCCTCGCCGCCGGCGCGGAGAACACGATCTGGCGGCTCCGGCGCGCGTTGTTCAGTCACACCCTGACGTTGTCCCAACGCTTCCTGGATCGGCAACCCGCGGGCCAGCTCATGTCGCGCGCCACCAGCGACGTCGACGCCCTCAACGAGGCGCTCTCCGCCGGCTCGGTGTCGATCCTGCTCGACGTGCTGGTGATGGTCGGCACGCTCGGCGTGATGCTGAGCCTCGACGTGCGCCTGACCTTCCTCCTCCTGCTCGTCGGCGCGCCGCTCGGGGCGATCATCGAGTTCTTCCGCCGGCGGATGCGGGAGCTCTACGCTGACCTGCGGGACGCCCTCGCGGCGCTGAACGCGTTCCTGTCCGAGCGGATCGCGGGCGTGGAGACGATCCAGCTCCAGCGGCTCGAAGCCCGCGCGCAGGGCCGCTTCGGGGAGCTGAACGCCCGCTTCCGCGACGCCAACGTCCTCAACAACTACTACGACGCCACCCTGTTCGCGCTCATCGACGGGGTCGCGAGCGTCTGCGTGGCGATCATGCTCGGGTACGGCGCCTGGCGGCTCGGGCTCGCCGAGGCCGACCGGGCCGGGATCACCGTCGGCCTCGTCGTCGCGTTCGTCGAGTACGTCGACCGCGTGTTCCGTCCGCTGCGGGAGCTCAGCGGCAAGCTGAACTTCTTGCAGCGCGCGTCCACCGCGCTCGACAAGATCTTCTGGCTGCTCGGCGTCGACGACCGCATCACCCCGGGAGACACCGAGGCGCCCGAGGCGAAGGGGCGGCTGCGCCTGCGCGACGTGCGTTTCCGGTACCGGGCGGACGGGCCGTGGGTGCTCGACGGCGTGAACCTCGACGTCGCCCCAGGCCAGCGCGTCGCGGTCGTGGGCCGCACCGGCAGCGGCAAGAGCACGCTCGTACGCCTGCTCGCGCGGATTCACGACGGGTACGAGGGCTCGATCGAGCTCGACGGCGTGGAGCTCCGTCGCATCGCGCCGCAAGCGGTGCGACGCGTGATCGGCTCGGTCCGGCAGGAGGTGCAGCTCTTCGCCGACACCCTGCGCTTCAACGTCACCCTCGGCGACGCCACGCTCGATCCGGCGCGGGTCGAAGCGGCGATCGCGGCGTCCAACCTCGATCGGGTGGCGGCCCGTCGCGAGAAGGGGCTCGACGCGAACCTGCGCGAGCGTGGCGGCGATCTGTCTGCGGGCGAGGCGCAGATCGTGGCGTTGGCCCGCACGCTGGCCCGCGACCCCGCGGTGGTGGTGCTCGACGAGGCCACGGCGAACATCGACCCCGTCAGCGAGGCGCTCTTGCAACAGGCCCTCGACCGTGTGTTCGCGAGTCGCACGTGCCTCGTGGTCGCCCATCGTCTCAGTACGATCGTCGACGCGGACCGCATCGTCGTGCTCGACGCCGGACGCGTGGTCGAGACCGGCACGCACGCCGAGCTCTTGGCGTCGGGTGGCGCATACGCGTCGTTGTACGCCGAAGGCTTCGTGCAGGCGGAGGCGTTCGCCGACGACCTCGCGCGCGTCGAGGCCACACGGGCGTAACGAACGGCGACAAAGCGGATATCCTTGGTGGGACCGCCGCCGCGCGGAGGAGGACTCATGTTCGGATTGATCGTCGTCACGTTGGTCGGCTGCGACCTGTTCAAGGCCGTCGACGAGAAAGTGAAAGAGCTCACGAACAACACCGTCGCGCAGGGCATCTTCCTCGGCGTCAGCACCGACGGAGTCGACCTCCCCGACGGCGTCGCGTTCGAGCCCGGCGCGCAGTCCACCGGGTTCGTGTTCGACTTCGAGTCGCAGGAGAACCTCGCCGGCGTCACGGCGGTGTTCCGCTCGAGCTCGAACGGCTCGGTCGAGATGACCCAGGACGCGAGCGGGGCATTCCAGGCGTCCGACCTTACGTACACGCCCGGCGAGCGCGTCGACATCGTCGCCCAGTACGAAGGTGAGCGCTCCCTCGGCATCGACACGCCGGAGGGCGCCGACATGGAGGTCCCGGAGACCCACTCCGCGAACACCGACATGCGCGTGCCCGTCACGGCGAGCGCGGACGCCGTGCTCGTGGTCGTCATGGACCAGGCGGGCAACATCACCTACGACACGACCCCGCGCGACGTGCAGAAGCTGCTCGACTTCGCGCTGGCGGACGCCCCCGACACCGTGACCATCCCGGGCTCGGCGTTCCCGACCTCCGGGCAGGGCTACCTCGTCGGTATCGCGCCGATGCGCCGCTCGACCGACGAGGAGATCGTGAACCTCAACGTGCTCGGCAGCACGTTCTGGGCCGGCCTCCTCGAGTTCTACCCCGTCTTCATCCCGCCCGGCGGTCGCTGAGCCGTGGTGCTGTTGCTCGCGCTCCTGGGCTGCGGCTCGGGGATCAAGAGCGGTCCGCCCGGCGCCACCCTTGGTGAGGCGTGCGGGGACGATGCGTGCGCGCGCGGGCTCGTGTGCACGCAGGCCGGCGTGTGCGCCCTCCCGGGGGACGTCGGCACGACCGACGCCGGCGAGGACTGCTCGGCGACGGCCGAGTGCGCGTGGGGGCTGGTCTGCGCGAGCGACAACGTGTGCGGCGAGCCGGGCGGCGCCGGCACCGGCGACGATGGGGCGGCGTGCGACGACGACGCCGACTGTCAGGCCGGCTTCGCGTGCGACGGCGGCGCGTGCGTCGACCTCGCGATCCCGTTCTGGGAGGGCGGCGACTGCCCGGAAGACGAGGAAGGGGGCGACTTCTACCCCCTGTTCGACATCCCCGACCTCCCCGCCTCGGGGATGATCGACTTCTACGGCCTGCCGTTCCCCAACGACACCCGCCGCGACGTCGACGGGCGCCCCGACTGGTCGGGCCACCCGCACCCCGGCGACGCGGGGCCCTCGGTCGCCGCGCTGATCGCGCACCTGGAGTCGACGCGCGTGGGCTTTCCCACCAACCCCACGGTGTTCTTCCGGTTCAACCGGGCGCACGACGTGTCGACCATCACGATGTTGCGCGACGACGCGACGGTGCACTTCGTCAGCCTCGACGCCGACGCCCCCGACTACGGCGAGCTCGGCGCGGCGCAATACTTCACGCGTCACGGGCGCGGCCGGTACATCTGCCGCAACTGGCTCGGCGTGACGGTCTGGGACGGCGAGCCGCTTCAGCCGGAGCACACGTACGCGGTCTACCTGACCGCGGGCATCACCGATACGGCCGGCCAGGCCGCCACGCGCGACACGGGCTTCCGCGCCGTGATGGGCGTCGAGCGCCCGCCGGACACGACGGTCGGCAAGGCCTGGGACGCCTACGCGCCGTTCCGCGCGTACGTCGCCGATCGTGGCCTCGACGCGGCGTCGATCGTGGGGGCCGCGGTGTTCACCACGGGGACGCCCACCTCGGGCGACCGTCAGCTCCGCGACGCCGCCGCGGTGCCGACGGTGTCCGACGTCACGCGCTGCGACACCTCCGTCCTCAGCCCGTGTGACGATGGCGGCGTGCGCGCCTGTGAGGCGGCCCCTCCGGACGCGCACGAGCTTCACGCTCGCGCGACCCTGCCGCGGTACCGCGCCCTCGGCGGGCCCGTCAGCTTCGACGCGACGTTCCGCCCGCAGGCCGTCGGCACGGAAGAGGTGTGCCTGTCGATCACCGTGCCGGACGGGGCGCCCCCCGACGAGGGCTGGCCGGTGGCGATCGTCGCCGGCGACGCGGGGGGGAGCTTCCGCGACGCGGCGCGCGCCGGCCTCGCGGCCGAGCTCGCGGCGGCGGGCGTCGCCACGATCGGCTTCGAGCTCGCCGGCGAAGGCGCGCGCGTCGACGCGGGCGTGGCCGCCGGCGCGGCGGTGCCCACGAGCCCGCTCGCGTGGCTCGGCAACGCGCAGCAGGCCACGGCCGATCTCTACGCGCTCCAGGCGCTCGTGAGCGGGTGGTCGATCGAGGCCGACGAGAGCCCCACCGGCGCGGCGCTTCGGTTCGACGCGTCCGCGGTGACGCTCATCGGCGCGGGGGAGGGCGCCGCGGCCGCGGGGCGGGCGTTGCCGCGTTCGCCGGACGGCGTCGCGTCCGCGGTGCTCGGCGATCCCCCCGGCCTGCGCATCACCCAGCTCGAGGGCACACGGTCGCTCAACCTCGACGCGCAGTCGGCGCTCGCGGACTCGAACCTGACGCGCTGGTCGCCGGCGATGGCGCTGTTCCAGGCGGTGATGGAGCCCGCGGACCCGATCGTGTCCGCGCTCGCGATCGTCCGCGAACCGCCGCTCTCCTCGCGCCACCTGTTCGTGGCGCAGGGGATCGACGCGCCGACGGCGCCGACCACGGCGTTCGTGCGCGCCGCGTCGATCCCCGTCGCGGGCGCCATCCTCGTCGACACGGATCAGTCCACCACGGCGTTGCCGGCCACCGAGAACGCCGTGACCGACGACGGCCTCCGGACCGCGGCGAGCGTGCAGTACGACGGCGGCCGGGACACCGTGTTCGACGTCGCCCGGGCCGACGTGGTGCGGTTCGTCGTCAGTGGGACGACGGGGGCCCCGACGATCGGGGAGTGACCCCGGCCTCTCGCGGGGCGAGCAGGGCCGCGGCGACGTCGCGCGGGGGGAGCGCGAGCCGCATCGGCGGCAGCGGCCGCGCGCGCCCGAGCGACAGCGACACGACGTCCTCGCCGGCGACGACCCCGTCGTTGTCGTCGTCGCACCCGTAGCGGAGCACCTGGTCGTTCACCGCCGGGTAGACGACGTGCAGCACGCCGGCGGACGCCCGGGTGGAGATCGTCGCGCTGGTCGCGCCCGTCGCGCGCACCTCGGCGAGGACCGACCCCGCACACACGCCGCGCAGGTGCGCTTCGAGCACGTAGTGCGGGGTCAGCGGGGGCGGGCGATCCGGACCTTCGGCGGCCCGGAGCGGCGCCGGCGGGGGCGGCTCGGGCGCCGGGGCCGCGGCCACGAGGCACGCGGCGAGCCAGAGCAGCAGCGTCACCTCAGACGGGCTCGACGCGGCACGCGAGGCCGTTCCACGCGGCGGTCCCGGTCAGCGGATCGAGGACGTCCGCCGGGATCAAGGCGGCGACGTCCGCGGCGTGGCCGGCGGGGAGGTCGACCACGCCGGCGCGGAGGGCGGGGTCGAGGCGCACCGCGGCCTCGCACGCGCCGAAGGCCGTGCGCACCCGGACGCGCGCGCCGTCGGCGAACCCGGCGTCGGGGTGCAGGCCCACCCCAGGGTCGGCGGCGTCCGCCGGGCGGTCGAACGCGCGGAGGGCGGCGTCGCGGCTCGCGCTCGTGAGGAGGCGGAGGGGCAGCTCGGCGGGCGTCTCCGGCGCGCTCAGCGCCGCGAGGGCGTCGGCGATCGGCGTCGGCAGCAGGTCGAGCCGCCCGTGCGCGTGGGAGACGCGCCAGACCGCGCGATCCACCTCGCCATGGTACGACCCGTGCTGCGCGGCGCGCACGTCCGCCAGGGACACCGGGCCGACCGCGGACAACACGCGCTCTTCCCAACGTTCGAGGTCGGAGGTGGCGAGGAGCTGCCCCGCGGCGAGCAGGTGGGCGCCGTGGGCCCCGCCGCGCCACATCGGGCCGATCCGCCCCGCGAGGTCGCGCAGGATGTCGGCGCACGGCCGGGCCTCGCCCGGCGCGGCGACGAGGGCCTCGGTGTGCTGCAGGAGGCGCATGGGGAGGATCGAAGTGTCGTGGAGGTGGCCGTCGGCGCGCTCCCACGCGTGTACGGTCGGCAGCACCCAATGCGCGGCGCGCGTGGTGGCCGTGTCGGCGAGGTCGATCGCGACGAGGAGCTCGAGGTCGCGCAGGGCGGCCCGGATGGGCTCGCCGCCCGGCAGGTCGCGGAGCGGGTCGGCCTGCACCGTGATCAGCGCGCGGAGGGCGTCGCCGCCCGTGGCGGCGGCGTCCTGCGCGAGCGCGGCCTCCGGCGCCTGAAGGAGCAGCAAGGGGTGTGCGGTGGACCGCGTATGGGGCGCGCGCTCGGTCTGGAGCTGCCGCAGCACGGGAAAGAGGTCGACCGCGCCTCGGTTTTCGTAGAGCCCGCCGGGCCGCATCACGTTGGCGGTGAGCGCGTGCAGGACGAGCAGGGCCCACGCGGTGAGGGTGCCGTGGGTCGACGCGAGGGCCTGCGGGCTCTTGTGGGCGACCGCCATCGCGGCGCGCGAGAACTTCAGCGCGACACCGCCGATGTCGCCGCTCGGGACGCCGCAGATCTCGGCGCAGCGCTCGATCGTCCACGGGGCGAGCGCCTCGCGCAACGGCGCGAGCGGGGTGCAGTGGTCGTCGGTGAACTGGGTGTCGCGCCAGTCGTTGTCGAGGATGGCCCGGACCATGCCGAGCACGAACCACAGCTCGGTGCCCGGAAGGACGCGGTGATGCTGGTCGGCGGTGGCCGCGAGCGCGGTGCGGCGGGGGTCCACGGCGATGAGCTTCGTGCCCTTGGTGCGGCGCGAGAAGGCGAGGTCTGCGGCGAGGTTCCGCCCGGACTGGAGGGGCCCCCAGCCCTGCGCTTCCTGGTTCGCGCCGAGCAGCACGACGTAGTGGGCGCGCCCCACGTCGGACTGCAGGGCGACCGGGTGGCCGAGGACCAGCTCACACGCCCGGACCCACGGCCCGCCGAGCGTCGGCAGCGGAGAATAGAGGTTCGACGTGCCTTGCTGGAGGGCGAACGCGAGCGTGCGCACGAGCCCCTTCGAGTCGAGCCCCACCGGCGCGCCCGCGTGGACGCCGACCGCGCCCGCTCCGCCGCGCGCGCGGATCGCCTTCCAACGGGCGGCGATGTCGGTGAGGGCTTCGTCCCACGTCGCCTCCTGCCAGGCGTCGCCGACCCGGCGCCGCGGGCGGAGGATTCGCCGCGCGTCGTCCCGCGCGCCGATCGAACCCTCGCAGACCCCGCACGTGCCGTGCCGGCCCATCGGGTGCTCGGGATCGACCTTCAACGATACGATCCGGTCGCCCTCGACGTGGGCCTGAAGGCCCGCGCCGCACTCGGTCAACCGACACCAGGTGCTCTTCTGCTCGCTCATGCGTCCACCCGCTCGATGAGGGTCGCCGTTGCCTGTCCGAATCCAATGCACATCGTGACCAGGCCCCGGCGGCCGCCCGTCCGCTCGAGCACGCCGAGCAGGGTGGCGAACAGCCGGGCGCCGGACGCCCCGAGGGGATGACCGAGGGCGATCGCGCCTCCGTGGATGTTCACGCGCCGCTCGTCCGCGCCGAGCTCGGCGCAGAAGGCGAGGGGAACACTGGCGAACGCCTCATTGACCTCGATGGCGTCGATCGTGTCGAGCGACCACCCCGCCGTGGCGAGGGCCTTGCGCGTCGCGGGCATGGGGCCGGTCAACATGAGGGTGGGGTCGACCCCGGCGGTGGCCATCGCGACCACGCGCGCGCGCGGGCGCAGGCCGAGCGCGTCGACGGCGCGATCGGACGCGAGCACGACCGCGGCCGCGCCGTCGCTGATCGGCGAGCTCGATCCCGCGGTGACGACGCCGTCGGACTGGAAGGCGGGCTTCAGCCCGGAGAGCCGCTCGAGCGAGGTGTCGCGGCGCACGCCCTCGTCGCGCGCGAGCGCGCCGTGGGCGAGGGGCACGGGGAGGAGCTCGCGGTCGAAGGCGCCGGCGTCCTGGGCCGCCGCGGCGCGCTCGTGGCTGCGGAGGCTCCACGCGTCGAGGGCGTCGCGGGAGAGGCCGTAGCGCCGCGCGACGAGCTCCGCGGAGATGCCCTGGGTCACGAAGGTGGTCCGCCACGACAGCTTCGGGCTCGGCGCCACGGCTTCGCCGCCGAGGAGCGCGTCGCTCCCCATCGGCACGCGCGACATGCTCTCCACGCCGCCCGCGACGACGAGATCCTGGAAACCGCTCGCGACGCCCATGGCCGCGAAGTTGACCGCCTGCTGCGAGCTGCCGCACATGCGGTTCACGGACACGCCGGTGACGTCGAAGGGGAGGCCGGCGATGATCGCGGCGTTGCGCGCGATGTTCAGGCCCTGTTCGCCGACCTGGGTGACGCAGCCGAGGATCACGTCCTCCACGCGGTCGGCCGGCACGCCGCACCGCGCGAGCAGCGGGACGAGCGGCAGCGCGGCCAGCTCGTCGGCGCGGAGGCCGGCGAGCGCGCCGCCGCGGCGCCCGAAGGGCGTCCGTGCCGCGTCGACGATCCATGCGTTTCCAGCCACGGCGTACCCTCAGCCCGGGGAGGTAACCGCTGCGGGGCGCGCGTGGACGCGGAGCAGGTTACACGGCGCGAGCTGGAGACGTCGTCATGTTCCGCACCGTCCTGTGGGTCCTCGGTGGCATGTTCTGCGCGATGGGGGTGCTCAACCTCTTCTTCGCGTTCCACACCCCCTTCGGCGGCGGCATGAGCGTCACCATCTCGGCGGTGGGCTGGGACGGCGTGGCCCACGTCACCCCGACCGACAACTTCCCGTTCGCGCTGCTCGGCGTCGCGCTGGGTCTCCCCATCCTCGTCGGGCTCAACGCGTCGGCCTGGAAGCTGACCGGCGGCTACTGAGCGCTCCTCGCGCGTCCGTCCGAGTGCGGCGGCCCGTGGTGCCGCGGTGAGTCCATGCGCGTCACGCTGATCCAGACCGACCCGATCATCGGGGACTTCACGCGGAACACGCGGATGATCCTCGAAGGGTACGCGCTCGCCCGCCGCGAGCGGGCGGTGGTCGCCGTGTCGGGCGAGCTCGCCGTGTGCGGCTACCCACCGAGGGATCTGCTGGAGCGGGCGGACTTCCTGGACGCGTGCGCCGCCGCGGCCGACGCCGTCGTGGCCGGCACCGCGGACGGCGGCCCGGTGCTCGTGTTCGGCGCCCCGTGGCGCGCCGACGGGCGCCTCCACAACGCGGCGGTCGTCGCCCACGACGGGCGCGTGGTGGCGGTCGTTCCGAAGTCGCTCCTCCCCAACTACGACGTGTTCGACGAGCGGCGGTACTTCAGCCCCGGCCACAACCCGGGCGTCATCGCCGTGGCAGGGCTC
Source organism: Klebsiella pneumoniae (assembly GCA_945862325.1). GTDB lineage: Bacteria > Myxococcota_A > UBA796 > UBA796 > SXON01 > CAMAXZ01. Next base: position 118,854 of record CAMAXZ010000001.1, read on the forward strand.
CGGCTCGGCGTCACCGTGTGCGAAGACCTCTGGAACGACCCGGAGCTCACGCCGGACCGCCGCTACGACCTCGACCCCGTGTCGCGCCTCGTCGGCGCCGACCTCGTGGTCAACCTCTCGGCTTCGCCGTTTCATGCTGGCAAGGTACGTCTTCGTCGATCCCTGCTCGCGCGGGTGGCGGCGCGCGTCGGCGCCCCGGTCGTCTACGTCAACCAGGTCGGGGGCAACGACGAGCTGTTGTTCGACGGGCGGAGCTTCGCCGTGGGCGCCGACGGTCGGCTGCTCGGGGAGGCCGCCGCCTGCGCGCCGGACGCGCGCACGGTCGACACCGACGGCGTCGCGGCGTGCGCGCCGCTCGTGACGTTCGAGGAGGAGGTTCACGACGCGCTCGTCATGGGCATCCGCGACTACGCCGCCCGCTGCGGCTTCCGCCGCGCGTTGGTCGGGTTGAGCGGCGGCATCGACAGCGCGCTCGTCGCCGTCCTGGCGGCGCGCGCGCTCGGTCCGGCGAACGTGCTCGGCGTCGGGCTGCCGGGCCCATTCTCTTCCGAGGGCTCGGTCACCGACGCTCGCCGACTCGCCGCCAACCTGGGCATCCGCTTCGAGCTCGTGCCGATCGTCCCGATCGTCGACGCGTTCCTTCACGCGCTCGACACGGGGCCGCTGGCGGGCCAACCGCGCGACGTGACCGAAGAGAACCTCCAGGCGCGCACGCGCGGCACGCTGCTGATGGCGATCTCGAACAAGCTCGGCCACCTGCTGCTCACGACCGGCAACAAGTCGGAGATGGCGGTCGGCTACTGCACGTTGTACGGCGACATGAACGGGGGGTTGGCCGTCGTGGCAGACCTGTTCAAAACGGAGGTATATCGCCTCTCGCGTTGGATCAATCGCGACGGCGAGGTCATCCCGCAGGCGACGCTCGACAAGGCCCCGTCGGCCGAGCTGGCCCCGAACCAGACGGATCAGGACTCGCTCCCGCCGTACGAGGTGCTCGACGCGATCCTCCGCGCCTACGTCGAGGGGCGCGTGTCGCCGGACGCCATCGTCGCGCTCGGGCACGACCGCGCCCTGGTGGAGCGCGTCGTGCGCCTGGTCGTTCAGAGCGAGTACAAGCGGTGGCAGGCTGCGCCCGCGCTTCGGGTGAGCCCGCGCGCCTTCGGCACCGGCCGCCGGCTTCCGCTCGCCCAGAAGTGGCGCTGAGCCGCCCATGAAGGACGACGGTCGAAGCGGCCGCGGCGGCGCGGCGCGCCGCGCGCTGATCGCGGAGGTCGAGCGCCTCGCGGGCGATCTGCGCGCGCCGCTCGGCCGTCTCGAGGAGGCGGTCGCCGCCTTGATCGGCGGCGAGGGGCTCCCCGAGGACCTCGCGCCCGACGCCCTGTTCGAGGGCGGGATCCCGCGGATCCGGCCGGTGCTCGTCGTGCTCGCCTCGCGCGCCGCGGTGGAGGCGGGCGCGGGGGCCGAAGGCACCTTCGAGGTCGCCGCGATCACCGAGCTCCTGCAGGTGTCGATCGCCCTGCACGACGCGGCGCTCGGGCGTCGCGACGGTCGCCGGCGGCGCGCCGCGCGACGGGTGCTGCGCGGGGCGACGGCGTGGCTCGGGGCTTCGCACGTCACCTTGCGGGCGATCGAGCTCGCTCGCCGCGTGCCCGCCCCCGAAGTGATGGGCGAGGCGCTCGACGCCCTGCGGCAGCTCGCCGAGGCCCACGCCGCCGACGAGAGCGCGCGCGACCGCGACCCGACGCCAGCCGACGCGCTCTACTCGCACGAAGGCCACGCCGGTGTGGTGTTCGCGTTCGCCTGTCGGGCGGGGGGCCGCCTCGCCGGCGCCGACCGCGGCGCGGTCACCGCGCTCGGGCGGTACGGGCGGAACGTGGGCGTCGCGTGGCAGCTCGCGGAGGAGCTCGCCGTGTTCGAGCGCGGGGGGCGGGCGCTCGCCGACTTCGCGTCGTCAGGGCGCCCGAGCTACGTCCTTTCCTGGTCGAACGCGAACGATCGCACCCTCGACGTCGAGTGGCAGGTGCTCGCGCGCTCGGGCGACGTCGCGCTCGCCGACGTGGTGGCCGCCCGCGTGCGCGCCGTCGGCGGGCTCCAGGCGGCGCGCGAAGCGCTCATGGTGCGCGCATGGGCCGCGCGCGGGGCTCTGGAGCCCCTCCCGGCCTCCCCGGCGCGCGACGCGCTCGATCGCCTCGCCGCGGTCCTCGCGCGACCAAACCACGAGCCCTCACGACGCGGCGGCCAGCCCGACAACCCGTGACGTCAAAATAAGCGGCGATCCTATGAATGATCTCCGCGGAGGCCGACGTCGGGGATGGCGTCCGCCACCCACTTCGTCTATACACGCGGGCCTTCCCGGCCGCCTCGGAGCTCCTCGTGCGCGCCCTCACCGGCATCAAGCCCACCGCCGCCCCGCATCTCGGCAACCTGCTCGGCATGATCGAGCCGGCGCTCGCCCTGGCCGAGCGGCAGGACGCCTACTACTTCATCGCGGACTACCACGCGCTCACGACGCTGCACGACGCGGCGCGGATGCGCGCGCACACCTACGAGGTGGCGGCCACCTGGCTCGCCCTCGGGCTCGATCCCACGCGCTCCGTGCTCTGGGTGCAGTCGGACGTGCCGGAGGTGGCGGAGCTCTCCTGGATGCTCGCCTGTGTCACGGGCATGGGGCTGCTCGAGCGCGCCCACGCCTGGAAGGCGGCGCGTGACCGCGGCGAGGACGTGGGTGCGGGCACGGCGTTCTACCCGGTGCTCATGGCCGCCGACATCCTCGCCTTCGACACGGATCGCGTGCCCGTCGGCAAGGACCAGCGGCAGCACGTCGAGATGGCGCGCGACATGGCGATCGCCTTCAACAGCCGCTTCGGCGACGTGCTCCGCCTGCCGGAGGCCGCCGTGCGCGACGAGGTGGCCACGATCCCCGGGCTCGACGGTCGCAAGATGTCGAAGTCGTACGGAAACGCCGTCGAGGTGTTCCTCGAGCCGAAGGCCCTTCGCAAGAAGATCATGTCGATCGTGACCGACTCCAAGGGGGTCGACGACCCGAAGGAGCCGGAGGGCGACAACGTGTTCGAGCTGTACGCGCTCGTCGCGTCGCCTGAGCAGATCTCTAGCCTCGCCGCCCGTTATCGGGCCGGTGGGCTCGGCTACGGGCAGGCCAAGCAAGAGCTCTACGAGGTGCTCGAGGCGCGCCTCGCCGCTCCCCGAGCGCGGTATCATGCCCTCCTGGCGGACACCGCCACGCTCGACTCCGTCCTCGCCGACGGCGCGAGCCGCGCGCGGCAGGTCGCCACCGAGGTGCTCGGCCGGTGCCGGGCAGCCACGGGAATGAGGGCATCGCCCCGGAGGTTCATCGGATGATCGAGCAACATTGCGCGGTGCCGGCGTGTTGTTCATGCGGCGTGGGCGATTTTTCCGGCCTCGCAACCGGTCTGGTGCGGCGCTGACATCATCTTGACAATTTGCTTGGCGGGGGGCCCTATAGTCTCCTCCCGCCGGGCCGACTGAATCCCTCTCCGCACCGGAACAGCACGCGAACGCGCGGTGTTCCGCTCCCCAGCCCTCACGGCCCCTCTCCCTCCTCCTCTCCCCGCACCCTTTCGACCGGTTGGAGTCGCCATGGTCATGCGCATTCGTTCAAGCTCTTCCGCCGACGGTATCCGTCGTCGCAGCGAGCGCCTCACGGCCGAAGAAGAGAAGATGATCGCGCGCGAGATCCGCAAGGCCGAGCAGGCCGCGCGTGAAGCCGTCGCCGGCATCGACGCCGCCGAGAACATCCTTCGTCGCCGCCCGGATCGCGCGGAGCGGACCCGCGCCGGCGCGGTCGATCGTCTCGAGGAGGCCGTGCGCGCCGTTGCCCGCACCGCCAAGAAGGACGACACCCTCAAGTCCTACGCGCGCCGCGCGCAGGGCGCGTGGCAGCAGGCCGAAGAGCTGCGTTGGCGACTCGCGATGAGCGGCCGGCGCATCGCCCACGGCGAGGCCCGCAAGCTCGCGGGGCCCTTCATGGACGAAGAGGATCTCGTGCAGGAGGGCTACATCGGCCTCCTCCGCGCGGCCAAGCGCTTCGACCCGGACCGCGGCATCCGCTTCTCCACCTACGCCCGTTGGTGGGTCCGCGCGCAGATGACCCGCGCGATCGATCACACGGGGCGCCCGGTGCGCCTGCCCGGCTGCGCGGTCGAGCAGACCCGCAACCTCCGCAAGGCCATGAAGCGCTTCGAAGCCGCGGGCATCGAGTACAACGTGGCCGACCTCGCGGACGAGGTGGGCATCGACAAGGAGCGCGCCGAGCTCCTGCTGTCCCAGGGCAACACCATCTCCCTGGAGCAGCCGGTCGACGACGGTCCCCGGCCGCGCCCGCTCGAGCGCTTCCTCAGCGACGACGACGCCATCTCCCCGGACGACGAGAGCATCCAGCAGCAGGAGCTCTCCCGCATGACCAAGGCGTTCCACAACGTGCTCACCGAGCGGCAGCGCTTCGTGCTCACGCGGCGGTACGGCCTCGAGGACGGCGAGTTCCGCACCTTGTCCGAGGTCGGCAAGGAGATGGGCCTCTCTCGCGAGCGTGTGCGCCAGATCGAGCGCGAGGCGCTCATCCGCCTGCGCGACCAGAGCGGCATCCGCGACCTGCGCGGCCTCCCGCTGCCGGAGCCGGGCGAGGCCTAGGCCACCGGGCGTGCGCCCCGTCCTCGTCGCGCTGCTGCTCACGGTCGAGCTCGCGGCGGCGGTCGTGGCCGCCGCCGTGTGGCTCGACACGCCCGCCCCGCCCTCGTCCGGGCGCGCGGCGCGCGGCGCGCTCGTGCTCCGGGACGACGTGTCGCCCTTCGAGGAGCTCGGCTCGGAGCTGTTCACCCGCGGCACCTTCGTCGGGGTGTACGCGGAGGTCGTGTACCTGACGCGGCACGACGGAGCCCCGTCCGAGACGGACGTGCTCGCCGCGCTCGACGCGCTCGCGGCCCGGCGGGGCGCGGTCGACGTGTACCTCCTGCAGCACGGGCACCGGTGGCGGCTCCGCCGAGTGCTCGAGGCGACGCTCCCGCTCGGGCTCGTGTACAGCACCGGCTGCGGGGATCTCGTCGAGGTCACGACCGCGGGCAGCGCGACGGCGCTGGTGGGCCACACGGGGGCGCGCAGCATGTCGCCGTTGTTCTACGTGTACTTCGCGCGGGCGCTCCGCCGGGGCGCATCCGTGGAGGCCGCCACCGACCTCGCCAACACGCGCTACGCGGCGCTTGCGCGCGCCGTCGAGCGTGTGCTGGGCAAGTCGCGCTTCTACGCCCCGATCACGATCGCCCACACCCACGCGACGGTGGTCGGCGAGGGGGCCTTCGCGCCGCTCGGCTCGGCGGCGCCGCCGTGAGGGGCCGTGGGCTCGGCTGGGTGCTCGCCGCGCACGCGTTGCACGTCGTGTTGTGGGCCGGCTTCTTCGCGTTCGCCGAGCTTCGGTACGCCCGCGGCGGCCCCGAGCTCCTCGTCACGGGGGCGGCGGCGTGGGTCACCGCGGCGTCCGTCGGGATGGTCGTGTGCTCCCTCGTCGGGCAACACCTCGCGGTGTCCGCGTGGCTCGAGCGGCGCGGCGGCGCGATCGGCGCGGTCGTGGTGTTCGTGATGGGCGTGCCCACGGTGTTCGTGGGCGTGGCGGAGCTCGTGGTCGGCGGCGTGTTCTTCGGGGTGTGGTGAGGGGGCCTGCCCGAACACGACCTTGCACGCCTCAGTCGGCGGCGACGTAGCGGACGATCCGCAGCTGCACGCTCGCCGCTCCGCAGTCGATCGACTCGGTCGCGTACAGGAGCAGGCGGCCGTCGGGGAGCTGCAGGAGGGCCGGGTCCATCAGCATGGTGTCACACCCGTCGGCGCCTTCGGGCACGATCACGGGGGTCGGATCGCCGACCGGGGCGAGCGCCGGCCCGAGCTCGGCGAGGTAGATGCCCGCGGCCCCCGGGTCGATGTTCGCGAGGTACATCCTCGCGCCGCCGCCCTCGAGGTACACCGGGAGCGGGTCGACGAGGTCCGGCGGCCAGAGCCCCCCCGCGCCCGCGCGGCCCACGATCGCGAGCGACGCGGGATCGACGCCGAGGTCCTTCACCCCGGTGACCCCGCGCGCGTCGAAGGAGTTCACCCACAGGACGGTCTCGGTCTCCGTCGCGAACGCCGACGGGACGCTCGCGTGCACGATGCCCTCCGCTGTCGTTCGCAACGGCTCCGGGTCGAGATCCCACGTAGAGAAGTCGGTCGATCGCGCGACCCAGAAGGATCGCTCGATGTAGCCGCCGTCGCCCGTGATGCCTTCGACGAGGAACGTCCACCCGTCGGAGCGCGGCACGAGCGCGGCGTCGACGAGGCGCTCGCTGGCCTGCTCGCCGAAGTCCGCGGCGTCGAAGAGCACGCCGTCGTCGCTCCACGCCACGCCGTCGTCGGAGCCGTGCAACACCCGACCCGTCACCCGCGGCGAGATCGAGTTGTCCGTGGCCAACATGCCGTAGCGCCCGTCGGGCCCGACGAACACCTGAGGCACGCTCGCGTCGGCGATGACGAAGCTGTCGTCGCGCCGCCACTCCCAGCCTCGCGCGTCGGGCACGGTGAAGCGCGCGGCGTCGGCGAACCACGGCGGCGGACGAACCCCGTCCGGCGCGCCCGAGTCGCCGGGGTCGCCCGAGTCCTCTGCCGCGTCCGACGCGGGCGGCGAGCCGCACCCGAGGCCGACGAGCAGGGACCACCACATGCGCGGTAGTGTACCTCAGCGAACCCGCTTCGGACGCACGGGCGCGCCGCGCGTCGGCAGCCGGGGACGTTACGACGCGCGCGGCGGAGTTTTCATGTCGCTCACCCTTACGTACTTCGACTTCGACGGATCGCGCGGCCTCGAGTGCCGGCTCGCCCTCACCGTCGCCGGGATCCCCTACACCGACGAGCGAATCGACCGCCCGACGTGGCTCGCGCGCAAGCCGAGCACGCCGTTCGGCGCGCTGCCGGTGCTCTCCGACGGCGAGCGCGCGCTCGTGCAGTCGAACGCGATCCTCACGTGGATTGGCCGCGGGCACGGCCTTCACCCCGCGGACCCGTGGCGTGCCGCGGAGCACGAGGCGGTGATGCAGTCCGTCGAGGACCTCCGCTACAAGCTCCCGAGCCCCAAGGACGACGCCGAGAAGAAGGCCGCGCGCGAGGCGTTCGCCGCCGGCTGGCTCGCGCAGTGGGCGGGGTCGTTGTCGACGCGGATCGTCGGGCCCTTCCTCGAGGGGGCCGACCTGCACGTGGCCGACCTCAAGCTGTTCGTCATCCTCCGCGCCGTGCGGACCAACACCTACGATCACCTTCCCGGCACGGTGCTCGACGCCGCGCCGACGGTCCTGGCGCTGCACGACGCGGTCGCGGCGCACCCGAAGGTCGTCGCGTACTTCGCGAAGTGAACGGCTCGCCGTCAGGGACCTGCAATTCTTCGTGAACGGTCACAGGCGGCGCGGATCGCCCCCCCGTCCACCCGCGAGTTCGTCGGCGTTTGGCTCGCCGTCGCCGCCCAGAGCTTCGGCGGCCCGGCGGCGCAGGTGGCGGTGATGCACCGCATCGTGGTCGTGGAGAAGGGCTGGGTGGGCGAGCAGCGGTACCTGCGGGCGCTGAACTACTGCATGCTGCTGCCTGGCCCCGAAGCGCAACAGTTGGCGACCTATCTGGGCTGGCTGCTCCTCGGGGTGCGCGGCGGGCTCGTCGCCGGAGGGCTCTTCATCCTGCCGGGCGCCGTGAGCCTCGGCGTCCTGAGCGCGCTCTACGTGCTCGGGCGCGACCTGCCGCTGGTGGCGGGGGCCCTGGCGGGCGTTCAGTCCGTCGCGCTGGCGCTTGTGCTGGAGGCCGTGCTGCGGCTGCAGAGACGGGCGCTCACCGGCCCCGCGGAGCGGATCCTCGCCGTGCTGAGCTTCGCGGCGCTGGCGCTGTTCGGCGCGCCGTTTCCGCTGGTCGTGGTCGCGGCGGCCGTGGTCGGCGCGCTGCGCCCACGCGCGGTCGAGGTGGTGGCGGGCGCAGACGACGCCCTCATCGACCGCCTCCTCGCCCAGGGGCCGCTGGAGCGTCTTCGGCCGCGCGTGGGGTCGACGATCCGCACGGCCTCGGTTTGGTTGACGATTTGGTTGGGGCCGATCGGGGCCCTCGCGCTGGGGCTCGGTCCGGATGCCCTGTTCACGCGCCTCGCGATGTTCTTCGCCCAGGCCGCCGTGGTCACCTTCGGCGGCGCGTACGCGCTGCTCGCGTGGGTGGCCCAACACGCGGTGGCCGAGCAGGGCTGGTTGAGCACCGGCGAGATGCTCGACGGGCTGGCGATGGCGGAGACCACGCCGGGCCCGCTCATCCAGATCGTGCAGTTCGTCGGCTTTCTGGCGGCCTGGCGGGAGCCGGGCGCGCTCGACCGTTGGGCGGCGGCGGGGCTGGGGTCGCTCGTCACGGTGTGGGTGACCTTCGCGCCCAGCTTCCTCTGGGTGTTCGTCGGCGCGCCGTGGATGGAGCGCGTGGCCGGCCAGCCGCGGCTACAGGGGGCGTTGCGGGGGGTGACGGCGGCCGTGGTGGGCGTGATCGCGCACCTCGGGGCCTGGACCGCGGTTCACGTGTGGTTTCGGGAAGTGCCGACGGCCGACGGCTGGGTGCGGGTGCCGATCCCGGTGTGGAGCTCGGTCGACCCGATCGCCGTGACGCTCGCCCTGCTCGCGGGCGTGGCGGCGCTGCGCGTGCGCGCCTCCATGCTTGCGCTGGTGGGCGGCGGCGCCGCGGCGGGGGTGCTCGCTTGGGCGGCGGTGGGCTGGGTGGGGTAGTCGGGCGCTGGCCATGCGGTTGGCCTACCACTCTGGTGAGAGCCCGCGCGCGGTGCGCATGGGAGACAGCGGACGAAGATCGCCGGCGCTGAGGTATTGACGCGCCCGGAGGCGATCGCGTAGACTCCGCGGACGGAGAAGGTGTCATGGAATCATCGGCTTCCTTGGGCGAACACCGTCGATTGTCGGCAGACGTGCTGCACTCGTTGCGGGACCTCCAACGCCATGCGTCCACGCTTTCGCTCGCCGAGGTCGACACACGCGTGACCGAGGTGATCCGACGGATTGAAGCGGAAGTGTTCCGCGTCGCGGTCGTCGGCGAGTTCAAGCGCGGGAAGAGCACGTTGATCAATGCGCTCCTCGGACAGGAAATCCTCCCGGCCGACATCCTGCCGTGTTCGGCCACGCTCAATCGCGTGACGTATGGCCTGACGCCGCGGGTCGAATTGGTGTACAGACCGGACGCTTCAGGCAAGCGGCGCGTTGAGCAAATCGCGCCCGAGGCGCTCGCCGACCACGTCACCAAACTGAATCCTCTCTCAGAGCAGCGCGCGGCGAACATTGAGGAGGCAATTGTCTACCACCCGGTCAAATATTGTCGGGACAAGGCCGACATCATCGACACCCCGGGGCTGAACGACGACGAGGCGATGACCCGCATCACGCTCGAGGAGCTGCCGCGGGTCGACGCGGCCATCATGGTGATCCTGGCGCAGTCTCCGTTCTCAGGTTTTGAGGCTGATTTCCTTAATCGCCTACTAACGCACGACCTCGCCCGCGTAATCTTCGTGGTGAATCGCATCGACGAGATCCGTCGCGAGCCTGACCGAGAGCGCATCATTGCGGTGGTGCGGGACCGCATCGTGAAGGCGCTGCACGCGCGCGCGGCGGACCTCCACGGCGCGGGGACGCCCGAAGCGCAGGCCCTCATCGACAAGGCCGGCACGCCGCGCGTCTTCGGCCTCTCGGCGGCCGAAGCGCTCGATGCGCGCCTCACGGACGACGGCGCATTGCTTGAGAAGAGTCGCTTCCCGGCGTTCGAGGCGGCGCTGGAGCGTGTGCTCGCGGTCGAGCGGGGCCTTGCCACGCTGTTGATGATGACCGAGGCTGGGGTGTCGGCTGCCCGGAAGATCCTCGCTCAAGCGTCCATCCGCCGCGGCTCGATGGCCATGCGCGGCGAAGATTTCGAGGCCGCGTACAACAAGACGATGGCCGAGCTCGATCAGATGCGTTCCGACCTTTCGGCGGAGTTGACGCGCATCGACCGTGCGAGCCGCCACCTTCAGGACACCTTGCGGCCACGGGCGCACGCCCTTCCCCACGTGCTCATTCGAGAGGCCAACGCGGCGATCGACGCGTTCCAGCTGAACCCGGACGACCTGCATCGAACCCGCGTCGAGGAGACCACCAAACGGATGTCCCGGGCCGTTCTGGAACGCGTTCAGAACGCCGCGCGAAACGAGTCCGAGCGGCTCCAGTCGGAGATCGAGGCGGGGCTGCAGGCGGAGATCGCGCGGCTCGTGGATTTCGGCGCGCGCTTGGAAGCCGAGCTGGCCTCGATCGAGGTGCGCTTCCAGCCGCCCGCCGACGTCGGCGAGGGTTACAACGCGGGCATCACCGCGGGCGCAGGCGCGGTCGTCGCAGGCGTCGGCGGCTGGCTCGTGGGCGGCGTGCTGAGCGGGGCGTTCACCGGCTATCAGGTGGCCGGTATTCGCGGGGCGGCGGCCGGTGCGGCCGCCGGAGCCGCTGCGGGGTTTGGCGCCGTGGTGGCGGGCGGGCTGCTCATCGGCGTGCTCGGCTTGCCCGTCACGTGGCCGGTGGTGATCCCTACCCTCATCATGAGTGGTATCGCATCGAGCTTCGGCGCCCGGTGGTTTACGCGGATGATGTTCAGCGGAGAGCAGATCCAGCGGTTCCGAGACAGCTTCCGGAACACGGTCATCGCGCAGCTCGAAGAAGATTCGGCGACCCGCGTCGCTCAGGTCGAGAGGGGCATCAATGACCAGGTGTCCGGGACGTTCGCGGCGCTGCGCCAACGGGTCCAATCGGACCTTGGTGGGGTGGTCGAGCAGACGCAGCGTACACTCGACGATCTGCGCGCGCAGCGGACTCGGGCCGTCGCGCATCGGGAACAGGAACGCTCGGACCTCGATCAAGTGACCGCGGAGGCCGCTCGGATCGAAGAGCACCTGCGCGCGCTGACCGCCCGGCTTAGGGGCATGGCCGCCCAATGACCCGCGGCAACCCGACGCAACGGGTCTCCACGCGGTTCGAGGACTGGGTGGAGCGGCGCACCAGACGGCAGCGCGCACACCTCCGGGAGGGCGTGCCCGATTATGCGTTCTCGCTCGACATGTCGATTCGGCGTCAGATGGAGTCGCTCGGCCCGCTTCGTGCGCTGGCGCAGTCCATCAACGCGGGCACCGTGCCCATCCAACGCGCCCTCCACGAGGTGAACGGGGTGGCCACCAGTCCCACACAGCTCCCCAATGTGCACGGAATCGGCGTGGCGTGCGCGGAGCGCCTCGGCATCGGAGTGCCGCAGATCTTCATCGTGCAGAATCCGATCCTGAACGCCTTCACATACGCCACCAACGACGTGGATCAGGTCATCGTCCTGACGAGCGGGCTCGTGGGCGCCCTCGACGAGGACGAGCTTCGATTCGTGATTGGTCACGAGTGCGGTCACATTCACAACCGCCACGTCGTGTACAACACGCTCTGGGAGATTCTGACGAACGTGCTCGCGCAGCAGGTACTCGTGCGAAGCCTGTCTTTCCTCGGGCCTGTCGGATGGCTCGCCACCGCGGTTTTCACACTCGGTACACGACTCGTGTTCGGGCGCTGGCACCGGTGCGCGGAGTTCACGTGTGACCGCGCGGGCCTGATCTGCGCGACGGATCCCGACGCCGGCGACCGCGTGAACGCGAAGCTCAACATGGGCAGCGTTGGCGATCTCGAGGGCTTCAACGCGGGCGAATACGAGCGCCAGACCAAGACCTACACGAACAGCTGGCTTCGTTTTACGGAACTGCTCGAGTCACACCCGCCCGGCCCGCGACGCGCCCACGCGATCCGGCTGTTCAAGGATTCCGACGTGTTTCGCTCTTGGCGCCCGGACCTCGACGTCGAGCGTCCGCCGCGTCCGCTCGCGGAAGTCGACGCCGAGATCGAGAAGATCTTCCTTTGACCCGGAGATGGTGATGCCGGAGATCGATAAGCGCGTCGTCCGGTACGGCGCGGAGTCGCATGTCAAGGCGATCATCGCGGAGCTGGACGGCCTGCTCCGTGCGCTCGAGCAGCCTGCTTGGCGCGAAGCGCTCGGCGAGGATTGGCTAGCCGCCGCGTCCGTGCGCCTCGGAGTCGCGACGGCGCGGTTCGAGGAACCCTTCCGCCTCCTCGTTCTTGGGGACTTCAAACGCGGGAAGAGCACCCTGGTCAACGCTCTCCTCGGTCGTCCCGTCGTCACCATGGACATTGCCCCGGAGACGATGGTCATCACTGAGATCCGAGCTGGAGCGACGCTCCGCTGCGAGGCGGTCCTGGAAGACGGAGGCGTCGCCACGCTGAGCCCCGACGAACTGCCAAGCGAGCGGCTCGTGCAAATACTCGACAACCTGCCGGCGCGCTGCGCGCTCGTACGCATCGAGGCCCCGTTCACGCGGTGGGGCGACGTCGTGATCATCGACAGCCCGGGCACCGGGGATCTCGGATGGCGCTTCGATCGACGCGTACAGGAGTACCTGCCGCGAGCGGACGCCGTCATCCAGGTCGTGACCGCGCTCTCCCCCCTGAGCGAGTCGGAACGTTCATTTCTCCGGGTCGCCTTGCGCCCGCTGGACCTGACGAAGGTGACGTTCGTGGTCAATCAGTCCGACCTCGTCGCGTCGGACGCGGACATCGAGCGAGTCGTCGATCGGGTCCGCGAGTCGGTGCTGCCTCTCTTCCCCACCGGCGAGGTGTTCCCGGTCAGTGCGGTCCACGCGTTCGCCAAGGCGACCGCTGGCGAGTTGCCCGCCCCGAAGCTCGCAGACCGGCTGGACGCCGAGTTCGCGCAGTTGGTCGACGCGCTTGAGCGGCGCGTGTACTTGAACCGCGACGTCGTTCGTAACGAACGCGGCGCGAACGAAGCCGTTGTGTCGCTGCACGCCCTTGGCGCGGAGGTGCAGGCGATGCGCGCGGCGCTCGGGCGCGACCGTGCCTCACTCGAGGCAGCACGGGCCAGATTGACTGACGGAGACGCTGCCGCGCGGGCCGCGATCGACGCACGTGAGAGCCAGCTCCGCGATGCGGTGAACGAGATGTCGACCCAGGCGCGACGGTGGATGGACGAGCTCGTGGACCGCCTGGCGGCCGATCTGCTACCAACCCTCGGCCGGATGGCGTACACCGACATTCAGCGACACTTCCCTTTCTTCGTCGCGGAAACCCTGCGCGACGGGCTGACGGCGAGTGTCGATGCGCACCAGCCGACCATCTCGGCGTTGATGAACGATCTCGCGGATGCCCCGGACGGCGCGCCCTCGACGGAATCGACGGTCGACGGGACCATCGACGCGGCCGCGGCTGCCATCGGCTTCCAAACTCCATCGTGGACGTTCGTGGACCACGTCCACGTCGTGGCGAACGTTGTTGGCCTCTTGGCCGGACCGGTCGTTCACCTCTTGGTCCGCGCGGCGGCCGGTGCGACCGACGCGGCTCAAGCGTCGCAGCGCGGGGAGGAGCTTCGTCGCCGAGTGGAATCGGCCTTCCCCGACTTGCGGATGCAAGTCGCCGAGGCCGTGAAGGCCGCTTACGCCAGTTTGGCGGATGCACTCGTGGTCACGCTCCGCGAGGCCCAGGAGAAGGAGCGGTTCCGCCTTCGGCGGGAGCTGGATCAAGCGTTGACCGCTCACCGACACGGCGACGAGCGTGTGGCGGAGCACCTCACGGCGCTCGGTGCGGTGGGCCGACGCCTCGCGCTCGCCGAGCAGTCCGTGTCGGCGGCGCGGGTCGCGATGCAACAGGTCGCGGGCCGACCATGAACGCCATCCACGCCGGCCTGCGCGGCATGGCTCAACGCGAAGTCGGACGCACGGCGGCCGCCACGGAGAGGCTCGGCACAGCGCTCGCGCACGAGAGCGCCGACTTCGGCGACGCCCTGGAACGCGAGGCTCGAACGACGTGCCGGATCGTGGCCCCCGGCGCTCTGCCGGAGGCGGAACATCGCGCCCATGTCGGCCGCGCGCTCTCACGCTCGGTGTCCAGGTCAGCACAGTCGCTCATCCTCCCGTGGGTGTTTCTGGTCGCCGAGGCGAGCGCGACCGAAGCGACACGACTCCTGCCGTTCGCCCGGACGGTGGACCTCCTCTGTTCGAGCCCTAAGGTTCGCCCGCTCACGCAACGGCTGCTCGCCCACGAAGCTGAGGCCCGGGGAATCGCGGCGAACGCGCCAGCCGCCGCGGCCGGAGTGCATGCGACTGTGATGGGCTTCGCTGGTTTGTTCCAAGTCCCCTTGGTGCTCCTCCGGTGTCGCGACCTCGCCGACGTCTCGGAGCTCCGCGCGATCATCGTGCGCACCGTGCCGCGGGGGGACGCCGCGCGGGAGGTTGTCGCGCTCGCGGCGAGCCTGTTGATGGCCCCGCTACACGACACGGTCGACCGCCACTTGTGGGCGTTGGAGAAGGCCACATGATGCTCGATGACTGGCGCGCCGTCAGCTTCAGCCTCTCCGCGGACCTTCAATCTGTCGCTGCGACGGCGCGGCGCCGCGGTGCAGAGGGCATCGCGGGACAGGCGGACGAGCTCCGTCGGCGCGTGGAGGAGCGGCGGTTCCGGGTCGCGGTCGTGGGGGACTTCCGACGTGGAAAGAGCACGTTCATCAACGCGCTTTTAGGGCGTGAAGTCCTACCGTCCGACATCGCACCGACGACCGCGACCGTCAACCGTGTCACCTACGGCCTGAAGCCAATCGCCGAACTGCGCTTTCACGACAAGCGCCCTCCGTTGGTCGTCTCCATCGAGGACCTCGCGGGACACGTGACGAAGCTCTCGACCGACGCGGCCGCGCGCGCGGCCGAGATCGAAGAGGCGGTGATCAGCTACCCCGTCCGGTTCTGTAGGAACGACGTAGATATCTTGGACACTCCCGGGCTGGGCGACGAAGCGACCATGACCTCGGTCACGATGCGCTTGCTGCCGACGGTCGACGCGGCGGTTCTGGTGATCATGGCCGACTCGCCGTTCTCGCAGACAGAGGCCGACTTCTTGGACCGCCTGCTCGGCGAGGGGCTGACGGAGATCTTCTTCGTCGTGAGCGCCCTCGATCGCATTCGGCGGCCCGCCGACCGGGAGCGCTTGATCGCCTCGATCCGCGAGCGCATCGCGGCGCGGATCCAGCAGGTCGCTGCGCGACATGACGTCGCAAGCGGGGAACGAGCCGCCTTCGTGGACCGTTACGGGTCACCCGCCGTGCACGGATGCGCGGCGCTCCTCGCGCTCGAAGGGCGCGCACGGGAGGACGCGGCGTCGATCCAGGCGAGCGGCATGCCGACGCTAGAGGTGGAGCTGGAACGTTTCCTCACCCGCGCGGACGAGGCCGGGCTTGCGCGCCGCGTCGACCAAACGGCGAAGCTGGTCCGAGAGCTCGCGAACCATCTCCGGGCGTCTTCCGCCCGGAACTCGTCGAACGAGCTTGACCTGGAGTTGGGACGCCTCTCCGAGCTGCTCCGTCGTTGCGATGAGGTCATGGACGAGGTCCGGCGGGTCCGCACGGACACCCTGGCCGCCGCCGCTGCCGCGCTGCGCCATGCGGATCTGCGCGCCGACCTGTCGTCCGCCGTTACGGAGGTCGTGCTGAAACAAGACGTTACGGATTACTGGCCTGCGCGGTACGACGAGTTCGTCGTCCTCGCCGCGACCCGAGTCCGAGAGGCGGCGCTTGGAGTGTATCGCCGAGAGCTCACGAACCTGGCGTTCCAACTCTCCGCACGGCTCGGCACGGCGCTGGCGTCTGAGGGGCCGGCGATCGAGGAGGCCGTTCGATACGTCCTCGCGCACGTGGCAGAGGTCCAGAGCGGGCTCCGGGGAGTTGCGCCGGGCCCGGCCTGGCCGGGTGGCGGCGGGCCCTCCCTGCCCACGCTCGACGTCGCGGCCGCGGCGGAGCCGATGGTCCCGGCGGGGTCCGCCATCGTCGCGTCGCTCCGAGACCCTTCGTTTCTGGCTGCGCTCGAGGCGGTCAAGAAGCGCAATGCGCTTGACGCCTTCTTCGCTCTAGACTTCGTCGGCGTCCGGGCCAAGTGGCAGAGTGACGCGATGCCGTTGGTATGGGAGTGTGTTTCGGCTCCGCTCGCGTCGACCCCGACGCGACGCGCGATCACCGACCACATTGACGCCACCTCGCGCGCGTGGCACCTCTCGGACAACCCGCTGCGCACCGGCGTTCACCTGGCGCGCGAGCAGCTCGTGGCAACGCGGGAGCGCGCGGCGGCCCTCCGTGAGCGGGAAGCCGCGGACACCGACTCCGTCTTGCGCGACCTCGAGGCGCTCGCGACTCGCTTGGTGGGGCTCCGCGCAAAGCTCCTTCGCCGGTGAGCCGACCTCCGCCCGCCGGCTCAACACCACCGCCTCGAGCCCGCGCCGGTCCGGGTCGATCACGAACGGCGCCTCGCCCAAGTGCGTGACGCCGATGGAGGAGGTCGAACACGCGGAGCGCCAGCGTGATCGGCCCATCGCCGCGAGAAGCCCTCACCACGCGCTCACCACACGCCCCAGGAACAGCACCGCTCCCGTCGGGCGATCGCGGACGACGAACAGGAACGGACGATCGACCGTGAGCGTGACGGGCTCCGGCACGGAGTCTTCGTCGATGACGACGGCGGTCGCGGCGGCCGCCTCGGTTCCCTCTTCGTCGATGGCGACGAACGCCTGGTGGAACACCCCGGTGACGGTCAGGTCCGCCGTGGAGCTCATTCCGGAGAAGTCCGACGTGACGGGATCGAAGGCGGACGGCATCCCGAGCGCGCCGAGCGCCGGCACGAGATCCGCCTCGGTGCGCAGGTTGAGGCGCGGCATCGCGAGGGTGAGCGCGCAGCGGTCCATGCCGCCGAGCACGGCGTCGAGCGTGGACCCTTCGAAGGAAGCCTCGAAGGCGGAGAAGGTGCCCGCGTCGGGCACGATCAGCACCATGTCGAGCTGCTCCCCGACGTACGGCAGGCTCGCGGCCGTCCAACCGGCGCCCGACGCGCAGATCGAGTCGAGCTGACCGTGCATCGTCGGCACCGTGACCGCGGTGCCGTCGAGCAGGGTGAAGGGGTCGTCGGTGGTGGCGGACGACGCGAACGGTACGCTCCACGACGCCTTGAAGTAGATCGCGTTGGTGAGCACGAGGCGGGTGGCGGCCGAGATCGACCCCGCCGGGAGCAGGTCGACGATGCGGGTGTTCGTCACCGACTCCACCCACTCGTTGATCGCGACGCGGGACCCCTCCGGGTCCGAAGAGAAGTCGAGGAGGTGCATCGCGGCGTCGTACTGCGAGGCGAGCACGTCGAGGAACGGCGCCTCGAACGCGAAGCCGCTCTGCCCGAACGTCTGGTTGACGATGCTCAGCTCGAACCCGTCGCCCTCGGCGTCCTCCGGCAGCGCCGCGCGGCTGTCGAGCGCGAGATCCAGCGCGTTGAACGCCGCGTGGGTCGTCTCCTCGGGGAGGGTGGTCCGCAGCGTGTCCGCCATCTCCGTCTCCGTGACACCTCCGGCGCCGGCCCACGTCATCGCGAGGGCCACCGAGACGCTGTGCGGCGAGAAGAAGAGGTTCTCCGACGGCGTCGCGAGCTCGTGGTACAGGTCGACGGCGAACGCGCGGTTGCCCTCGGTGAGCGCCTCGATGTCCGCGGAGGTGGCGGCGGGGCTCGACTCGCGCGCGCGCGAAGACGCCACGCGCTCCCCCGGCGGGACGATCGCGACATCGGCGTCGGTGTCGTCGGTGGCGGTCGGATCGGTGCTCACGCAGCCCAAGGCGACGAGGGTGGCGAGGATCAGCGCGGATCGTGGCATGAGGTCTCCGTGCGGCGACCGGGGATGCAATCTACGTGCCGCGTCGTGGGGTCGCCCGGCGTGCGGCAGCGTACGCGCGAACGAGGTACGGCTCGCGACGATGGACGCCAGCCCCCCGCCCGACGAGCTCGAGGCCCTCCGCGCGCGTTGCGCGGCGCTCGAGGCCCGCACCCGCGACCTCGACGTGCTCCGCCGCTTCGCGACCGCGATGCTCGAGGTCGAGGGCGACGTCCCCGGCACCTTGTGGGAGCTGGCGACGCAGGTCATGGGCGCGCTCGGCCTCGAGGACTGCGTGATCTACCTGCGCGAAGGCGAGTGGCTGCACCAGCGCGCCGCCTTCGGCCCGAAGAACCCGATGGGCACGGAGATCCTGCATCCGATTCGGATCCGCGTGGGCGAGGGCATCGTCGGCACCGCGGCCGCATCCGGGCTGCCTCAGCTCGTCCCGGACACGCGCGTCGACGGTCGGTACATCCTCGACGACGCGCCTCGGCTGTCCGAGCTCGCGGTCCCGCTCGTGGTCGACGGCGTCGTCGAGGGCGTCCTCGACAGCGAGCACTCCACCGCGGGGTTCTACACGCCGTGGCACGTCGACCTGTTCGTGGCGCTGGCCTCCGTGGCCGCGGCACGAATCCACCGCGCTCGCCTCGCGGACGAGCGCCGTCGGCTGCAAGAGCTCGACCCGCTTTCGGGCCAGCTCAACCGTCGGACCCTCCTCGCGCGCGCCGACGACGCCCTGCGCGCGGGGCCGGTCGCGATGGTGTTCCTCGACATCGACGGGTTCGGACGGTTGAATGACACGTATGGCCCGTCCCTGGGCGACGCGCTCCTCCGCGAGGCGGGGAGGCGCATCGCGGCGGAGGTCGGGCCCGCCGGGTTCGTCGGCCGCAGCGGCGCCGACGAGTTCGTGGTGGTCACACACCCCGACACCGCGAGCCCCCTCGCTCAGCGGCTGCGGATGGCCCTCGCGAGCCCGTTCGAGCTCGACGGCCGGCTGCTCGGCGCCGAGACCTTGGCCCGATGGACCGACCCGACGAACGGGCCGATCCCGCCCGCGCTGTTCATCGCCGCGGCGGAGGAGTCGGGCCACATCGCCGCGCTCGGCCGTCACCTCCGCGCACGCACGCTCGCGCACCTGGCCGGCGTCGCGTCGGCGGGCCTCTGCTTCAACGTCAACGTCTCGGCCCTGGAGCTCGGCATGCCGGGCTTCGGCGAGCGGCTCCTCGCCGAGATCGCGGAGACCGCGGTGCCGCTGGACGCGCTCGCCGTCGAGCTCACGGAGACGGCGCTCCTGTCGGGAGAGGGCGAGGCCCTGCGGAACCTCGAGGTCATCACCGCCGCGGGCCTCCGGCTCGTCCTCGACGACTTCGGCACCGGCTACGCATCCCTCTCGTCGCTCACGAGCTGCCCGTTCGGCGGCGTGAAGATCGACCGGCAGTTCGTGCTCGGCATGGCCAGCCGCCCGAAGGACGCCGCGGTCGTGCGCGCGATCCTCTCGCTCGCGCGCTCGATGGGCATGACGGTGACGGCGGAGGGCGTCGAGACCGCGGCGCACGCCGCGCTGTTGCGGGACGCCGGCTGCGAACAGGCCCAGGGCTGGGCGTTCGGCCGACCGATGCCGTTCGCCAGGTTCGCCGAGCTGATGGCGTGAGGCCCCCCACGGCACGCGCGCTCGTGGACGGGCTGGCCGTCGGGCGTTGGACGAGCCGCGAGCTCACCGAGGCGTTCCTCGCGCGGATGGTCGCGTCCGACCTCCACGCCGTGTGCACGGTGGAAGCCGACCGCGCCCGTCGCGACGCGGCGGCGTCCGACGAACGACGCGCCCGCGGCGCGCCGCTCGGCCCCCTCGACGGGCTCCCGGTCACCCTCAAGGACGCGATGCGCGTCGCCGGCAGCCGCACCACCTACGGGTTGTGGCTCTACCGCGGGTACGTCCCGACGCGGTCGAGCGCCGCGGCGGACGCGCTCCTCCGCCAAGGGGTCGTCTTGCTCGGCCGCACGACCGTGCCCACCGGCTCGTTCGACTGGAACGGAAAGAACGAGGTGTTCCCGGAGTGTGTCAACCCACACGACCGTTCGCGGAGCCCCGGCGGGAGCTCCGCCGGCGCCGCGGCCGCCGTGGCCGCGGGCCTGTCTCCGCTCGACGTCGGCTCCGACCTCGGCGGCTCCATCCGGGTCCCGTGTCACTTCTGCGGGGTGGCCGGCCTCCGCACGACCGACGGGTGGGTGCCGGCCGCCGATTGCGGTCCGGAGGGCCTTCCCCTCGGCTACGAGCACCTCGTCGCCCTGGGCCCGATCGCCGCGTCCGCGGACGATCTTTCGCTCGTGCTCGACGTGTGGGCCGAAGCGTTCCCGGTCGCCGAGAAGCCCCTCGTCGACGGCCCGATCGCGGTCTCCACCACGTTCGCGGGTCTCGCCCCGGACCCCGCCACGCGCCGCGCGCTCGAGCGTTGGGCGGACGGGCGCGCCGTCGTCGAGGCGGCGCCCGACGTCGATCCGTACGAAGCGTGCCGGGTGTGGGGCATCGTCTGCGGCTTCGAGTTCGCGCGCGGGATGCCGGCCTTCGCGCGCCACGCGCCCGGGCGTTGGATCTACGGGGCCGCGATGATCCGTCCCCGGCTCGGGCCGGGTCTGTTCACCGACGCCTTCGTCGCGGGCGTGCACGCCACCCCCGCCGAGTACGCCACGGCGATGCGCCGCCGCGCGGAGGTCCACGCCGTGGTCGACGCGTTCTTCGCGCGCCACCGGGCCTGGGCGCTGCCCGTGTGCGGGGGCCCGGCCCTGCCGCTCACCTCGAGCGGCCGCGCGATCGACGGCGTGCCGTACGCGACGTGGATCGGCGCGTGGAACGCCCCGACAGCGCTGTTCGGCACTCCTGCGCTCACCGTCCCGCTCCCGACCGTGGGGCTGCCCATCGGCCTCCAGATCCACGGGCCCCGGTATGGCGATCGGGCGCTGGTTCGAGCGTGTTCGACGGCGTAGGGCGTGCCGCGGTCACCTCTCGCCCGCGCCCTCGTACACCCGCAGGAAGTTCTCCGCGTACACCGCCCGTATCTCCTCGTCGCTCCACCCGATCCGCAACAGCGCCTCGGTGAGGTTCACGAGCTGGTCGGCGCTGCGAAGATCGGCGGGGTACGTGGCGAACCCCTCCCAGTCGGTGCCCACGGCCGCGTGTCGGACGCCCACGGTGGCGCGGATGTGGTCGAGATGCCGGGCCACCTGCGCGGCGCCGCCCGCCCCGATGATCGGCGAGACGAACATCGTGCCCACGACCCCGTCGGTGCGGGCCACGGCGCGCAGCACGTCGTCGTCGACCGCCCGCACGCTCGCGTGCACCGCGGCGCAGCCGGTGTGCGACACCATCACGGGGCGGGTGGCCCGACCACACGCGTCGAGGGCGGCGCGCCGCCCGACATGGGCGAGGTCGACGACGAGGCCGAAGTAGTCGCACGCCTCGACGAGCGCGTGCCCCCACGGGCTCAGCGGCGCGGTGTTGCTGGCGCCCCAACCCACCTGGGGACGGCAGGCGGGGTTCGCGGTGAAGTGCGCGAAGCCGACCGCCCGCAGGCCGGCCTCGCGCATCCACCCGAGCTCTTCGATGCGGCCGCCGAGCCCGTGCGCGCCTTCGAGCGCGCCGAACACGGCGATGCGCCCCTGGCCCCGAGCGGCCCTCACGGCCTCGGCGTCTCCGGCGAACGCCAGCTCCTCCGGCGCCCGCGCGATCTCCGCGCGCATGCGGGCGAGGTTCGCGGCGACCGCGAGCGGCGCGCGTCGCGGCGCGAGGGGGTCGACGACGATGCCGAGCGCCATCGCGCACACGTTGCCTTCGCGCAGACGCGGCAGGTCGACGTGTCCGAACAGCGGCGCCCCCGGCAGGCGGTTCGGGGCGTGGCGACGGCCCCACTGCCACCCCAGGAAGCGCGTGGTGAGCAGGAGATCGCAGTGGAGGTCGATCACGGGGGACGCGGCATGGACGCGCCGGGCCTCTTCCGAGACGCCGAGCTCGAGCTGCTTCATGCGGCCCACAAGCGGCGGAGGACGTCGACGCCCTCGTGGGTGCCGTCCGCCGGCGGGGTCTGCATCGCTCCGGGGACGCACCGCCGCGGCGCGTCGCCGTCGAGGTCGGAGAGGCGCGGGTCGACCGCGAGGGTGCCGAGCTCCGGGCGCGCCAGCGCTGGTGCGAGGTCCGCCGCGGTGGACCAGCGGTGCAGCGCGACCGCACGATGGAGGGCGACCGGTGAAAAAAAATGAGGAGGGAGCTCGATCGTGTCGGGTGCGTGCACGCGGCCGACCGCCCGCGCGAGCAGGGTGCGGGCGCGCAGCTCGGCCGCCTCGTCGGCGGTTGGGGGCCCCGCGGGGTACGCGGCGGCCGCACGCGCCATCGCGGCGGCGAGACGCGCGGGATCCCCGTCGCGGTAGTACACCGCCGCGGGGGACATGCAGCCGCGGCCGTCGTAGAGGCGGTGGTCGAGCGCGAGCGCGTCGGCGGTGGGGTCGTCGAGGGTGTCCACCACCGCCACGCCGAATCGTGGCCCGAAACCGAGGTAGATCGCCGCAGGTGGCGCCCGTGCCCCGATCGCGGCGATCGCTTCGGCGCCCCCGAAGGCGAGGACGGCGTCGGCCACCCGTAGGGCCTCGGCTTCGGCCTCCAACGTCCCTCCCTGCCATACCCGAACGTCCACGCCGCCGATCGCCTCCGCCATGGCCATCGTGCCCACGAGCTGCGACGTGGCCGGCTTCACCACAGTGTGCACGCGCCGGGCCCGGAGCTGCCACATCCAAGGCAGGAGCGCGGTGAACACGTTCGCCGCCCCGATGAGGAGGACGCTCCCGGGCGGGCGGCCGGCGAGGGGGCCCCTTGGACCGTCGGGGAGCGCGGCGAGGGCGCGCGCCCAGGCGTCTCGGGCGTTGGCCGGGCTGAGCCCCGTGCCCCACGCGGCCGCGTCCAACGCCGCGAGGCGCTCGCGGGCGTCGGGGCGCATCAGGCCCGTGCGTCCGCCCGCGGCCAGAGCGGGCCTTCGAGCCAGGGCGCGGGGTCGGCCAGGACCTCCATGAGCGCGTCGATGCCGAAGCGGGCGTTCAAGCCGTCTTCGATGCGCTCCTCGTAGGTGAACCGAACGTGCACCATCGGCCGTACCGTAGGCACGCCGTCGACCGGCACCACGCGGTCTTCGACCTTGCCGACCATGATGAACAGCGGGCAGTTGCCGTACTCGAAGAGGTGATGGTACCCCGCGCCCATGCCGAGCGATCCGAGATTTGCCACAAAGATGCTGGTGAACAACGGATCGCCGTCGATGTACCAACCGGGCAGCAGGTTGTGGTCGTCCAGCCAGAGCAGCAGGTTCACGCCGGCGCGCAGGACGGGGCGCGGAAGGGCGTTGAACAGGTCGATCTCCTGGTCGGTGCGGGTCTTCTTTCCGCTTCGCTCCTCCTTGATGCCGCCGTTCATGCGCTCCACGAGCTGGGGGAACGTCTCGCCGTCGTTCATGCGCAGCTTGACCGTCGAGATCGACGCTTCGCGATCGAGCCGCTTGCGCTTCATCGAGAAGGACAGCCAGCGCGCGTTGCGCATGTAGAGTCGATGCCCGACGACGAAGCGGTTCATCTTCGGCGTGCGCGCGAGCGCGATGTTCGCCGCGGCGATGACGACGTGCGTCATGTCCGCGCCGGTCTCGGCCTCCTTCTGCTTGCGGAGGAACTCGAGGAGGTTCCCTGCGTCTGCGTACGCGTCGAAGTAGACGACGGCGCCGTTGCGTGTCGGCAGGAGGAACCCCAGGATGCGACGGAACGGGTGCACGCGCTCGATCACGCCGTCGGGCCGCGAGGTCTTCCACTCGGCGAGGACCCACGACACGAGGGGCACGAGCAGGAGGGACAGCCAAATCACGAGGTCTCCTCGGCGCGTCCGGTGGCGCGCGAACGGACCTCCCTAACGTCGCGGATCCGCTCGGGCGCCCCTCGAACGTCCGTCCACACCGAATCCCCGCGGGCCGGTTCACCGCGACGGAGCGACCACGCGCGGCTGACGGCCTTGCGCCCGTGGTTCGACCGTGACATCCTCGGTTCGGCTGCCGCTGCCCCCCTTCTCCAAGCGGCGCTCCCTGGTCCGAGCGCGGGTGCAACCCTCATGAACGTCGCCGCGTACCCCCGATTGCTCGTGTTTCTCTGCGTCGTGGGCTGTGTGACGGCCGAGCGCGACACGTCCGCGGTCGACTCCGAGACGGAGGACACCGCGTGCGAATCCGAATGGTACTACGACGGGGACGGCGACTCCGTGGGGCTCACGGAGGCCGCGGTACGGTCCTGCGAAGCGCCGTTCGGCTACGTCGCGACCACGGGCGACTGCGACGACGCGGACGCGTCTCGCCACCCTGGCGCGCCCGAGTTTTGCGACGGGGTGGATCAGGACTGCGACGGCGTGGCGGACGACGATCCGCAGGACCCGACGCCGTGGACGCGCGCTCTCGACGGCGACGGCTGGGGAGATGTCGCCGGCGCCACGCGGCTCGCGTGCGAGCAGCCCGACGGGTACGGTCCGGCCGGCGACTGCGACGACAGCGTCGCCAGCATCAACCCGGACGCCGACGAGCGCTGCGACGACCTCGATCGGGATTGTGACGGGGACCCGACCGCGGGCGCCGTCGACCCCGAAGTGGTCTACGATGGCCACGGCGATGCGGCCGCCACGTCGTGCTCCCAGCCGCCGGGTACCGTGGCGGACGCAACCGACTGCGACGACGCCGACGCCGACGTTTCCCCGGCCGAGGCGGAGGTGTGCGGTGGCGTCGACGACGACTGCGACGGCACCGTCGACGAAGCGGACGCCGCCGATGCGGTCGACCACTACGACGACGCGGACGGCGACGGCCACGGCGACCCCGCCACGCTCGACCACTCCTGCATCGCCGCCGACGAGGTGGTCGATGGCACCGACTGCGACGACACGACCGCGAGCGTGAGCCCGAGCGCCGTCGAGGTGTGCGGGGACGCGGTGGACGACGACTGCGCGGCGTGTGGGCCGACGTGGACTTCGACGCGGACGGCTACGACGATCTGGCGATGTTCCCGTGCGAGGGGACCTACAGCCCGTACTACTCATCCTCGATCTGCGTCGCGTTCGGTCCTGTGGCCCCGACTGACCTCTTCTATCCACGCTTCGCCAGCGAGGTTTACCACAGCATGCCCGATGCCGCGGTGGGCGACATCGACGGCGACGGCGTCCCGGAGATCCTCGGCAATCTCGACACGTCCATGATCTTCGCGTATCCACCCGCCGACCCGGCGTTCACGTACAGCAACGTGTGGTTGGGCACGGCCGGCTACACCGCGACGATCGGCGGGAGCTTCGGCGGCGTCGCGAGCGGGGCGGACATGACCGGCGACGGCGTGGACGAGGTGATCACCCAGGCCTACTCCCGTCTCTGGATCTTCGACGAGGTCACCGTCGGAACGACCACGGCCGATGCGGCCGCAGAGGTGAACACCTCGGGCGGAACGGAGGCGTCCGAGGTGTTGGGCGACGTCACCGGCGACGGTCTGGACGACCTGGCCTACATCCTCCCCTCCGCTGGCGGCGGCCGGGTCTACGTCCTGGACGGGGTCGCGTCGGGCGACGTGACGAGCCTCGCCGTTGCGTCGTTCGAAAGTTCGTCGAGCTCGAGCCTCCCGATGTCGATCGCGTCGGCCGATCTCGACGGGGACGGCGCCGAGGAGATCTTCCTCGGTACCTATGACGACGCGGCCGGCGCAGCCTACATCCTGTACGGCCCTGTGGCCGGCACCTACACCATCGAGACGGACGCGGAGGTCATCCTGCAGAACCCCACGGCGTCCCCGCCCAGCTACGAAGCGACCCTGGCCTACCCGGTCGGCGACGTGTTGGGCTTTGGCACCGAGACCGTGCTCCTGTCCGCGCCCTCCTACAGCAGTTCGGCCGGCGCGGCGTGGCTCTACGGGATGTAGATCGGACGGGCCGCGCTCAGCTCGGGCGCCCGTCGAACGTCCCCTCGAACGACATCTCCTCGCCGCGGGGCCCTTCGAGGCCGCCGGACCACTGCATGTCGAACGAACGCTCGTCGACTCGCCCATCGAGCTCGTAGCTCGCTTCGATGTCGGGGATGTCGTAGCTGACGGTGCCGGTCACGCTGCCGTCTTCGCCGAGCGCGCCGACGAACTGCATGCCGATCGGCGGGCCCATGCCGCCTCCGCACTCGGCCTCGCCCTCGAACGCGCCGTCACGATCGACCTCGATCGTCAATTCACCCTCACACATCTCCATGTCGGAGCCGTCGGGGCCCTCGAGCACGAGCGAGACGTCGCCGGCCCACGTGCCCTGCCAGGCGCTGTCCGTGTCGGTGTCGGTGTCCGTGTCGGCGTCGCCGTCGGAGTCCGTGTCGGTGTCGGCGTCGCCGTCGGTGAAGCCGGAGTCTTCGCCGAGTTCGATCGCCTTCTCGTCGGCGCAGGCAAGCGCGAGCAGGAGCGTGAGCATCAGGTCCTCCGCTCCCTCAACGCGCCATGCACGAAGACCTGGAGGCGTGGGAGCGCAAATCGCTCCCACGCCGCGGCCCCGTCAGTTGCCCGCGCGCGTGACCTGGGCGGTGTACGGGCGGCGCGTCCCCTCGAGGGTGACCTCGATGGTGTCGTCGTCGATGCGGGTGAACGTCAAGGTGGCGGTCTTGTCGCCCGGGGTGACGAGGGTGTACGTGCCGGCTTGCGGGCACGGGTCCTGCGCGCGCATCTCCACGCCGTCGATGGCGAGCTCCCACTGGTCCCCGGCGGTGACCCAGGTCCGCGTGCCGTCGACGCCGATCCCGCCGGAGATCCCGGCGTCCGGGTCGAGCAGGTACTGTGTGCGGTCGCCCGTGGCTTCGACCGTGGTCGACCCTTCGGTCCACGACAGGTTGTGGACGACGTTGCGGGTCGCGCCCTCGAGGTCCCACGTCACGGTCGCGTCGCCGTCGACGGTGACCTCGCCGTTGGTGATCCCGTCCCACACGTGGGTGACCTCGACGGTGCCCTCCACGCGCTCCACGGTCACGCTGGCCACGCCGGCGTACGTCTCCCCGTTCCACGTGCAGGCGTCTTCCAGTGTTCCGAAGTCGATCGACACGGTGGCGCCGGTGCGCGACACCGTCGAGCAGGGGATCTGGGACTCCACGAAGCCGCGGAGGTTCTCGGCGGCCTCTTCCACCGCGTCGCCGAGGGTGAAGTCGGTGGTGATCTCGACGATCTCCGTGGTGAGGCCCTCCGCCTTCGCGGACGAGACCGCCTGATCGACGGCCTCCTTCGCTTCGGCGGTGGTGAGCGTGTCGCCGCAGGCGCTGAGCAGGAACAGGAACATGGGCGTCTCCTTCGTACTGTCGTGGGGTTCGCTGGATCAGACCCCAGGGCGGCGTGAGGCGGAAAGGAATTCTTCTGCCCGCAGGGAGCAGCCGCGCGCCTCGGCCCCCTCGACCCGCCCGCGGAGCTCGACCGCGTCGCGGCCGTCGGGCCGCCGCGTGACGCGCCCGAGGTCCATCGTCTCGATCGCCAGCACCGTGTGCACGTTGGCGAGGTCGACGAAGCGAAGCAGCCCCTCGCCGTCCGCCGGGCGCGCGGTGATCGGGTCGACCGCGACCACGCGCATCCATGGCGGCGCCACGAAGGCTCCGGGCACGGCGCCCGCCGGAACGGGGTCGGTCCAGAGCTGGCTCGAGAGCTCGGTCATCCCGTACTCGCCGACGACCCGCGGCGCGCCGAGCCGCGCGCCGATCGCCGCGTAGAGCTCGGGAGCGTCGAGCCGCGCGCGTCGCCCCTTGAAGCCGCCCGTGACCATCACCACGCTGCGCGGGTCGAGCGAGGCCACCCCGTCGGTCGCGAAGAGCGCGTCGAGCGCGAAGGCGGTCGTCGGCACCCAGACCGGCGCGGAGGTGGCCCCGAGCCGCGCCCACGCGTCGCCAGCCACCCCGCCCGGGCCGAACAGCGGGGTCACCGCGCCGCCGAGGAGCCGCACCATGTGGCCGAGGGAGCTGTCCGGATCGTCCGGGCACAACGACAGGGTGGACGTCGGCAGGGCAGCGATGCACGCGTGGGCGTGTCGCGCGCAGCCGAGGTCGTACAGGGCGGTGTCCCGCAAGTGGACCACGCCGCGCGCGGACCCCGTGGTGCCGCTCGTCCGAAACGTGGTCGCCGCGTCTTCGAGGGGGAAGGTCGTGAACGCGAGCTGCTTGAACAGGGCGACGGGGACGGCCGGGATCTCCGCGGCGCACGTCGGTTCGGCGCCTTCGGCCATGGCGGCGTACAGCGGCGAGCGGGCGACCTGCCACCGGTAGAGCGCGAGCGCGAGCGACTCGAAGTCGCCGTCGCGCCCGTCGCTGTCGAGGAATCGGCGGATCGCCTCGATCATGCGGACGTCACCGCGTCGTGGATGGCGGCGGTCGCAGCGTCGAGCTGCGCGTCGGTGATCGTGAGCGGCGGTGTGAGCCCGAGCGCCTCGGCGCGCTCGCCGCACGGCAGCGCGATGAACCCGCGCTCGAGGAGGGCCCGCGTGACGCGGAGCGCGTCGGGCACGTGCACCCCGAGCATGAGCCCGCGGCCGCTCACCCGCGACACCCCCGGGATGCGGGCGAGCTCGGCCCGCCAGGCGTCGCCCAGATCGCGCGCGCGGCGGGGGGCGTCGAGGGCCGTCAAGGCCGCGAGCGACGCGAGCGCCATGGCGCAGCCGACGGGGTTGCCGAGGAAGGTCTGCGTGTGGATGGCCTCGCCCGTGCTCGCGCCCCACGCGTCCATGGCGTCGGCGGTGCCGACGCACGCGCTGATGGGAAAGCCGCCGCCGAGCGCCTTCCCGAGGCACAGGACGTCCGGACGCGGGGTCGAGGTCCACGCGCCGGCGCGCCCGAGCCCGCAGTAGATCTCGTCGTGCACGACGAGCGCCCCGGCGGCGCGCGCCGCCGCGTGCAGCGCCTCGAGCCATCCGTCGGGCGGGGCCCGCATGCCGCCCCGGCCCTGCACGGGCTCCACGAGCACGGCGGCGTACGGGTGCAGGTCGGGGAGGGGTCCGCCATAGGGGGCGAGGTCGCCGTGGGTGCCGAGGAGCGGGGCGAAGGGCGCGCGGAACGCGTCGACGTGGTAGCCGACGAGCGCGAGCGGCGCGCTCGCAAGGCCGTGATACCCACCGGTGAAGCTCAAGATCCGGGCGCGGCCGGTGGCCAGGCGAGCCGTCTTCACGGCCGCTTCGACCGCGTCGGAGCCGCTGCTGCCGAGGATCACCCGGTCCAACCCGGTGCGGGCGCAGAGCTGCTCCATGAGGGCGATGCGGCGCGGGTCCGGGAAGGCGTCGCCCATCGCGTGCGGCAGCCGACCGAGCTGGGCCTGGCCGGCCGCGACGACCTCTGGGTGGCGGTGGCCGAGCGACGCCACGCCGAAGCCGGCTTCGAGGTCGATGAAGACGTTCCCGTCGACGTCGCGGACGTTGGAGCCGACCGCTTCGTCCCACACGATCGGATCGGCGTCGGCCACGCCGAGGGATGCCGCACGCCGGGCGCGCCGCGCGGTGATCGCGGGGCACTCGTGAGCCGCGAGGCGGTCGACCCACGCGCGCGACGCGGGGCCGGGCACGGCGGTACGGAGGCGGGGGAGGTCGGCGCCGGTCACGGCGGCACGGTTATCATGCCTCCGTGCCGTCGCTGTTCCTCGCCCTGGCTCTCACGATCGGGTGCAAGCCCGCGCCGGTCGTGCGCGTGGGGGGCGCCACGGCGGCGGTCGACATCGAGCTCGCCAACCCCTCGAGCTGCGTGGACTGCGACCCCTTCGCGGGCGTCGACTCCCTTCGGGTCGAGGTGTGGCGCGACGACGCCCGCATCGCGTCGGACACCTTCCCCTACCCGGGCGACCCGCCGACCCTCCCGGACCTCCGCGGCTTCGGCGTCGTCCGCGTCTTCGTGCTCGGCCTCGCCGGCGGCGAGGTACGGAGCGCCGGTCGCACCCGGCCGATCGCGGTGGGGCCCGACGGCGCGGTGAGCACCTCCGTCGCGTTCCTCCCGGTGAACACCGCGTTCCCCCTGGCGAACCCGATGAGCGCGCCGCGGAGCGATCATGCGGCGTGGACCACCGACGCGGGCGAGGTGGTCCTGCTCGGCGGCGCGGACGAGCGCCGCGGGCGCTCGTTCGCCAGCGTCGAGGTCTTCGACCCGCTGACGTGGGGCTTCACCGCGTTGGAGGCGGAGCTCCCGGCGCCGGTGGCCGACGCCGCCGTGGGGCTGGTCGACGGGGCCCTGGTGCTCGCCGGCGGTCAGGCGCGCGACCGCGAGACGAGCACCCCGTCGCGGCGGGTGGCCGCGTACCAGCCAACCACCCGCGCGATCACCGTGTTCCCCGAGCTCGCGACCCCGCGTCACTCGGCGTGCCTCGCCGCATTTCGTGAGCGTTCGGCGTTGATCCTCGGTGGTGCGGAGTCGGCGGGCGGCGCCGACCTCCTCACGATCGACCCCGTCGAGGGCACCGCCGCCGGCTCCGCCGTCGACATGCGCGACCTCGACCCGACCCTCGTCACCGGCTGCGTGACGCTCGACGCCGACGTGGTGTTCGTGCAGGGGGCGGACGCCGCGTCCACCGGCTGGTGGACCTGGGAGGACGGCGGCATTCCGGGCGAGTCCTTCACGCCGATCCGTGAAGCATCGGCGGGAGACGTGCGTTATGTGCGCGGCGCCACGCTTCGGGCGCTCGACGCCGCGACGGTGTGGATCGCGGGGGGCCAGGACGTACGCGGCGGCGGCGCGCTCGACGAGATCCGGATCTTCGACTTCGAAGCGGGGCGCTTCGTCACCTCCGGCTCGATGGCGGAGCCCCGCTACGAAGCGGCGTTCGTGCCGTGGGCGGTCGACCCCGCGGTCGCCGTCGTGGGGTGCGGCTACGGCGACCCCGAGCGGCTCGACGCCGTGTCGTCGATCGAGCTCCTGGAGCCCACGAACCCCGGGCTCTCCACCCGGGTCCCGCTCGACCGCGCCCGCGCCGGCTGCTCCCTGTCCTCCCTGGACGACGGGACGATCCTCGTCGCCGGCGGCTGGGAGCCGCTCGGCGACGACGGGGCCGACGCGGCGATCGTCGTGCCGTGGGTGGAGTGATCGCCGCTCAACCCTCGAGCGCGCGGAGCAGCTTCGCGTGCAGCCCGTCGAAGCCGCCGTTGCTGAGGATCGCCACGACGTCGTGGGGCAGCGCGTTCGCCGCCACGACCGCCACGATGTCGTCGGTGCCGGTGTAGGTGAAGGCCTCGCGGCCGCGCGCGCGGATGCCCGCGACGACCCGGCCCGCATCGAAGCGCTCATCCTCCGCGATCCGGCTCTGGTCGTAGGGGGCGGCGAGGATCGTCACGTCCGCGGCGTCGAACGCCTCGGCGTACGCCTGCTGGAACACGGCCCTCCGCGACGTGGCGCTTCGCGGCTCGAAGATCGCCCAGAGGCGCCGCGCCCCGAAGCGCAGCCGCAAGGCTTCGAGGGTGACCTTCACCGCGGTGGGGTGGTGCGCGAAGTCGTCGAGCACGGTGATGCGGCGGGGCTCGCCGATCACCTCCTGACGGCGCTTCACACCTTGGAAACTCGAAAAACCGCGCGCGAGCGCGTCCGGGTCGAGCCCCTCGCGCTCCAGCGCCGCGACCGCCGCGACCTGGTTGTAGAGGTTGTGCTCGCCGACGAGCAGGCTCTCGAAGCGGCCCCACAGGTTGCCGTCACGCAGGACCGCGAAGCGCATCACGCCGCGGGTGGTGTCCACCTCCTCGATCCGCCCGTCCCACTGCTGCCCCACGCCGTACGAGCGCACCTCACACGCGGCGTTCAACGCCACGTCGCGCACGTCGTCGTGGTCCCAACGGGCCACGATGCAGCCGTCCGCGGGCACGATCGCGACGAGGCGGCGGAAGCTCTCCTTGACGTGGTCGAGGTCTCGGTAGATGTCGGCGTGATCGAACTCGACCGACGTGATCATCGCCGTGGTCGGTCGATAGTGGAGGAACTTCGGGCCCTTGTCGAAGAAGGCCGTGTCGTACTCGTCGCCCTCCACCACGAAGTGGCGGCCGGCGCCGGTGCGCGCGGTGCGGTCGAAGTTCTTCGCGCGGCCGCCGATCAAGAAGCCCGGGTCGGCCCCGGCCGCGTCGAGGAGGTGGGCGGTGAGCGCGGTGGTCGTCGTCTTGCCGTGGGTGCCGGCCACGACGATCGATCGCCGGTCCCGCAGGAACGCGGCCCCGAGGAGCTGGGGGAAGCTGCAGTACACCAGGCCCGACGCGAGCAGCGCCTGCGCTTCGGGGTACTCGGCGCGGATCACGTTGCCGACGACCACGAGGTCCGGACGGTGCGCGAGGTTCTCGGCGTTGTAGCCGATCATGACGTCGATGCCGAGGCTCGCGAGGTAGTCCGACATCGGCGGGTACACGCCGGTGTCGCTCCCGGTCACGGCGTAGCCGGCGTCCTTGAGCATCCCGGCGAGCGCCGCCATCGCGGTGCCCCCGATGCCCATGACGTGGACGGAGCGGATCGCGGGCGAAAGGTCACCTTGGAGGAGGGGCATGGAGCTCCAGGAACGCGCGGGTGCGGGGCGCGGCGGCGGGCGGGAGGACGGCGAGGTGCGAGCGGAGGAACGTGAGGTCCGACGTCGTATCCACGTCGTACCAGAACGGCAGGATCTCCACGCCGCGTCCGAGGGAGCGCGCGCGCGCGATCTGCGCGGAGAAGGTGAGGGGAGACGACCAGGGAAGGCCCTCGAAGAGCCCCGTGGGATCGTCACACCCCACGAGGACGTAGCCGCCGTCGAACGCGGGCGCACACACGACGTCGACGGGGCTTCGCGCCGCGGCGGCGAGGAGACCGGCCGGGAGCGTCGGCGCGTCGCCGCCGATCGCGACGCCGCCTGCGCGGAGGGCGCCGGCGATGCGCGCGCCGAGGTCCCCGGGGGCCTGCGGCTCTCGGGGGAGGTCGAGCCCGTCGAGCGTGGGGTGGTCCAGCGGGCCGTCCAGGCAGAGCCGCGCCGAGAGCCCCGCCTCGGCCGCGACGGACACCACGTCGTGCAACATCGCGGCGGCGAGCGCCGCCGCGGCCTCCGGGCCGATGTCCACGGCGAGCCTCGATTTTCCCGCGCCGTACACCGGGGTGCGCGCGAGGATGGCGACCTCGCGCGGTCGCGCCCTCACGCCCTCACGCGTAGCGCCAGCAGGCCTCGAGCACGCGCACCCCCGCACGGGCGGCGCCGCGCAGGTCGCCCGAGATCTTGCTCGTGCCGGCGGTCCGTGGGTGCCACGCCACCGGCACCTCCGCGATGCGCAGGCCGACGCGCACCGCCTTGAGGTGCATCTCCACGTTCCACCCCCACGTCGGGTCGACGAGGCCGAGGTCCATCAGGGCGCCCCAGCGCGCCGCGCGGAACGGGCCGAGATCCCGCGGGCGGTGCGGGTGGCCGCGCCGGGCGGCGTACGCGCTGATCCAGGAACACGCGAGGAGGTTGCCCGCTCGTTGCGCGGCCGTCAGCGAACCCGCGGCCGCGCGGCGCGTGCGGTCGCCGATGACGAGGTCGGCCTCGTTCGCGGCGATCGGCGCGAGGAGCGCCGGGAGGTCGGCGAGGTCGGCCGAGCCGTCGCCGTCGAGCACGACCACCACGTCGGGCGGGTCGGCGCGGAGCGCGGTCAGGCCCGCCGCGACCGCCGCGCCGTAGCCGCGCCTCGGCTCGTTCACGACCGTGGCGCCGCCGGCCTCGGCGATGGCGGGCGTGCCGTCGGTCGAGCCGTTGTCGGCGACCACGACCCGCACCCCCGACGGGATGGCGGCCAGCACCTCCGGCAGGCTCGCCGCCTCGTTCAGGGCCGGGATGATCGTGGCCACGCGCACACGGCGGTCTAACCCGCGCCGCCGTCGCGGACGGCGCGGACGCGGCGAGATAGCTCCCCCCCATGCTCGCGGCCTTCCTCCGCGTGCTCTTCGTCCTGCTGGCCTTCGTCGGGCCCGCGTCGGCATCGAGCACGAACCCCTTCCGTGTCGAGGTCAAGGACGCGTCGGTGCCCGCCGGTGGCTCCGGCGTCGTGACCGTCGTCGTCGTCGTTCCGCCCGGTCACCACGTCTATCGCGACAAGTTGGCGGTGGATGCGGTCGACGCCGCGGGCCTCACCGTGGGCCCCGCGTCCTATCCGCCGGGCCGCATGAAGCCCGATCCGGCGGCGCCGGACACCCAGCGCGAGGTCTACGAGCAGGACGTCTGGGTCGAGGTGCCGGTCACCGCGCCCTCCGACGCCTCCGGCGCCCGCGCCCTCCGGCTGAGCGTGCAGTACCAGGGGTGCAAGAAGGACCTCTGCTACTTCCCCCAAGAGGAGGTCGTGTCCGCCAACGTCACGATCGGGCCCTCCGCGGCGGGCGACGCGTCGGGAGACGCCGCCCCCACGCCCACCGACGGCGGCGAGACCGCGGTGGTCATCACCGGCGCCGCCGGGGCGACGCCAGGCACGGCCGTGGTGCGGTTCGACCTGCAGGGCGATTGGCACATCAATCGGGCGTTCGTCGCGGTCACCGCGCCGGCGGACGCCGCGGGATGGGCGGTCGGCGAGGTGCCCTTGCCGCCCGGCGAGAAGTCGGGGAGCGAGGCCGATGGTTCGGCCCGCGAAGACTACGTGGTGGACTTCGAGCTCGTGGTGCCGATCACGCAGGCGCCGGCCGGCGCGCGTGAGCTCGTGCTCGACGTGGCGTATCAGGCGTGCAAGGGCGCGCAGCTCTGCCGGTTCCCGACGTCGGAGCTGGTGAAGATCCCCTGGGGGGACGGCGCGGTGGCCGCGGTGGCCTCCGCGACCCCGGCGACGCAGGCCGCCGCGGCCGCCTCCGCTCCGGCCGCGTCGGGCGACGTGTTCGCCGCGGCGCAATCCCAAGGGCTGGGCGTGCTCACGCTCGTGTGCTTCCTGGCTGGCATCGGCGTGAGCTTCACGCCGTGCGTGCTCCCGATGGTGCCCATCACCATGGGGTTGATCGGGGCACGAAACGCCGGGAATCGGGCGGTCGCGGTGTCGCTCGCGGCCACCTACGTGGCCGGGCAGGCGCTGGTGTACACCGGCCTCGCCGTGTTCGCGGCGCTCACCGGCAGCCTGTTCGGGAGCTGGCTGCAGTCCCCCTGGCTCGTGGGCGCCATCTCCTTGTTCTTCTTCACGATGGGCGCCTCGATGTTCGGCGCGTTCGAGCTCGCGGTGCCGAGCGCCATCACGAGCCGCATCTCGCACCAGGGTGGCGGCGGCTTCGGCGGCGCCTTCGTCCTCGGCACGATCGGCGCGGTGGTCGCCGGCCCGTGCTCCGGCCCGGTCGTGGCGGGCATCCTCGCGCTGATCGGCCAGACCGGCCAGATCCTCGCCGGAACGATGTTGATGCTGGCGTTCTCCCTCGGCATGGGCATGATCTTCCTCGTCACCGGCGCGGCGAGCGGCTGGCTCCCGCAGCGGGGGGCGTGGATGCTCACCGTGAAGAAGAGCTTCGGCATCTTCATGTGGCTCGGCGCGATCTGGTACGCGTCCGCGCACCTCCCCGCCGAGGTGACCGCGGGCCTCACGGTCGCCGTGCTGCTCGGCACCGCGGTGTTCGCCTGGCCGCACGCCGACGACGGCGAGGGCGTCACGGTCGAGCGCGCCCGCATCCTCTACAGCATCGTCGCCGGCACCATCGGCGTCGTGGTGCTCTCCGGAAACCTCCTCGCCCACGGCTTCCTGATGCCCGCGCCCATCGGCCTGGGCGGCGGCGGCGGCGGCGGCGGCGCCCCGGCCGAGGCGGCGGGGCGCATCACGTGGCTCACGGACGAGGCCGAGGCGCTCGCGCGCGCGAAGGCCGAGGGCAAGCCGCTCATCATCGACTTCACCGCCGACTGGTGCGCCGCCTGCCACGAGCTCGAGGCCTTCACCTTCTCCGACGCCACGGTGGCGGACGCCATCAACACCGGGTTCGTGCCGCTCCGGATCGACTGCACCAAGAACGACGCGCGCGTCGCGGAGATCCAGAAGCACTACGGGGTCACCGGGCTCCCCACGGTGGTGTTCGCGCGCGGCGACCGCTCGCGCATCGACGCGACGATCGGCTTCTACAACGCGAAGGACTTCCTGCCCTTCGTCGAGCGCGCCCGGAGCGACGGATGATGCAGCGCACCTGGGAGCACGTGCGGCGCCTCGGCACGCTGGGGGTCGGCGTCTACCTCGGGACGACGTGTGTCTCGATGCTCGTGTTCCTCCCGCTCCTGCACTTCGGCCTCGCGGATCGGCTGGGGCCGCTGCAGGAGTGGTTGCCGCAAGGGGCCACGACCGTGGTCGGCGCGTACGCGCTCACCAAGATGATCCAGGTGCCACGCATGTTGTTCACGATCGCGTTCACGCCGCTGCTCGCGCGCTGGCTCGGCCGGGCGGTCGAGGCCGGCGAGCCGGGTCGCGCGTGATCCTCGCGCTCCTGCTCGCGGCGTGCGAGCGGGAGGAGGTGCGGCAGTGGCGCTGCATCGGTCCGATCGTGGAGATCTACGGCTGGCGGCAGGAGCTCTCGGGGGACCCGTCCGCGCCGACCGGCGCCGCGCTGGCGGCGGAGGAAGATCGGCGCGTGGAGGAGGCCGTCGCGAAGCTGGAGCCCCACCGTCGCGCCTGTGAGCTCACCTGGAGCTTCCAAGATTTTGGCGGCGACGGCGAGTCCCCTCCCGCCGCGCTGCGGTCGCGGGTGCTCCGCCGCGTCCTGCGTCGCCCCGACCCGCCGCGATAGATCCGCCGAATGGAAAAAGGAATTCCCGGCCGCTTCGTCGCGGCGCTCGGGTTCGGCGGCAAGGTGCGCGTCATGGTCGTGGTCGCGGACGGCCCCGCCGAGGAGCTTCGGGCGCGCCACGACCTCATGCGAAACGCGGGGATGTTCGCGGCGGAGGCGCTCGTCGCCTCGGTGCTCATGGCCGCGCACATCAAGGGCGAGGAGCGCCTGACGGTCAACGTCGAGAGCGAGGCGCCGGAGTTCAGCTTCGTCGCCGACGTCGACAGCGACGGGTCGATCCGTGGGCGCCTGCGGCCGAATCGGCTCGTGCCCGGGCGCACCTTCACCGGAGTCATCTCCGTCATGAAGTCCCTGGGGCGAAAGGAGCTCTACCGCGGCGTCGCCGACGTCACCGGCGAGCGGATCGAGGGCGCGCTCCAGCGCTACCTCACGGCGTCCCAGCAGGTCGACGCCCGCGTGCGCGTGGACGCCACCCACGACACCCACTACCGGATCGTGTCCGCGGGTGGGCTCCTCGTCGAGCGCCTTCCCCACATGGATCCAGACGAGTTCCAGGCGCTCGTGCTGCCGGCGCTCCAGGGAGACCTGCGCGACATCCTGACCGAGTTCGCGTTCGGCTCGCTCGGCGGCCAGCCGGTCGAGGTCCTCGGGTCGCGGGAGCTCGTGTTCCGGTGTTCGTGCTCTCGGGAGCGGGTCGTCGCGATGATCAAGGCGCTCGGCGCCGACGAGATCCGCGGGATGATCGAGGACCAAGGCAAGGCCGAGGTCACGTGCCACTACTGCTCCGAGACGTATGCCCTCGCCGGGGCGGAGCTCGAGGCGCTCCTCGTGGAGCTTCAGGGCAACTGAGGCGCCTTCGGGGCGCGCGCGCCGAAGATCGCGGTGCCGACACGGACGAGCGTGGCGCCGTGGCGGATGGCCTCGGCGTAGTCGTGGCTCATGCCCATCGACAGCTCGTGCAAGGGGAGCCCGCGCGCGCGGCCTTCGGCCGCGAGCGCGGCGAGGCGCGCGAAGTGCGGGCCCGGCTCGCCTTCGGCGGGCGGGATGCACATCAGGCCGCGCAGGCGTACGCCCGGCAGCTCGGCCACGCGCGCGGCGAGCTCCAGCGCGGCGTCGGGCATCACGCCGGACTTCTGGGGTTCTTCGCCGATGTTCACGCCGAGCAGCACGCCGGTGGGCCGATCGCCGCTGCGCTTCGAGAGCTCCTCGGCGAGCGCGAGGCTGTCGACGTCGTGCACGAGGGTGGCGCGCCCGACGACGTACTTCACCTTGTTGCGCTGGAGCGAGCCGATGAAGTGCCAGGTGCACGCCGGGGGGAGCGTGTCCGCCTTGTCGCGGAGCTCTTGGGCGTAGTTCTCGCCGAAGTCACGCTGTTCGACGGCGAGCGCGGCGCGGATGTCCTCCGGCGGGCGGGTCTTGCTGACCGCGACGAGGGTGACGCTCGCGGGGTCGCGGCCCGCGGCGCGGGCGGCGACCGCGACGTCGTTGCGGACGGTCTGCAAGGCAGTTCGAATCTCGTCTTCGCGGCTCATCGGCCCTCCGGCGGCACGCAGGCATCGAGGAGCGCGAGGGTCTCCCGGAGCGGCAGGCCCACCACGTTCGTCCAGCTGCCGACCACGCGATCGACCAGGGCGCCGCCGCCGCCTTGTATGCCGTAGCCGCCCGCCTTGTCGAAGGGCTCGCCGGTGTCGACGTACGCGTCGATCTCGGCGTCGCTCAGCGGGCGGAAGCGAACCCGCGTCGTGACGGCGATCCTCCGCGGCGCGTCGTGGCCGCACAGGAGCACCACCGCCGTGGTGACGCGGTGCTCGACGCCGGAGAGGGCGCGGAGCGTGGCGATCGCCGCGTCGCGATGCGGTGGCTTCCCGAGGACGCGCGCTCCCAAGGCGACCACGGTGTCCGCCCCGAGGCAGGGCCGGCCGGGGGCGCGCGCGGCCACGGCGCGCGCCTTGTCGGTCGCGACGCGCAGCGCGTAGGCACGTGGACGCTCGCCCGGCCGAGGCGTCTCGTCGACGTCCGCGGGGATCACGGAGAACGACACGCCGGCCGCGGCGAGCAGCGCGCGTCGGCGCGGGGACGCCGACGCGAGCACGAGGTCGATCACCGGCGTCGCTCGTCGCGGAGCTGACGGTGGGCGAGACGCGCCGCCTTGCGGAGCTCGGCCTCCGCCGCGCGACGGAGCTCTTCGGGGGTCTCCGGCGCGAGGCGCGGCACGCCCGTGGGGCGACCGTTCGCGTCGAGCGCGACGAACGTGGTGTACGCGCTTGCGGTGTGCGTCACCACCCCGGTGAGGGGGTCCTCTCCCTCCACCCGCACGCCGACCTCCATCGATCGGCCCCACGCGGCGTTCACCGAGGCCCGGAAGATCGCGATGTGGCCTCGCTGGATGGGGTTGAGGAAGTGAAGCTCGTCGATCGAGGCGGTCACCACCTGCCGGCGACAGAAGCGCTGCGCCGCGATGGCCGCGCACATGTCGATCCACGCCGCGACCTGACCGCCGAAGATCGTCCCGAGCGCGTTGGTGTACTGCGGCAGGACGATCTGGGTGAGCTCGACGCGGGTCGCCGCGACGCTGACCTCCGGGGGGTGGCCCATCTACTTCTTGACGAACCAGGCGCTGATCTCGACGCCGCCGCCGTAGGCCAGGCCCACGTCGCCGGTGACGAGGTTCGACGCGCCGATCGTCGGCACGACGTACACGCCGAAGCCCATTCCCTGCTTGATCTCGGCGCCGATGCGGGCCTTCGCCACGATGTTGAAGCCCACGGTCTCGAACCCGCTGTCGGCGAACAGCCGCGCGCCGATGCCCGGCATCAGCACGCCCTCGACGTCCTGCGCGACCTTGCGCTTGACCACGACGTTCGTGACGTCGACGCCGGTGTTCACCACCTTGTTGGGCAGCCCGCCGATCAGGTCGAGCAGGTGCACCTGCACGAGCCAGCCGCCGGCCCGGTAGTCGAGCGACGGCGTCCACGTGGTGCCGTCGCTCGTCGCGGACAACGTCGCCGTCGTCCCGACGCCGGCCCACGCCGGCGCCGACACCATCGCACCCAACGCCACCACGAGCAGCTTCTTGATCATGTCTCTCTCCGTCTCGCGCCCACTTCAGCACGGAAGGCTGGACATGTCAAGGGCTCGCCACGATGGGGCCGCTCCAACGTAGGATCTCGCAGTTCCCGACCGGCGGCCGCGCCCCCGGGGTCCCGCCGTGCAGCACCGCGAACAGGCCGCGGAGGATGCTGCCGTGCGTCACGACGAGGGTGGGCGTACCGTCGTCCCACCGCCGCAGAGCCGCGCACACGCGCCCGACGGCGTCGGCGTGGCTCTCGCCGCCCGGGGGGCCTACGTCCCACGGCGCGAGCCAACGCGCGTGACGGCCGTCCGCCTTCACGAGGTCCCACGGTTCGCGCTGCAGCACGCCCATGTGGCGCTCGCGGAGGTCCGCGACGACGTGTGTGGGGAGCGGCGGACCGCCGCGCGCCTCGAGGGCGAGGGCCGCGGTGTCCAGGGTGCGCTGAGCGTCGCTCACGAGGCATCGGCCCAACGCCGCTTCGCGCAGGGCGACGCCGGCCGCCGCGGCCTGCGCGCGCCCGCGCTCGGTCAGGGGCACCTCCTGCCAGCCGGAGAGCCAACCACCGACGTTGGCGGTCGACTCTCCGTGACGCAGGAAGATCCAGTGGGTCACGCGCGGGCGATCGCCGCGCGGACCTGCTGCTCGCCGACGAGGAGGGACGCGACGTCCGGGTTCTCCCCGACGATCTGCTCGACGATGCGCGCGGCCTCGCGGAGGCGACCGGTGGCGAGCGACGCCGCGGCCTGGTCGACGCCGAGCCCGAGCTCCGCGCCGATCTCCGTGCGGATCGCCACCTCGCGGAGGAGCGCGACGTAGCGGAGGCGCAGGATGCCGAGCGCCACCGGGTCCCAACGGCCCTCGCCGCGCCGGTGCGCGATGCTGCGCAGCGTGGGCAGGAGCCGGCTCGCGACGCCGACCGCCTGATAGCGGACCGCGGCGTCGTGCAGGGACTCGTTGCGCGCCGTGGCGACCGCCGCGACCTCGCTCGCGAGGGCGACATCACGGCAGAGCACGATGCGCGCCGCGGTGTCGGACGGGATGCCCCGCCCTTCGTACTCGCCGACGAGGGCGGTGGCGGCCGCCGCGTCGGCGGTGCTGCGCGTGGCCGCGATGGCGTCGAGCGCCGCGACGAAGCGCGCACGATCTTCGCCGTACCAGCCGGCGCTGCCCGGCGCGAGCCAGGACGCGACGAGCTCGGTGAGCGCGTCGGTGAACTGCGTCCACGCGGAGTAGGCCGCCTCGGGGCGGACCTTCGCCGCGATGAGCGCCTGCTTCACGGACTTGCCTTCGGTGATGTCCACCGCCGCGAGCCACGCGCCCGCGACGCGGGACGCGCTCGCGCCGGTGAGGTCCATGAACAGCGGGAAGTACGTGGCGCCGGCGTCGGTCGCGACCTGGGTGAGCGTCACGGTCATGCCGATCGCCTTCGCGAGCATGTGATTCGGCAGGTCGGCCGCGAAGCCCGCGCGCACCGCGGTGGGGAAGTACTCGGTGAGGATCTGGTCGAAGCCCGGGATCGCCGAGGCGTCTTCCTGCATGAGCATCTTGTACACGTGCATCTTGACGTGGGCCTGGATGATCGCCAGCTCGGGGCGGACGAGGCCCTGGCGGGCCGCGGCGCGGCGCTTGAGGTCGTCGTCCGACGGGAGCTGCAGGAACGCGCGGGACACGTTGCCGCGGTTGCAGAGCCAGTCGATCGCGCGGCCGAACGGGAAGGGGTCCCGCTGGCTGCGCACGACGTCGAGCGAGATCAGGCGGCCGTTCGCGTTGTTGTTGTCGAGGACGGACTGGGCGACCTCGTCGGTGAGCGAGCGGAGCAGGTCGTTGCGCCCGTCCATCGTCAGCCGGCCCTGCGCCACCATGGGCGTCAGGAGGATCTTGAGGTTGACCTCGTGATCGGACGTGTCGACGCCGCCGGAGTTGTCGACGAAGTCGGTGTTGAGGCGGCCGCCGGCGAGCGCGTACTCGACGCGGGCCGCCGCCGTCAGGCCGAGGTTCCCACCTTCACCGATGATCTTGCAGCGCAGATCGGACGCGCTGACGCGGAGGTCGTCGTTCGGCGGGTCGTTCGCGTCGGCGTTCGTCTCGTTCGTCGCGCGGACGTACGTGCCGATGCCACCGTTCCACAGCAGGTCGACGGGCATCTTGAGGATGAGCCGGATGACCTCGTTCGGCGGGAGCTCCTCCGCGAGCGTCCCCAGCATCGCGCGGACCTCGGGCGTCAGGGCGATGCTCTTCGCCTTGCGGTCGAACACGCCGCCGCCGGCGCTGATGAGCGCGCGGTCGTAGTGCTCCCAGCCCTTCACCTGCTTGAAGAGCCGCATGCGCTCGTCGAAGCTGAGCTCGAGGTCGGGGTTCGGGTCGAGGAAGATGTGGACGTGGTTGAACGCCGCGAGCAGCTTCATCTTCCGCGTCTCGATGACGCCGTTGCCGAAGACGTCCCCGCCGCAGTCGCCGACGCCGGCGCAGGTGAACACGTCCTTGTCGGCGTCGAGCCCCATCTCGCGGAAGTGGCGCTTCACGAGCACCCACCCGCCGCGCGCGGTGATGCCGACCTCCTTGTGGTCGTAGCCGTTGGACCCGCCGGACGCGAAGGCGTCGCCGAGCCAGAAGCCGTAGGACAGCGACAGGCGGTTGGCGGTGTCGGAGAGGTGCGCGGTGCCCTTGTCGGCCGCGACCACGAGGTACGGGTCGAAGCCGTCGTGCGGGACGACGCGCGGCGGACGCGCCGCCTGGCCGTCGACGTAGTTGTCGGTGATGTCGAGCAGGCCGCGGATGAACCACTGGTACAGCTCGTCGCCCTTGCGGCGGCGCTCGGCCGGGTCGTCGATCGTGTACTTGCAGTAGAAGCCGCCCTTGCTGCCTTCCGGCACGATCACGACGTTCTTCACCATCTGGGTGGTGACGAGGCCGAGCACCTCGGTGCGGAAGTCGGCGCGGTCGGAGTACCGCAGACCGCCGCGGGCGATGGGTCCGCCGCGGAGGTGCACGCCCTCCATCTCGACGTGGTGCACGTAGATCTCGACCATCAGGCGCGGGAGCGGGATGTGCCGGATCTTCGAGTGATCGAACTTGAAGCTCAGGTAGTGGCCGATGCGGTCCGTTCGGTACGCGTTCGTGCGCAGGGTCGCCTCGACGAGGTTCGTGAGGGTGCGGAGCACGAAGTCTTCGTCGGTGGTGCGGATGCGCAGCAGCGCGTCGTGCACGCGGGCCTCGGCGGCGCCGATGGCGGCGGCCCGGTCGCCCGTGAGGTCCGGGTCGAACTTCGCGTGGAAGTACGCGACGACGGCGGAGACGCAGTCGGCCTGGTTCAGGAGGATCTCCTGGACGCGGGCGATGGGGTGACGGAGGCCGAGCTGGCGGGCGTACCCGATGTACGCGCGGAGGGTGTCGACCTCGACCCACGTGAGGTCGGCGCGCAGGACGAGGCGATTGTACGCGTCCGACGCCATCTTGCGCTGGAACACGGCCTCGATGCCGGCCACGAGCTTGTCGCCGCGGGCGAGCAGGGCTTCACGGTCGACCCCGGCGACCCGGGCGATGCGGAAGGTGTCGATGTTCTGGACCGGGCCGCCGCGGCCGACCACGCGCGTGGCGTACTGGTCGCTGATGACGAGCCCGAAGTTGTCGAGGACCGGCATCAGGTCGGTGAGGAGGATGTCGGTGGACTCGTACACGCGGAGCACGACGTGGTCGCTCTCCTCGAACACGCGCGCGAGGGTGCGCCCGGACTGCCGGCTGCGCTCGAGGAACTCGATGTCCACGGCGCAGGACTCCGCGGGCGCGGTCTCGGCGTAGGAGGCGGGGAAGGCGCGTGCGTAACGGTCGAGCACCTCCGCGGCGCGGTCTCCGAAGTGGGACGCGATCGCCCCGGCGAT
Source organism: Klebsiella pneumoniae (assembly GCA_945862325.1). GTDB lineage: Bacteria > Myxococcota_A > UBA796 > UBA796 > SXON01 > CAMAXZ01. The sequence continues at coordinate 162,352 of CAMAXZ010000001.1, forward strand.
GCGCTCGGCGAAGTCGGTCGTGAGCTCGACGACGAACTGCTGGAGCCGCTCGGTGACCGTGGGCGAGAGCGTCCGCGTGCCGGTCTGGTAGATCTGGAGCATCGCCGTCTCGAAACGGCCGGCGAACAGGCGCGAGTCGGTGTAGGACGCGCCGGTCAGGCGACCGAGGTAGTTCACCACGCGGGTGCGGACCTCGTCGGAGTAGCGGCGCTCGGGGATCGCGATGAGCGTGAAGGTCGTCGCGCCGTTGTCGGCCTGCGACACGTGCACGCGTGCCACCTGGTCCTGCTCGGCGTCGAACACGCGGTCGAGCACGGCGCGGATCTGCTCGTGGCTCGCCGAGAACAGCCACTCGGTGGGGAGGGAGTCGAAGATGTTGGCGAGGCCACGGTAGCGGTAGCTGTTCGGGCGCTGGCGCGTCTCGGAGAGCACGAGCGCGAGGGTGCGGCGGAGGATCGGGAGGTTGCGACACGGCTGCGTCAGGGCGCGGTGCGTGAACATCCCGCGGATGACGACGGTGTGGGCCCCGTCCGCGACGCGGATCTCGTCGATTCGGCCCGCGCGGTGCACGGGCGCGTCGTGGGCGCCCTTGCGGATCTGCACGCAGCGCTCGACGGCGCCGGACTCGGCGAGCGGCCAGACCGCGTAGCCGTCGAGGCGATCCGCGCCGAGGCAGAGGTCCCCGCCGGTGATGCCGACGAACACGAAGTTCTCTTCGAGGAGCCAGGTCAGGAAGTCGGCGGCCTCGCGCGCATCGGGGCCCGCGGACGAACCGCCGACGCGCTCGGACAGCGCGGCGACGGCGCTGGTCATGGCGTCGAAGTCGGCGACCATCGCGCGCGCCACGCCGAGGCGCTCGCGCAGGTCGGACTCGACGGCGGGCGCGCTCGTCGGGTCGACGCCCTTGGCCTCGAAGCGCAGGACGGACTCGACGTGCCCGTCGGCGTCCGCCGTCACGCGGCCGTGGTCGCCCGCGCGGGAGACGCGCAAGGCCACGTGCGCCCCGCCGACGTGCGCCGCGCCGCGCGCGCGGAGGGCGGCGCGGAGGGTGTCGACGATGAACGGCTGGTCGATCATGACGGAGCGGACGACGACGCCGCTGTCTCCGACCGTGACGGAGACGTTCGGCTCGGCGCCGGAGGCCGTGCGGAAGAAGCGCCAGAGGTCGAGGAGGTCGCCGGCGAAGGCGTCCGCCGTCGCGTCGGTCAGGGTGTTCGTCGGGACCTGCGCCACCGCGCCGGCCGCGAACGAAGTGAACTCCTCCGCTTCCGCCGCGGCGAGCGCGCCGGCGACGAGGTGGACGGCTTCGGTGATGCGGGCGACGGTCTCGGCACGTAGCGGATGATTCGGCACGGATGCTCCGGTTGCGCGCGGGGGCCCTAACGAGCGCGAGGGCCACACGGGAGGGCGCTCGTCACGGAGCCGCGCGCACCCGCACCGTGGAGCCGGTGAGCTCCAACGCGGCGAGGTGGCGCCCGTAGTGGGCCGAGATGCCGGTGTCGATCGCCCAGAGCCGGCCGTCGCAGCGGGCCAACGGGACGCCGGCGCGCTGCGTCGTGTGCCCGACCACCATGCGCGTTGCGCCCATCGCGGCGAGGGACTCGCCGAGGGCCGCGCACGCCGCTGGCTCGTCGTCCAGGACGAACGCCCGATTCCAGAGCGGGCCATCGGGGCCGAGCACAGGGTCGCCCGGGGCGTCGATCGCGGCGCGCACCCGCGTGTTGATCGCGTCGACGCCGACCGCGGCCCACCGCGCGTCGACCCCGCCGTGGACGAACACGGTGCCGTCGATGGTCGCCACGGCGTCGAGGCCCCGGAGCCAGGCCCCGTCCTCGCCATCGGGGGCGAAGGCCCGACGGCGCGCGTCCGCGCCCCCGTAGCCGTCGAGGTCCGCGGCGCTGACGTAGCGCCAGTCGCCTTGGAGGTTCATGACCTCGTGGTTGCCGAGCAGCGGGACCACCGCGCCCCCGGCGGCGCGCGCCTCGGCCTGGAGGCGGCGGAGCAGCGCGAGGACGCCGCGGCTGTCGGGCCCGCGGTCCGTCGTGTCCCCGGTCTGCACGAGACGGGCTTCCCCGCCGATCCACGCGCCGTCTTCATCCACGAGCCCGACGAGGCGGAGCGTGGCGAGCGCGGCATCGAGGTCGCCGTGGAGGTCGCCCACCGCGACGACGCGCGTGTTCGACCCGGGCGACGTCTCCGCGGGCGCCGCCGGAGGCGCGGGGGTGGAGACGGCGGCGGGCACGGCGCAAGCGACGAGGAGGACGAGGGGCATGTGCGTCGCGTCTATCGGATTGGCCCGCGGCTCGGATACGGTGCGGGCCGTTGGGAGGCCACGTGCAGGACCGCGCCCGCATCACCGCCCTGCTCGCCCGCGCGCGCGACGGAGGGGCCCGCGCCGCGGAGGCCCTCCGGGTCGAGACGCAGCTCCTCGAGCAGGTCTCGGCGCGCCGACCGGCGGTGTCGCGCGTCGAGCTCCGGTGGACGGTGCGGGTGTGGGGCGAAGGCGGCCGCGCGGGCACCGGCGCCGCGGAAGACCCGGACGCCGCGCTCGCCCAGGCGTTCGTGGCGATGAAGGCGGCCGCCCCGAGCGCCGTGGCCGGGCCCGCCGATCGCTACGCGATCCGCGCTGGCGGAAACGGCATCGACGATCCGCGCTTCCCGGGCGTGACCGACGCCGATCGCGCGGACATCCTGGTCTCCGCCGAGCGCGCGATGCAGGCGGCGCCCGTGCGGCGTCGCGGCGTTCGGCTGCGGCAGGGGCGCTCCCGCCGTGCGTGGATGAGCACGCGCGGGGTCGAGGCCGAGGAGCACGGCACCTGCTTCGAGATCTTCGCCGAGGCCGACCTCGGGGACGTCGAGCTCGATCAGCGGCTGGCGAGCCGGCACTTCGCGGACGTGGCGAGCCTTCCGTTCGGCCCGGAGCTGCGGCGGCGCCTCGATCTCCACGCGCGCCCCGGGCCGCTGCCCGCCGCGCCGCTGCCGTGGGTCCTGGAGCCGCGCGCCGTGGGCGGCCTCCTTATGTCGCTCGGGGAGGCGTTCGTCGGGGACGGCCGCACCTTCGTGGACGATCTCCCCGACGGCCGCCTCGCGCCGTCCATCGTCCACGTGACCGACGACCCCGCGCGCTTCGCCGGGCTCCACACCTGCGCGTTCGACGACCGGGGAGTGCCGCCGATCGCCGTGACGCTCGTCCGGGAGGGGCTGGCGCACGGCCGATACCACGCCCCGGAGGACGCGCGCGACGCCGGGCTCCGCCCGACCGGGCACTTCCGCGACGGGTGCCTGCGACCGGCGAACCCGGCGTTGCGGCCTGGGTCGCGCACCCGGAACATGATCCTCGCGGAGCTCGGCGAGCACGTCTCGATCGAGCGGCTCCCCGCGGTCGATCGACGCACCGGCCTCGTGTCGGGCGTCGCGCTCGGGGTGCTCGTGCGCGGCGGCGAGCGCGTTTCCGGAGTGCGCGTCCCGCTCTCCGAACACGTGACGACGCTCCTGGCGCGCGCGACCGAGGTGGCCGGCGACCAGGAGCGAGTCAACGCGGCGGACGCCTCGTCCCTGGTGCTCGCGCCGGCGCGATGACCGGCGTCCAACGCGCTGCCGCGCGTGCTACCAGGGCGGCGTGCACTGGGATGAGCTCCGCTACTTCCTCGCGGTGGCCCGCCTCGGCGGCGTGCGGGCCGCCGGACAGCAGCTGGGCGTCGCCCACACGACCGTCGCACGGCGCGTCGAGTCGCTGGAGTCCGAGCTCGGTGCACGACTCTTCGACCGACACCGCGACGGGTACGCCCTCACCGAGGTCGGGCGCAGGATGCTCCCGGGCGCCGAGGATCTCGAGCTGCGAGTGCATGCGCTCGCGCGCGACGTGGCCGGACGCGACGCGCGCTTGGAGGGCCCGGTCCACGTCACGTGCAGCGACGACTACGTCGCGGCGCAGGTCGTGTCCGACCTCCAACCGTGGTGCGCGAGCAATCCGGGCGTCGAGCTGCACGTGAGCGCCGACGGCCGCCCCTACAACCTCGCGCGCGGCGAGGCCGACCTCGCGGTGCGCGCCTTGGGACGCGACGCTTCTCCGCCCGGATACCTGGTCGGCCACCGCCTCGCGCCGATTCACCTCGCGCCGTACGTCGCCCGGGGCCACGCGTCGCGGCTGTGCCCGCCGGCCGTGGCGGCCCGATGGCTCGGCTACGGAGACGAGCGGGTGTGGAGCGAGCTCGCGCGGGGGCAGCCGTGGCCGGACCTCCCGGTGTGGGGTCGATTCTCGAGCCTCGCGCCGATGGTGGCGGCCGCCGAGGCGGGCCTCGGGCTTGCCCTGCTGCCCGTCTACGTGGGCGAGGCGGAGTCGGCGCTCGAGCGCGTGGACGCTGGCGCGGCCTTCCACGTGGGCGACCTCTGGATGCTCCACCACCCGGACCTGCGCGAGACCGCCCGCGTTCAGGCCGCGCGACGGGTGATCCGTGAAGGATTCACCAGGAGGGTGGCCCGGTTCGCGTGATGGTGCGTGGATGCACCTCTGTGCTCGCCGAGCGCACCACCGCCCCGACCGTCCAAGGGCATACGGCGTCGGTGCACGGAGCGCTCATGGAAACCGACGCCGCATTCTGGGACAAGATCGCCGACGACTACGCGAAGCGGCCGTGGCCGTGTCCGGAGGCCACCGCGCGCAAGCTCGCGCTCACCCGCGCGATGCTCGCGCCCGAACATCGACTGCTCGACCTCGGCTGCGGCACCGGCACCATCCTGATCGATCTCGCGCCCGCGGTGTCCGAGGCCGTCGGGGTCGACGTGTCTCCCGTGATGATCCGCATCGCGGAGGGGAAGGCCGCCGCCGCCGGCTCGAAGGCCACCTTCCGCGTGGAGCCGGCGGCGATGCTCGACGGGGTGCCCGACGCCAGCTTCCACTGTGTGTGCGCCTTCAACCTGCTGCACCTCGTGCCGGACCCCCCGGCGCTCCTGCGCGCCATCGAGCGTGTGCTCGTGCCCGGGGGCGTCCTGGTGGCCTCGACGCCCTGCCTCGGCGGGGTTTGGTTCCCCCCGTACGCGATCCTGTTGCCGATCATGCGCTGGGTCGGGAAGGCACCCGCCGTCACGCTCATCGCGCCGGCGGAGCTGCGCGCCATGGTCGAGGCCGCGGGCTTCGTCCAGACGCAGGCGCCCGACGTGGGCCAGGCGGCGCCGGACGTGTTCCTCGTGGCACGGAAGCGCTAAAAACGACGAAGCCGGCCCGCTTTCGCGGACCGGCCCGTCGAATCGCCCGGCGTGTCCGGGTGGCCCCGGCGCGCGCCGACCGTTCTCAGCCGCGCTCGACCTTCTCGACCGCGATCTCGATCTTCTCGATCGCCATCGCGGAGGAGTCGGCGCTCATGTCGGGGACGTACCACTTGCAGGGCCAGCCCTCGAAGAAGTTGTAGCGGGCGACCTCGGTCTGGCCGTCCTGGTCGAGGACGATGATCGAGCCGGAGCGGCGGTCGATCTTGCCGTTCTCGATGTTCTGGCGCCACTGCCAGAGGTCGTCGGTCGCGGTGTAGCCGCGCTCGAGGACGATGTTCGCGTAGGTGGTGCGGCCCGGCTTCTTGCGGACGACCGTGTCGTTGCCCTGCTTGAACTCGATGACCTCGGTCTCCGAGTCCATGCCGGACATGCTCTTGAAGCCGCCGACGATGATCTTGTTGTCGTTGATGATCCCCTGGATCTCCAGGAGGAAGTTGTACGCGCCGAACAGTTCTTCGGTAGGCATGGGGGTGCTCCTTGACGATGTCCGCCTGGGCAGGGAGGCCGCCGTACAGGCAGGGGGAATCCGGGACGCCTACGGGTGACCGCCTCCGCGTGCCGGACCGGGGAATCATCCTTCGGATGTGCGGGACATGCAACCGCCGGCGCGAAAATGGCACACGCGCGATCGGGCGCCTGCTCACCGCGGGACGGGCTCCGTCAGGCGCCGGAGGAAGAATTCCAGGACACGGTAGGGGTGAGCGCCCTCTTCGGGGGTGAAGCGCATCTCGACGGAGGTGTCGGACAACCGCCGGAAGCGGGCCGGCTCGCGCTCGACGAGGCGCGCGATGGCCGCCGCGGACACCCGGGTGTGAGGCGAGAGGTCGGCGATCGCGCGGATCTTCAAGGCGGCGAGGCGGACGATCCCGGCGTCGCGGCAGCCCACACGGAGCGCGGCGGCCCACCCGAAGTGGATCGCCTCTTGTGGGGGCGGGCCCCATCGCGCTTCGAGCGCGTCGAGGGTGCGGCGGGTCTCCTCGCGGGTACGCGCGCGCGCGAGCTGTTGGTACGCGTCGAGGCGCTCCGGCACCGGCTCGATCCAAGACTCCGGCAGGAACGAAGGGAGCGACACGTCGATCTCGGGGTCCACCGTCTCGCGGGCGCTCTCGCCGCGCGCCTCGGCGATCGCGGCCTCGAGGAGCTCGAGGTACGCGTCCATGCCGAGCGCGGCGATGTGGCCGTGCTGGCGGTCGCCGAGGAGGTCGCCCCCGCCGCGCAGCTCGAGGTCGGCGCTGGCCAGCGCGATGTTCGAGCCGAGCTCGGTGTTGTCTTGCAGGGCGCGCAGCCGCCGCGCGGCCTCGCGTCGGAGCTCGCCCTGACCCGACACGAGGAGGGTCATGTGGGCGCGCGCGTGCGACCGTCCGACGCGCCCGCGGAGCTGGTGGAGCTGCGCGACGCCGAACGCATCGGCGCGGTTGACGAGGATGGTGTTCGCGTTGGGGATGTCCAGCCCGGACTCGACGATCGTGGTGCTCACGAGCACGTCGGTCTCGCGGCGGACGAAGCGCACCATCTCGCGTTCGAGCGCCGCTTCCTCCATCTGGCCGTGCGCCACGGCCACACGCGCCTCGGGGACGAGCCGGGCGAGCCAGCGCGCCACACCGTCGATGCTCTGCACGCGGTTGTGCACGAAGAACGCCTGTCCGCCCCGTCGGAGCTCGTGCAGGACGTCCTCGCGGACCCGCTCCGCGGAGAAGCGCACGATCTCGGTGCGCACGGGCTGGCGGCCGATCGGCGCGGTCGCCAGGATCGACATGCCTCGGATGCCGGCGAGCGCCATGTGGAGCGACCGCGGGATCGGGGTGGCGGACATGGCGAGGTAGTGCGCGCCGGCGGACAGGCGTTTGAGCTGTTCTTTCTGCTTGACGCCGAAGCGGTGCTCCTCGTCCACGACGACGAGCCCGAGCTGCTTGAAGCGAACGCCCCGCCCAAGGAGCCGGGTCGTGCCGATCACGATGTCGACGCGGCCATCGCCCAGGCCCGCGAGGACCTCCTTCTCCGGCGTTCCGCTCGAAAACCGGGAGAGGAGCTCGACCCGCACGGGGAACTCCGCCATGCGGTCGCGGAAGCTCAGGTAGTGCTGGTGGGCGAGGAGGGTGGTGGGGCACATCACCACGACCTGGCCGCCGCCCTCGGCGACCACGAACGCGGCCCGCAGCGCCACCTCGGTCTTCCCGAACCCGACGTCGCCGATGAGCAGCCGGTCCATCGGCTCCTCGTTGCCGAGATCGGCCACCACGTCGGCGACGGCCGCCTCCTGATCGGGGGTCTCCACATGAGGGAAGGTGGCCGCGAACCGATCGAAGAGGGAGCCCGGCGCGAACGAGGGCGCGCGAACCAACTTGCGACGCGCGTAGAGGCGCAGGAGGCCGTGGGCCAGCTCGAGCACGGCGTCGCGCACCTTGGCCCGTCGCGCGTTCCACGTGGCCCCGCCGAGCCGGTCGAGCCGCGGCGCGGCGTCGTCGCCCACCTGACGGTACGGGCTCACGACGTCGAGGCGCGCCACCGGGACGTAGAGCTTCTCGCCGTCGCGGTAGGCGAGGGTCACGAAGTCGCCTTCGCCCTCACCGAGCGGCATGCGGGCGAGCCCCTGGTACTGCCCGATGCCGTGGCGGGCGTGCACCACGAGGTCGCCTTGGCGAAGCGCGCCGAGGCTCGCGACCGCGGCCTGCCGGAGGGTGGTCCGCGGCCGCGACGCGGGCTCGACGTCGCGGCGTGCGCCGAGCAGCTCGTCGAACGTCGCGAACACCACCTCCGGTGACGCGAAGCCTTCCGGGAGATCAGCGACCACGAGCCCGATCTGGCCCGGCCGCGCGGCGCCCTCCGCCGGGTCGACCCCGTGCGGCTCGAGGAGCGCGCGGAGGTGTTCGGCGCGGTGGGTGCCGTCCGCGACGAGGGTGACGGCGCGCCCTTCGCGCGCCCACCGCCGCAGGGTGATCACGCTGCTCGCGAGCTCGCCACCGCGCGCCTTCGCCTCGCCGGTGTCGGTGGTGCGGAGGTCCGCGCCCCCCGCGAGCGCGACGGCGCGCACGGGAATACCCGCGCCGAGGTCGATCCCGCTCGGGTCCGCCCAGCGGTCGGCGGGGCGCACGAGCGGTCGGTCCTCTGGGTCCAACGCCGCGAACCGAGAGCGCACCTGGGCGTGGACCCGCTCGAGCTCGCGCTCGACCTCCGCGGGCTCGACGACGTAGAACGGCGCGCCCGGCCGGAGGGCGGCGACCTCCGTCAGCGCGGGGAGGTACTCCTCGATGCCCGGGAACCACACGCCGTTGCGCAGGTCCGTGAGCACCCGGCGCCGGTCCGCGGCCGTTTCGGCGCGCTCGTTCGCGACGGCGTGAAGGTAGGCGGCGGCGCGCTCGGCCGTCCCCGCGTCGAGCGGCGCCTCACGCGCCGGCAGCAGGCGCGCCGCGGTGCGGCGTGTCGCGCGTCCGTTCGCGTCGAACGCCCGGATGGTGTCGATGTCGTCGTCGAACCACTCGATCCGGAGGGGGACGTCGCTCTGCGCCGGCCACACGTCGACCACCCCGCCGCGCACCGACAGGGTGCCCGGACCGTCCACGCGCTGCGCCGTGAGGTAGCCGCGCGCCTGCAGCCACCCGGTGACGGCGCGGCGGTCGATCGTGGCGCCCACCGCGAGATCGAGGGCGTCCACCGCGGCAGGCACCTTCGCGAGCAGGGCCTTGGCAGGCGCGACGACGAGGACCGAGCCGCCGCGGTCCCACGCGTCGCGCGCGGCGAGGCGCGCGGCCGGGAGCTCGGGCGCGGGTGAGGTGGCGTCCCACGGGCGGCCGTCGTCGGCCGGGTAGGCGAGCACCGCGTCCGCCCCGCCGAGGTGGTCAGGGCGGAAGAGTCGGGCTGCCCTGGTGAATCGCTCGGCGTCCTCGCGCGTCGGCACCACGACCCACGCGCGGGACAGGCGCGCCAGCACGTACGGCGCCGCCCCACGGACGACGCCCCCGAGGGGGCCGCCCCGCAGGGCCTCGTCGGTCACGCCCACGACGGTCGGCGCTACTTCTGCTGCCCGAAGAGGTCGAGGTAGATTTGGACCATGCAGAGGTCGATCAAGAGCAGGACGAAGTGATCGAAGAAGCCGCCGAGGGCGATCTCGCCGAGGCCCATGCCCTGCATGTAGAACGTGAAGAACTGGAAGGGCACCCACCAGACGAGGAACATCGCGAACGTGCGGAACACCGTGCCGCGCCGCAGGGCGGACAGCGCGCGGCTGCGGGCGAGGGGCGCGCGCTCCCGGTCGTCGAGGGTCGCGATCGCGTCGACGAACGCGTACTGCATCCCGAACAGGATGCCGGGCACGATGATGATGTTGCCCAGGGCGATCGTCAGGAACGCGGCGCTGTGCGCCCCCAGGACGCGCGGATAGCGGTTGATCGCGTAGTTGATGCCGCCGTACACCGTCGGGGACTGCTTCTTGTGGTGCTGCACCCACATGTAGATCGCGGCGGAGGCCGCGAACGCGCCGACGAAGCAGTTCCAGATCGCGCTGACGACGAGCTGAGACAGCTGTGACACGAGCAACGGCTGCTGACCCTGCGTCAGGACGGACAGCGCGCGGTGCTTCTTGCGGAACGTGTCCGGGTCGGTGTTGAACTCGGCGAGGCGCTGCGCCGCCGACTCCGCCGCGGCTTCGGCCGACATCGTGACGTTGTTCGCCGCGGCCGCCTGCTCGTAGGCGCTGGTGAACTGACCGAGGAGGTACCGGTCGAACACGACCGCGGCGACCTGGTCGGCGACGACCAGACCCGCCGACCCGTTCAGGGCGCACAGGACAACGGCGAGGAGGAGGTTCTGGCCCTCGAAGAGGACCGCGAACGAGTTCCTGAGGGCGGTGAGCGGGCCGACGCGGGACATGGCTGGCGGCTAACGCGGGGTTACCTGCCGGGCATATGCGCCCCGACCCGATCGAGCTGGACGAGACCCCGCCGCCCGCGGCGCCGGAGCTTCACCTCACCGCGCTCGACGGGGACGCGATCCTCAACGCCCTGCACGGTGGTTCGGTCGTCGATTGGACGGGTCTATCCTTTCGAACCATCGAAGAGGTCGACGGCTTTCTCGCGCTCTGGCACTGCGATGTCGCCCGCCACGCGTGGGCGCGCGAGCGCCTCGTCTACCTCTACAACCAGGCCGTGAACTACCTCGAAGAGCACGTCGGGCTCTCGTTCGCCCCCGAGGTGCGTCGCCCTCCCGACGTGCGTCAGGCGTTCCTCCGGGCCTCCATGCGCGAGCGCTTCAGCCGCCAGCGCATCCAGTACTGCGCCATCCTGAAGCTCGTGCACGTCATCAATCACCTCGAAATGCAGGAGCTTCGGGGGCAGTCTGCGGTTCGGGAGGTGGACGTCATCAACCTCGCGAATGACGCGGTGCTGCGACGCGCCCGGCGGATGCGGGCGTTGGGATTCCCGATTCGGGCATTCCACGGCAACCGCAAGACCCGGCCCTCCGTGATCACGAAGCTGCTCGCCAAGCGCGAGTCGACCGCGGCGACGATCTACGACAAGCTGCGCTACCGCCTCGTGACCGAGACCCGCGCGGACATCGTGCCCTGCCTCGCGTGGCTGATGCGGCACCTCATCCCGTTCCCGTCGATCATCCCGGCCGAGAGCCACAACAACCTCCTCTCCGACGACGAGGTCCGCGACGCGATCCGGCAGGAGCCGCTCACCGCCGCGGCGTTCGGGCCTCCGACGGCGGCGGCCAACGTGCACACCGCCTCGACCTACCGGACCATCAACTTCATCGCGGATATTCCCGTACGGATCTACGACATCCCCGCGCTCGCGGCGCCGCGCCACCGCGCGCTGCTCGGGGAGGCCGTGCACGTCATGGTCGAGTTCCAGGTCGTGGACGCAGAGACCGACAAGGCGAACGAGTCGGGCGACAACCGGCACGATCGTTACAAGCAACGACAGATGCAGCGCGTGCTTCAGCGTCTCGGCCGCACCCCGCGCCGTGACGCCTGATCTTCTTTACATGTGCGACGTGGCGCGTTAGCGGCGCGGCCGGAGTTTCCAATGGCCAAGAATGCGTCCCCGAAGAAGCGCGGCAAGTCCGCCCACCACCGTGCGAAGCTCAAGGCGAAGCACACCAAGCAGCGCATGCGCGTGACCGGGCAGCTCCAGAAGCGCCGCGGCGGTCGTCGCCTCCGTCGCTGAGGCGCGCGTGGCTCTCCCGGCCGCGGCTCGGGCACGCCATGGCGGCGTGCTGCTTCACCCCTCGAGCCTGCCGGGCCCGGGGCCGGTCGGCGAGATTGGTCCGTACGCCTTCGCGTTCATCGACTGGCTCGCCCATGCGGGCATGGACACCTGGCAGGTCCTGCCGCTCCATCCCGTCGGGCCGGGCCAGTCGCCGTACGCCAGTCCTTCGGCGTTCGCAGCCGATCCCCGGCTCATCAGCCTCGAGGCGCTGATCGCGGACGGCTGGCTCGATCCGGCGCCGCTCCCGTTCGGGTCGGAGCGGGTCGACCCCGAGGCGATCGAGCGTTGGAAGCTCCCGCTGCTCCGCGACGCGGCGCGCCGCGCGGCCCCTTCTGCCGAGTGCCGCGCGTGGGCGGCCGCCGAGGGCGATTGGCTCGCGGAATGGTCGTCGTACGCCGCGCTCGCCGCGCACCACGGCGACGGCTGGTGGCGCTGGCCCGCCGGCCACGGCGACCGGGTCGAACTCGGACGCGCGCGCGCCGCGCTAGCGGACGAGGTCGCGATCGCGGAGGGGCTCCAGTACCTGTTCCACCTCCAGTGGGCCCGTGTGCGCGCCCACGCGCGCGAACGCGGCGTCCGGCTCGTCGGTGACATCCCCATCTTCGTCAGCGGCGACGGCTGCGACACCTGGGCGCACCGGCGCCTCTTCCGCCTCCGTCCCGACGGGCGCCCCGACCCCGTCGCGGGCGTACCACCGGATTACTTCGCGCCCGGCGGCCAACGCTGGGGCAACCCGACCTACGCGTGGCCCGAGCACGCGGCCACCGGGTACGCCTGGTGGCGCGCCCGGCTCCGTCGCGAGCTGGCGCTCGTCGACGTGGTGCGTCTCGACCATTTCAGAGGCTTCCTCGCCAATTGGGCGATCCCCGCCGACCAGGACGACGCCCGCGCCGGCGCGTGGGAGGCCGGCCCGGGCCGCCCCCTGTTCGACGCGTTGCGCGACGATCTCGGCGATCTTCCTCTGATCGCGGAGGACCTCGGCGACGTCACCCCGGACGTGGCCGAGCTGCGCGACGCGCTCGGGTTGCCGGGCATGAAGGTCCTCCAGTTCGCGTTCGGCGGGCGGGAGGAAGAATGGGGAAGGCACCCCTTCCTTCCTCACAACTTCGGGCACGACCGGTGGGTCGTGTACTCCGGCACGCACGACAACGACACCGCCGTCGGCTGGTACGCGTCGACGGACCCGGTCGTCCGGCACCGCGCCCGCACCTACTGCGGGCGCGACGGCTCCGACCCCGCGTGGATGCTCCTGCGCGAAGCGTGGGCGTCGGTGGCGGGCACGGCGATCGCGCCGATGCAGGACGTCCTGCGCGCCGGACCTGAGGCGCGCCTCAACACCCCCGGTGAAGCCGACGGAAATTGGGGGTGGCGCCTGCTCGACCTGCCGTGGGACGCCTGCGGGTGGCTCGCGCAGCTCAACGCGACCTACGCGCGTGGCGTCAACGGAACTGCTTCGCGAGCTTGAGCCCCTGCATCTGGTAGTGGCTGCCTGCGCCGTAGATCGTGTCGGGCACGTCGCGGTTGCGCAGCAGCTCGATGCGGAACAGCGGCTGACCGTGCTCCAGCAGGAAGGGCACGTCGTGCGTGCGGATCTCGAGGACGAGGCGCGCGCCCGCGCCGTCGCCGTCGACGCCGAACCCGGAGTCGATGAAGCCGGCGTAGTGGGTTCGGAGCTCGCCCTTCGTCGCGTCGTAGGGAACGAGCTCCGCGCACAGGTGCGACGGGATGCGGAGGCGCTCGCGGGTGGCGTAGATGTAGAACTGTTCGGGCTCGAGCACGTGGCCGTCGTTCGCCGGGTCCGCCGGCAGGGGCGTCCAGTAGCGGTCCCGGTCGAGGTCGCGGCGCGCGAGGTCGATCACGGGGCGGTGCCGCTGCGCGAGGTAGCCGACGACGCCGTCGTCGCCGTCGTGGAGGTCGACCGAGAGCTGGATGCCGGGCGCGTCGTCGTCGTCGCTCACCGGGGCCGGGCGCCCGTCGCTCCAGGAGACCACCGGGCGATCCCCCTGGAGCGAGGTGAGCTCCGCGTTGTCGAGGCGCGGGCGACCCCGGGCGAGCCGGAGCTGGCCGAGGCAGTCGCCGCGTCGCACGGCGACATGGAAGCTCTGTGCCGTGATCTCGAGGAAGATCCGCCCGTGATAGCCAGCGGGCACCCGGTCGAACGCGTGGCCGTGCTCGGTCAGCAGCCGCACGAACATGTCCAGCCGCCCGGTGCTGCTCTTGGGGTTGGCGCGCCCCCACACATCGGCCGGCAGCTCGAGCACCTCCTCCAGCTCGGCGAGGTAGACCGCGCCGCTCCGCAGGACGAAAGGGCGATCCGCGTCGAGCTTGAACTCGTCGAGCGCGAGCCGGCCGAGGCGCCGGGAGAGGCCCGCGTGACCGGGCAGGAAGCTGCACTGGAGCATCCACAGCCGGGCGCCGAGGCGAAGGTCGAGCGACGACGGCTGAAGCTGCGCGGGGCGCACGGGGTGCAGCGCGCGGATGCCGCCGCTCTGAACGAGCGCGCGCAGATCCTGACTGACGAGGATGCCGTCCATCGGCACGCGGTTAACTGCCTCCGCCGTCGCCGGCGCCGAACACGGCGCTCGTGGGCGCATCGGGGGTGAACATGCACGTTTGGATCTTGCTTCCGTCGCTCGCTTCCGCGGTCGAGGGCATGTGGGAGCCGGCGCAGCTTCCGTCGCTCGCCCCCTCGCTCGCCGCGGCTGGGTACGACGGCGACGCCACGGCGCTCGCTCGGCTGGATGCCGCGCCGCTCGGGGCCGTGGTCTCGCTCGGCGGCTGCACGGCGTCGTTCGTGTCTCCGGACGGGCTCCTCGTCACCAACCAGCACTGCGTGACGGGGTACCTCCAACAGGCGACCCGTGAGGGCGAAGACCTGGTGGATGCAGGGTTCCTCGCGGCAACGCGCGCCGACGAGCGCTCGGTCGGGCCGGGCGGCCGCGTGTTCCTCACCGTCGACGTGCGCGACGTGACCGCAAACGTGCTGGGGCGCTTTCCGGCTTCGATCTCCGACGTCGATCGCGCGCTGACCATCGAGGCGCGCGAGAAGGCGCTCGTCGCGGCCTGCGAGAAGCCGGCGGGGACGCGCTGCCGAGTCGCCGCGTTCTACGGCGGCGGGGTCCGTCGGCTGGTCGTGCAGCGCGAACTTCGGGATCTGCGCATCGTCGCGGCGCCGCCGGACAGCGTCGGGAACTACGGCGACGAGGTCGACAACTGGCACTGGCCGCGGCACGCCGGCGACTTCGCGTTCCTCCGGGCATACACGGCGCCGGACGGCTCGAGCGCCGATTATTCTCCGACAAACGTTCCGTATCGGCCGCCGCAGCACCTTCGCGTCGCCGCCCGCGGCCCGTCGCCCGGCGAGTTCGTGATGGTGGCCGGGTATCCAGGTTCGACCGAGCGATGGCTCACGGCGACCGAGGTCGAGCGCGAGGCGTCGCGCCTCCTCCCGCGCACACTCGAAGACCTCACGTTCATCTTCGACGTCTTGACCGACGAACAGCGTCTCGACCCTGCCAGGGCGAAGGCCATCGAGGTGCCGCGCCTCGGCGTCGGCAACGGCTTGTTCAACACCAAAGGCACGCTCGAAGGCTTCGCGCGCAGCCAGGTCGCCGCGGTGGCGCGCTCCCGCGACGCGCGCCTCGTGCAATGGGTGAAGAGCGACCCCTCCCGCGCCACGCGCTTCCTCCCGGCCATCGAGGAGCTCGAGCGCGTCATCGCCTCGCGCGACGCCACCTGGGAGCGTGACCGCGCCCTCGGTTGGCTCGGTCGGTCGAGCGATCTGTTGGGCGCCGCCGAGACCGTCGTGCGTTGGGCCGCCGAGCAGGAGCGGCCCGACGCGAAGCGCCAGCCCGGCTTCCAGGAGCGGGATCGCGCGCGCACGCTCGCGCGGCTCGACCAGCTGCAGCCGCGCTTGCACCTCTCGGCGGATCGCCGCCTCTTCCGCCACTACCTGCTCGCGGCGATCGCGCCGCCGGACAGCCCGCGGGTGCCGGAGCTGGCGGCGTGGTTCCGGGGGAACGGCGCCGCGCCGTCGGAGGCCGCCGTCGACGCCGCGCTCGACGTCATGTACGCCACGACCTCCCTGACCACGATCGACGGGCGCCGCGCCGCGTTCGGTTCGAACCTGAAGGCGCTGCGGGCCTCCCCGGACCCCTTCGTCCGCCTCGCGGTCGCGCTGCTGCCGGTGCGTGACGAACAGCACGTCGCGGGGCTCGCCCAGGCGGGGGCGCTCGCCCGGACCCGTCCGGGTTGGGTGGAGGCGATGCGGGCGATGAACCCTGCGGTTTCCTACCCGGACGCCAACGGCACCCTGCGCGTCACCTACGGGACGGTGATGGGCTACTCGCCGCGGGACGGCGTCCTGTACACGCCCCAGACGACCCTCGAGGGGCTCGCCGCGAAGGCGGGGCCGTGGCCCTTCGACGCGCCCGCGCCGCTGCTCGCGGCGGTGGCGGCGCGCGCCTACGGCCCGGAGGGGGACCCGGCGCTCGGCGGTGCCGTCCCGGTCGACTTTCTCTCCGACCTCGACATCACCGGAGGCAACAGTGGATCGCCGACGTTGAACGCGAAGGGCGAGCTGGTCGGGCTGGCCTTCGACGGCACGTGGGAAGGGATCGCGAGCGACTGGATGTTCGATCCGGAGGTCTCTCGCACCGTGCACGTGGACATCCGCTACGTCCGCTGGTACCTCCGCGAGGTGGCCCATGCCGACGCGCTCCTGGCGGAGCTTGGCGCCGGAACCTGAGGAGGACGCGTGTCGCAGTACAAGATCCACCTTCGCAGCCCCGATGGGCGCATCGACCTGGTCGTGCCGTGCCGCGCCGACCAGCCGATCCTCGAGGCCGCCGAGGCCCAGGGGCTCGCGCTGCCGTACTCCTGCCGCAGCGCCGCGTGCGCGACGTGCGCGGGGCGGGTCGTCGCGGGCACGACGAGCCTCGACGAGCAGTTCATCCTCGGTGACGCGGACCTGGAGCGCGGGTACACGCTCCTGTGCTCGGCGGTGCCGACCTCCGACTGCGAGGTCCTGACCCACCAGCAGGCGTCGGTCGAGGGCATGTGAGGTTGCCGATTCGTCCGTGCCATGGTAGCCGGGGGGGCCCAAAATTCGGAGTGGCTCCATGGCCGATGTGATCAAGACGAAGAACGAAGAGGTGGCGGACTACAAGGATCCGGCGCGTCTGAAGCGTTTCCTGACGGAGCGCGGCAAGATCCTGCCGCGCCGCATCACCGGCCTCTCCGCGAAGCAGCAGCGGCAGGTGGGCCTCGCGATCAAGCGCGCGCGTCACCTCGCCCTGCTTCCGTACGTCAACCGCGAATAGCGGCTCGTTCGGAATGGGCTGGCGGTTCCGGCCGAGGGCGATCCCCACCGTGTTCATGGTGTGCGGTGGGGCCTTCCTCGCCTCGCTCGGCGCGTGGCAGCTCAGCCGCCTCAACGACGCGGCCGAGGTGCGCGTCGCGTGGGCGACTCGGCTGGCGGAGCCCGAGGTCACCGCGGCGTCCGCCGGTGTCTCCGACGCGGGACGTCGCGGCGCCGTCGTGGGTGTGCCCGACTGGGACCGTCACATGCGCATCGCCGGCAAGTACATGTGGATGGAGATCGGCGAGCAGCTCGTCGTGCCCGTCCGCGCGGACGACCGCTGGGTCCTCGTCAATGTCGGCTGGGTCCCCCTGGACGAGTCGGCGCTCATCGTCGCGCGCGAGCGTGGTGAGCCGGCGCCCCGTCGGTACAGCGGCCTGTTGCGCGCGGCGGTCGAGCCCGACGCGCGGGGCGACTTTCCGCTCGAGGACGGGTTTCAACGGCGTTGGCGGTCCGCCGACGTCGCGGCGATGGGCGCGCAGCTCGGGGAAGGCACGCGCGTCGCGCCGTTGATCCTCGTGGAAGGCGAGGGGTTGGCGGCGGACGCGCCGATCTCGGACCGCCAGCCGCCGATCGGCGGCTGGCGCACCACACCACCGGAGCGCCCTCACGGCCAGTACGCCTTCACATGGTTCTCGCTCGCGTTCACCCTCGTCGGCGTGTGGGCGTCGATGTCGTTGCAGCGCGCCCCAGAGCCGCGAGGCGTTGACCCGAGCGCCCCGTTGTGATACGGGCGCGCACTTCGGAGGAAGCGTTGGCGGAGGGGCTTCCGCGGCCGTCCGGCACGTTCGACTCGGCGGCTGCCGGGCGAGGGTACCTCGTCCTCGCGTCGGTGACGTGGGTGTTGCTGGTGTTCGGCGCCAGCGTGCGTGTGCACGGCGCCGGGCTGTCGTGCCCCGACTGGCCGTTGTGCTTCGGACGCGTGGTGCCGCAGCTCGACTTCCACGTGTTCCTCGAGTGGGGGCACCGCGCGCTCGCCGGCTGCATCTCCCTCGGGTTCCTCGCGCTCGGGGCGTGGGTGCTCCGCGACCCCGGGGCACGCCGGCGCACCGGGCCGCTCGTCGTTCTCAGCGCCGTCATCCTCGTCACGCAGATCGTGCTCGGCGGCCTCACGGTGCTGCACCTCCTCGCGACCTGGAGCGTCACGCTGCACTTGCTCACGGGGAGCGCGTTCTTCGCGTCGCTGCTCGTCATCGCGCGGAGCCTCCGTGCGCCGGCAGCCGCCGCGCCGGTCCCATGGCTGCTCCGTGGCCTCGCCGTCGCGCTCACGCTCGCCTTCGTCGTCCAGCTCGGCCTCGGCGGGCTCGTGGCCAGCCAGTGGGCGGGGCTCGCGTGTACGGAGTGGCCCACCTGCAACGCCGGAGTGTGGTTCCCCACCCTCGACGGAATCGTCGGTCTGCAGCTGGCGCATCGCGCCGGGGCGTACACCTTGCTCGCCGTCGCGTGGGGGTACGCGGGGGCTGCCCGTGGCCACGTCGACGTGGCGACGCCCGCGTTGCGCGTCGCCGCGCTCGTTACCCTTCAGGCGCTCCTCGGCATCGCGAACGTCCTGTTCGCGATGCCGGTCGAGCTCGCGATCGCCCACAGCGGCCTCGCTTCGCTGCTCACGGCGGCGGTCGTGTTCGCCGTGTGGCCGGCGTTCGCCGCGCGCGCCGTCCCGGTGCCGGCATGAGCGTGTCTGTGGCGAGCCCGTCGCTCGGGGTGGTCGGCACCCTGCGCCTGTGGTGGGAGATGACCCGCCCGAAGGTGCTCCTGCTCGTCCTGTTCACCGGGCTGCCCGTGCTCGGCATGCAGGCCGACGGGTGGCCGACGCTCGCGCGGGCCGCCGCCACGCTGTTCGGAACCGCGCTGGCCGGCGCGGCTTCATCGACATTGAACGCGTGGATGGAGCGGGAGACCGACGCGCGCATGGCGCGCACGAAGAGTCGTCCCATCCCCGCGGCGGCGGTGTCCCCGCACTCCGCCCTCGTGCTCGGGCTGACCCTCACCGTCCTGAGCACCCTCGTTCTGTGGGTGGTCGGCGGGCCACTCGCGGCTTCGGTGGGCCTCTCGACCATCGCCTTCTACGTCGTGGTCTACACGTGGTGGCTGAAGCCCCGCACGCCGCAGAACATCGTCATCGGCGGGGCGGCGGGCGCCACGGCGCCCATGATCCTCGAGGCCGCCCTCGCGGACCGGATCGGTCCGGCCAGCATCCTGTGCTTCTTGATCGTTTTCCTCTGGACGCCACCCCACTTCTGGGCGATCGCCATTTTCCGTAAAGAAGAATACGCTGCGGCGGGCTTCCCCATGATGCCGAACGTCGTCGGAGATCGCGCTACCCGCCGCCAATCCATGGCGTACGCCGTGGCGTTGCTGATCACGAGCCTCGCGCCGACGGCGCTCGGGCTCCTCGGATGGCTCTACGGAGCAACCGCCCTGTTCGCGGGCGTCTGGTTCTGCGCCGCGGTCGCGCGGAGCATGCGCGCGGACGTTCCGGCGGTCGACTACCGAGTTTTCAGGGTGTCGATCGTGTACCTGTTCATCGTGTTCGGGGCGATGTTCGGCGACGCCGTGCTCTCTACCGTCCTTCCGTCCGTCTTCGCGCCTGCGACGTGGTCCGTGTGGGCACCTTCCCCTGGTGGTTGGGGTGCCTGACGTGATACATGAGCGGCCTTTCGCGCCCCGGCGCTCCTCCACAGGGTCACCGATGAACCTCCGCCTGCTGTTGCCGCTGGCCGCCCTCCTCCTCTCGGGGTGCGAGACCAGCACGATGGACACGCTCATCCCCAACTCGGATCTCACCCGCGAGACGATGGGGGTGTACGAGCGGATCTTCTGGTGGACGACGCTGCTGTTCGTCGGGGTCCAGGGGGCGCTGATCTACATCGCGTTCCGGTTCCGGGCGACGGGCAACGAGAAGGGCAACCCCGAGCAGGTGCACGGAAACACGCAGCTCGAGCTCACGTGGACGATCGCGCCCGTGTTCATCCTGCTTCACATCTCCATCCCCACGGTCGCGTACATCTTCAAGCACCAGGCCCAGCCGTCCGCCGACGCCCTCGAGATCAACGCGGTCGGCAAGCAGTGGTGGTTCGCGTTCGAGTACCCGGACGACGGCGTCGTCACCGCGAACGAGATTCACATTCCGCTCGGCCGGCAGGTCGTCGTTCGCCTCCAGAGCGACAACGTCATGCACAGCTTCTTCGTCCCGCAGCTCGCCGCCAAGCGCGACATGCTGCCGGGCCACGTGAACTCCATCCTGTTCACGCCGGAGAAGGTGGGTCGATACCTCGGCCAGTGCGCGGAGTACTGCGGCGACTCGCACGCCCTCATGAAGTTCCAGGTCGTGGTCGACACGCCCGAGGACTTCGCGCGGTGGCTCGACGCGCAGCGGGCGCCGGCCGACACGACCAGCGCCGACGCGGTCGCCGGCTTCAACGCCTTCTCTTCTGCGGGCTGCGTCGCCTGCCACGCCATCGGCGGCACCACGGCGGCGGCGAACATCGGCCCCAACCTCACCCATGTCGGGTCGCGCGCGCGCATCGCGTCCGGCATCCTCGACAACAACCAGGCCAACCTGGTGAACTGGATCCGGCGTCCGGACGTCGTGAAGCCCGGGTCGAAGATGCCCAACTTGAACGTCTCGGAAGAGACGGCGAACTCCATCGCCACCTACCTGCTGTCGCTGAAGTAGTCGGAGGACAGAATGGCCAACCCCGCCGCCCAGCCGCACGCGCCCGCCGCGTCGCACCACGACACGGAAGACAACAGCCTGTGGAGCTGGCTCACCACGGTCGATCACAAGCGGATCGGCATCCTCTACGGCCTCAGCGCGATGGCGTTCTTCGTGCTCGGCGGCATCGAAGGCCTGGTCATCCGCACGCAGCTCGCGATGCCCGGCAACGAGATCGTGCCCGCGCACATCTACAACGCGCTGTTCACGATGCACGGCACCACCATGATCTTCCTGGGGGTCATGCCGCTGAGCGCCGCGTTCTTCAACTACATGATCCCGCTGCAGATCGGCGCGCGTGACGTCGTGTTCCCGCGTCTCAACGCGTTCAGCTTCTGGCTGTTCCTGTTCGGCGCGCTCGTCCTGAACGTGCCGTTCCTGCTGCAGCCGCTCCTCTCGGGCATGGGCGGGGTGTTCACCCGCATGATCCCCGACGGCGCTTGGGTCGGCTACTCGCCGATCACCAGCAAGGAGTTCTCTCCGTACCTCTCGATCGACATCTGGCTCTGCGGCCTCCAGATCCTCGGCATCGCGTCGATGGCGGCGGGCTTCAACTTCATCGTCACGATCCTCAACATGCGGGCCCCGGGCATGACCCTGCTCCGCATGCCGGTCTTCGTGTGGATGACGCTGGTCGTGCAGTTCCTGGTCGTGCTCTCCTTCCCGTGCATCACCGTCGCGCTCGTGCTCCTCCTGTGCGACCGCCTGTTCGGCACGAGCTTCTACATCCCGGCGGGCGGCGGCGACCCCGAGCTCTGGCAGCACCTGTTCTGGCTGTTCGGGCACCCTGAGGTCTACATCCTCATCCTGCCGGCCATGGGCATCGTGTCCGAGGTGCTCCCGGTGTTCGCGCGCAAGCCGCTCTTCGGCGCGCCGTTCGTCATCTTCTCGGGCATCACCATCGGCCTCCTGGGCTTCGGCGTGTGGGCCCACCACATGTTCACGGCCGGCATGGGTCCGGCGGCCGACGCGGCCTTCGCGGTCACGACGATGCTCATCGCCATCCCCACGGGCGTGAAGATCTTCAACTGGCTGGCCACCATCTGGGACGGCCACCTCCGCATGACCACCGCGATGCTCTTCGCGCTGGGCTTCATCGGCATGTTCACGATGGGCGGGCTGTCGGGCATCATGCACGCGTCGCCCCCGGTCGACCTCCAGCAGCACGACACGTACTTCGTGGTGGCGCACTTCCACTACGTGCTGTTCGGTGGCGCGATGTTCGGTCTCTTCTCGGGCATCTACTACTGGTTCCCCAAGATGACCGGCCGGTTCCTCGGCGAGGGCACGGGTCGCGTGGTGTTCGGGTTCATCCTGGCCGGCATGAACCTCACCTTCTTCCCGATGCACTTCGTGGGCGCGTGGGGCATGCCGCGGCGCATCTTCACGTACGAGGCGGGCCTCGGCTGGGAGACGCCGAACCTGATCGAGACCATCGGCGCGTACACCCTCGCCACCGGCATCCTCATCTTCCTCATCGACTTCTTCCGGTCGATGCGCTCCGGTGACCCGGCGGGTGCGAACCCGTGGGACGCCGCCACGCTCGAGTGGATGACGGCGTCGCCGCCGGCGGTCCACAACTTCGACCTCACGCCCACGGTCTACTCGGACCGCCCGGTGTGGGAGAAGACCCACGGCCCCGGGCCTGGCTACGTGCTCCCGATGGGCGACGAGCACTTCCACATGCCGCCGCCGAGCATCAAGCCGTTCGTGTCGAGCGCCGGCGCCGCGGGGCTGCTGTTCAGCTTCGTGGTGATGGGCGTCAGCATGCCGGTGGGCCTCGGCCTCGCCTTCCTCTCCGTGGGGATCTTCCTCTACGGCACCTACACCTGGTTCCTCGAGCCCGGCCACTAGGCCAATCGGAGCTGCCGTGTCCGCCTCTGCTGCACACGACTCGCACGCCGCCCACTCCGCCACGAGCATGGGCGTGTCCCACTACAAGCTCGCGATGTGGACCTTCTTGGGTTCGGAGTGCTTCTTCTTCGGTTCGCTGATCGGCACGTACATGTCGTTCCGCGGCAAGATCACGACCCCGCCGTTGCCGCTCGAGGTGTTCGACCCGGCGGTTACGTCGATCTCTACCTTCGACCTGCTCCTTTCGTCGCTGTTCATGGTGTTCGCCGTGCACTACGCGAAGATGGGCGACATCAAGAACACGCTGCTGTGGATCGCCGCGACCATGGTCGGCGGGTTGATCTTCCTCGGCTTCCAGTACTACGAGTTCAGCCACTTCGTGCACGAGGGCCTGACCTTCAACTCGAGCATCTTCGGGTCGACGTTCTACCTCCTCACTGGCTTCCACGGCACGCACGTGGCAGTGGGCGTGCTGCTCCTGGGGTCGACCGCGTGGGCCGTGGCGACCAAGCGCCTCCCGGACATGGGTGACGGCGTCGAGATCATCGGCCTGTACTGGCACTTCGTCGACATCGTGTGGATCGCGATCTTCACCCTGATCTACCTGCTGGAGTACGCGTAATGTCTGCCGGTACCTCGCACGCCAGCGCCATGCGCACGTACATCGGGGTCTTCGTCTTCCTGACGGTGGTGACCCTCGTCGAGATGCTCCCGCTGTTCGGAATCTGGGACATCCCCGGGGTCGTCCTGCTCGGGATGTCGGCCGTGAAGTTCGTGGTGGTCTGCTACTTCTTCATGCACCTCCTCGGGGACAACCCGGTCTTCCAGCGGTTGTTCTTCATCCCGCTCGTCATGGTCATCCTCACCGTCATGGTGTTGATGTCCCTGTTCAAGTCGTGGCACTTGAACTACCGCGTCGGGCACGGCGGCGAGGACAGCGACGAGGTCGCGTCCCGCTACCGCTCCGTGTGGAAGGAAGACTGCAACGCGTGGGCGAAGAGCCCCTTCACCGGCAACGTGTACTGCGCGTCTCCGGGCATTCCCCTCGCGAACCTCGCGGTCTACGAGGAGCTCAAGAAGCCCGCCGCCGCCGATCCGCGCCTCGCGGACCTCGCGTCGAAGGCGCCCGCGGACCAGGAAGCGGCGCTCATGCTCGTGGGCGGCGAGGTGTACGCGGCGCAGTGCGCGGCGTGCCACCAGGCCACGGGGCTCGGCCTCGCGGGCGTGTTCCCCCCGCTCGCGGGGGATCCCCTCGCGAACGCGGCCGACCCGTCCGAGCACGTCTCGACGGTGCTGAAGGGCCTCGCCGGCAAGACCATCGGCGGCGTGGCGTACCCTGGCGCGATGCCGGCCTTCCCGCAGCTCAGCGACGAGCAGATCGCGGCGGTCGTGACGTACGAGCGCAAGAGCTGGGGCAACGCCGGCACCGTCGTGATGCCCGAGCAGGTGCTGGCGCTCCGGTGATTGGCGTCACCGGCCGGGCGCGTCGACGCTCTGCCGGTGGACGCGGCTCGGTTAGGGAGTGCGGGTGATGACGGCGGCGTTGCTTCTACTCGCGCACGTCGCCCGGGCGCACGAGGGCATCGTCCTCCCGTGGGACCCGGACGACTTCGACTACGCCCAGGCCGGCCCTGAGGCGTGGATGGCGCTCGACCTCCACGTCAGCGTTCTGTTGGGGATCGTCGCGTTCTGCGTGGCGTATGGGCTGGCGGTGGGGCGCTGGCGTCGGCGCTACGGCTGGCACGACCACCGCGTCGAGCCTTGGCGCGTGGTGAGCTTCGGCTTCGCGCAGCTGGTGTTGTTCGGCGCGTTGAACGGGCCGATCCACCACCTGTCCGACTACTACCTGTTCAGCGCTCACATGGTGCAGCACCTCATGATGAGCCTCATCTGGGCGCCGTTCACCGTCGCGGCGCTGCCGCCGTGGTTGATCGAGGTGGCGCTCACCGTGCCGTGGGTTCGTCGGCTCTCCGACCTCACGGGCGACCTTCGGGTCAAGTTCCTGCTTTACAACGGCGTATTGTACTTCTGGCACGTGCCCTCCATGTACGACTGGGCGCTCGCGGACCACAACGTCCACATCGTCGAGCACCTGAGCTTCATGGCCACCGCCGTCATCGCCTGGGTGGGGCTGCTCTGCGACGCGCCGTCGCTCCCGAAGACCGCCCCGCTGTTGCAGATGCTCTACCTGTTCGTCATGACGATCCCGATGAAGCTCCTGGGCGCGATCATCACGCTGGCGGACGACCCGATCTACCAGGGATACCTGGCGGCGCCGCGGGTGTGGGGCCTCTCCCCTGTCGAGGATCAGGGCTACGGCGGGCTCTTGATGTGGCTGCCGGGAGGCATGGTGCTCTGGGGCAGCATGATCGTGGTGTTCGCCCGTTGGGTCGAGTCGGAGCGCAGCGCGCCGCCTCCGCCTGTTCGCCTGGTGCAATCATGATCCTCCTCCTGGGCCTGCTCGCGTGTGGGGGGGGTGAGGCGCCGCCGCTAAAGGAAGCCGCGGTCGCCGCTGCCCCTGTCGTGGGCGCGCCTTCGGAGCTGCTGACGCGGGCGGGGCGCTACCGCATCGTCTGGTCGACCGCGCCCGTGCCCTTGCCGCTGTCCGAGCTGTTCGTGATCAAGGCCCGCGTGACCGACGCGGACGGTGCCCCGGTTTCGGGCGTCACGTTGACCGTCGACGCGAGCATGCCCCAACACGGGCACGGCATGGCGACCCGTCCGGAGACAAATGAGGTTGGGCCAGGGGAGTTCGAGACGAAGGGCATGAAGTTCCACATGCCGGGCGCCTGGACGGTGCACTTCGCCGTTTCGGGGCCGCGCGGCACCGACCGCGTCGACGTGGTGGTCGAGGCGTGACGGCATGACGCTCGCCGTGTGGCTCGCGGGGGGGCTCGGGTGCGCGGTCGACACGGCGTGGACGGAGGAAGAGCGCGCTCGGATCGGGCAGATGACGCCGATCCCGGCGCCGCCCGCGCGCCCTTCGAACCGCTGGGCCGACGACCCGGATGCCGCCGCGCTCGGCGCCGCCCTGTTCTTCGACCCGACGTTGAGCCGTGACGGCGCGACGAGCTGTGCGTCCTGCCACGACCCGGCGCGCGGGTTCACGAACGGCGCGCGCTTCGCCACGACGTCCCTCGGCACGGGGGCCCGCAACGTGCCGCCGGTGCACACCGCGGCGTGGAGCACCTGGTACTTCTGGGACGGTCGCGTGGACTCGGCGTGGGCCCAGGCGATGGGGCCGCTGACGAACCCGATCGAGCACGGGTTGGACGCCGCAGGGGTGCGCGCCGTGGTCGCGGAACGGTATGCATCGACGTTCGAGGCGGTGTTCGGCGGAGTGAGCGAAGACCCGGAGGCCGTGCTCGTCGCCGTGGGCAAGGCGCTCGAAGCGTACGAACGCACCCTGCGCCCCCCCGAGACCCGGTTCGACCTCGCCGCCGCGGCGGTGGCGGCGGGCGGAGAGCCCGAGGGCTACACGCCCGCCGAGACCCTCGGGATGAAGACCTTCCTGCGCCGCGAGTGCGTGGCGTGTCACCACGGGCCGCTGCTCACGGATCAGCAGTTTCACAACCTCGGACTGCCGTCGATCCCGAAGGACGGGATCGATCCCGGGCGCGCGCGCGGCGCGCCTCAGGTGCTCGTCGACCCCCACAACTGCGCCAGCCGCTGGTCGGACGCGCCGCCCGACGCGTGCGCCGAGCTGCAGTACCTCGACCCGTCGTTCGACGACTGGGCGGCCGCCTTCAAGACCCCGTCGCTCCGCGACGTCGCGCGCACCGGGCCGTACATGCACGACGGCCAGTTCGACAGCCTCGAGGCGGTGGTCGCCTTCTACGACGCGCTGCCCGGCAAGGCGCTCGTGGGCCACCGCGAGCTGACGTTGAAGCCGCTGAACCTGACGGCCGCGGAGCGGGAGGGGCTCGTGGCGTTCCTCCGGACGCTCTCGCCGGAGCTCAGCGCGCCATGACCCCGTCGACCGCGGCCGCCCAGCGGTCCGGTCCGAACGCGAGCTGGTTCATGTGCGCGAACGTGGCGATCCGCACCGTGTGCACGCCCTCGCCGACGGTGAACCGGTACAACGCGAGGCTCGGGTCGCCGTCGCCGTTGGGGACGGGCCCGTGCCCGGCGAGGACGACCCCGGGGCTGCCGGGCAGCGGGTAGAGCGGGAGGTCGGACGGGAACTCCACCTGCGTCACGTCGCCGAGACGTTCGCCGTCGGCGCGCCAGACCGCGAGGTTGGCGTCGGCGCCCACGCCGACGAGGAAGAGCGTCCCGTCGTCGGGGTGCAGGGCCACGGAGCCCACCGCGCCGAGGGTCCAGTCCTGGGACCAGCTCGCCCCGCCGTTCAGGCTCGTCCACGCGCCGCCGCCCGACCCGACCGCGAGGCGATCGAGGTCGGATGTGGACACCGCCGCGGCGGTGGGCGTCGTGGGGAGCGTGCCGCCGACCGACCACGACGACCCGGCGTCGAAGGAGGTGACCACGCCGCGCGCCTGCACGCCGCGCAGGCGGCTCGTGTCGGCGGGGTCGACCGCCGGCAGCCCCACGAAGGCCTCGCCGGTGGAGAAGGCGGTCCAGCCGGCCCCGAGGTCGTCCGACCACGCGCCTTCTGCGGACAGCCGGTCGAACGCGTACACCCGCGTGCCCGCGGCGAGCAGCGCCCAATCGCCGCTGGCCGGCAGCGTGCCGACCGCGTCCCAGTTGCAGCCGGCGTCTTCGGACGCGTACACGCGCCCGTCGGTGACGGTGACCCAGGCCAAACCGGCGTCGTCGAGCGGCCCGGCGATGCCGGTCGTGACCTTGCTCGTGTCCGCGGCGTCCACCGGGGAGCGGATCGTGTCGCCCCCGTCCTGGTAGAGCAGGACGCCGGTCGTTCCGCGCACACGGCCGCACACGGGGAGGCCCGTGTCGCCGCTGTCGGTGTCTTGGATGCGTTCGACATCGCCGGAGCAACCGGCGAGCACGAGGGCGAGGGGCAGGACGGACGCGCGCATCCGCCGGTTGTAACGTGTGCCGGCCGCCTCAGTCGCGCGCGAACCGCGCCACGACCTCGACATGACCGGTCTGTGGGAAGAGGTCGACCGCCCACCGGTCCGTGCACCGCCACCCGGCGAGCATCAGGCCGCGGGCGTCGCGGAGCAGGGACGAGGGCCGGCACGCGACGTACACGAGGACCGGCGCGTCGAGCGTCGCGACGAAGCGCAGGGCGCTCGGGTGCAGTCCGGCGCGCGGCGGATCGACGACGATCGCCGGGCGCTCGGGGAGGGTGAGCCCCGGCACGACGGCCTCGCACAAGCCGGCGTGGAACTCCGCGTCGATGCCGTTGTCCGCGGCGTTGGCGCGAGCGTCGGCGATCGCCGCGGCGTTGGCGTCGACGCCGATGATCCGCCGGAAACGTCGACCGAGCGCCAGGGAGATCGCGCCCGCGCCGCAGTACAGGTCGAGCAGGGTGCCGCCGCCGGCGCCCGCGCCGAGGGCCTCTCCCACGCGCGCCACGAGGCGCTCCGCTCCGGCGTGGTTCACCTGGAAGAAGCTCGCGGGACCGATGTGGAAGCGCGCGTCGCCGAGGCGCGTGTGGAGACGTTCGACCCCGTGAAGGACCTCGCGCGTGGCGCCGCTGGCCACGTCCGCCGCCGCCTCGGTCTCGCACCACACGACCCCGGCGGCCCCCCACGTCGGCGCCCGCTCGCGCAGCCACGCCTCCTGCGTCGCGTCCCCTGGGCTCGTGTAGAGCGTGGCGAGCACGCCCTCGTCACCTTCGCGCAGCGACAAGTGCCGCCAGAAGCCGACATGCTCGCGCGGCTCCCAGAAGCTCCAGGGGGATGGCAGGAGGTCTGCCCGCGCGCGCCGAAGCACATCGTTCATCGCGGGCGAGATCAACGCGCAGGTCGGCGCATCGACCACCCGATCGAACCGACCGGGCGGGTGGAACCCCAGAAAGCGCCCGGCGAGGGAGTCGCCGCGCGCCTGCGCCTCCGCGGTGAGCCATCCGCGCTCGCCGAAGGTGAGCTCCACGCGGTTGCGGTAGCCGTACCCGTCGTCGTCCGGGGCCTCGATCCCGTGGTCGGTCCCCCCCAAGGGGCCGAGCAGCGCCGCGAGGGCCTCGTGCTTCGCGGCGCGTTGGCGGCCGAGCGGCACGTCCTGGAGGGTGCAGCCGCCGCACGATCCGGACTGTGGGCATCGCGGCAGCACCGCGTCGGGGGCCGGCGTGACGACCTCCACCAGGATGCTGGTGTCCGGGCGGCCGATGACCTTCACCGTGGCGCCGAGGGGGGCGCCGCGCACGGTCCGCTCGCGCCCGCGGGTGTCGCGCCCGATGGCGACGCCGTCCGGGGAGAGGGCGTGGATGTCGACGAGGGCGGGGGGCTTCACCGCCGCGCCCGTAGCGTGTGAAGGTGGCGCGCGCGAGTTGACCACGACTTTCAATTTCATTAAGAGAGGAGCATGGCCTCCCTCGCTCGCGCTCCGCTGCGTCGATCCGCCCGCATCCTCTCGATCGGAGGCGATCGCGCGTTCCGTCGCCGGCTGCTCGAGCTCGGGTTCCTGCCCGGCGTCGAGGTGACCGTCGTCGGCGTCGCTCCCATGGGCGATCCGCTCGAGCTCGAGGTGCGCGGGTGCCGCTACTCCCTCCGTCGCGCCGAGGCGGAGGCGATTCTGGTGGATCTCCCCGAGCTCGCGCTCGCGGCGAAGTGACCGTGGCCGCGGTCGAGGGGGTGCGCGCCCCCGCGTCGGTGCGCCGGGTCGCGTTCGCCGGGAACCCGAACACCGGGAAGTCCAGCCTGTTCAATCGGGTCACGGGCGGCGTGGCGCGCGTCGGCAACTACGCGGGCGTGACGGTGGAGCGCGAGATCGGTCGATGGCGCCTGCCCGGCGGCGACGTCGAGGTGGTCGACGTGCCCGGGGCTTACAGCCTCGCGTCGCGCTCGGCGGAAGAGCAGGTGGCGATGCGCGCGCTGTTCGGGCTCGACGGCGACGAGCGTCCAGCGGCGGTGGTGCTCGTCGTCGACAGCACGCAGGTGGTGCGCAATCTATACCTTGCGACCTGGATCATCGAGGCGGGCATCCCCGCTGTCGTCGCGTTGAACCTCATCGACGCCGCGCGCGCCGCGGGGGTGGCCCCGGACGCCGCGCGGGTGTCCGAGGCGCTCGGGGTTCCGGTCGTGGCGACCAGCGCGACCACCGGCGAAGGGGTCGGTGTGCTCGCCGACGCGCTGGAGCGTGTCCTGCGCGACCCCGATCTCGGCCGCGCGGCGCCGCGGTGGCGCTATCCCGCGCCCCTCGCCGCCGACCTCGACCGGATCGCGGCGCTGGTGTCGACCTCCTCGCCGTCGGAGGCGCGCGCCCTCGCGGCCTGGGCGTTGCTGTCGGTCGCTGACGACGACGAGCTCGACGTGCCCCCGTCGGTGCGCGCCGCCGTGGGCCGCGTGCGCGCGGAGGCCGAGCGCGCGGGCCGCGACGTCGACGCCGAGCTCATCGGCGCTCGGTACGCCTGGCTCGACGGGCTGGAGCTCGCGCAGGGGGCGTCCACGGCGCGCAACCTGACGGACCGCATCGACGCGTGGCTCCTGCACCCGTTGTACGGCACCCCGGTGTTCATCGCGGTCATGGCGACGTTGTTCCAGGCGCTGTTCGCGTGGTCGGACCCCGCCATCGGGGCGATCGAGCAGCTGTTCGGCCTTCTCGCGGACGGGACGCGCGCGGCGCTGCCGCCGGGGCTCGTGGCCGACTTCGTCGCCGACGCGCTCATCGGCGGCGTCGGGGGAGTGGTCGTGTTCCTCCCTCAGATCCTGCTCTTGTTCTTCCTGCTCGGGGTGCTCGAGGACAGCGGCTACATGGCGCGGGTGGCCTACCTCGTCGACCGCGGGATGCGGGCGATCGGGCTGCACGGTCGGGCGTTCGTGCCGATGTTGTCCGGCTACGCGTGCGCGGTGCCGGCGGTCATGGCCACGCGCACGCTGGAGCGCCAGCGCGACCGCCTGCTCACGATGCTCGTCGTGCCGCTCATGAGCTGTTCGGCCCGGCTCCCGGTCTACACCCTGGTGATCGCCACCATCTTTCCCGTCGGCACCGTGTGGTTCGGGTTCCTGCCGGCGCCGGTCACCCTGATGGTGGGGATGTACGTGTTCTCGACCGCCACGGCGCTCCTCGCGGCCGCGGTGATCGGGCGCACCTTGGTGCGCGGACGACACGTCCCCTTGCTGCTCGAGCTGCCGCCGTACCGCATGCCCCGGGCCCGCTCGCTCCTGCGACAGGTGTGGCTGCGCGGCCGCACCTTCCTCACCGAGGCGGGAACCGTGATCCTCGCGTGCACTGTGGTGCTGTGGTTCCTGCTCACCTTCCCGCGCGCCGCTCCGGTCGGCTCCGAGGCGGCGCGCGCCGCCGCGACTTCCGACATCGAGATCGCGGCGATCGACGCCGCGGAAGAAGGCGCGCGCCTGCGCGCGAGCTACGGCGGGCAGCTCGGGCGCGCGGTCGAGCCGCTCATCGCGCCGTTGGGCTTCGATTGGAAGATCGGCATCGGCCTCGTCGGCGCGTTCGCCGCCCGCGAGGTCTTCGTGAGCACGATGGGGGTCGTCTACGGCATCGGGGCCGAGGCCGACGAGGCGAGCGTGCCGCTCCGCGAGCGGATGCGCCTCGAGCGCACCCGCGACGGACGCCCGCTGTGGACGCCGCTCGTCGGGGTCTCCCTCATGGTGTTCTTCGCCCTGAGCGCGCAGTGCATGAGCACCCTCGCGGCGGTGCGCCGCGAGAGCGGGAGTTGGCGTTGGGCCGCTTTCACCTTCGTGTACATGACCGCGCTCGCGTGGGTCGCCAGCTTCGTGGTCTTCCAGGGAGGCCGGCTCCTCGGGCTCGAATAGGAGAGGGATCCGAACGTCGGTGCCGCCATGCTCGCCCTCCTCGCCCTCCTCCTCGGCCCCCTCGCGCACGCCGGACAAGTCTCCTACGACCTCGATCGTGGCGAGGCGACCTGGGAGCTCGCGGCGAAGTGGACCACCCTCGACGGCGGCACGGATCGCGTCCAGGCCACCCTCTCCGGCCCCGAGATGCGCGGCGAGAAGGCGCTGGTGTTCGACCTGGAGTCGCTCGCGAAGTCGTCCGCCGAGTCGGTGCGCGACTGGGCGAAGCGCGAGAAGGTGGCAGTGAAGGTCAAGGTGGTGAAGAAGACCTCCGTGCAGCTCTCCGCGTCTGGAAAGTCTGCGGCGAAGGTAAAGAAAATCCTCGCAGAGGCGGCGCGTGTGCGGGATGCGGCCTTCGAGGAGGCGCTCGGCGACGCGGGGATGTTGCGCCTTCGCGGCGGCGGCCTCACCGCGGACCACGCGCGGATGGCCGCGCAGCACGCCGACGAAGTGCGCCCCTTGGCCCTCGCCCTCGCCAAGGGCACCGACGGCGACCCGCGCCGCTTCGCCACGCGCGCGATCCAGTTCGTGCAGGCCATCCCGTACGTGCGGGGCGGCGCCGACGGGGTGCGGACGCCGGTCGGCGTGCTCGCCCGAAACCGCGGCGACTGCGACAGCAAGAGCACCTTGTTCCTCGCGCTCATGCGCGCGGCGCACCCGGATGTGCCGGCCGCGATCGTGTACGTGCCGAAGCACGCCCTCGTGGCGCTCGGCCTCACGCCGCACAAGGGGGAGCGCGTGTTGAAGCGCGACGGGCGCACCTGGGTGCTCGCCGAGCCGGTCGGCCCGGGTCAGGTCGCGCTGGGGAAGCTCGGGCCCGCCGCCGGCAAGCTCGGCCGCGCCGAGCTCAAGGCGCTGTGACGAGAGCGGAGCGGACGAGGTCTTGCTGCTCGCGGGCGTGCCGCCCGGGGTAGCCGGTGGCCGGCGAGGCGGCGGCAGCGCGTCCCGCGTAGCGAGGAGACAGGCCCGCCTCGAGCAGCTCGAGCGCGACGAACGGCCACGGGCCCATGTTCTTCGGCTCTTCCTGGCACCAAACGAGCGACGCGCCGGGGTGGCGGGCGAGCTCGTCGCGCAACTCCGCGAGGGGGAACGGGTACACCTGCTCGACGCGGACGAGGGCGACCGCGTCGTCGAGCCCGGCGGCCGCGCGCGCGGCGAGCAGATCGTAGTAGACCTTGCCCGAGCAGAGCACGACCCGGCGCTTGCCCTCCCCGTCGCCGATGAGCGGCTGGAACCGGCCTGCGCTGAGATCCTCGAGCGGCGAGAGCGCGGAGCGGAGGAGGCTCTTGGGCGTGAAGAGGATGAGCGGATCGCGCGCCTTGCGCAGGACCTGTCGGCGGAGGACGTGGAAGATCTGCGCCGGAGTGGTGCAGTTGACGCACTGGATGTTGTCTTCCGCGGCCATCTGCAAGAAGCGCTCGATGCGCGCGGAGCTGTGCTCCGGACCCTGGCCTTCGTAGCCGTGCGGGAGCATGAGCGTCAGGCCGCTCGCGCGGTGCCACTTCGTCTCGCCGGACACGAGGAAGTTGTCGATGATGACCTGCGCGCCGTTGGCGAAGTCGCCGAACTGCGCCTCCCAGATGACGAGGGCGTCGGGGTAGTCGAGGCTGTAACCGTACTCGAAGCCGAGGACGCCGGCCTCGGACAGGAGCGAGTTGTAGACCTCGAACGGAGGGATCGGGCCCTGACGCGCGCCGGACACGTGCCGCACCGGACACCACTCCGCGCCGGTCTCGGTGTCGAACAGCACGACGTGGCGATGGCTGAACGTGCCGCGCTTGCAATCCTGCCCGCTGAGGCGCACACGCCCGCCGTCCGCGATGAGCGACGCGTACGCGAGCAGCTCGCCGGCGGCCCAATCGAGCGGGCGCCGGCCGGCGGCCTGCTCTTCCCGCAAGCGAAACAGATTGCGCTGGATCTTCGGGTGCGCGGAGAACGACTCCGGCACCGCGTTGAGCTCGAGCAGGAGAGCCCGCAGGCGATCGGCCGGGACGGAGGTGTCGACCTCCTCGGCCGCGCCCGCGTGGAAGGTGGCCCAGAGCCCGCTGAAGGCGCTTGGCGCCTTCTTGTGGCCGGTGGACACCGCGTTCAGCGCGTCGTCGAGCGCGCGCCGGAAGGCCTCGCTCATCTCGTCGGCTTGCGCGCGTGTCACCACGCCGGAGGACTCCAACTTGCGCAGGTACATCTCGCGCACACCGGGGTGTTGCGCGATCTTCCGGTACATGGTCGGCTGGGTGAACGCCGGCTCGTCCTGTTCGTTGTGGCCGTGGCGGCGGAAGCAGTACAGGTCGATGACGACGTCGCGCTTGAAGGTCTGACGCCACTCCATGGCGAGCTCGACGACGCGCGCCACGGTTTCGGGATCTTCGCCGTTGACGTGGAAGATCGGGATGCCGAGCATCCGGGCGACGTCGGTGCAGTACGGGGTGGAACGCGCGTCGGAGGGCGACGTGGTGAACCCGACCTGGTTGTTGACGACGACGTGCACCGTGCCGCCGGTGCGGTACCCCGGCAGGCCGCTGAGGTTGAGCACCTCGGCGTTGAGGCCCTGGCCCGCGAACGCCGCGTCGCCGTGGATCAGCAGCGGCATCACACGATCGCCCGCGGTGTCGCCGGAGCGGTCCTGCTTCGCGCGGACGCGACCTTCGACGACGGGGTTGACCGCCTCGAGGTGCGACGGGTTGAACGCGAGCGACAGGTGCAGGGTGTGCGCGGACGCCGTGACGTAGTCGGAGCTGTAGCCGAGGTGGTACTTGACGTCGCCCGAGCCGTTCTCGTCGGAGTGCTCGGTGTGGTCGACGAACTCCGCGAGCATGTCCGCGGGCGGCTTCTGGAGGATGTTCAGCAGGACGTTGAGGCGGCCGCGGTGCGCCATGCCCAGGACCACTTCGCGCACGCCGCGGTTGCCGGCTTCGTCGAGCAGGCGGTCGAGCAGGGGGATGAGGGACTCACCGCCCTCGAGCGAGAAGCGTTTGTTTCCCTGGAACTTGAGGCCGAGGAAGCGTTCGAACCCGTCCGCGCGGGTGAGCATGTCCAGCATGCGCACCTGCGTGTCGCGCGGCACGGGGGGCGCCTCCGCGAGCGTCTCGAAGCGACGTTGCACCCAACGCTTCGCGTCCGCGTCGAGGATGTTCATGAACTCGACGCCGACGCTGCCGCAGTACACCGCCTGCAGGCGCGCGAGGATGCCACGCACCGTGGCGTGCTCGGGCAGGCCGTTGAGCGGGCTCGTGGACACCACCACGTCCATGTCGGCCTCGGCGAGGCCGTAGAACGTGGGATCGAGCTCGGGGTGCCGCGCGATCTCCTTGGTGTCCAGCGGATCGACGTCCGCCGCCCAGTGTCCGTGTACGCGGTAGGCGTTGATGAGACGCGCGACCTTCGCCTGGCGGTCCGCGGCGGCCATGTCCGGCGCCACCGGCACCGCGACGACGGAGTGGAAGATGCTTCGGGTGTGCGGGCTCGGGGCCGGGGGGGCCGCGCCGTCGAGCATGAGCTCTTCGAGGTAGGCCGCGTTTTCGCCCGAAAGGTGGCTCTCCGGATCCATGCTGGGGTGCGCTCCGGCGGCCGCGTATCGCGCGGCTCGCGCGCGCGCCGGGGGACGCGCACGCGATAGCCTCGCGACATGAAGATCGCGACCTTGAACTGCAACGGGCTCCGGTCCGCCAGCCGACGCGGGTTTCTCGCGTGGCTCGAGCGCGCCGCGCCCGACGTCCTGTGCCTCCAGGAGATCCGCGCCGACGCCGATGTGTTGGCCGAGGACCTGCTCCGACCGGTGGGTTGGACGTGTGGCTGGCACTTCGCCCAGAAGAAGGGCTACGCCGGCACGGCGGTGTGGGTGCGGCGCGCCGGCGCCGACTTCACCGTCGGGTGCGGGCACGCGCGCGGGATCGAAGAGGGGCGCGCGGTCGGCGTGCACCTGCCCGAGATCGACGTCTGGAGCGTGTACCTTCCCAGCGGCTCGAGCGGGCCCGAGCGCCAGGCGTGGAAGTACAGCTACCTCGACCACATGACCGGCTTCATGCAAGCGCGGCTCGCGTCCGGGCGTCCGACGGTGCTCTGCGGCGACCTCAACATCGCGCACACCGAGATGGACATCAAGAACGCCAAGGGGAACGCAAAAAACTCCGGGTTCCTCCCCGAGGAGCGGGCCTGGATCGGAGCGCGCCTCGCCGAGGGTTGGCAGGACGCGTTCCGAGTCACGAACCCGAGCCTCGTGGCGTACTCGTGGTGGAGCAACCGCGGGCAGGCGCGCGCAAACGACGTCGGGTGGCGCATCGACTACATCCTCGCGACTCCGGGCGTGCGGGTCGACTCCTGCACGATCGACCGCGCCGCGGATCTCGCAGACCATGCGCCGGTTCTCGCGACGGTGACGGTGTCCGGCGCGGACGCGACCTCGAGTTGACATCCTCTTTTCGTGCGCCATTTGCCGTAGACTGTTGCGGCTGGAGGCTCACCTGACCGGAGAGCTCGTCGCTGAACGCTACCTGGTCGAGCACTCTCTCGGGGAGGGAGGGGCCGGCGAGGTGTTTCGGGCGTGGGACCGGGTCGCCAGCCGTCCGGTGGCGATCAAGTTCTTCGCCGGCCACGAGACCAGCGCCGAGGAGTTCCGCGCGGAGGCGGCGGTCGCCATGCGCGCCCGCGATCCGCACCTCGTGAAGCTGCTGGACGCCGGGGTCCGCGACGGGCGCGCGTGGCTCGCGCTCGAGTACGTCGAAGGCGCCGACCTCCGTACGCGGTTGGGCGACGGACCGTTGCCGGTCGAGCTCGCGGTGCGCGTCGCGCGCGATCTCTTCTCCGGTCTCGAGGCGCTCCACCGCAACGGGCTGATCCACGGCGACATCAAGCCGGAGAACGTGCTCTTCCCGGGCGATCGCGCGCGCGTCGTCGACTTCGGCCGCAGCCGCCTCGGCCACCTCGTGTCGTTCGACGGCGTGTTCCCCGGCACCCCACCGTACATGCACCCGGCGCTGTTCCGCGGTGGGTCCCCGAGCGTGGCCACCGATTGTTTCGCGGCCTGGGTGGTGCTCTACGAGCTGGTCGCCGCGCAGCGCCCCTGGCGGAGCGCGGCGCTCCGGGCCTGCCCCGCCGACGCGCTGCCGCCTCGCCGGGCGCTGGAGGACGCGCGCCTCGAGAAGCTGGTCGCGGCGGGGCTCGCCGGCGAGCTGCCGGACGCCCGCTCGGGCTGGTTGGCCCTGAGCGGTTGGGCGCGCGGGCACACCGAGCTCCCCGTGGTGTTTCCTCGGGCGGCGGAGGCCGACCCCGAGCTCGTGTCGGACCTCGTGCGCCGGGCGCGCCTGCGCCGGTCCACGGCGGTCGCGGGCGACGGGCCCGAGGTCCGCGCGACGTTGGAGGCCGTACATCGTCAGTGGCTGGATCGCGGGGGGCGGGTCCTGTGGGTGCGGGCCGACTGGGGAACCCGGGCCGTGCCGCTCTCGGGGGCGCTCGCGCTCGCGGGGCACGCGGCCGACGCGCTCGACGGCGAGACCCTGTCGAACATCGCCGAGGGGCTCGGGCCGCTCGGGAGCGTGATCGCCGCGGCGTCGCCGCCGGCGCGCGCATGGCTCGGGCACAGCCCGCGAAGGAGGCCGTTCCTCGATCCGCTGGCGGTCGCCTTGCGCTGCTTCGTCGCGCTCGTGCCCGGGCCGCTCCTGGTCCTCGCCGACGGGCTCGACCGGCTCGACGGCAGCTCCCGGCGTTTCCTCACGCAGATCGTGAACAGCGGCGAGGCGGTCGTGATCGGCTCCTGCGCGCCGGGCAACGCCCACGGCATGCCCGAGCTCGTGCCGCTGGGAAGTCGGATCACCGCGGCGGCCGGACGCACCCTCCCGGCGGACCTCGACGATCTCGTCGCCCGCGCGCGGGTGCTCGACCTCCCCTTCGACGCACGGCTCGCGGTGGCCGCCGACGTGCCTCTCTCCAAGGTGGAAGAGGCGGCGATCGAGGCGGAGTATGCGGGTGTCGCCCGGTGGAACGGGCAAGCGGTCTTCGTGGTCCCGGGCCCGATCCCGCCGCCGGAGCGCGTCCGGGTGTGGCTCGCCGAGGCGGCGGAGCGCCTCGACGCCGCGCGGGAGCCGCTGCGCGTGGCCCACTACGCCCTGCGCGCCGGCGAGGACGTCCGCTTGGGGCAGGGGCTGGACGAGGCCGTCGCGCTCGTGCTGCCGCGCGATCCCGCGGCGGCCTTGGCGCTCCTCGATCGCGATCCGCGCCCACGGACGCCGGAGCGCATCATCCGGCACATCCAGGTCGCGCTCCACGCCAGGGCGCTGGGCACCGCCCGGCGCTTGTTGCCCTTGCTCCGCGATGACCCGGCCTCGGAGAGCGGGGCGTTCGCGGAGGCGGAGGGGGCGGTGGCCTTCCACGAGGGCCTGTTGCAGCCGGCTCTGGACGCATATCGGCGCGCGGCCGCCGCCTACGGGTTCCGGGTCTACACCGGCGTGGCCGGACGCCTGGTCGACCTCTGGCGCCGCCTTGGCTTCGGCACGCCCGTGCAGCCCAACCCGCGGCTCGCGCGCGTGCTCGAGCGGCTCCACGACCTGCACTTCTGCACGGATCACGCGGCCCTGCCGGCGATCCACGCGGCGTGGCTCGCCGCCGCGCCCGACGACACGCGCGCGCGCGCGGTGCACGCGGCGTGGCGCGCGTTGAACCCCGCGACCGACGGCGGGGCCGCCGCCGAAGACGCGCTGCTCGCCGACCAGACGGAGGTCAACGACCCCGCCGGGGCGTCGGTCGTCCTGCTGTACCGCGGGCTCGCGCGTTGCTGGCGCGGCGAGACCGTGGAGGCCTACGCCGACGCCTTGGACGCCGCGGATCAGCTGCTCCGCAACGGCGACCCCTACCTCGCGGCGCTCGCGACCCAGGTGGCGTGCCTCGCGGGCTACCACCTCGCCTCGCCCCAGGCGCTCCGCACCGCGGAGCGCTCGCTCGCGCGGCTCGTGGACCTCACGGGCGACCGTCGCGCGGCGGGGTGGCTCGCGGGCGCGCGCGGCCTCGCCTGCTGGCTGGAGGGCGACGTGTCCGCCGCCATGGCGTGTATGGGAGGCTGGGCGCGCGAGGCGGAGGAGCGCGGCGACAACACCGCGGTGACCGCGCGTCGCTATCTCGGCGAGATCCACCTCGAACAGGGCGATCCGCGCAGCGCCGTGCCCCACCTCCTCGCGGCGCGGCGCCTCGCGCGGGCGAGCCACCTGCGGCTGGACCACGCCGACGCGATCGTCATCGGGCTCCTCGTGGCCGACGGCATGCTCCGGCGCAGCGGTCAGCGCGGGCTCCTCAATCGCGCCGCGCTGCGTCGCGAAGCGCGGGCGCTGGCCGATCGCTCGCCGCGGTGGGCGCCGCGCGTCCGCGTGGCGGAGGCCTGGCAGGCGATGGCGGACGGCGATCCGCGGCGGGCGCGCGCCTGGTTCGAGGGCGCCGAGACGGAGGCGCGCGCGCGTCGCCAAGCGCACGACGCGTGGTGGGCGCTTCGTATGGAGGCGGTTGCGTTCGAGGATGGACGAGCCGAAGCGCGCGCGCGCCACGTCGCGCGCGCGTGGGGGATCAAGGTCGGCTGAGGCGCGTGCCCCCGCTGCCCGCGCCGCGCTACATCGCGGTGAAGACGACCGTCTGCAGCACCACCGCCTCGAGCGGCTTGTCGCGCCCGTCGCGCGGCGCCGTCGCGATCGCCGACACCACTTCGAGGTTGCCACAATCGCCGAAGATCGTGTGCTTCTGGTTGAGGTGGGCGGGCGTGCCGTCGGTGATGAAGAACTGCGAGCCGTTGGTGTTGGGCCCGGCGTTCGCCATCGCGAGGAGCCCCGGCTTGTCGAACACCGTGAACGGGCCCACCTCGTCGGCGAACTCGTAGCCGGGCCCGCCGGTGCCGTTGCCGAGCGGATCGCCGCCCTGGATCATGAACCCGGGGATCACCCGGTGGAAGATCGTGCCGTTGTACAGGGGCCGGGTGACCTTCTGGCGGGTGGACGGGTCGGTCCACTCGCGGGTGCCACGCGCGAGCCCGACGAAATTCGCGACCGTCTCGGGCGCCTGGTCGACGCGGAGCGTGCAGGTGATGTCGCCCTTGGAGGTGACGAACCGCGCGGCGAGGCGTTGGCCGTCCGACACGCCGAGCGAGGCGAGCATGGCGCGCTGGCTGCCCGCCTTGGCGTCGGACTCGAGGCGCTCCATTCGGGCCTTGAGGGCGGAGTTATCTTGCTCCAACCGTGCGTTTGCGCGGGTGAGGTCTTCCACCCGGCCCTGCAGGCGAGCGTTGTCTTCGGCGAGCTGGGAGCTCTGGCAACCGAGCGCGAATGCGAACACGAGCATCGGGTAGTCCCTCCGGGCGCCCCCATTAGCACGTTATGGCCGCGTCCAACGAGAGGTGTCCCATGCGCGTACGCGTCTATTTGCGCCAGCCGCTGTTTACGCTCCCCGATCCCGCTGGGCACGTGCCCGCGACCGCGGTCGTGCTCGGGGCCGAGCTCCTCGAGCAGTCCCCGGGCGGCCTCAAGGTCCGGGTGTCGAGCTGGTTCGACGAGAAGGGTCGCACCCTGCAAGGGGAGCCGCGGACCCTCCTGCTCCCCGGCGCCAAGGTCGATCACGTGTGGATCGAGGAAGAATCGGCGTGATTCTCTGGGGGCTGGTGGCATGCGAGCCCACCTTGACCGGAGCCGTCGTCGACGACGCCGGGGCCCCCGTGGCCGGTGCGTCTCTGGTCGACGGGGAAGGGGAGGGAGCGTGCCACGCCGTGACCGGCGCCGACGGCCGTTTTCGTACGCAGTGTGTCGCGGGGGCGCGGCGCTTTGGCGTCTCGCACCCGGACCACCTCCCGGGGGATTGGGTGGTGACGCCCAGCGGGCGCGGCGAAGTGGACATCGGGCGGTTCACGCTCGTCCGCGTGCCGACCGCGCGCGGGCGGTGGTTGCGTCTGCGCGACGGGTTCGTGGGCCTCGACGGCGCGGCGTTGCGCCGCGACGACGAGGGGGAACGTCAACGGTGGTGCGTGGCCGGCGACGCCCCGATCGCGACCGTCCCGACCGGCCGGGTGTCCGTGCTGGACGCATCCGGCGCCGAGACGCGCGTGTATCGGCTGGACGCCGAGGGCTGCGCGTACCGGATGCAGAAGGGCGGCGCGGAGCACTGGGCCTGGCAGGCGGAGCGCGTGGAGGGCGTGAGCCGCGCCATCTCCGATGGACGCGCCTGGCTCGACCTGGAGCTCGCCGCGGGCGACTACGCCGTGGTGGATTGGTTCGCCGGGTTCCTCGTGCGCGAGGACGCGGCGGCCGACACGTGGCGCGCCGCCTGGATTCGCGCGGAGTAGCAGGCCGCGGCGCGCCGCGGCCCGACCCCCTCGCTCAGAACTGGACGCCGATCGAGAGCGTCCCAGCGTGCGTCGTGTCGGTGACGTCGCCCACAGGGGTGCTGTTGGTGTTCGACACGCGGGTCTCGCGGATGCTGAGGTCGTAGCCGAGCGACGCGTACAGGTTCGGGATGAACGCGTAGCCGATCTCGACGTCGACCTCGGTGTCGAACGGCTCGGTGCCTCCGGCGAGGCTCTCGAGGAAGCCGGCCTCGACGAAGAGCGACGTGCCGATCTCGGCGCCGACCTCGACGCCGACGGCGAGGGAGTTCGGCGCGAGCTGCTCGGGGACGAGCTCGCTCTCGGTGACCTTAAACACCTGGACGTCCGACAGCGCCCAGCCCACGCGCGCGCCGACCGACAGCTCGGAGGCGCCGATCTGGAACGGGTAGCGCCCGAGCAGCAGCACGCGCGCGTCGAGCACGCTGTCGGTGAGGGAGTCGGCGCCCGGGCACGGGCGCGCGAGCTCGTCGCACAGCGGCGTGGGGTCGATCGAGTAGGCGATCATCGAGACGTCGACCTCGGCGCCGACGTACCGGAACATCGGCAGCCACACCTTCGCGCCGGCGTCGAAGCCCATCGCGCCCGCCTCGATCTGCACCGAGGTCGGGAAGAGCACGCTCGACTGGGTGAGCGGCTCCTGCGCGTAGTTGTACGAGGCGAGGGTGTAGCCGGCGTGGGCGCGCAGCCAGGGCCGGCCGGAGGGCTTGGGGGTCACCTTGGTGACGGTGGTGGAGGCGGGCGCCGGGGCCGGGGCGACCGCCGGGGCGGGCGCGGGGGCGGGAGCCGGGGCGGGAGCCGGGGTGGCGCCGAAGGCCGTGCCGGCAGGCTGCCCTGAGGTCGCGAACGGGCTCGCGGCCCACGCGTCGGCGCCGCCGACGCTCAGGCGCAGGAACGCGCTCGCGGCGCCGTCGACCGTGGCGACGGAGATGCGCACTTCACCCGCCGCGTTGGTCGCGAGGGTGTAGGTGGCGGTGTACTGGCCGCCGCCGAGGTCCTGGACGGTGCCCAGGGTGCCGCCCTGGGTGAGGAAGTCGAGCTTCTGCCCGCCGACCCCGCGCCCCTGGGCGTCCTGCAAGGTGACCTTCAACAGCACGGTGCCACCCGGAGCCGCCACCGCGGGCTCCGCGCTCAGGATCGCCCGCGTGGCGCGTGCGCCGGCGCTGGTCGACGCTTCCATGTTCGCGGCGGCGATGATGCCCGCGGCGCCCTCGCGCTCGACGCGCAGCAGCGGGCTGCCGCCGAGCCACTCGGCGGCGAACGTCTGGACACCCTTCGGCCCGGACACGGGCACGTCGGGCGTGGGCACCGACGCGGGCACCTGGAACAGGCCCGCGCTCGCGCTGCGCTCGCCGACAGAGGCGTCGAGGGCCACCCAGCCCGCGGTGCGGCCCGCCGTGTAGGCGACCTGCGCCACGCCGTCGGCGCCGGTGGTGACGGACGCGGGGAACGCGCCGTCGCCGTTGGCGACCTTCAGGTTGACCGGCACGTTCGGCACGGGGTACCCGAACTGGTCGACCGTGACGATGACGACGGGGGTGTTGCTGGTGCCGTCGGCCGCGAGGCGCTCGCGCAGCGGCAGGACGAGCACGTTGGCGACCGGATTGCCCGTGGACGGGGTGACCACGCCGCCGACCATCTCGACGGACCCGCCGCCGGTGGTGGTGAAGGTGGCCTGGTAGTCGCCGTTGCGGAGGTCCTTGACGTCGGACACCTTCGCGCCGGCGACCACGAACCGCAC
Source organism: Klebsiella pneumoniae (assembly GCA_945862325.1). Taxonomy (GTDB): domain Bacteria; phylum Myxococcota_A; class UBA796; order UBA796; family SXON01; genus CAMAXZ01. Next base: position 204,741 of record CAMAXZ010000001.1, read on the forward strand.
CTGCCGCGCGCCGAGGCCGGCGCCGTCGTGGCCGGCGGCCTTCGCGAACACCTTGAAGCCCGTCGCGGTGGACGAGAGCGTCGTCGGCTCGGGCGTGAGGGTGAGGCGGGTCGCGCGCTGCGGCACGAGGTCGACCGAGAGGGAGTCGGCCTGGAGCGCCGGCTTTTCGGCGAGGGTCACGCTGATGGTGGCCTGCATCGCGGAGTTGCCGTTCGGCGGGGTGTACAGCGCGACGTACACGCCGTCGCCCTCGTGACGGGCGGCGCTGATGACGCCGGCGGTGGCCGAGAACGCCACCTGAGCCGCGGCGTCCGGGCGGCCGTCGGCGGTGGCCACGAACGCGCGGATCGGAACCTGGATCCGGTTGTCCGCGGGGATGCCGGCGACCGTGGGGAACAGGGCGACCCGACGCGTCTCCGGGATGCGGAGGTCGAGCGGCTCTTCCTTCTTGGTGCCGTCGGGGAGGATCTGCACGAGCGCCGCGATGCCCGCGCCCGGCGGGACGACGATCGGCACCTTCGCGCGGCCGGTCGCGTCGGCCTGGATGGGGCCGAAGTCACGCCCCGAGATGCGGACGATGACGCGCGCGTTCGGGGTCGCCACGACGGGGTAGTCGGCCTTGCCGACGAGCTGCACGGCGGCCGCCGTATAGGTGTTCGCCGGGTCGCGGCGATCGACCGCCGTGAGCATGGCGAGGTGGGGGTACGCGACCGTGGGTGCCGTGTAGAGCGCGCTGAACTGGCCGCCCCCGAGGTGGGTGATGTTCTCGACGGTGCCCGCGGAGGCCCGCACCGCGAGGTCGACGCCCGCGAGGGCCTGACGATCGCCCCCGGCGAGGTTGAACGACACCGACGCCGTGCGGTCCTGGTTCAACGTGATCTGCGAGGGGTTCATGGCGGCCGACAACGACCGGCTCATCGCCGGCGCCACGGAGAACGCCCACTTCTTCTCGAGGGTGTCCTTGCCGATCTTGGTCTTGACCGTGATCGTCACCTGCTGGACGCCGTCCGCGCGGGGCGGCGAGTAGGTGAAGCGGTAGACGCCGCCACCGACCTCCACGAGGTCGGAGGCCGTGCCGGCGCTCGCGGCCGGCTTGGCCTTGAGCCCCGTGAGCGGGGTGCCGTCCGCGGCGAGCGCGATGACGTAGAGCTCGCTGCTGGAGCTGCCATCGCCGACGATGCCGGTCGGACGCACGAGCTCGACGAGGGGCGCCGCGAAGACGGCCGCGGGCTGCGCGAATGCGGACGTGGTGAGGGGCAGCGTGGCCGCCGTGACGAGGAGGCCGCGGAGGGCCAGACGCAAGATCAGTGCGGGAACGCGGGCCGACATGAGGGGCCTCCGTAGGTGCGGACGGTCGCGCATGGTAAGGAACGGAGGTGGGACATGTCAACGACGGCGTGACGGTGCGGGCCGGGAACGAGCCCTCTTTGCACGCCTTTGACGGCGTCGCGGACGCCTACGATCGGGCCTGGGTCGACCTCCCCCTCGTCCGGGCCTGGAGGGCGAGGGTGATCCACGCGCTCCTCGACCGCCTCCCGCCCGGGGTCGCCGCGCGTGTCGTCGACCTCGGCTGCGGCCCCGGGGCGGACGCGGCGATCCTCGCCCCGTTCGCGCAGGTCGTCGGGCTGGACGCGTCGCCGAGGATGGTCACGCGTGCCCGGGCCCGCGGCGTCGACGCGCGTGTGGTGGACCTCGGCGATCCCGTCGCGCTCCGGGGCGCCCTCACCACACCAGCCGACAGCGCTGGATGGGACGGCGCGTTATCGAACTTCGGGGCGCTCAATTGCCTCGCCGACCTGCGTCCGCTCGCGGCCGTGCTCGCGGCGACGCTCCCCCGGCGCGCGCCGCTCGTCGTCGTGGTCATGGGGCGACGCTGTCCCGCGGAGGACCTCGCGCTCCTCCGGCTCCGTCGGCGCCCGCGCCGCCGTGACGGGCGCGTCAGGGTGGGCGAGGGGGCCGTCCCGGTGCGCTACCTCGACGCGCGCACGGTCTCCGCGGAGCTCGCGCCGTCGTTCCGGATGGAGCATCACGAGGCGCTCGGCCTGCTCGACGCGCCTCCGGACCTCGGTGGGGTATACGCCTGGACCACCCGGCTCGAGCCCCGGATCGCGGCGCTGCCGTGGCTGCGCGATCTCGGCGATCATCACCTCCTCGTGTTCCGCCGCGCATGAACGTCGTCCTCTTCAACCCACGCGCCCAGGTCTCCCACCGGCGCCTGCCGCTGTCGCTGCTGTGCGTCGCGCGGGGACTCGCGGAACATGCCTGGACGCTCGTCGACGGGAACGTCGAGCCCGATGCGGAGGCGCGCCTCCGACGCCTCTGCGCCGCCCCGGGCACGGTGCTGTTCGTCACGGTCATGCCGGGCCCGCAGCTGCGGGTCGCGACCCCGCTCTGCCGCGCGTTGAAGCGGGCCAACCCCGGATTGATCGTGGTGTGGGGCGGCTACTTCCCGTCGATCCACACGGCCGCGTGCGCGCGCGACGCCGGGGTGGACTTCGTGGTTGTCGGTCAGGGCGAGCGCACCGCCCCCGAGCTGCTCGACGCCCTGGCGCGCGGTCGCGACGCGACGACGGTGGCCGGCGTCGGGCAGTGGCGCGACGGCGCCCTGGTTCAAGGCCCGCCACGCCCGGTCGCGCGCTCGTCGGACTGGGGTGAGCTCCCGTACGAGCGGCTCGACATGGAACGCTACGCCGCCCGTACGTTCCTCGGCCGACGCACGTTCAATCATCACGCATCCGTCGGATGTCCGTACCGTTGCAACTTCTGCGCGGTGGTCAACCTCTTCGACGGGCGCTGGATCCCGGACCCGTCCGAGTCGGTCGTCCGCACCGTCACGCGCCTGGCCCGCGAGCACCGCGCCGACGCGATCGAGTTCCACGACAACAACTTCTTCGCGTGGGAGCGCCGAACGCGCGAGGTCGCCGACGGCATCGCCCCGCTCGGTGTGTCGTGGTGGGGCGAGGGGCGCATCGACACGATGCTGGGCTTCACCGACGAAACCTGGGCCGCGATGGCGCGTTCGGGTCTTCGGATGGTGTTCTTCGGCGCCGAGAGCGCCGACGACGCGGTGCTCGAGCGCATGGACAAAGGCGGTCTCCGGGTGGCGGACACCGTCGCGCTGAACCTCCGCGCGCGCCGTTGGGGGATTCGCCCCGAGTTCAGCTTCGTCTTGGGAAATCCGGGGGATCCGGAGGGGGACGCGGCGCGCTCCCTCGCGCTCGCGCGCCGCCTGAAGGACGACAACCCCGACTGCGAGATCATCCTGTACCTGTACACCCCCGTGCCGCTGCCGGGCATGTACGACGCCGCGGTCGCGGAGGGGTTCGCCTTCCCGGACACCCTCGACGGTTGGCTCGGGCCCGAGTGGGGCGCGTACGCCCAGCGGCGCGACCCGCGCACCCCGTGGATGCTCGACCGAATCCGCCGTTCGATCCATGATTTCGAGTCCGTCCTGCACGCGCGCCACCCCTCGGCGTCCGACCTCAACCTGCGCCCCTGGCAGCGCGCGGTGTTGCGCGTGCTCGCAGAGCCTCGCTGGCGCCTGGGGATTTACCGCGCCCCATGGGAGCTTCGGGCGCTTCAGCGCGTCTGGCGCTACCGCCGCCCGGAAGAGATGGGGTTCTGACCCACCGGCGCGGCGGGGTTCGGGACGTCGGACTCACTCATCAGGTAGATGTTCGGGCGGAAGTCGTGCTCCGGCGTCTGTGCCCAGTGCCGCAGGAGGATCTGGTACACCAGGATGCCGGTCTCGCCTTCGCCCCAGACCAGGTACCGGATCGCCTGCCGCATCGGGTTCTGCTGCGTCAAGCCGAGGAACACGCTGATCGGGTCGATGCGCTCGGACAGCCACGCCACGGCGTTCGCGACGGCGACCGCGTTGGAGGCCACGAGGAGGTAGTCGTCTCCGACCCGTCCGACGCGGACGTGAAGGCTCGAGTCGAAGAGGGAACGATCCGTCGCGAGGTTCACGTGCACGAACAGGAACGGGCCGTCGACGTTGTAGTGCTTCTGAATCCGGTTCTTGTGTTCGGTGAAGATGGCGTTCCGGGCGTCCTTCGCCAGCTCGGCGCGGCGCTGTTTGAGGATCCCGCCGGCGTCCTTGATCGTCACGAGGTGCACCCTCCGGTGGCGGATCGTCTCGAACAGCCGCTCGCTGTCGGGGTTCGCCCACGCGACGCGCTCGACGCGGAGCTCCGTGGCGCGCTGGTACCTCGACACCGCGCCGAGAACGAGGATGCTCGTGATGAAGATCGAGCTGATGATGATGCCGTCGGGGCGCTCGATGACGTTGTCCACGAACGTGAACGTGAACACGACGGTGATCAGCGCGAACGGGATCGCCCCCCACGGGGTGCGCCGGTCTTCGCGCGCTTCGCGGATGAGCGCGAGGGTCACGGCGACGGCGGCGCTCAGGATCAGCGCGAGGACGCCGGTCGCGTACGCGCCGCCCTGCGCCTCCACGTCGGAGTCGAAGATGATCGTCACGACGACGTCGACCGCGAACAAGAGCAGGATCAACGGGCGCGAGAACGCGACCCAGTGCGGGGCCATCCCGAAGCGGGGGAGGTACCGTGGGACCAGGTTCAGCATGGCCGCCATCGCGCTCGCGCCGGCGAACCAGAGGATCAGGATCGTGCTCGCGTCGTAGAACGTGCCGAAGACGGGCCCGAGGTAGTGGTGCGCGAGGTACGCGAGGGCACGCCCGGACGCCTCGCCGCCCTCCCGCCACTCGTGCTCGGGGATGAGCGTCGTGGTGACGAGGCTCGAGGACACCAAGAAGAAGCTCATGATCAGCGCCGCCGCCGTCAAGAGCCGATGGGTGTTGCGGATGCGCGCGTGCGGCGGGCCGTCCTTCGGGTCGGTGTCCGCGCCGCTCACGATCGGCATAACCGTCACGCCGGTCTCGAACCCGGAGAGCCCCAAGGCGAGCTTCGGGAAGCTCATCACCGCCAGACCGAGCACCGCGAGGGGATCGCCGCGCACGGCGAGGGCCGCGCGCCAATTGCTGAGGGCCTCTGGGTGGAGCGCCAACTCCCAGAACCCGCGCGCGACGATGACGAGGCTGAGGACGAGGTAGGGGATCGCGAGCCACGTCGCGACCCCGATGGCCTCGGTGAAGCCCCGCAAGAACACGATGGCGAGCAGCGCGAGCAGTCCGATCGTCAGCGGCGTTCGGGTGCCGTGGAGCCAATGCTCGAGCAGCGGGTTCTCCACCGCGTGCTGCGCGGCGTCCGCCGCGGACAACGTCATGGTGATGACGAAGTCCGTGCTGGCGAAGCCGAGCAGGCACAACACGAACACCTTCCCGAGCCAGCCGGGCAGGAGGCGCTCGAGCATCGAGATGGAGCCGTGACCGAGGTAGCTGCGCGACGCGACCTGGCGGTAGATCGGGAGCGCGCCGAAGAGCGTGACGACCACCAGCACCGCCGTCGCGATCGGCGACAGCGCGCCGGCGGCGACGAGGGCGATGCCGGGTTGATACCCGAGCGTCGAGAAGTAGTCGACGCCGGTCAGCCACAGCACCTTCCACCACGGATGGGTGGCGTGGGCCCGACCTTCCCCGTGGTCTTCTTCGTGGAGCAGCCACCGGGTGAGCGCGCTGGTCCGGGGCTCGGGGGCGGGATCGTTCGTGGAGCTCATGCGTGGGGCGTCTCAGGCGTGGTCGCCCATGGCGGCGGGGGGAGCGGACGGGCGTGGCCGCCGTCCCAGAGCGCCGCCGCGACCTCCGCGGCGACGTCGGCCGCGAGCGCGGTGCACATCGACGCGCGGGCGGGACCCGTGAACGCGCCGGTCGGCTCGGTCCTGGCGTTGCAGGACGCGTCGAGCGCGAGGGCGCCGTCCGCACGCGCGAGGCGCGCGCGCAATCCTGCGCGGAAGCGCGGGACGGCCTCCCGGAGCGCGGGGGTCACCGGGCCCGTGGGGTCCGGATCGCCGAGGAGCTCGCCGAGGGCCAAGACGCCGGCCGCGATGGCGCCGCACGGACCCTCGCCGGTGATGCCGCCGCGCCGCAGCGCCTGGTAGGAGGCGTGCGGGAGGCCGAAGGTCTCGGCGATGGCGACGCCGCAAGACCGGTGCGGCGTGCGTACGCCGGCGTACAACGCCTCGGCGCGCGCGTGCGCGGCCGCTATGTAGTCGTCGCGGTTCAACGGCCGCCCGGTCGGCCCGGCCCGCGGGCGCCGGGCATCGTCGCGGCGGGGGCGACGCTCGGGGTCGCCGCGGCCGTGCCCGCGCCGAGCACCCAGTACGGGCTGTCCTTGAGCTGCGTGCGGAGCTGCGCGATCTCCTGAGGGTGGAGCTCGAACGTCTGCGGCTGGCCCGTGCGCGGATCGGCCTGGGTGGCGAACCACCGCTCGCCCACCTTGCTCTGGTGAAGCAGCAGGCCGCGCGGGTCGTCGTACACGAGCACGAGATCCTTTGCCGTCAGCGGGCGGTTCGGGTCGGGCGGAGGCTCGGGCGGAGGCTCCACCTTCTTGGGCGGCTCGGCCTTCTTCGGCGCCGTGGCGTCGATGACCTCCTCGATCTCCCATTGCACTTCGAGCAGCTGCCCGCGCTTGGCGGAGTCGAGCTGGTCGCGCACGGCGGCCCCCGAAGGGCCACGCGCGAGCTCCAGCAGCTGCGCCTTGATCGACTCCCTGTCCGCATAGGATGCCTTCGCGAGCGCCGCGACGAGACGATCGACCTCTTCCATGTGCCCCTCTCCGGTCGCCCCTTGTTAACCGACCGACGGATGGACTTCCTCGATCGGTTCTCTGCTCCCGACCGCGCCCGCGTGGTCGCGGCCGCGTCGACGCTCACCCTCGCAAGGGGAGAGCTCCTGCTTCGCCGCGGCGAACCGGGTGGCGACATCTACCGTGTCGAGGACGGCGAGCTCGAGGTCATCGACACGCGCGCGCAGCCCGCGGTGATCCTCCACGTGTTCGGGCCCGGCTCGGTGGTCGGCGAGATGGCGTTCCTCGACGAGAGCCCGCGCAGCGCGGATGTGCGCGCGGGGGCGGGCGCGGTGTGCCAGCGGTGGGAGCGCGGCGCGCTGCTGCGGGCGCTCGACGAGAACCCAGGATTGGCCGCCAGCTTCTACCGCGTCGTCGCGGAGATGTTGTCCGACCGCGTGAAGCGCACCGTCACCGAGCGCATCCAGGATCAGGCGGCGCGCCCCACCCAGCGCGGCTCGGCCGGGGTGGGCGCGCAGCTCGGCCAGCGGCTACGGGAGGCGCTCGCGCAGGTCGAACCTGCCTTGCGTCGCGACCGCGTCACCGCCCGCTCGGAGCTCCTCGGGAAGCTGGGGGCCTTCGTGGGGGAGCTCGACGCGGTCTTCTCGCGCCTCGGCGACGGCGACGCCCTGGCCGCGGGGACGGCGCTCGCGCGCGAGCTTCACCCCTACCTGATGCGCTCGACCATCGGCGAGCTCGTGTCGGCGCGCGAAGCGTCCGGCGGGCGCGCCTTCGCGCGCATCGGCGCGCGCGCCGTGACCGACCACATCCTTGGCGGTCGCCCGGAGGGCGACGGGCCGCTGGGCGAGATCCTCGACGAGTGGCTGTTGTCGTTGCCCACCGCGCGCGCCCTTCGCGAGCGGGCGTCGGTCGTCCCGGGGCTCGTGGCGGATCGCCTCGGCGCGGTGCCGCTCGAGCGTGCGCTCGTCCTCGGCGCCCGGTCGCCCGCGCTGGTCGCGGATCTGTGCGGGCGGCTCGGCCCTGGGGGCGAGCTCGCCCTCGTCGACGACGACCGCGACGCGCTCACTGCCCTCGACGTCGCGCTCCGGCAGCGGGATGGGGGCGCGCCGGAGCTCCGGCACGCGGTCACCGACCTCGCGTCGCTCGCGCTCGGTCGGTCGACCCTTCGCTTTCCCGGTCGGCAAGTGGTCGTCGTCGACGGGCTCGTCGACTACCTGCCGGAGCGCGCCGCGGCGCTCACCCTCCGCTGGGCCGCGGAGCAGCTCGCGCCCGGTGGGGTGCTCGTCGTCACGGCGTGCCTGCCGAACCCGGACGACGCGGTGTTCCGCCACCTGCTCGGATGGCCGCTGGTCCGCCGCGGGCGCGGCGCGCTCCAAGGGCTGCTCGCCGGCGTCGGTCTGTCCAGCACGCGCGTGTACGAAGCGGGCACGGCGGGGGTGGTCGCGATGGCCGGAGGGGCAGCCCCCGCCGCGCGTTCTGCGATCAGCCCTTGAACGCTCGCGCGCGATGACGTAGAGTTCGCGCTCCGCGTCGCTGACGGCGCGCCGCTCGAGGAGGTTCCGCTTCGATGTCCATGTCCTCCCTCCTGATCGCCTTCGCGCTCGTCGGTTGTTCCGGCGAAGGGACGCACTCGGCCGACTCCAAGCCGCTGGATCAGACCCAGCCGGCGCCCGTCGTCGCCGAGACGCCTCCGCCCAAGCTCGACCTCGCCGCGCTCAACGACGGCGCCAGCAACATCACGATCGTGCCGTCGCCCGCCGAGATGCAGAAGGCCCTCGAGAAGGCCGGCATCGCGAACAAGCTCGACGCCATGGTCCCGATGCGCAACCTCAAGATGGACGTCGCGAACACCGACGTCGTCGCGGTCCGCACCGGCCTGGTCCTGGCCGACGCGCTCCTCACGGTCAAGACCGCCCCCAAGGAGAAGCTCGTCGAGCGCCTCGGGCAGGTGAAGGCCGGCATGATCTCGCTCAAGGCCGGTGGCGACATCGCGGCCACGATCGACGATCTCAGCGCCCGAATCTCGAATGACGGAGTCAGCCGCGACGAGCTGGTGAAGGAGCTCGACGAGCTCCAGGGCGCCATCATCCCCGAGCTCGAGTACGAGGCCGGCAAGCAGGTCGTGCCGCTCATCCAGGCGGGCTCCTGGCTCGGCGGGTCCAACCTCGTGGCCGCGGCGATCATCGACGCGAACAAGCCCGACGCGGGGACCTCCCTGCTGCGCCAGCCGCAGGTCGTCGACTACTTCCTGAAGTACGTCGCGACCGAGGGCGGCGACAAGGCGCCCGACGAGGTGGTCAAGCAGCTGAAGACCACCCTCGACAAGCTCAAGGAAATCGCCTCCAAGCCGTCGCTCACGCTGGACGACGTCAAGGAGGTCAAGACCCAGACCGACACCGTTCTCGGTCTTCTCTGAGGAGGCGCTTCCCCATGCTTCAGTTCCTTTCCGCGGCGCTCATCTGCGCCGGTACCGCCTTCGCCGACGAAGAAGCGGCCGAGACCTGCCTCCGCACCAAGATCTGGGACGGCTACGCGTCCGGCTGGGCCGTGCGCACCGCGACGAACGTCACGTTGGGCTCCGGCGAGCACCGCGTGTACCTCGTCACGCTCTACGCGGGCAACGAGTACAAGATCATGGCCTGCGGCGACACGAACGTCGCCAACATCGACGTGGTCCTGTACGACGCCAAGGGCGCCGAGGTCACGAAGGACGCGAGCTCCGACCGCGAGCCTTCGCTCAGCTACACGCCGACGGTCACCGACACGTACTACATCGCCGTGCATGCCACGCGCCTGAACGACGTGAACGCCAAGGCCGGCGTCGCGACTGCAGTAACGTACAAGTAACGGTCGCGCCTCGATGATCGCGGCGCGACTCGAGGAGCGGATTCGTACGGAGCTGGCCTCTCGCGGCTCCGCGACAGCGCCCGATGTGCTCGCGCGCGCCGTCGACTTCGTACGTTTGTTGCTCCAGATCACCATCGCTTCGCCGGACGAGCTCGTCCGGCGGCGCGACGCCCTCGATCGGGTCATCAACGGGGCGATCGAGCTCCCCGACGCGGAGCGCGCGCTCATCGTCGACGTCGCGAGCGCGCCCGAGTTTCGGGTGCACGTCGAGATGCGCGAGGCCGATGCGTTCGAGGCCCGCTTCGGCGAGGAAGCGGCGCGCCTCCTCCGCGAAGACACCGCGGCAGACCTTGACTTGACCGGGTACGCGCGCGCCTCGGGGCCCACCGAGGCGCTCCGCCTCCTCGACGCCTGCTTCGGCGTCCTGTCCGACGGCGGGCGCCTCAACGGCGTCGCGGTCCGCCGGCTCGACCACGCGGCGCACGAGCTCGGGGTCGACGGCGTGCTCGTGTCCGCGCTGCATCGCAAACACGACCGCCGACACGCCGACGGAGAGCTGCGCCTCTCGCTCGACGACGACCGGGTGCGGATCGGGCGGTCGCCCTCGGCGGACCTCGTGTTGCCGGACCCCCAGGTCGCGGCGATGCACTGCGAGCTGGTGCGCACCGCCGGCGGGTGGCGGGTGGTCGACACCGAGAGCGGGCGTCCGACGGTGGTGAACGGCCGCGCGATCAACGCCGCGCCGGTGTCGTCCGCGGACACGCTCCGGGTCGGCCCGTACGCGATCCGCATCGACGGCGACGAGCTCGTCGCGCGGTCCGAGCGGGTGTTCTCGGCGCTCTCCGCGCGACGTCTCACCCGGACGATCGGGGACGTGTCGCTGCTCGACGAGGTGAGCTTCACGGTGTTCACCGGCGAAGTCATCGCGATGGTCGGGCCGTCGGGCGCCGGAAAGACGACGTTGCTCAACGCGATCGCGGGCATCACCCCGGCCGACACCGGCGCCGTCACCATGGACGACGCCGACTTCCACGCGCTCCTCGCCAAGGACCGCTCGCGCATCGGCGTCGTGCCGCAAGACGACATCGTGCTGCCGGAGCTCACGGTCGAGGAGAGCCTGACCTTCAGCGGGCGCCTCCGCTTCCCGACGGCGACGACCGACGCGGAGATCAAGGGCGAGGTCGACCGTGTCCTCGAGGAGCTCGGGATCGAGCACATCCGCGGATCCCGGATCGGCGACGCGCTCCGGCGCGGCATCTCCGGCGGTCAGCGCAAGCGCGTGAACCTCGGTCAGGAGATGCTCACGCGCTCGACCCGGGTGCTGTTCCTCGACGAACCGACCTCCGGCCTGGATCCGCGCGCCGCGCAGGACATCGTGCGGCTCGTTCGCCAGCTCGCCGACCGCGGCCGCATCGTGTTCCTCGTCACCCACGATCTTTCGCCGCAAGTGATGGCGCAGGTCGACCACCTGCTCGTCCTCGCGCCCGGCGGGCGCGTCGCCTTCTTCGGTCCGCCGGCGGAAGCGTGCGCGTACTTCAAGGTCTCGACGCCGGACGCCATCTTCAACCGGTTCTCGGACAAGGCGCCCGCGGAGTGGGGCGCAGCCTACCGCGCGAGCCCGGCGTACCAGAAGTACGTCGCCACCCGCGAAGAGCTGGGGCGCATCACCCCGCCGCAGCCGGAGGATCCCGCCGCCCCCGCGCGTCCGCGACCGCCATCGACGTTCGGGCACCTCACGACGCTCATGGCCCGCTACGCGCGGGTGAAGCAGCGCGACGTGACGGGCCTGTGGGTGCTGGCGGCCCAGCCGCCGTTCCTCGCGTTGGTGATGGCGGTCGTGTTCCCGAAGCCGACGACCTCGCTCATCTTCATGCTGTCGCTCTCGTGCCTGTGGTTCGGGATGAGCGGCGCGGTGCGCGAGCTGCTCAACGATCGCGTGGTGTGGAAGCGCGAGCGGCGCATCGGCGTCGCGCCGATCGCGTACGTCGGCAGCAAGCTGGTCGTGCTCTCGGGCATCGTCGTGGCCCAGTGCATGTTCCTGTCGCTGTTGACCTGGGGGATCCACGGGCTCGGCGGCATGTACGGCTTCAATCCGTTCCTGCTCGCCGCCGTGAGCGCGCTCACGGGCATCGCGGGCACCACCCTCGGCCTGCTCGTCTCCGCGAGCTTCAACTCGAGCGAAGCCGCGGTCGGGACGCTCCCGCTCTTGTTGATCCCGCAGATCACCCTGAGCACCCTGCTCGTCGGCATTCGCAACATGACGACGTTCGCGGCCTGGCTCACGTGGCTGAACCCGCAGCGCTACGCGTTCGACGCGGCCCTGAAGGTCGGCGACAAGATCGAGAAAGCGTCGCGCATCGCCGGCAAGTGGGACGTGGTCAGCATGACCGGCCCGCTCTACGAGCTCGGGCTCAAGGGCGCGGCGGTCGACGACATGGGGCTGACGCTCCCGATGTTGTGCGCGGCGCTCGTCGGTTTCTCGACGGCCTTCGCCCTCGGCGCGTGGATTCGGACCGCGCGCCGGGTGGACGACTGAGCCGCCGCGACGTGCTCGCCCGCGTCGGGCTGCTCGTGCTCGTGGCCTGCGCCGATCGGGGCGGGGCGGCCACGAACGACCCGACGGGCCTGCGAGACACGACGGCGCCCGACTCCGCGCGCGACTCCGCGCCGGACACTGCGGGGGCGCGGGTGTGCGACGAGGTGAACGCCTTCGCGCCCGAGTTCACCGACGACGTCGCGCGGTGGGCCGCGCAGGACGCCCTCGGCGGCTGGCCGACCGATCCCGTGGTGTTCGTCGGGTCCTCGACCATCCGGCGCTGGGAGGGACTCGCGTCGGCGTACACGGATCGATCCCCGTTGCAACGCGGCTTCGGGGGCGCGCAGCTCGGCGAGGTGGCGCTCCTCGCGGACACCTTGATCAACCGGCACGCCCCGCGCGCCGTGGTGGTGTTCGCGGGGACGAACGACGTCGCCGCCGGCGTGCCCGCGGAGGTGGTCGCGGCTCGCCTGCGGTGCCTGCGCGCGCGCGTGTCCGCGCCGCTCGTCTTCGTCGGGATCACCCCGACCCCGGCGCGTTGGGCGTCCTGGCCGGTGGCCGAGGCCGTCAACGCCGCCGCGGCCGCCCTCGCCGAGGCGGACCCCGGCGTGGAGTACGTCGACGTGGCGACCCCGTTCCTCGCCACCGGCGCACCGCCCGACGCGTCGCTGTTCGGCGCGGACGGCCTGCACCTCTCCGCCGCGGGCTACGCGCTCTGGAACGCGGCGCTTCGTCCGGTCGTGGAGCGCGTGACGCCCGCGACCGTGCCACCGACACCGGCGCCGCTCGCCGCCGGGGCGCGGTTGCTGATCGACCTCGGGCCCACGGAGGCGGAGGACGGCGAAGTGACGCCGTCGCCCGACTACCTCGGTCAACATTGGAACAACTGGCACACCACCCGCGGCGGGCAAGGCGCGCTGGCGGGCGAGCAGCGCGTCGATCTGGTCAGCGCCACGGGGGAGGCGACCACGGTCGATCTCGTGATCGCCGGCGGATTCTTGGCGAACGGCCGGCGAAACGGCGGGCTCTTGTGGCCGTCCGCGGAGCGCTTGGGCGCCCTCGCCGTGGGCAGCGCGACCGGGGACTTCTTCTACGTCGAGGGCGACGACGCGCCCGGCGCGCTCTTTTTCCGTGGGTTGGACCCGTCGAGGCGGTTCACCCTCGCGCTGTTCGCCGCCCGTGACGACGCGGAGCGCCGGGTGACCCGCTTCGTGGTCACCGGGGCGGACCAGGTCGAGGGCACGCTCCAGACGTCGGGCGCCGGGGCGGGCGCGGACGGGGCGACGACCAACGACGACACCGTGCTTCGCCTCGGTGGCCTGCGCCCGGACGCGCAAGGGCACCTGTTCGTCGACGTGCAGATCGCGGAGGGCACGTACGCGTACCTCTCGGCGTTGGAGCTCACCGCCGACGAGTGACGCGCGCGCTCACTCGGCGGAGCCGGCCTCGACGAAGAGCTGGTAGAGCTCGGCGTAGTTCGCCGGGTCGGAGAGGGTGTGTTCGGTGAGGTTGTACACGGCGTACACCTCGTTGTCGCGATCGAGCACGTACACGTCGCGCCACGTCGCGGCCCAGTCGAGCCACACGGCGGCGGTCGGGTCGTCCTGGAGGATCGGGAGGTCCGTCACGGCGGCGAGGTCGGCGTTGCCGGACTCCATGCCGGGAGCGTTCACGTTCAGGATGCCGAGCTCGAGCTCGGGGTGCGCGGCGTCGAGCTCGTCGAAGAGCGTGGTGAGGTAGCCAGCCTGGCTACGGCAGTAGCCTCACGTGCTGTGGATGAAGTACCAGCCGGACACCCGCTCGAGGTAGTCGCGGGGGGACACGACCTCGCCGTAGCGGGCCGAGTCGAGGTTGAGGTCGACGAGGGCGAAGTCGGGGACGGGCGCCGTCGTGGCGGTGTCGTCGGTGTCCGCGGTGTCGTCGGTGTCCGCGGTGTCGTCGGTGCCCGCGGTGTCGTCGGTGTCCGTCAGGTCGGTGTCGGCGGGCACGGAGGTGTCGTCCGGGCCTTTGACCGGTTCGCCGGAGCACGCCAGCATGAGCAGGAGCATGTGGACATCGTATCGCGGTTTGTCAGTGGCGCGGCACCACGGCGCGCCGCGCGTCCGGCACGGCGCCGCCGTCGCGCCACACCCAGGCGCCGCGCGCCATCACGTCCGTCGCGACGCCATCCCGCACGAGCACGAGGTCGGCGTCGTGGCCGGGGGAGATCTCGCCCTTGTGGTGGAACCGGAACAGGCGCGCGACGTTGCGGGTGACCGCGGCGAGCGCGCGCGCGAACGGCGCGCCGAGGCGCTCCGCGTCCAGCACCGACGCCAACAGGGTGTGGGCCGAGCCGACCCCCATCGCGACGAGCACGCCGTCGGCGTCGAACGTCGGCAGGCAGCCGCCGGCGTCGCTGGACAAGGTGACTCGGGCCGGGTCGAGCCCCTCCCGCAGCCATTCGGCGAGCGCCTGGCCGCCGCTCGGGGCGTCGCCATCCGGGTCGAACGCCGAGATGTCGATGGTGAGCCCCGCCGGGGAGAGCGCCTTGGCCTCCTCCCACAGCCGCCGGTTGCGGTTGGTGTGTGTGGGATGCCAGGTTCGCGGCGGCAGCTCGGTGTCCGTGAGTCCGCGACGCACCGGCTCGAGCCCCCGCGGACCGTCGCCGAGGTGCAGGTGCAGGAGCCCGGCCTTGCCGGTGAGCATCCCCGAGACGTGCGCGTCCGACGCGAGTCGGAACAGCTCGTCCAGGGTGGGCTGCGAGCTTCTGTGGTCGGAGATCGCCGTTTCGCCGATGGCGACGATGCGGTCGACGTGCACGAGGTCGCCGCGCGCCGAGCCCGTGAGGGTGACGGGGGGGACCTCGTAGCCGCCGGTATAGCAGAACGTCGTGAGGCCGAGGGTGTCGAGCGCCCGGGACGCGGCGAGCAGCTCCGGCAATCCACGCGTGCGGCAGTCCGTGCCGAGCAGGCCGACCGCCGTCGTGACCCCGGCGGACGCGAGGCGCTCGAACGGCACCGCGGGGACCTTCGTGTGCGCGCCGCCCTCGCCGCCACCGCCGCTCAGGTGGGTGTGGGCGTCGACGAGGCCGGGGATCAGCCGCGCGTTCGCCGCGTCGACCACCTCGACGTCGAGCCCCCGCGGGTCGAGCCGCGGCGCGACGGCCAGGATCGTCCCGCCGCCGACGAGCACGTCGGCGCGGCCGCGCGCGTCGGGGGTGTAGAGCTCCGCGCCGCGCAGGAGGACGAGGGAAGGCACGTCGGCGCTCACTCGGCGGGCACGAAGAGAAAGTCAGGACCGAGGAAGTTGATCACCGCGTCGCCGGCCGACACGGACGGGTAGGTGAGCCAGTAGCCCTCGGCGTAGACGCCCCCGGCGTACACGAGGCCGCGCGCGAACGACCCCGACACGCTGTTGAGGTAGCGGTCGCCGTCCCCGGTCCACGACACCACGCCGATCCGGTAGGTGCCGGGATCGAGCCGAACCGGGTCGATCGCCGTGTACCAGACCGAACCCCGCCAGCTGGCCGGGGCTTCGTACCAGGACGGCACGTACGCCCGGGCGACGAGGTTCGCCGCGGCGTCCCAGATCCCGACCTCGGTCGAGGTGTACAGGTAGGTGGCGCCGTACGAGCCGAGGTCCGTCACGGAGATCGGAGCGTCGAGCGTGAACGCGAAGCCGCACGTCCCGGTGAAGTCGTAGTCGAGGGCGCCGCCGGTGATCGTGAACGCGGCGAGGGGAGCGTCCGCGTCGGCGGGGACGTCCTCGCCCGTGATCACCGCGCGCGCGAATCGGGCGCCGAGCACGCGATTCGACGGGCCGTCGTAGTGGGCGAGGTCCAATGCGTTCCGCGGGAGATCGTCGGTCTCGACGGTGACCACGTCGGGGTCGGCGTCGGCGACCGCCTGCTGCGCGGCGCGCACGGTGTCGGCGTAGGTCCAGATCGACTCGCGCGAGATCAGGCCGATCGCCGCCGGGAGTTGCGGGTCGTCCGCCAGCGCGCGCACCGAGCTCAGCAGCCACGACAGGTTGTCTTCGTACGCGGCGGCGGCGCCGGCGTCCAACGAATCGGATTCTCCCTGCATCCACATGAAGCCGGCCCACTCCCACGGTCTGCCCCCCGCGTCGAGCTCGGTGGCGGCGGCCTCCATCGTGGCGGCGAGGACCGAAAAGCCCGGCCCGACGCCATCGCCGTTCGGCGTCGTCCCCGGGTACCAGTACGACGCGAGGTCGGTCCCGCCGACGGCGTGCTTCACCAGGACGACGGGCACGCCGGCGTCGGCGAGGGCGCTGCCGAGCGGCACCTCGGGGCCGACGTACATCGAGCCGCCGTAGCTGGACGGCGCGAGGTCGCGGAACGCTCCCCACCCCGACCAGTAGAGGGGGACGCGCGGATCGGCCACGCGTTGCTCGGGCGGCAGGCCGCTGAGGTACGCGTACCCGTCCATGTTCGACTGACCGGCCAGGATGTAGACCTGGAGCACTTCCTCGGCGGGCTCGGCGGTGTCGGCGCCCGAGTCGGCCGAGTCGGCCGAGTCGGCCGAGTCGGAGCCGTCGGTGTCCGGGGACGAGTCGACGGGAGCCGAGTCGTCCGCGGAGTCGTCCCCGAACGGACCGCCGTCGGTGAGGTCGACGACGCACGACGCGTCGATCTGTTTGGTGCCGGGGCCGCACTCGAGGGAGACACACGCGCCGAGGAGCAAGAACATGCGGGGCCCTATCCGTTGTGGCAACGCGATGGGCGCGGTCCGCCCCGTCACGTCGCGTCGCCTCCGCCTCCGCCGCGCGGGCGCCGCGATACCTCGACGCGTGCGCTCTTTTGCCGCCCTCCTCGTCCTCCTCCTCGGGTGCGCCGCGCGCGAGGAGCGCGCGGCGCCGCCAGCGGCGGCGCCGCCGCGCCTGCCCTCGCCGCGCGCCACGTTGTACACGCGGTCCGCGACGACCCCGAGCGACCCGCTCGTGGCGCAGCTCGTGGAGGGGCGTCGTTACGACGAAGCGCTCGGCGGCGCCGCCGCCGGCGTGGCCCTCGCCGCGCTCCAAGGCGAGGCGGTGGACGACGCGACCGTTCGTTGGAAGTCGATCCTCGCCGGATATCCGCTCGCGGTGCGCGGCCGCGCGGTGGCCTCCGCGCCCTTCGGCGAGGTGCCGGAGGACATTCGTGTCGCGCTGGGGCTCGCGCCGCCCAACCGCGACCTCGGGCTCGTGCGCGCGCGCGGACCGAGCGACGACCTCTGGGTGCTCCTCGTGGGGGGCGAGCGCGGGGATCTCCCCCCGTTTCCCCGGGAGATCGCGCCGGGCGAGGCGCTCGCGCTCGCGCCCGGTCTGCGGTGGCGGGTCGCGGCCCCCGACGGCAGCGTCGCCGACGCGACCGGCGCGCCGCGCATGGACCAGCTCGGCGAGTGGCTGGTGCGCGGGACCGACGACGAAGGGGTGGTCGTCAACGTTCCCGTGCATGTCGGCGTCACGACGCCGCCGACGCCGCCGGTCCACGACGTCGTGGGCCTCGAGCGGCTCGAGCTGGCCGCCGCCGCGCGTCGGCTCGTGGACGACGCGCGGGCCCGCTACGGTCACCCCCCGGCGGACGACGATCCGGCGCTCGCCTCGCTCGCGCGCTCTCGCCTGCGGGTCGAGCTCGCCGGCGGGCAGGCGCCCTCGTTCGAACACCTCCTCCGCGTCGGCGGCTTCGTTCGCGGGCGCGTCGCCGGGTCGAGCTGTCGCGCCGTCGACGTGCGCGCGTGCGTCGAAGCGATGTGGTGGTCGGTCGACGGGCGCGCCGTGCTGGTGGCGCCGTTCGGCTCGGTCGGCGTCGCGGCGAGCCCGGTCGAGGGCGGGGTCGTCGTCGTGGCGCTCGCGGCGGACGGATGACCGCGCGCGCCGTCGCCGCGGTGTGCGGCGCGCTCGTGGCGGGCGTCGTGCTCGCCGGCTGCGCGTCGCGCGGGGCGGCGATCGGCGGAGCGCGTGGCGAGCCGGTGCGCGTGATGTTGCGGCCCGGGGACCCCCTCCCGACCCTCGGGCCCGATGCGCGGATCGACCTCGGCCTTCGTGACGCGGCAGCGGCGCTGGCGTCCGCGGTCACCACGCCCGACGCGCGCCTCGACCCCGAGAGCGTCCGCCTCGCGCTCGGCCGCGCCGGCTACCCCGGAGACGCCCACTTCGTCCGCACCGTCGCGGGCGCGGACCCCCCGCAGGAGCTGCTCGACGCGCTGCCGCGAGGGGTCCCCCTCGACGTGGGCTGGGCGTGGCGCGACCTCCCCGACGGGCGACGCTGGTGGGTCCTCGGGTGGGCGCGCCGCCTCGCGCAGATCGACCCGATGCCGCGCGATCTGCCTCTGGACGGCTCGTTTCCGCTGAGGGTGGACGGGCTCGACGCCCCGCGGCTCCTGCTCGCGTCGCCGGATCTCGCGGTGGTGGAGCTGAGCCTCACCGACGGGCGGGCCCGCTGGGTGGATCGGTTCTCCGTACCGGGCGAGCATCGGGTGGAGGTCGTCGACGGCGACCGCGTCGCCTTCGCGTTCTCGGTGTACGTGGACGGCCCGCCGCCCGCGGTGCCCGCCCTGTCGAGCCCGCACCCGCCGGAGCCGGTCGAGCGCGCCGAATCGCGCGCCTACGCCCTCGTCGATGGCCTGCGGGCGCGCGCGGGTCTGCCGCAGCTCGCGCGCTATGGCACGTTCGTCCCGCACGTCCGGGCGCACGCGACCTGCCTCGCGACCTCCGGCGTCATCGGCCATGCCACGGCGAGCTGTCCCGGTGTGCCGTCCCTCGCGGCGCGTACCCACCACCCGACCGCCAGCCACCGCGAGGACGTCGCCGCGGGCGAGTCCGCCGAAGAGGCGTTCGAACGGCTGGTCCAGTCGCCGGGTCACCTCGCGAACCTGCTGTGCGTCGACTGCACGCACCTCGTCGTGGGCGGCGCCGCGCACGGCGACCGGGTCATCCTCGTGTGGGAGCTGCTGCGGTTCCCTTCGGGGGAGCCGCGTCCGCTGCCCGGCACCGGCATGGGCGTCCGGCCGCGCTGAGATCCGCGGGAACACGGTCCGAGACTACGGCGCCCGCGTCCACCTGCCGGCTACGCTGCGCAGATGCGCGTCCTCCTCGTTCAGGCCTTCACCGCCCTCGACATGGAGCTGGTGTACCCCCTCGGGCTGTCGTACCTGGCCGCCCACCTCGACGATCACGTCGTCGACATGTTCGACGTCAACCTGCACCGCGACGAGCCGTTCCCCGCGCTCGAGCGCAAGCTCCGGGCGTTCCGCCCCGACGTCGTGGGGATCTCGTTGCGCAACATGAAGGTGGGCATGCCCCACCTGCACACCGACGACTTCCAGCCCCAACAACAGACGATCCAGCTCATCAAGCGGGTGTTGCCCGGCGTGCGCATCGTCGCCGGAGGCACGGCGTTCTCCCTGTACTCCGACGTGATGATGGCGCGCCTGCCCGAGGTGGACGTCGGCGTGTGGGGCGAGGCGGAGCGGCGCTTCCCCGCCCTCCTCGAGAACCTCGACCACCCCGAGCGCGTGCTCGGCGTGTACCACCGCGCCGGCGGCCACGTGGCCTTCACCGGGCGCCCACCGGGAGAAGACTGGAAGAACCTCCGCCACCCGCGACGCGACCTGCTGCCGCACGCGCCGTACCTCGCGTCGAGCTTCGTCAGCGTCGGGGTTCAGGCCAAGCGGGGGTGCTCCCTCCACTGCATCCACTGCTCCGACACGTTCCTGGTGGGGCACCGGGTCCGGATGCGGCCGCCGGCCGACGTGGTCGACGAGATCGAGGAGCTCGTGCGCGATCACGACGTGCGGCAGCTCTTCTTCTGCGACCAGATCTTCAACATCCCGCCGAGCCACGCGATCGCGATCTGCAAAGAGATCGTGGCTCGGAAGCTCGATGTACGCTGGAGCGCGTGGTTCAACGAGCACCGCAACACCCTGCCGGACGAGCTGATGGAGTGGCTCAAGCGCGCCGGGTGCGGTCTCTTGTCGTTCAGCCCGGACCACGTGGACGACCGGATGCTCAAGAACCTCGACAAGAACTTCCGTCACGAGGACATGCTCTACACGATCGACGTCGCGAAACGCCACGGCATGGACGTGGAGTACAGCTTCTTCCTGAACTCCCCGGGCGAGGACCTGCAGTCCCTCTACGCGATCCTCCGGTTCCTCGTGCGCGCGCGCATGGAGCTCGGCCCGCGCCTGCGCACCTTCACGCTGCTGATGATGCAGCCGATTCGCATCTACCCGCACACCCGGCTGTTCGAGCTCGCGCGCGAGACCGGGCTCGTGGATCGGGACCACGCGCTCGTCGAAGGTCAGTTCTGGAACCCGGGCGCCTTGCAGTATCTGGTGTCGGGCGTGCAGACCGGGGCGCACGCGGCCTACGACGCCCGCCGCGCGTGGCGCGCCCTCCGCGGACGAACGTTCGACAGCGTGGTCCGGGCGGAGGAGGCCGTCGCGCCAGCGCCGCCGATCGGGTAAGGTTGCGTTCCTCCAAGGAGCCCCCTCATGCGTCTGCTCGCCCTTTCCTTCCTCCTGGTCCTGGTCGCGTGCAAGAAGGACGACAAGGACGAGGACACCGACACCGGGGACACCGCGGCGGTCGACGCCGACGCGGACGGCTCGCCTGCCACGGAGGACTGCGACGACGCCGACGCGACGGTGTACCCGGGCGCCCCCGAGTCGTGCGACACGAAGGACAACGACTGCGACGACGCGGTGGACGAGGAGCCGGTGGACGGCGCGGCGTACTACGCCGACGCGGACGGCGACGAGTACGGCCAGGGCGAGGCCCTGGTCGCGTGCGAGGCTCCCGAAGGGTACGCCCAGGTCGACGGCGATTGTGACGACGCCGACCCCGCGATCCAC
Organism: Klebsiella pneumoniae; assembly: GCA_945862325.1. Lineage (GTDB taxonomy): Bacteria > Myxococcota_A > UBA796 > UBA796 > SXON01 > CAMAXZ01. The sequence continues at coordinate 225,626 of CAMAXZ010000001.1, forward strand.
CCGGACGCGGACGAGTCCGACTGCACGGACCCGGTGGACTACAACTGCGACGGTTCCGTCGGCTACGTGGACGCGGACGCCGACGGCTGGGCGGCCTGCGAGGACTGCGACGACTCCGACCTCGGCGACAACCCCGCGGCGACCGAGATCGCCGGAAACGGCGACGACGAAGACTGTGACGGCGCCGAGATCTGCTTCGTGGACGCCGACGACGACGCGTACGTCGTCTCGGGCGCCGCCACGGTCGCGTCGGCCGACTCCGACTGCTTGGACGCCGGCGAGGGCACCGACGCCGAGCCGGCCACCGACTGCCTCGACACCGACGCGTCGGCCTACCCGGGCGCCCCCGAGACCTGCGACACCGTCGACGACGACTGCGACGGCGAGATCGACGAAGAAGCGACGGATCGGGCCACCTGGTACGCCGACGCCGACACCGACACCTACGGCGACGCCGCGACGAGCACGCTCGCCTGCACGCAGCCCTCCGGCTTCGTGGCCGACGCCACGGATTGCCTCGACACCGACGCCTCGGCCTACCCGGGCGCCCCCGAGACCTGCGACGACGTCGACGACGACTGCGACGGCACCATCGACGACGAAGCGGTCGACCAGGGCACCTGGTACGCCGACGCCGATTCGGACACCTACGGCGACGCGTCGACGAGCACGATCGCGTGCGACGCGCCCTCCGGCTACGTCGCCGACAGCACCGACTGTGACGACGCCGCGTCCGGCACCAACCCCGGCGCGGCCGAGGCCTGCGGCGGCGGCGACGAAGATTGCGACGGTTCGACCGACGAGTCCGGCTCCACCGGCGAGTCCACCTGGTACACCGACGCGGACGCCGACGGCTACACCGTCTCCGGCACCCTCTCGGCGTGCGCCGAGCCCTCGGGCTACTCCGCCGCCTCGGGCACGTCGGACTGCGACGACGCGGCTTCGTCAACCAACCCCGGCGCAGCCGAGGTGTGCGACGACGGGATCGACAACAACTGCGCGGTCGACGCGTGCGCGCTCAGCGGCACCTTCGGCGCCGCGGACGCCGATGTCGGCATCTTCGGCACCACGACGACCGACACCGTCGGCTCCGCGGTCACCGCGTCGGGCGACCTCAACGGCGACGGCGCGCACGACCTCGTCGTCGCCGGCAGCGGCCGCGACACCGGCGCCTCCAACGCCGGCGCCGTGTACGTGTTCTACGGCCCGCTCGACGGCACCGAGACCCTCGCGACGGCCGACGTCGTGATCTCCGGCGCGGAGGCCGGCGAGGCGATCGGCGAGTCCGCGGTGGAGATCCTGCCCGACGTCGACGGCGACGGGGACGACGAGCTGCTCATCGGCGCCGCCAAGCGCGACGCGAGCGGCGCGGACTCCGGCCGGACCTACCTCTTCCTCGGCGGCAGCCTGACGACCACGACGGTGGCGTCGGCCTACGCGACGATGAGCGGCGCGAGCGCGAGCGACTACGCCGGCTGGTCGGTCCAGGGCGTCGGGGACGTCGACGGCGGCGGCACGCCCGACCTCGTGATCGGCTCCTACGGCCGCGGCGGCACCGACGCCGGCCTCGCGGCCCTCGTGTACGGCGAGTCGGTCGTGGCGGGCGACACCGTCATCACCACCGGCGCCGACGTCCTGTTCACCGGCAGCACCACCAGCGGCAACCTCGGCTGGGCGACGGGCGGCGCGGACTTCGACGGCGACGGGCTCTCCGACGTCGCGGTCGGGTCTCCGAACCAGTCCTCGAGCACCACCACCGGCGGCCGCGTGTTCGTGCAGTACGGCGATGCGGCGCTCGACGCGAGCTTCACCGAGAGCGGCGGCAGCACGTCGACCGCGGTCGACGTGGTCATCACCGCGGCGTCGGTCGGCGATCGCCTCGGCTACTCGCTGACCGGCCTCGACTACGACGGCGACGGCTACGCCGACCTCGCGGTCGGCGCCGACTTCCAGGGCGCGTCGGACAACGGCGCCGTGTACGTGGCGTTCGGCGGGTCGACCCGCTGGTCCGGCACGGTCGGGGTCACCAGCGCCGCGGGGGTCACCCTCACCGCGGAGTCCTCGACCACCGGCGACTTCTTCGGGCGTTCCGTCGAGACGGCGGGCGACGTGGACGGCGACGGCGCGTGGGACCTCCTCGTCGGCGCGACGCAGAACGACGCGGGCGGCTCCGGCGCCGGCGCGGTGTACCTCGTGTACGGCGGCACGGCCTCGGGTTCTGCGGACGGCGCGGCCGTGAAGGTCGCGGGCGGGGCGGCGAGCGACGCGTTCGGCTCTCGCCTCGGGCAGGGCGGCGACCTCAACGGCGACGGTCGCGACGACGTGGTGTTCGGCGCGACGGGCTACGACCCGTCGTCCGTCAGCGCGGGCGGCGGCGCGTGGGTCATCTTCGCGTCGAACGAGTAGCATCCCGCGGTGCGTGACCCCTCCGCCCCCGCGGACCTCGCGGCGTTCCGGACCGTTCGGGCGCTGCGGACGAGCCAGCCGGGGGCGTACGCGGCGCTCTGGAACGCCCACGCGGGCCCGCTCTGGAGCGTCGTGCGTTGCGCTTGCGCGTCGGACGCGGAGGCGATCGGGTGGATGCTGAGCCTGCGCGTCGACCTCGCGGACCGGGTCACCACGTTCGAGCCACACGTGGCGATCGGGCCCCAGCTCGGCCTCGCGCTCTTGCAGCACGTGGCCGGCGATCTCCTGCTTCACTGCGACGGGATCGTGCTCCCCGCGCCCTTCGCGGAGTCCGCGCGCGAAGCCGTGAACAGCCTGCCGCGGCCGGCGCGCCTGTTGTATGCGACGGACGTGTACTTCGACGTGGACCCCGACGACGTCGGGCGCGTCACGCACGTGGCGGCCGGTGCGCTGCTCGAGCGGGCGCGGGCGCTGATCGACCCGCTGGACGCCGCCGCGCGCGACGAGCACCGCGGGGCGCTTGCCGCGGCGCTGTACCGCGCGCCGCCGCCGGAGGCGCTGTTCCTGCCGCCCGGGGCGACGCCGCCGCCACGCGGGCGGTGGATCGCGCGCGCGGTCACGGTCGCGATCGTGGCGTCGGCCGTGGCGGCGGCGGTCCTGTTGCCGCGGGGGAGCGCGCCGCGGTGGGAGTCGATCGCCGGCGCTCACACCCTGGTCACGACACAACCGACGTGGGTGCAGGGAGACGCCGAGGCGCTGGCGCGGACCCTCGCGCGCGCGCGCGTCGAGGGCCCGTTGGTGACCGCCCCCGATCTCTCCGGCGTCGGCCTCGTCCTGCTCGGCGCGACGAGCGCGGCGGAGGGGAGCCGCGTGTCGTTCGTGTACACCGCCGAGGATGGATCGGCCTACTCCCTGCATCATCTGGCGGTCGCGCCCGCCGCGAACGGACGTGTGGTGGCGACCTCGCCGGTGGCGGACGGGCTCGAGGCGCGGGCGTTCGGCAACGGCAGCCTCGCCGGGGTGTCGTGGGCGGCGCACGGCACGACGTGGATCCTCGTGGGCGACGCACCACCCGACCGCCTGCTCGCCCGCGCCGTCGAGATTCGGAAGTATTGGTCCGCTCGGGCATTCCCCGCAGCGCTGCCGTCGGAGCCGCTGCCGTCGGAATAGACTGCGCGTCTGTAGAGGGCACGGAAGCATGGCGGACGAACGAAAGACGGGTGGGGCCTCGAACGCGCGCATCGGCGAGCTGCTGGTCCGCGAGAGCCTGATCAGCCCCTTGCAGCTCCAGCGGGCCATGGAGAGCCAGCGCGCGTCGGGCGGTCGGCTCGGCCACCAACTCGCCAAGCTCGGCTACCTCGACGAGAACGAGTTCACCGCGTTCCTGTCGAAGCAGTTCGGCGTGCCGAGCATCAACCTCGCCGAGTTCGAGATCGACCCCGAGGTCCTCAAGGTCATCCCGAAGGAGCTCGTCGTCCGGCACAAGGTGATCCCCATCAACAAGGCCGGCAGCATGCTGACGGTCGCGATGGCGGACCCGAGCAACATCTACGCCATCGACGACATCAAGTTCGTCACCAACCTGACGATCGACGTCGTCGTCGCCTCGGATCAGGCGATCGACGAGTCGATCGAGAAGTACTACACCTCGAACGTCAGCTTCGACGACGTCATGGTGGACTTCGCGGGCAAGGACGAGGACGAGCTCGAGATCGCGGGCGACATCGACGAGGACATCAACGTCCTCGACCTCGAGAAGTCGGCCGGCGACGCCCCGGTCGTCAAGCTCGTCAACCTCATCCTGCTCGACGCGATCCGCAAGGGCGCATCCGACATCCACATCGAGCCCTACGAGAAGCAGCTCCGCATCCGGTACCGCATCGACGGGATGTTGTACGAGGTCATGAAGCCGCCGCTCAAGCTGAAGCACGCCATCAGCTCGCGCTTGAAGATCATGGCGAACCTCGACATCGCCGAGCGTCGCCTCCCTCAGGACGGCCGCATCAAGCTGAAGATGGGCCGTGGCAAGGAAATGGACTTCCGCGTGTCGGTCCTGCCCGTGCTCTGGGGCGAGAAGATCGTCATGCGTCTGCTGGACAAGTCGAACCTCCAGCTCGACATGACCCGGCTCGGCTTCGAAGAGAAGACGCTCCGCGACTTCAAGGAGTGCATCGCCAAGCCCTACGGGATGATCCTGATCACGGGCCCCACCGGGTCCGGCAAGACGACCACGCTGTACTCGACCTTGTCCGAGCTCAACAAGAGCACGCACAACATCAGCACCGCCGAAGACCCGATCGAGTACAACCTCTACGGCATCAACCAGGTCCAGATGCACGACGAGATCGGCCTGAACTTCGCCGCCTCGCTGCGCTCGTTCCTCCGCCAGGACCCCGACATCATCATGGTCGGCGAGATCCGCGACTTCGAGACCGCCGAGATCGCCGTCAAGGCCGCGCTCACGGGCCACCTCGTGTTGTCCACCCTGCACACCAACGACGCGCCGAGCACCGTCAGCCGCCTCCTGAACATGGGCATCGAGCCCTTCCTCGTGGCGAGCTCGGTCAACCTCATCGGCGCCCAGCGCCTCGTCCGCAAGCTCTGCGCCGAGTGCAAGGTGCCCTTCGAGATCCCGCGGCAGGCGCTGATCGACGCGGGCGTTCCGCCCGAGGCGATCGAGAGCGTGAAGGCGATGCGCGGCGCGGGCTGCCGTACCTGCAACAACACCGGGTACAAGGGCCGCATCGCCGTCTACGAGATGATGATCTGCAACGAGGAGCTGCGCGAGTTCATCCTCAACGGCGCCTCGACCCTCGAGCTCAAGCGGGAGGCGATCCGCCAGGGCATGAAGAGCCTGCGCATGTCGGCGCTGACCAAGCTCGGGGAGGGCATGACGTCCCTCGAAGAGGTCATGCGCGTCACCGCCTCGGATTGATCACGACGATCGTGGCCTTCAGCCTGGGCGCCTGCGAGCGCCCGGGCGCGACGGTCGACTGGCCGACGGCGCCCGAAGCCGTCGCCGCGGATCTGCGGGAGTGGCGGCGCGCGGCGGCGCCGGCGCGTTCGGTCCAGCCCGGCCGCGGCCCCGACATCCTGCTGATCGTCGTCGACACCTTGCGCGCGGATCGAGTGGGTGCGTACGGCGGCCGGCAGACGCCGCGAATCGACGCCTGGGCGCGCGGCGCGACGGTGTTCCTCGACGCTACGAGCACCGCACCGTGGACCCTCCCGGCGCACGCGTCGATGTTCACTGGCCTACCCCCACGCGCGCACGGGGCCCGGGGCCTGCCCCTGGACGTGCCGGGGGTCGCCGCGCCGCTCGGGCCCGCGGCGCCGACGCTCGCGGAGGGGCTGCGGGAGCGCGGGTGGAGCACCCGGGGCGTCGTCGCGAACCGGGCGTTCCTCGCCGCGTCGTGGGGCCTCGGGCGCGGCTTCGACCGCTGGTTCTGCGACGGGTTCGCGCCCGATCCGCGGGGCGTGCCCTACCCTCCGGCCGACCGGGTCGCCGCCCTGGCGCGCGCCGCTCTCGCCGAACCGTAGGATCGACCGAGGTTCCTCTTCGTCAACTTCATGGACCCGCACGGGCCGTACCTTGCTCGGGAGGGCTTCGTGGACGCTCCGGACGCCCTCCGCGACGGGGTGGCGCCGTACGGCGCCGAGTGGCGGCGCCGCGCCGGCGATCTGCTCGCGGGGGAGGGAGCCTCCGCCGCGACGCGCGCGGCGTGGTCGGCGGCGTGCGACGCCGAGGTTCGGTACCTCGACGACGAGCTCGGCGCCCTGCTCGACGACCTGCCCGCGCTGGGGATCGACGGGTCCGACCTGGTCATCGTGACGTCGGACCACGGCGAGTACCTCGGCGAGCACGACCTCGTCGAGCACAGCAAGGACGTGTACGAGGAGGCCCTCCGCGTGCCGATGATCGTCCGCGGCCCAGGATTTTCGCCCGGAGTCGATCGCCGGCCGGTCAGCGTCGCGGACGTCTACCGCGTGGCGCTCGCGGCCGCCGACGGCGCGCGGTGGGACCCTCCGGACGAGCGCCTGATCGTGAGCGAGCTGTACTGGTCGCGCAAGAAGGACCTGCGGAACCCGCGCTACGGCACGCGCTTCGATCGGATCCGTCGGGCCTACCGTGAGGGGGCGCACAAGGTCATCGTCGGGTCCGACGGCAGCGTGGAGTCGTACGACCTCACGGCGGACCCGCGCGAGGCGGACCCCGCGCCGGAGCCGTGGGCGGGCGCCCTACGGGCGCGGGGCGACGCCTGGGTCGAGGCGACGCCGGAGGCCCCGACCGTCTCCGGCCGGTCCGGCGACGCCGCCGCGCTGCGGGCGCTGGGGTACACGGAGGAGTGAGGGGGGCCGCTCCGTGACGTCCACGTGAAACCACGGCGGACACGCCGGGCGGCCCTGGCCGGAGCCCGGCCGGCGGGGTAGAAGCCGCCCGTCCGCGCCGCCGCTCGCCGTGGCCGCGTTGAGGAGGTCTCGTGAAGAAGTGGGCGTTGATCCTGCCTTTGTTCGTCCTGGCTTGCCGCGGCGGCCCCCCGAAGGACACCGGCTCCGACGCGGATGCCGACACCGACACCGATTCGGACACCGACACGGACACCGACACGGACACCGATTCGGACACCGACTCCGACACGGATTCGGACACCGACGCGGACCTCGACTGCTCCCTCGGCCCGAGCGACCTCGGCGCCTGGTACGGCGTCATCGACCCGTCGCTCGTCACCACCGCCGCGTACACGAACGACGCCGGCGTGGGGGTCGCGGTCGCCGCGGCGCCGACGGAGGACGGCGCCGAGGCGGAGGTCACGCTCGCCATCACCGGGGCCATCGTCACGAACGTGGGCTTCGAGGCCGAGTCGATCTGGTTCCAGGACGCGACGGGCGCGCTCCGCACGTTCACCGTGGCGCTCCCCGCCGAGGTCGCTCCAGGGGACGAGGTCAACCTCGACATCACGGCCATCAAGAACTACGCCGGCGAGCTCGAGGTCACCGGCGCGTCGAACGTGACGATCGTGTCCTCCGGCAACCCCGTGTACGTGTTCGAAGCGTACGGGCAGGCGGTCGACTACGCCGTCCACGGCCGCCAGAACGTGCACGTCTGGGGCGAGATCGTCGAGGTCGTCGACGACTGCGGCGGCACGAGCAACTGCTACGTGCTCGACAACGGTGGCCAGAGCATCCGGTTCCGCCTGTGGGAAGACATCGAGGTCAACCTCGGGGAGTGCTTCGAGGTCGTCGGCCCGCTCGGCAAGTTCGGCTCGGACACCCAGATCCAGCTCGACAACTTCGATTGGATGCGGCGGTACGAGCCGTGAACCTGGCGCTGCTGCTCGCGTGCGCGTCCGCGAGGGGGCCTGAGGAGTCCTCCGCGTGGTTCGACCCGGGCGGCGCGGCCGACGTCGAGGAGCCGCTGGTCTTCACCGACGCCGCGTACGACTTCCCGTCGTCCGCGGCCGACGGCATCGGCGCGGTCGCGGAGCTCGCGCGGGGCATCGGCAACACCGACTCCGTGCTCTGGGCGCCGGGCGACGAGCCCGGAGAGGGAGGGTGCGACGCCGAGGTCAGCGACGCCCTCGAAGACCGCGTGGTCGAAGGCGTCGTGACGTTGCACCCCCGGTACTATTTCAAGACCGCCGGCTGCGGGCGCGACAGCGACGACAAGTACTACGGGTCCTACTTCCTCGAAGACGCCACGGGCGGCATCTTCATCCTCGGCGACACGAAGGCGCAGGTCTTCGGCGCGGGCGACCGCCTGAGGGTGCTCGTGCGGGCCGTGCGCGGGCTGTACACCGGCGACGAGTCCACCGTCCTCCCCGCCGTCTACGCGCACGATCGCCTGGAGGTGGTCGCGCGGGACGTCCCCATCGCCTTCGAGACGCTCACGCGGGAGCCCACGACCGACGACGTTGGGCGGGTGTTCCGGCTGACCGGCACGGTCGCCGGCCCGATGTCCGAGTTCGGCGAGCTCCCGTTCCAGCCCGACTTCGTCTCCGACGACGACTTCCTCACGTGGCCCCTCTCGGTGAAGCTCGACCAGGAGCTCACCCGCCGCGGGCTGGTGTACACGGAAGGCGCGCGCCTCCAGGTCACGGGCCCGCTGATCGACAGCTACGGCATGTTCCTCGTCGTGATGCAGCTCGGTCAGATCGAGCCCGTCGAGTAGACGAACCTCCCTCCTCTCGCCCCCAAGGTGTCGCGATGCGAGCCCTGCCGATCCTGCTCTTCGTCGTGAGCGCGCCTGCGTTCGCCCAGTCGACGGACCTCGAGTATCGCGCGCCGGAGGCCCCGAAGGGGAACCAGCGCCTCACCGTCGGCGGCGACTTCGAATCCGCGTGGTTCGAATACGACAACATGGACCTGCGCCCGCGGGACGAGTCCAGCGACCAGGCGATCCTCGACAGCGACGATCGCAACGGCTTCGCGTTCACCGGTGCGGGCCTCGACCTGCGCTACAAGGTCGAGGACTCCCTCGACTTCGTGTTCGCCGCCAATCATCGTGGCCTCTGGGGCAACGACCAGATCGGCGGCGTCAGTCAGTACGGCAGCATGATGTACGTCAGCGGGCTCTACGTGGACTGGCGGCCGAGCATTGGGGATTGGACGCCCGAGATCCGCGTGGGACGTCAGTTCTATTCGCTCGGCGGCCTCGGCGGCTCGGCGGACTACGAGCTGGCCGACACGCTCGACATGGTGCGCATCGATCTGCCCTTCGGCGAGTCGTTCCACATCGAGCTCATCCCCGTCAACGTGGTGGGCCTGTCCGGCGAGAACGACAACGCCAACTTCTTCAGCTACATCGGGCAGAGCACCACCCAGACCTTCGGTCTGCGCGGCGACCACATGACCCGTCGTCACGGGGCCGTGGCGGTGTTCGCGCCGAAGAAGGGCCCCGAAGTCCGGGCCTACGTGTTCTACACCGACATCGGCGCGCTCGGCTCCGGCTCGGACATCTCCTACGACGGCCAGCTCGGGAATTTCTCCGACAACGATTGGGTCATGAACGTGGGGGCGCGCGCCGAGTGGACGCTCGCCGACGCCGTGACGCCGTTTGTGTCTGTCGACTATTCGCTCGGCATCGATCGCAAGGAGCTCGTGGCCCGCGACGTCGACACGAGCGGCCTCGCCTTCTCGGCCGGCGCCACCTTCGACACACGCGGCGACGACAAGGACGACGGGGTGTCCGGCGAGGTGTCGTACTACGAGGCGTTCGGGTCGGCCTACGCCGAAGACGGCCTGATGTACTCCCACGGGCACGTCGGCATGAAGGCGCGCCAGGTCGGCGGGCTCGTCGCGGACCGCTTCATGGGGTGGCACCCGTCCGCGTATGTCGGCATGTTCGGCGTCAGCGACGACCCCCACGACATCGACCGCAAGGCGGGCACCCGGGTGATCCACGCCGGCGGCCGTTGGGACGCGCCCGGCGTCTTCGCCGTCGACGTCGGCTACTGGTTCCTCCAGGACACCGGGGTGACCTACTTCGACCTCTCCACCCTCGACACGGTGTCGCCGCCCTATGGGTACAGCGCGCGCGAGTTCGCCGCAGAAGAGCGCATGGGCAAGGTGCTCGGGCACGAGATCGACGTCGGCCTGAGCGCGCGCGCCAGCAAGCACCTCAGCTTCCACATCGACGCGGGCGTCTTGTTGCCCGGCGAATACTACGCGATCGAGGTCGATCGTGTGGCGGGCGACCAGCTCGGCGGCCAGGCGGCCGCCTGGGCCGGCAGCGGCGGGCTCGAGGTGGAGTTCTGATGCTCGCGCTCGTGCTCGCCGCCTGCAATCCGGACCCGGGAGAGATCTCGCAGCAGGTCGGTTTTCGCGACGGAACCGGGAGCGACGGCACGACCAACGGCGAGCGTGGCTCGGTGGGCATCAGCGAGGTGCTCTGGTCGGGCAGCGTGACCGAAGCCGGATGGGACCCCACCGACGTGTTCGTCGAGCTGCGCAACGAGTCGCAGCGGCCGGTCAACCTGAGCGGGTGGCGCATCGACCAGTCGGGCACCATCCGCACGACCTACGTGCTCCCCGCCACCGACGCCGTCGTCGAGGTGGGCGAGCACGTCATCATCGCCGCCAAGCGCTCGGGGTGCTTCGCGGACGCAGAGTTCGAGGTGCCGGCGCTCGCGTTCCCGATGGACGCCCCGTTCGCGCTCACCTTGCGTGACATCGACGAGCGGCTGATCGACGGCGGTGGGAGCACCGAGATGCCGCCCTTCGCGGGCGGATACGACCTGCGTGTGTCGCGCTCGATGGAGAAGATCGAGCTCATGTTCGGCGGCGAAGGCGGCGAGCCGTCGGCGTGGCACTACTACACCAAGGCCGAGGTCGACGTCCCCAACGACGACCGTGTGGGCAGCGCGTGCCGCGGGCGTACGCTCGCGTCGCCCGGGCGCCCCAACTCTCCGGACTACAGCGGCGCCTACGCCGCGGGGGAGCTCGAATGATCCTGCTGCTCGCCGCGTGCGCGGCCCCCGACGTCGCCGAGGCCTTCACCAACGTCGAGCTGAGCGTCGTCGACTCCTCCGCCGCCGTCAACGCCGCGTTCGTCGCGGCGATCGACGGGGCGACCCGCGACGTCCGCCTCTCGATCCCCGCCCTCGAGGACACCGCATTGTCCGACGCGCTCGTGGCGGCGCACGGCCGTGGGGTCGTGGTCGAGGTGGTCACCGACGTCGATCGCGCGGAAGACGCGGGCGTGGTCGCGCTCGTGGCCGCGGGCGTGCCGCTCCACCTCGGCGACGGCGCCGTGGGGTACCACGACTTCGCGGTCAACGACCTCGTCGGTTGGACGAGCGACATGGTCCAGATGACCCAGTCCATGGCCCTGATCGACGGGGCGCGGGTCCTCTCGGCCAACGCCGCGGGCGACCAGGGCCCGGGCACGCGCGTGATGTTCGACGTGCGGAGCGAAGATCTCGCGTACGACATGGCGGCGGAGCACAACCAGCTGTTCGCGGGCGTCGATGCGACCGCCCTGACCTCCTACGACGCGATGGCCAAATCGGTGGCCGACGGTCGCTGGCGGTACCCGACCCAGACCGACCTCGACCTCGAGGTGTGGCTCGGCCCGCAGGAGCGCCTGACCAAGCGGGTGATCGACGCGGTATACAGCGCGCGTCGCAGCGTGCGCATCGCCGCGGACGACATCACCGACGAGGGGCTCGCCCGCGCGCTCCAAGAGAAGGCGAGGTCTGGCCTCGAGATCTCCGTCGTCCTCGGAGAGGGGTTCGGCCTCACCACGCCGTATCGCTCCGACGTGTTCCTCGACGAGACCAGCGAGGTCACCGTGCGACGCGTCGCGAAGCGTCTACCGACGATCGTGCTCGTCGACGCCGAGTCCGACACCGAGGTGCGGCCACGCGCCATGGTGCTGTCGCACCCGATCCACTCCGCGTCGCGGCTCGACGTCGAAGGTGACACCTTCGGGTACGACCTGGAGATCGTGACCGATCAGCTCCTCGACGGGCACCTGTTCCAGCTCACCGACTACGACGACCCGTCCGAGGAGCTCGTCACCCTGCGCGATCTCGTGGACGCGTGGCTCGCGGAGGGCACATGATCCTGCTCCTGACGTCGATCGCCTGCAACCCGCCTCCGTCGGCGGAGGACCTCGACAGCACCCGCGGTGGTCGCGTCGACGTGTTCTTCAACGACCCCGGCAATCGCGCCGACAACGAATGGTACCCCGACGGCGTGGACGTCCTGATCGACCACGTTCAGGAGGCGCAGGACACCATCGACTTCGCCGTGATGGGCTTCTCGTACGACCCGCTCATCGACGCCCTGATCGCCGCGCACGACCGCGGCGTTCGGGTGCGCATGGTCGGCGACGCCGGACACACGACCAACGACGGCTACGAGCGCCTCCGCGCCCGAAACATCCCGATGTCGGTCGGCAACGGCGCCCACATCATGCACGACAAGTTCCTCGTGGTCGACGGGCGCTTCGTGTACGTCGGCACCGCCAACTGGAGCGAGACCGACCTCATCCAGAACTCCAACAACTTCGTCGCCATCGACTCCGGCCCGGTCGCCGCCGACTTCACGGCGGAGTTCGAGCAGATGTTCGAGGGGCGGTTCGGTCACAGCAAGATCGAGATCGACAACGGGCGGAGCTATCAGGTCGGCGACACGACGGTCGAGGTGTGGTTCTCCCCGAACGAAGATGTGATGGGGCGCATCCTCGAGTACGTGGACGGCGCGAAGGAGAGCCTGCGGTTCACCATCTTCGCGTTCACGAAAGATCAGGTGGGCAGCGCGTTCATCGGGAAGCAGGCCGAGTTCGACGCCTTGAACGCGGCCGAAGGGCTGGACCCTTCGCTGCCCCACCAGGAGCGCCGCGCGGTGGCGGGCGTGGTCGACAAGTCCCAGCTCCACGGCAACGGCCAGTACCATGAGGTGTACCGCCTGCTCTCGGCCGGCGTGCCGATGCGGCTCGACGGCAACGACAACTCGGCGTTGCCCGGCGACTATCAGGCCGGCGGCGGCCGCCTGCACAGCAAGACGATGATCATCGACGCGGCCGGAGAGGACCCGATCGTGCTCACCGGGTCGTTCAATTGGTCGGCGGCGGCGACGCAGAGCAACGACGAGTTCCTGATCGTTCTCAAGGGCCCGCGTGTGGCGGAGCAGTACGACGCGTACTTCGAGCGTCTGTGGCTCGACGGAAAGCCCCTCGGCGAGACCTTCGTGTCCGAGGGCGACATCGCGCCGGGCGACGTGATCATCAACGAGGTCATGTGGTACGGCGCCCACTCCGGCGACGAAGAGGGGTTCGACGAGTACATCGAGCTGCGCAACCTCACCGACAAGACGCTGAAGTTGGATCTGTGGCAGATCTCCAACCCCGACGACTTCGTCGTCGGCCTGCCGCCCGGCACCACCATCGGGCCCAACAGCACCTACCTCATCGTCGACCACGTGCTCGAGGCCTACGAGGACGGCGCTCCGCAGGACGCCAACAGCGGGTACCTGTGGGGCGACATGGTCCTCAACACCTTCAACGACAATCGACAGTCGCGATTGTACCTGAAGGACGGCGCGATGGAGCTTTACCTGAAGGACCCGCACGCCGCGATCGTCGACCGCGTCGGCGACGGCGGGGCGCCCTTCGCGGGCGGTCCCGACGGCAGCACGGTGTACTCGATGGAGCGCCGCGCGGCCCCCGGTGACGGGGCGGACCCCGCGAGCTGGTACACCTGCACCCTCGACGAGGGCGTCGGAGCGGTCAACCCCGTGTACGCGTCGGAGCTCGTCGGCACGCCGGGCGCGGAGAACTCCCCGGAGCCGTAGCCCAGGGCGGCGTCAGCCCAGGCGCGCGGCGAGGTCGGCAGGCGCCAGGGTCCATCCGACGATCACCGCCGCGCCGTCGCGCTCGACGACGGGGCGCTTGATCAACATGGGGTCGGCCGCGAACGCCTCCGCCCACGCCGCGTCGGACCATGTGTCCTTCTCGGGGCCGAGGGCGCGGTAGGCGCCTCCCGAGGTGTTGCGCAGGGCCTTGGCGCCGAAGGTGGCCACCCAACGGTCGACCTGGTCGCGCGACGGCGGCGCGCCCCGAAGGTCGACGAAGGTGTAGGGGCGGCCGGCGGCCTCGAGCGCGGCGCGGGCCTTCTTGACCGTGCCGCAGGTGGGAATTCCGTAGACGGTGAGCATCGGCGGACTCTATCGCGGGGTCCGGGCCCGGCGCATCGCGATATCCTTCGGGGGGAGCCTGACGATGTGGATCGCCCTCGCCATTGCCTGCGTCGTCGCGGAGCGCGAAGAGGCCGTCGACACCGACACATCGGCGGACACCGACACATCGGCGGACACCGACACATCAGCCGACACCGACACATCGGCCGACACCGACACATCGGACACGGATTGCCCCTCGTGGTACCGCGACGCCGACGAGGACGGCTACGGCGACCCGGCGAGCCCCATCGTGAGCTGCGACGCGCCGGCAGGGCACGTCGACAACCCGGACGACTGTGACGACACACGCGCGGATGTGTCGCCTGCGTCGGTCGACGTGTGCGCGGACGCGGTCGACGCCGACTGCGACGGCCTCGAGGCGGCCTGCGCGCCTCGTTCGTGCGCGGAGGCCCTCGCGGCGGGGGACCGTTCACGCCAGGTCACGATCGACCCGTGGCAGGACGGTGCGTCGTTCGACGTGACCTGTGACCCGACGGCGGACGGTGGCGGCTGGACCTTGGTGCTCGTGCGGGCGCACGAGGACGAGTGTTGTACCGGCACCTGCGACTCTTCCCCCGTTCCGGCCACCGTCGTCGCCTCCGGGCTGCTCACCGAGGCGGATCGCAACGTGGCCCTCCCCGCGGCCCGGGTCGAAGGCCTGTTCGCGTCGGCCACGGAGCTGCGCGTGAACGGGCTGAGCACCCGCGCCACCTGCGGCGACGATCCGTTCGCGATCGTTCGGCCGCTCGACCTGTTCGCCGAGGCGAGCTGTGTCGCGTTGACGTCCGACCTCACCGCGGTGCCGCTGGCGTGGGAGGAGCCGGACTGCAACGAGACAGGCTCCGACTACTCGTACCTTCTCGGGCCGGCCGGCGGTTGGGAGACGCAAGTGCGCGACGACATGGGCGCGTGGGGCTTCGTCGCCGACGGTTACGAGGGTGTGAACTGGCCCGGGGCCGTCTGGGTCTGGCTGCGATAGCGTCGGAGGTCGGGATGTGCCCGATCGGGGATGTCGCGGCCGCCGGCGATTGCGACGACACTCGCGCCGACGTGCGCCTGGCGCAAGGCTCGCTGGAGGCTACCCGCCGAGCACCCGGCCCGGCGATCGGTCGTGAAGTTCCGAGGCCTCACCCCCTCCCAAAGTACTCCCGCACCCACTCCGTCTCATGGTGATCCAACACACCCTCCGGGATCCCAAACCCGGGCTCCGCCGCCACCCGCAACCACGCCAGGGTGGCGTAGTCCCGCTGGCTCACCACCGGGACACCGGCGGCCATCAGCGCGGCCGCCGCCACGCCCACCCCCAGTTGGTACCTCCGCGGCTCGTCAAAGCGGCACCCCTCACTCACCACCTGCGTGCCACACGCCCCGCTCATGTCGGTCAACAGCGCGAAGTCAACCCGGTTGCCCAGGGCGAAGGCCACCATGCCCTCGGCTCCCCGGAGCATCCCGGCGGTGAGGTCCGCCCCGTGCTGATCGAGGACCTTCGCGGTACCGGCCAGGACTGCGCGACCGTCCCCCCCATGCAGATCGGGCATGGTGCGCGGGGTGCCCAGCCCGGCGTCCTCTGGGCAGAAGGGCAGCAGGTGGACCATGGGGGTGGACGCGAACCAGCCCGCCTTGCCTCCCATGCCGTAGTCCGTCCCGTCCACCCCACAGCCCCAGCCCGCGATGCACCCAGACACCAGGACCCGCCACGGATCCGCCGCCGTGGGAACCCGCACGCCGGCGCGGGCGGTCGGATCGTGGGGCAGCCGGCCGTCACGCATCGGTGCCCTCGTCGTCGCCTGGCGTCACGGCCGCCGCCGCAACGTCCTCACGCGCCCAACCGAACGGCTTTCGCGCCATGGATCCTCGCGCGGCTCAGCCTAATTCGCCGCGCGGCGCTCGTCAGGCCCGAGACCGACGCCGACGTCGTCGTGTTGGATCCGGACACGTCGAGCACCGTGCATCGATATGTTCTTCGGATCCACGGCGAACACGGGCTCGGCGTGGCTGTTCGATGTGGCACCCTGACGCGCCTCGGGTCTGGGTGCGATAGGGGCGGCAGCGCGAGAGGAGCGTGTGGGCGAGCCGCGGTACGAGATGGTGTGGGATTGCCCCGCGTGTGAGACACAGGGACTGCTCGGGGTCACGCACCGCCACTGCCCCGCGTGCGGCGCCGCGCAGGACCCGTCGCGGCGGTACTTCCCACCTGACGACGCGCGTGTCGCCGTCGACGACCACCCGTACCAGGGCGTCGACGTCGTGTGCGGCGCGTGCGACACGCCCAACGCCGCGAAGGCGCAGTTCTGCGTGGGTTGTGGGTCGCCGCTCTCGGGGGCGGCCGCCGCGGCGCTCCGCGCCGAGCAGGTGGCGGGCGCGTCGGGGTTCGCCGACGACTCTGCGCGCGCCGCGAAGGCCGAGGCGGACGCCCGTCGCGACGCCGACCGGGCGGCGCGGATGGCCGCGGCGGCGAGCGCGCCCCCCGCGGCGCCGGCATCGGGCGGGTGGGGCTGGGCCCTGCCGATCGCGGGCGGCGGCGCGCTGATCGCCGTGTGTTGCGGCGTCGTCGGGGCGTTCCTGTTCTGGAAGCAGGACGCTTCGATCGAGGTGACCGGGCACGAGTGGTCGCGCACGATCGAGGTCGAAGCGCTCCAGTCCGTGGTCGACGAAGCCTGGCGCGACGAGCTCCCGGCGGACGCGCAAGACGTGCGCTGCCGGGACGAGCGGCGCGGCTCGACCCGCGTGCCGGACGGGCAGGACTGTCGCGACGTGCGCGTCGATCTCGGCGACGGGAGCTTCACCACGCGCCAGGACTGCACGGCGAAGTTCCGCGAGGAGCCAAGGTTCGACGCCCGGTGTCGGTACACTGTGAAGCGGTGGAAGACCGTCGACACCGCCCGTGCCGGCGGCGCCGCGCTCGTCCCGGCGCCGGAGTGGCCCGCGGTCTCCCTGGCGACGGGCCGCCGCGAGGGCGCTCGCTCGGAGCGGTACGTCCTGCGCGTGCGCGGCGCCAGCGGCGACGACACCTGTGAGGTGGACCAGGCGCGCTGGGCGGCCGCCACCGTCGGGTCGCGGTGGGCAGTCGAGGTGGGTGTGCTGACGGGGGCGCTGGATTGCTCCGCGGTCGGGAGGTAGGGGTCCACGCGTTAGGCAGGCTGCTCGGAGCACGACGGTTGAAGACGGCCCTGAAGCTCCTCGCGGCGGTCGTCGCCCTCTACGCGCTCGTCGCGGGCGGGCTGTACGCCGCCCAGGATCTGCTGGTCTACCCGGCGGGTCCGAGCGTCCCCTGGCCGGCCGGGCTCACCCGCGTGGACGTGGCCTGGGGCGGCGGGACGGTGCCGCTGCTGTGGATGCCGGCCGACGGCCCGGCGCTCGCGTGGTTTCATGGCAACGGCGATCAGGTGGCGCACGTCGTCCCGTTCGGGGAGAGCTTGAACCGGCGCGGGCTCGCGGTGGGGGCCATCGAGTACCCGGGGTACGGCCTCGCCGAGGGCCCGGGGCCGACCGAGTCGCACCTGATCGCGGCGGCTCGGGCGGGGATCGACCGTCTGCGCGACCTCGCCGGGGGCGACGTCGCGTGTGTCGGACACTCCTTGGGCTCGGGGGTCGCGATGGCGATGGCCGCCGAAGGCCGATGCACGCAGCTCCTGCTGCTCTCGCCGTTCACCTCGATCGCGGACGTCGCGGCCGATCGATACCCGTTCCTCCCGGTGCGGCGCATGCTTCGCGACCCGTGGGACTCCGTCGCCCGCGCGGCCCGCGTCCGTGTTCCCACCTGGATCTTGCACGGGGACGCGGACGATGTCGTGGATGTGTCCTACGGCCGTCGCCTGGCCGCGACGATCCCGCACGCCAGGTACGTGGAGCGGGCCGGGAAGGGGCATGTCGACGTCCTCGACGCCGAGACGTTCGACGCGATCGCCGCGGTGCTCCGGGCTCCGGAGCGGCCCGCCACGGGCGGTGCCGCGCTGCTCGAGCGGGCGCCACGCGCGCGCCGTGACGCCGCCGGCGCGCCGTGACGGCGGCGCTGGGCTCGGTCAGCCCCCGGCCCAGGCGAGCGGGAACGTGACGATGGTCGTCCCGGATGCCGTGGGCCACGCCATGTCGTTCAGCGCGGACGTGACACACGCGATGACCGGGGCCGCCCGTACCTCCCCCGAGTAGCGGGGGGGGCTGGTGAGGCGGCCGTCCGCGCCGACGGAGACGCGCGCGACGAGCTTCCCGACCGCGCCGCGGCCGCACGTGCGGAAGGGCGCCGCCCGAAGGAGGGCCTGCACGGCGGCGTCGTCCAGCGCGCCGATCACCACCGCGTCCCCCACCGCGACGGCGCCCACGCCCGCGGCGGCCGTCAGCGCGCCGGCCGGCACCGCCCCGGGGGGGCCGAGCGCGAGCGACACCCGCGCGCGCCCGGTGCCCCGCAGCGCGTCGAGCACACGCGCGGCGCGCCCCCATCGGACGTCGGCGTCCGCGTGCACGAGCACCGCCGCGCCGGCGTGGCGCGCCTGGTCTTGCACGGAGGCCGCGGCGAGGCGCGGCAGGTCGGGCTGCCCGCCCACGTCCGCGAGGGTCAGCGGATCGCCTTCGGCGGGGAGGAACACGATCGCGTGCGAACGCACGAAGACGCTCGCGGGGGACCCGACGGGGGTCACGGAGCCCGGCCGGTCGAGGGGGCGCTCGCCGCGGTCCGTGACAAAGGCCACGTCGGGGACCCCCGCGGCGTCCGCGCTCGCGATCACCGACGCCACGTCGCTGGCGCGCGCGTCGGGCTCCGCCGCGAGCCGTAGGGCCCTCACGCCGCAAAGCGCGCGGGAGAGCTCGGGGATCGGGAGGCCGGCGGCGGGGTTCCGCGGGAAGCTCGACCCGTCGACCGTGGCGGCGCCGGTGGCCGCGACGCGGAGGGTGGCGTCCCGCTCGGGGGCGCAAGGAGCGGCGGCGGCGAGCGCCAGCGTGCCGAACAGAGGCAGCAGCATCGGCTCGGCCTATCGCGCCCCGGGCGTTAGATCCTGCGGATGATCCCCCTGCCGACCCTCTCCGCCTCGCACGCCGCCATTCGCGGCCCTTTGGAAGCCGCCGCCCGCGACGCCCAGCTCAACTGGATGCACGGCCTGGGCAAGCGCGAGATGGCGCGGCTGTACGAGCTCGGCGAGCCGGTCGGGCTCGACCACTTCGTGGGCGCCGAGGGCCAGGTGATCGAGCACGAGGGCCAGAACTCCCTCCCGCCCCTGATCGACCGCTTCGAGAAGCACATGGTGCGCCGTAGCGGGGTGCTTCAAGGCTGGAACAAGCAGGGTTTCGGTTGGCTCGTCGGCCCGGGGCACTTCACGCTGGTGGAGCGCGAGGGCACCACGGTGTTCGACTACACAGCGCCGCCGGCGGACGCGCCGGCCGGGTGGCCGCCCGTGGTGCCGAACGACCGAGGCCTGTCCAACCTCGTGTACGGCGGCATGGTCGACGTCATGCGCCGGGTGTCCGACCACATCGTCGTGGGCAAGGCCTACCGTCGCGGCAAGGATGCCGGGGCGTACTTCCTGCTTTATCGGCGGTAGCGCCTCAGGCCACGCCGCGCTTCGTGGCGAGCGCGACGACCTCGTCCCACACGGCGCGGGCGTACGCCTCGCCGTCGGCGTGGCCCTCCCGCGGCAGCGGTGGGCCGACCTCGAGCCCCATCCGCTGGGCGGGCCACACCGCAAACCCCGACACGGGGACGGCGTCCTCGGTGCCCCACACGACGGCCGGGAGGACCGGGATCCCCTCGTCGTAGGCGAGCCGGAGCACCGTGAGGTGCACCTTGGGGTTGAGGTGGCCGTCCCGCGTGCGCGTGCCCTCTGGGAAGATGTGCAGGTTGGCGCCCGACTTCATCAGGAACACCGCCTCCTTCGGCACCCGGACGCGGTCCGCCCGCTTCGTCCGATCGAAGAAGATCGCCCCGCTGAGCCACCCGTTGAGCCCGAAGAACGGCAGGTACGCGACCTCCTTCTTCGAGATGCCCTGGCTCGCGGTGAGGTAGATGAGCAGGCCGACGTCGGCCCACGACCGGTGGTTGCAGACGACGAGGTAGCCCCCCTTCTTCGGCAGGTTCTCGAGGCCGACCGCGTTCACCCGCGACAGCAGCACGACGTACGTGCACCACCACCCGAAGAAGCGCGCTCCCCAGATGGCGAAGCGCTCGCGGCGGCCGCGGGGCAGCACGGCGAACGGCCAGATCGGCATGCTGGTCAGGGCGGCGCCGAGCATCATGACCGTCAACGCCCACGTCGCGTACAGGGCTCCGGTGAGACGCTTCACCATCGGGCTGCTACCACACCTCTGTCGCCGCCGTTAACGAGCCGTAGAGCGGGGTCCCATGTTCGAGGCAACCGAGATCGAGCGTCTCATCCAAGAGGCGTTGCCGGGCAGCGTGGCCCGCGTGTCCGACGACGCCAATGACGGCGAGCACTTCTCTGCCGAAGTGATGAGCCCCAACTTCGTCGGCCTGTCGCTGGTGAAGCAGCACCAGGCCGTGTACGCGGCGCTGGGCGCGCGCATGGGTGGCGCGATCCACGCGCTCGCCCTCAAGACCTTCACGCCCGAAGCCTGGGCCAAAGCGGGGAAATCATGAGCTCTCAGGACCGTGTCAAGCAGATCGTCACGTCCGCCGACGTCGTGCTCTTCATGAAGGGCAACCGGATGTTCCCGCAGTGCGGGTTCTCCGCGCGCGCCATCGAGGTCCTCCGGGCGGCGGGCGCCGGGCAGTTCCAGACGGTCGACGTGCTGGCCGACCCGGACATCCGTCAGGGCGTGAAGGAGTTCAGCAACTGGCCCACGATCCCGCAGCTGTACGTGCGGGGCGAGTTCGTGGGCGGCTCGGACATCATGATGGAGCTCTACCAGAGCGGCGAGCTCCAGAAGATGCTGGCTCCGCCGTCCACCTGAAGGGGTAGGATGCGGCCGTGATCGTCATCCCGGCGCGCAATGAGGGGCCGAGGGTCGGCGCGGTCGTGCGGGCCGCGCGCGCCGCGGTGCCGGACATGGACATCGTGGTGGTGGCGAACGCGTCCACGGACGACACCGCCGAACAAGCCCGTCGCGCCGGGGCCATCGTGCTGACGTCCACGGCTCCGGGCTACGCGCGGGCCCTACGGCTCGGCTTCGATCTCGCCCTCGCCCGCGGCGCCTCCCGCGTGGTCCAGATGGACGCCGACGGGCAGCACCCGGCCGAGGCGGTGCCCGGGCTCCTCGAGGCCCTCGAGCGCGCCGACGTCGTGGTCGGGAGCCGCTTCGTCGCTCCGGTCGGCTACGTCATGCCGCCGCTCCGCCGAGCGGCCGTGCGCGCCCTGGGCGCCTGGGCGACCGTGTGCGCCGGCGCGCCGCTGCGCGACGTGACGAGCGGGCTCCGGGCGTGGCGCGCCCCGGCCCTCGCGGCGATGCTGCCGGACTTTCCTACCGATGTCGCCGACGCGAACCTGCTCGTACGAGCCGTGCGTCGCGGCTACCGAGTGGCGGAGGTGCCCGTGGCGATGCGCGCGCGGTCCGGCGGGCGGTCGCAGCACGGCGGCCCGGCGAGCGTGATGTTCGCCGCGCGCATGGTCGCCTTGACCGCCCGCGAGGCGTGGGCGACGGGCCCGCTCAGGGAGCTGCGAGGCTGACCCCGGCCGCGGCGTCGAACGCGACGAGCACCCCGCGCGGCACCCCGGGATCGCCCACGAGGTAGGTGCCGGCGCCCACCGCCGCCGCGCCAACGTAGCGGTGGAGTCGCCCGCCTACGGTCTGTTCGACGACTTCGGCGGCGCCGAGGGGCGTGGCCACGGGCACCGGCGCGCCGTCCACGAAGCGCACACCGGCGTAGACCCATGGCTCGAGCTCGGTGACCCGCACGCCGTCGTCGAACCTCGCCGGGCCGTTGGGCACCAGCGGCACGATCGACCACCCCAGCGCCGGGCCGACGAGCACCAGGGCGTCGTCTCCGGAGATCGTGGGGAGGTCGCTCGGAAGTTCGACGGGGAGCCGGACCGTGGTCGTCGCGCCGACCGGCCGAAGCTCGTCCACGGTGGTGTTCGGCAGGAGCGGGCGCAGGGCGCCGTCCGACCAGCGCCACACGCCGTCCTCGCTCGCGGCGGGCCACACGCGCACGGTGCGCTCGGCGCCGGGGCGGAGGGTCACGACGTCCAGCGCCGCCCAGGGGGCCGCGAGGGTGAGCGTGTGGGGGTGGTCGCAGAGGGGAGGGGTGTCGGCGCGGCCGGAGGCGTTGGTCTGCCCGTCGATCGGGGGGCAGAGCGCGCGTGGCGGGTCTGGCGTGAGGGTGAAGCGCGCGGCGACCGGGGCGCCGGTGCGGCCGTCGAGCAGGGTCAGCGCGGCGCCTTGCGAAGGCGCGCAGGCGAACAGCAGGGCGAGGATCACGCCCACGCGGCGGCGAGCGCGGCGATCGTGGCGTCCACGAGCCCCCGGATGTCGCGCTCGGGGTCGTCGGAGAACCCCGACTTCGGGAAGGTCGCGGCACGCGCGCTGACGACGAGCGCGCCGAGCCCGTCCGCCCTCCCGGCGGCGCGGGTGTCCGCGGCGCTGGCGCCCTGCGCCCCGAACCCCGGCACGAGCAGCCACGCGTGCGGCAGGGCGTCGCGGGCCTGCGCGAGCGCGTCCGGATGGGTGGCGCCGACGACGGCCCCCACATTGGAGAGCCCGTCGGGGCCGGCGCGTCGCGCGCCCGCCTCGGTGAGCCACGCCGCGAGGTCGGCGGAGACCGGGGCCTGCCAACGCGCGCTACCGGCGTTGGACGTGCGATACAGCACGAACACGCCGCGCCCGTGGGCGTCTGCGGCGTCGAGGAAGGGCTCGAGGGTGTCGGGGCCGAGAAAGGGCGACACGGTGAGCGCGTCGGACGGGAACGGCGCGTCCGGGCCGAGGGTGGCCGCGGCGTAGGCGGCCGCGGTGCTGCCGATGTCGCCGCGCTTCGCGTCCGCGACCACGACCAGCCCGGCGTCCCGGGCGTCCGCGCACACGTGCGCCAGCGCGCGCATGCCGTCGGGGCCCAGCGCCTCGAAGAACGCGAACTGTGGCTTGACCGCCGGCACGCGGCCCGCGCACGCGGCCACCACCGCGCGGCCGAACGCGGCGGCCCGCGCGGCCACGGGGCCGTCGCCGGGCAGGCGCTCGGGCCAGGGGTCGATGCCGACGCACAGGGGCGTGCCCGTCGCGCGTACACGCGCGGCGAGCCGCGCGGAGAAGGTCGTGCTCATTCGTTCCGCTTCTCCGGGGGCCGCCATCCATAGGCGTCGTTCTCGATGCGCGTGCGTTGGAAGATGACCCAGAAGAGACGATCTTCCAGGTTCTTCTTCACCGCGCCGGGCAACAGGCCGACGGCCCGGCGACCGACCCCGAGGAGCGCGGAGGCGATCGCGAGCGTGCGGCCGCCATCAGCCACCGCCGCCCTCCCACGAGGGAACGTACGCCTTGATTTTTTCGAGGGCGGAGGTCCCGACCTCCGGCACCGCCGCCAGCGCGTCCATCGTCGCGATGGGGCGTGCGTCGACGATGTTCGCCGCTTCGTCCGCGGCGAGCCCCACGTCGTCGTCGAGCGCGGCGCGCGTGGCGTCGTTGGCGATCTGGAGGGCGACCGCCGCCTCGTCGGCGGAGAACGCCACGTCCTCCCAGACGCCGCCGCCGTCGGCGCCGCCGTTCTCGACGAAGGCGAGGACGGCGAGGATGGTCGCGTCGCCCACTTGCGGCGTGGCGTCGACCTCGTTCAGCGTGGCGAACGGCCGATCGTCCTCGGTCCCGCACGCGCCGTCGGGGCCGTCGCGCCGGGAGACGAGGGCGTCGGCGGCGTCGGCGTCGAGCGCCGCCTGATCGTCGAGGACGGCGAAGGTCGTGCCACAGTCGTTCAAGAGGTCGAGGATCGCCCCGACCTGCGCGTCGGTCAGCCCGAGCCGCTCCTGCGCGGAGATCGACTCGGGGTCGCGCGCGATCGACACGTCGTTTCCGCAACCGGCCAGCAGGGCGAGGACCACGAGCATGGGGGCGTCTATCCTGCGGACCGCGCCGCCGTTCCGGCCATGGCGTGCAGGGCGTCGAGCGCCGTGCGGGCCGTCGTGAGCAGCGCCGCGGCCTCCGCCGCGCGCGCGACGCGAGCGTCGGCGATGTCGAGCGGGACGCGCAGCCGCGTGACGACCGAGCGATTGACCCGGGGGTGATGCCCGCCCTCTTGCCCCGAGCGCAGCATGTCCTGAACGTCCGGGCGTAGCAGCCACGGCACCAGCCATGCCGCGGACTCGCCCGGCGGCGCGCGGAAGACGAAGAACTCCGGGCTGACGAGGACCCCGTTCCCTTCTGCGCTCCGCGCGAACAGCGGGGGGTCGATCCACCCGATCTGGCGAAGGTACGGTCGGAGGCGCGAGAGCACGACGTCGCCGGGCGACACCCGGCGTTTGCTGCTGCCGATGTGCTCTCTCGCGACGCACGCGCGCCCGTCCCGCACGAGCCCCTCCGCCGCGTGTGACGTGTCGAGGACCAGCACCCGCGCCGCGAGCGCCGGATCGCCCGCCGCGACCACGGGGTCCGTGACCAGCTCCACGAGCTCGCCGAGGGGGACGCCGGTCGACTCGGAGCGCCGCGGATCGTAGCGCTCCGGAGCGAGGATGAAGCTCGGGTCCAGCGCGCCGAGCGCGCGGATGACGGTCACGCCCAAGGATGCTCCACGAGGTGCTCGCGAACGGCGTGGACCGCGTCGCGCAGGTCGTGATCGAGGGCGTCCCACGGCGCGGCGGAGCGCGGCGCGTCCGGGAGCGTGATCGGTCGCCCCTGCGCGTCCTTTCCGGCGCGATCCGACACGTGCAGGAGGACCCGCTCGTCGGCGGCCACAGCCGGGAGCGCGGACGCGCGCTTCTGCCCCACGACGAGGCACGCCTTCTGCGCCGTGTGGGGCAGGAACGTCTCTCGGGGCAGGCCGACCACCGCCACGACCCGGACCTGCCGCAGGAGCCACTCGCGCACGAAGCCGAAGGCCTCCCCCGCCACCTTGTTGTGCGGCAGGACGATCGCGAGGCGCCCGCCGGGGCGGAGGAGCTCGACCGCGCGCTCGAGGAACAGCACGTCACGCTCGACCCGATGGTTCTTGGCGAGCGCGTAGCCGTCGGCGTGCGCGCGCCCGATGTCGCCCGCGAACGGCGGGTTGGAGAGCACCACGTCGAAGCCCGCCCCGACGTGGTCCTCGAGGCGCTCGCCCGGCGCGCGCGACAGGCTGTCCAGGCGGCGTACACACGTCGGCGCCACGTCGAGCGCCGCCATCATCGCCCGCGCGACGCGCACCGCGCGCGTGTCGTTGTCACACCCGACGACCTCCACTCCCGCGCGTGCCGCGACAGCGTGCGACAAGAACGCGCCGCTCCCGCACGCGGGGTCCACCACGCGTTCGCCGGGGGCCGGCGCGACGAGCTCCACCGCCGCCTGCACCACGGTGCGCGGCGTGAAGAACTGCCCCTTTCGTCCCCGCGCGCTGCGGCTGACCATCGCCTCGAACACGGCGTCGAGCGCGACGAGGCCGGACTCCAGGAGCGGGACGTCGCGCAGCACCTCCGCGCAACGCGCGAGGACCGGAGCCCCGAGCCGCGTCGGTTGGTCGTCCACGGAGCTCGGCCAACGCGCGCGGACGCGCGCCAACCAGTGGTCGACGCGCGCTGGCGTCGGCGCGTGGGCGAAGAGCCGCTCTCCTTCACGCTCCGCGCACACGCCGGCGAGGAGCAGGCGGCACGCCTCCTCGAGCGGGTCGTCCCCGCTCGCGGCGAGCATGATCTCGTCGAGGCGAGCGGCGACGGAGTGCCAGTCTCCGCGGTTGTGGGCGTGGCGTCGCGACATCGGCTCGTGCGACGGACACTAACGGGTCGCGACGCGGCCCGACAGGCGCCCACGCCCGACGGCTGCCCACGAGATATCAGGGCCGCATGCCCGTCGCGCGGATCCCCTCCGGGTTGAACCTGCACTGGACAGAGGACGGCTCCGGGCCGCCCGTCGTCATGGTCATGGGGCTCGCGCTGTCGAGCCACGCATGGAACCACCAGCTCCCCCTCGCGGCGAGGTGGCGGCTGATCCGGTTCGACAACCGCGGCATCGGGGGCTCGGACGCCCCGCCGGGGCCGTACGACACGCGCGCGATGGCCGCCGACGTCCTCGGCCTGCTCGACACGCTCGGGGTGCGGCGCGCCCACCTCGTCGGGGTTTCGATGGGGGGGATGATCGCCCAACATGTCGCGCTCCGCGCGCCGCACCGCGTCGCGTCGTTGGCGCTGCTCGCCACCCACGGGGGCGGGCCCACCTCCCACGTGCCGCCGCGCACGGTCGGCCTGTTCGCGAAGTCGAAGTTCGGTCGTACGGCCGAGGCGCGCATCGACGCGCTGGCGTCCCTGCTCTTTCCGCCCGACTTCCTCGACGCCCACGGCGAGCGGGTGCGCGACGCGCTCCACGAGACCGTGTCGCACGCGAAGCTGTCCGGCCGCGTGTTCCTCTCGCAGGTCGCCGCGGTCATCGGGCACCGCACCGGGGTGACCCTCGGCGCGCTCGACGGGCTGCCCACGCTCCTCGTCACGGGAGACCAAGACCGCGCGGTGAACCCCGTCAACACCAGCCTCCTCCACCGCTGGATGCCGTGGGCGCGTCGCGTCGTGCTCCCCGGCGTGGGCCACGGCTTGCTCGCGCAGGCCGTCGACGAGGTGAACGACACCCTCGACGCCCACCTGAGCGCCGCGGAGTCCGCCAGCCGGGCAGAGTGAGCCGACGCGCTCAGAGCGCGATGGCGTACAGCGCGACCAGGGAGTACGCGCCGTCCGGCGGCGCCCCCGTATCTTCGTCCGCGGCGGCGCTCGTGTAGGCCGCTCCCCAGGCCACGGGCGCGGCATCGTCGGCGGAGAGCCACGCCGTGTAGATCGCGCCCTCATGACGATCGAGGTCGAACCGGCCGAGCTGCGCGACGATGTCGGGAAGGAGCGGCCCGAGTCCGAAGGCGAGGGCGCGCGGTCCCGCCGGGCAGCGCGGCGCGGCGGCCACCGCCCCGTCCCACCACACGTACAGCTCGTCGTCCGGCGGGGCCTCGGCCGTCACGGCCGCCGTCTCGAAGTCGCCGGTGCAGGTCACCGTGCCCGCCGCCTCGCCGTCCGCGTCCACGATGTCGATCGCGGCGGACGCGTCGGTCGGCGCCGCGCCGACGAGCGCGACCGCGCCGCGCGCCACCCAGTGGGTCGCCGACGCGACGTCGCCGTCGTTGCCGGTGTCCGCGGTGTCGGCGTCGAACCTCGACGTGTCCGCCGCGGCGTCCGCCTTCGGGGAGTAGTTGGAGCACGCGACGAGCAGGACGAGGAGCATGTGCACAGGGTAGCCGACGAAGGGGCTTCGCGCGCGCTTCAGCGAAGGTCCCACGCCCAGGCGGAGATCAGGGTGTAGGTGCCGGACTCCGCCCAACCGGCCGGGCCGAGCGAACCTTCCCAGTCGAGGGCCTCGTCGTAGGCGAACCCGTAGGGCACGACCGCGTCGGCCTCGAGCACGGACCACCCCATCGAACGGCTCGGCCATGGGTCGAGGGCGAGCACCTCGTCGCTCACGTCCCCGATCATCCACTCGGAGATCGACGCCGCGAACGCCGGGTCGGTGTCGTACGGCGCCGGACACCCGCCGCCCGCCAGCTCCTCGACCACCGACACGGTGTAGGCGGCGAAGCACCCCTCGCAGCCCTCGGGGATCGTGCGGACCGTGGCGGTGACGCGCTGCGCCCGCGCGCAGACCCGCCGCGAGGGATCGCGGTCTTCCGCCCACGCCGCCGAGAAGAGCTCCCAGGTCTGGGTGCCGGAGAAGCCACCGGCGTCCGGCACGACCGACGCGTGATGGACGGCCCATGCGGGACCGCCGTCGGTGCAGGCGAGCAGGAGGAGGAGGGTCATCGCGGCGTGGCGGCGAGCATATCCGCGGCGCGCGCCGCCCGCGGCCCCGACGGGGCCAGGGTGAGGTAGTCCTGCACGGCGGCGGTCGCGCGGGAGCGCCCGTCCGCGGCGTCGGTGTAGAAGCGGGCGCGCTCGTAGTGCGCGCGCGCGCATTGGCGGCCGAGCACGGCGGCCCGGTCGTAGTGCAGCGCCGCGCCCGCGCGGTCGCCGCGCAGCTCCCGGGCGCGCGCGATCCACAGGTGAACCCAAGGGTCGTGCGGGGCGGCGTCGAGCGCGGCGCGCACCGCCTCGGCGGCCGCGGCCGCGTCGCCGGTCGCGACGGCGGCCCACGCGCGCATGCCGTGGGTGCGGGGCACGAGCCCGCGCTCGAAGGGGTCGGACGCGCCCTCGAGCGCCGCCGCGGCCGCGTCCACCCGCGCCGCGGCGTCGGGCGCTCGGGTCTCGATCGCCGCGAGCGCCCCGGCGAACAGGGCGAGCGGGGTCGTGGACGCGGGCATCTCCGGCGGGCGGTCTCCGCGCCCCGCGACGGCGATCAACGCCCGGAGGGCGGGGAGGTCGGCGGCGCGTATGTGCGACCGCGACGCCTCGGCCGCCCGTTGCTCCGCCGCGTCCACCCGGTCGAGCTCGAGCTCCACCAGCACGGCGGCGCCGAGCGCGTGGTGGCCGCGACGGCTCCGGAGGATCGTGTCGAGCGCGCGCAGGGCGCCGACGAGCTCGCCCCGCCCGGCGTCCGCCTCCGCTCGCGCGTACAGGAGGTCGGGGTTGGTGCCGTCCACGGCGAGGCCAGCGTCGATCGCCTCGCGCGGATCGGCGCCGGTCGCGGCGATGGCGCGTGTGCGGACCGCGTGGAGGCGCCCCGCGAGGCGGGGGGAGAGGGCGTCGCCTCCGCCGACGGCCTCCGCCAGCAAGGTCTCGGCGGCGTAGCGCTGCTTCTCGGGTGCCTCGTGCGCGAGCTCGAGCCGCGTGACCCGCGCCGCGATGTGGGTCGGGGTTCGGCGCAGCAGGTCGTCGAGGCGCGCGCGGGCGTCCTCCGCGCGACCGACGGCGTGCAGGACCCTCGCCGCGCGGATCGCCGCCCACGCCGCCGCGGGCTGGTCGAGCGCCTCGAGGTGGCGCGAGGCGCGCTCGGCGTCCCCTCCCGCCGCGGCGATCTCCGCGAAGAGCAGGCGTTCGTCATCGTTTTCTGGCCGGTCTCGCCCGAGCGCGGCGGCGGCGTCGCTCGCGTGGTCGGCCGCGATGGCCTCCTCGGCGCGCAACATCGCGAGGTCGTGCGACTCCGCTGGCGGCGGGGTCGCGAGCAGGGCCCGCACGGCGTCGAGCCGGGAGGGCTCGCCGTCCCACTCGCGCCAGAGCGCGAGGCGAAGTCGGGCGAGCGCGACGCGATCCGCGGGCGTCGCGGCGTCGGAGCGCTCGGCCTCGGCGAGGGCGACCTCCTGCTCGAGCAGCGGCGACACCTCGGCCGACGCGAGCGCGTCGCGCACCTCGGCCTCGACGTCGCGCGTCGCGACCTGGGCCCGCACGACGGCGAACGCGAGGACGGCGAGGCCGAGGGCGATCACGACGACGAAGACGAGCACGCCGAGGACGAGGGAGCGAACGTCCCAGCCGGGCGTCGTGACGGGCTCTGGCGGCTCCGCCGACTCCGTGGCGTCGTCGTCGACCGGCGCCACCGCGACCGGGAGCGGCGCGGGCGGCGGGGCCGGCGGCGGCGCCGCG
>CAMAXZ010000002.1 GCA_945862325.1 Klebsiella pneumoniae
CGGCGCGGCCGGCCACCGCCACGGCGTCCACGCGGGCCCGCGCGCCGAGCGTCACGCCGCCGAGGATGCCCGTCGTGCCGAACCCGGTAGGATCGAGGCTGGTCATCGCGTAGAGCTGGTAGCGCAGCACGCCGGGGCGGCCGGTGATGCCGACCCCCAGCTCCCGCCACGTGGTCGGGATGAGCACCTGATCGAGCGTGGGGCGATCGACGCCGTGGAACACCGGCGGCTCGTGCCACTCGTTCACGATGCCGAAAGGGACGAGGACCAGGCCCGCGCGCAGGCTCAGGGCATCGCCAGCGACGCGCGCCTCGAGGTAGGCCTGCTCGACCTCGGCCGAGCCGGGCCCCCCGGCGCTGGTGACGGCGTTCTCCCACTCGAACTCGGCGTAGGCCCGGATGGGCGGCCCGAGCCGAGAGAAGTCGTGCGCCGCCGCCAACACGATGCGTCGAACGTTGGCCTCGCCGGTGTACCGCGGGTCGGGGCCGACCCCCACCCACTCGGCCTGCAGCTGTGCGTAGCCGCTCAGGACCGTCCCGCCCGCGGGCGACTCGATCGCCACTGGAGCGCTCACAGCGGCACGACGTGCACGAAGTCGTTGGAGGCGGCGGCAGCGTGGCAGGTGTTGCAGTCGCCCACCTCGAGCCCCGTGTCCGCGGTGTCGGCTCCCGGCAGCGCGCCGTAGGCCTCGCCGTCCGGAGGCACCTCCCCGCGCCAACGAATGACCGGAGAGCCGTCGGTGGCGAGCGCGAGCTCGAACCACTCCCAGCCGACCGCGCCGGCGGTGTTGTAGTCGCCGCCGCGCTTCACCATGGCGTGGATGTCGGCGCCCGGGATCACCTTCACGACGCGCGTACCCACGGCGAACGCGTCGCCGCCGCCCTGCGGCAGCGCGCTGAAATACACCGCGCGCTCCCCGTCCGGGTGACCGGTGTCCCCCGAGCCGACGGTGACGCGATCCCACCCGAGGTAGCCGGCGAAGTCGGCCTGCATCGCGACGAAGGTCTCGGGGTCGCCCCCCGGGATCGGGTCGTGGTCGAGGCACGCCGCGAGCAGGAGGATCACGTCTACTCCGGGAGCTGCGGGATCCCGAGCGTATCCGCCGCCGCGGTCATCCGCTCCACCAGCGAGCCCGCGATGGTCGGGTCAGCCTCGGTCGAGAGCAGCGTCCAGAGCTCGCCGTACGGCGTCGTGAGATCCTCGGCGCTCGGCGCGTCGGGGTTCCACGTCGCCGGCACGGCGGGGATCGCGTCGCCGCCGATCGCGTCGTACGCCGCCTCCACCCTCGCGAAGCCGGCCTCGATCTCCACGTTCACGTCCGATCCGCCGGAGGCCTCGAGCCACGGCACGAACGCGTCGTAGATCGCCCGGCCACCCTCGAGGTTCGCGCGCATGTCGCCGAGCGTGAACTGCGCGTAACGAGACTCGTCTTCGCCCGTGGCCGCCAGCCCGACCTTCTCGTACTGCTCCGCCATCGAGCCGATGACGCCCCGGAAGGCCGCGGCGGCATCGAGGGCGAGCGGCTCGAAGTCGTCGCGCATCGTCGTGGTGTCGTCCACGAGGCGCTGGCAGAGCCCGTCGCGGAAGGTGGTCGCCTGCGCAGCATCGGCGGGGAAGACCGCGACCGTGTAGTTCGGGAGCGCCGACTCGAAGGCGACGACCCACTCGGGGTGCTGGTCCGCCCACACGATGCGCTCGATGGCGTGCACGCCGGTGACGTGGTCTCCGTCGAACAGGTCGTCGTCGGGCCCTTCCGCGATGAAGCCGTCGTACCGCTCGTCGGTGGCGGCGTCGAGATCCGGGAACAGCACCGCGATGGCGCCCTCGACGCGCTCGTAGCCGCGGCGGGCGTCCGTCCAGGCAGACTTCATGCCCGCGGTGTCGTCGGCGCTCCAGCCGTCGGCCGACGGCGACGGCGCGGCGGCCTGGATCGCGACGGCGGCGGCGCGAAGTCCGTCGAGCTCGCTCGACGTGTAGTCCTTCACGGCGAGGATCGCGTCCGCCTCGAAGTCGGTGATCGTTTCGTTCGTGCAGGCGAAGAGGGCCAGGAGAGTGATGGTCACAGCGACTCCACGTAGGCGATGAGCGCGGCGCGACGGGAATCGTCGAGCGCCCGGTAGAGATCGACGGAGAACCCGGCTTCCGAGCCGGCGGCGGCGTGCGCCTCGATGGCGGCCTCGACGGTGTCGGCGCGCCCGTCGTGCATGTACGATCGGAGGAAACGCAGGCCGATGAGCGGCGCGGTGCGCCACTCCGACGGGTCGGCGTCGCCGTCGGTGAGGCCGTCCGAGGCTTCCTGCCCCATGTCGTGGAGCAGCAGATCCGTGAAGATCGGGGCGTCGACCCCCGCGATCTGCGGGACCGGCCAGTCGGCCCGGGTGGGGAGCGACGGGGTGTGGCAGGTGTCGCAGCCGGCGGCGACGAACGTGCCTTCGTCGTCGACCGCGTCGCGGCCGGGCACGGCCAGCAGCCGCATGTAGTCCGCGGCGTGGTTGACGGTCTCGAGGTCGATGTCGACGCCGGGCCGCGCGTCGTCGTCGAGGTCGTCCGGATTATCGAGCTCATACGGCCGCATTGGCGACGTGATCGCCATGTCGCCCTGATACGCGTCGGCGGCGAACCCGTCGAGCGTGGCGACCCGCGCCTTCAACCCGAACCGTCCGACCGTCGTCTCGCCGGGCGTGCACGCCGGGAAGAGCGACGCCTCGTTGGCCTCGAAGTCGCAGCGCACCTCGTTCACGCGCCCGCTCACGCGACCGTCCGCGGCCTGGGCGGCGGCGAGGTCGCGGAGGGTGGCGTCGGCGACCGCCTCCATGAAGCCGCGACCGAACACCGCTGGCGGCGCGCGGGTCGTGAGGAGCACGCGGTCGTCGTCGGGCGCCACGAGCGGCGTCGTCGCCCCGCCCGCGACGTAGGGTCGCTCGGTCGTGCCCCACGGGAGCAGCGCGGCCTCCGCGTCCGGGTCGCCCGGCACCGCCATCTTCGTGACCACGCCGGGCCCGCGCGCATCGTCCGCGTGACACGAGGCGCAGGACGCGCGGATGTAGTTCGGTCCGAGCCCCTGCGTGGCACGGAAGACCTCTTCGAACGCGACGTCTCCCTCGTCGAACCGCTCCATCCACGCCTCGTCGAGCCCGCGGATCGGCCCGTCGGACGGGTCTTCCGACATGAGCTCCAGGCCCGCGAGGGGGTCCACTTCCGCGGGCGGGTCGCAGGCGACCCCAAGGGCGACGGCGAGCAAGACGGGCGTGCGCATGTCGAGCGGATATTGACTTTCACTTTCATTGTCAACGTGGGGGCGTGCGCGGTTCGGAGCGCGGCGGCTCGGCGCGCTCCGACGCGCCGCGCTCAGCCCCAGCGGCCCGGGTTCACGCCGATCGCGATGTCCTCTCCGTCGATGTCGACGCCCCACGCGAGCCAGACGCGGCTCGCGTCGCGCAGGTAGGACAGCGCGCCCACGAGGTCGGCCACCGTGGCGTCCGCTTGCGCGCGCAGCAGCACGTCACGGCCCGCGAACGGCACGGCGTCGGCGAGCCGGAGGACGTCGCCGCCTTCGTCGACCCAGCCGTCCTTGAGGAGGATGATCGTGCGCGGCGACGTCGGCGGCTCGGTGACCCGAAGCTCGAGCGGAAACGCGCCGCACCGGCCCGCGGCGAGGAGCGGGTCGCGGGTGACGCGCGCCAGCAGCGCCGGGGTGCGTGCGCCGCAGCCGACGAGCTGAACGCGCCCGGCAGCGCTGTCCGCGAGCAGGAGGTAGAGGTCGAGCATCGATTGCGAAGGGTCGAGGATCAGCCCGTCGTCTCGCTGAATCGTGACCCCGGCGCCCTCGAGACCGTCGCGCATGGGCATCACGTCCAGCCCGCCGCGCTCCCGCAGGGCGATCCATCGGGCGCCCACCGCGCTGGCGACGAACACCCGCGGCGGGACGAGCGCGAGGCGCGGCACGTCGAACGGCGGGCCCGCGTCGAGCACCGCCGCCGCATGATCGCCGGCGAACCGGGCGAGGGCGTGGCGTCGAGCCCCGCTCCACCCGGCCACGACGACGAGCCCCGCCAAGGCGAGGAGCGCGGCGAGCACGCCGAGCCCGTCACGGGCGAGCAGGCGCTCCCATCGACGCAGGAGCAGCGCGGGCAGGAGGCCGCCGAGGGTGACCACCCCCCCGAGGATGACGAACGGCACCACGGTGCTGGCCACCGCGGTGCGGGCCGCGACCTCCCCGGGGATCGCGAACGGGTCCACGAAGCCGCCGAGACCCCCGGACACCCGGCGTTCGACGAGCGCCCAGGTGACCATCGGCGCCGCCACGGCGGCCACGATGACGCAGCCCACGCCCACCAGCGCGGTCGTCGCGATCGGCGCGTGCGCCCGAGCGCTCGCGACGGCCGCCGCGAGCCCGACGACAGCGAGCCCGACCGCCGCGATCGTCGCGGCGCTCCACACGCCGAGGTCGTCCGTGCTCGACAACGGGCCACCCGCCGCGGCGATGCCGCCGCCGAGCATGGCCGCCACCCCCGCGATCGTCGGCAGCACGATGCGCCACGCCGCCTCGTGCGGCTCGTTGGCCGTGCGCCGGGCCCCCGCGAGCGCCGCGCCGGTCACCACCGGGAACAACATGAGCAGCGCGACCGACCCGCCCACCACGAGGGGCGCCGCGGCGCGCGCGCGGTCGTCGATGGCGAAGAACGGCGCCCACGTCGGATCTTCGCCCGACTTCACCGCGAGCAGCGCCTCTTCCCAGCTCATCAGCGAGCCACGGAGCCCGAGCAGCAGCAGCAGGAACGGGAGGAGCAGCGGGATCGGAAAGGCGATCGGACGGCGCAACGCCAACAACGCGCCGAGCGCCACCTGCATCGGCAAGCCGATGGTGGCGGCGATCAGGCAGACGACACCGGCGGTACCCGCGTCTTCGAGCAGCACGGCGTGCTTATACCGCGGCGCCGTCGGTTAACGGGGGCGCCCCACCACTCAGGAGCGCTCATGAAGACCCCCATCCGCGTCTCGGTCACCGGCGCAGCCGGCAACATCGGCTACGCCCTCATCTTCCGCATCGCGTCCGGGGCCTGCTACGGCTCCGATCAGCCGGTCATCCTCCAGCTCCTCGAGCTCCCGAACGCCATGAAGGCGCTCGAGGGCGTCGCGATGGAGCTCGACGACTGCGCCTTCCCGCTCCTCCACGGCCTCGTGCTCAGCGACAACGCCGAGGCGGCCTTCGACGGCGCCAACCAGGCGTTCCTCGTCGGCAGCCGCCCCCGCACGAAGGACATGTCCCGCGCCGACCTCGTCAGCGCGAACGGCCCGATCTTCACCGGGCAGGGCAAGGCCCTCGCCGCGCGCGCGGCGTCGGACCTCCGCGTGCTCGTCGTCGGGAACCCGTGCAACACGAACGCGCTCATCGCGATGCACGCGGCCAAGGAGATCCCGCAGGATCGCTTCCACGCCATGACCCGCCTCGACGAGAACCGCGCCAAGGCCCAGCTCGCCCGCAAGGCTGGCGTCACCCCCGGCGACGTGCGCAACCTCGCGATCTGGGGCAATCACTCGGACACGATGTACCCCGACTGGCGCAACGCCCACATCGGCGGCAAGGCCGTCATCGACGTGGTGACCGACGGCGAGTGGCTCGACGGCGCGTTCACCAAGACCGTGGCCACTCGCGGCAAGGCGATCATCGAGGCGCGCGGCGCGTCGTCGGCCGCGTCCGCCGCGTCCGCCGCGATCGACCACATGCACGACCTCTGGCACGGCACCGCCGAGGGCGAGTACACGTCGATGGCCATCGTGTCCCGCGGCGAGTACGGCGTCACGCCCGGCATCATCAGCAGCTTCCCGGTGCGCGCGAAGGCCGGCGACTGGTCCATCGTCGAGGGCATCGCCCAGGACGACGCGGCGCGCGCGAAGATCGCGGTCTCGGTCCGCGAGCTCGAGGCCGAGCGCGAGGCCGTGAAGGACCTCCTCGGCTGATCAACGGCGAGCAAGCTCTCTTCCGTGCCTAGGTTCCCGGGGGCGGCGCACGCTGCGTCGCCCGCCGGTCGGCACGGGGGGAAACGATGTGGGTGCGCGCGCTCGTCGCGATTGCGGCATGCAACGAACACGATCTCGTGGGCGTCGGGGTCGGTGACACGCTCGACGACGTCCCCGACATCGCGGTGACGCCGGCGTCGATCGACTTCGGCGTGGTCTCCGGCGGGGACACCGCCTCCGCCACGGTGACGGTTCGCAACGAAGCGACGAACAACCGACTGCTCGACGTCCATCGGTTCGTCGTCACCGGGTCGGAGACCTTCACGGTCATCGACGCGCCGTCGGACTTCCGCGTGCCACCAGAGCAGGAGCGCACCTTCACGCTCATCTTCACGCCGAACCAGGCAGACGCGGAGGAAGGCACGCTCCTCGTCGAGAGCAACGACCCCGACGAGGCCCGCGTCGTGGTGCCGCTCCGTGGGCGCGGCGACGCGCCGGAGCTGCGCATCGAGCCCGACCCCCTCGACCTCGGCTCCCCCACCGTGGGGTGCGACGCGGTCGACCAGGTGACGCTCACGAACGTCGGCACCTTTCCTCTCACCGTGAGCGACGTCTCGATCGAGGGCGCGAGCTTTCGCTTCCTCGAGGAGGCCGCTTCCACCTTCCTGATCCCCCCGGAGGCGTCCGTGGCGTTCGACGTCGCGTTCACCCCGACAGAAGAGCGCTGGTACGAGGGCCGGGTCGTCGTCACCAGCAACGAGCCCGCGGGCACGCGCGCGGCGGGCCTGGTCGGGGAGGGTCGGCTGAACGAGAGCTTCGTGGACAGTTGGACGCTGGAGGGAGATCCCCCCGCGGACCTGCTCTTCTTCGTCGATCAGTCGGGCTCGATGCGCGACGACCACGCGTCGCTCGCGGGCAACTTCGAGCTCTTCGCCCGGTCGTTGGAGGGGACGACGGTCGATTGGCGCATCCTCGTGACCAACTTCGACGACGGCTGTTCGCCGCTCGGGCCCATCGATCGCACCACCCCCGGGTACGTGGCGATCTTCGAGGACGCCGTGAAGTCCGGCGGCGGGCTCATGACCGAGTCCGGCCTGTGGGTGCTCGCTCGGGCGCTCGAACAAACCGGCGCGGGCGAGTGCAACGAGGGTTTTCTTTGCGAAGACGCGCTCTTGCACGCGATCGTCGTTTCTGACGAGGGAGACCACAGCCCGGGCCCGTGGGAGGACTACCTGGCCCGGATGCGCGCGGCGAAGGGGGCGGACTGGATGGTGCGCGTGTCCGCGGTGTCCGGCGACTTCCCCGACGGCTGCGCCACGGCCACCAACACCGCGCTACCGGGCGAGCGGTACATCGACGCGGTGGAGGCGACGGGCGGCGTGTACCTGTCTCTCTGTTCGGCGTGGGCGGAGAACGTCGAAGTACTCGCCGACGCGTCCGTGCGCCGAGACACGTTTCCGCTCACCGCCACCCCGGACCCGGCCACGATCGTGGTCACACGGAACGGCGCCTCGGTGCGCGCGGGGTGGACCTACGTGGCGGAGTCCAACGTGGTCGTGTTCGAAGGCGCGGCGGTGCCGACGTCCGGCGACGTCGTCACGATCGCGTACGACGCCCCGGTGTCCTGCCGCTGATGCTCAGCCCTCGACCTTCGCCGCGAAGCCGATCGCCGTGGCGGCCGCGGCGAGCTTGTCGGGGGAGGTCTTCCTGGCGTCGTAGCTGACCTGCGCCTTGCCGGTGGTCGCGTCGACCACGGCCACCGCCACGCCCGGCACCGCGGTGAGGCTGGCCTTCACCTTGTCGGCGCACGCGCCGCACTTCATGCCGGTGACGGCGAGCGTGACGTGGGGGTTGCCGTCGGACGGGAGAGACTCGGCCGTGGCGGCGGGGAGGTGGCAGCCCTCCTTGCACTTGCCGTCGGCACAGGCGAACGCGGCGGCGGGAAGGGCGAGGGAGACGGCGAAAGCGACGAGGATGCGTGACATGCGGCCAGGATAGCGCGAAGGCCCGGCCGATGGCAAACACCGGCGCGGCAGCCTGACGATCCCAGACACGCGTTCGCGCTACCCGCGCCGGAGCGGGAGGATATCTCCCCTGCATGGTCCCCCTGAGCGCGGCCAACCGCCGCCTGCGCGTGCTGCTGCTCGACAGCGACGCGACCGCGCTCGCGGCGGCGCGGAGCTCGATGTCTTCCGCGCTCGGCGTCCAGCTCGAGGCGACCTCAGAGCCCGCGCTCGCGAACGGCCTGCTCCGCGCGGCCGATTTCGACGCGTGGATCCTCCGCGAGGGGGTCGGCCTGGACCCGGCGGCCGCCGTGGAGCGCGCGCGCGCCGCGGGGATCCGGACCCCGGCGATCGTCCTCGTCGCGTCGAGCTCGGAGGCGCTCGAGGAGCGCCTCGTGGAGGCCGGCGCCACCGACCTCCTCCTGGACGCCGAGGCCACCCCGGACGTCCTGGAGCGCGCCCTGCGCTACGCGGTCGCGCAGGCCGAGGCGCTCGCGATGCGGCGCGCGAGCGAAGCCCGCTACGCCCTGGCGCTCGCAGGCGCCGACGCGGCGATCTGGGAGTGGGAGCCTGCGCGCGACCGCGTCTTCGTCTCCGAGCGCGCGCTCCAGCTGCTCGGCGCGACGGATAGCGCCCCCGAGCGCGCCGAAGACCTCGTCCAGCTCACGCACCCGGACGATCGGGATCGCCTCCGTCGCGCGTTCGAGGCCGTCCGGGCCGGCGCGGACACCATCGACGAGGAGGTCCGGCCGCACGCGAGCGCCGCGATCCTGCATGCGCGCGGCGCCCGCACCGCGGCGGCGGGCCGCCCGATGGTCAGCGGCAGCCTCACCGACGTGTCGCGCCAGCGCGCGGTCCTCGCGGCGTTGCGGTCGTCCGAGGCGGATCTCCGCGCTGTGTTCGAGAGCGCCCCACACGCGTTCATGCTCGTGGACCTACAGCGACGCGTCCAGGTGTGCAGCGCTGCCGCCGCGCGCGCGCTCGTCGACGCGCTGGGCGGCCCGCCGGAGGTCGGGGCCTCGCTCGACGCGCTGTTTCCCACCGCCGCGGACGGCCTGGCGGTCGGCGTGGCGCGGGCGGCCGCCGGAGCCACGCTGCACCTCGAGCTCGAGCTCCCTTGCAGCGGCGGCGATCGGTGGTTCGACGTGTCGTTCACACCCATTCGCGACGCCACGGACACCGTCAGCGGCGTGTGCCTCGCGGCCCTCGACATCCACGACACGAAGGGCGAAGAGCGCGCGCTGCTCCATACGTCTCGACACGACCCCCTGACCGGCCTCCCCAATCGCGCGCATCTCGTCGAGCACCTGTCGGCGGTCCCGGGCAGCGACGTGGCGGTGCTGCACGTCGACATCGACAGGTTCAAGGTCGTCAATGACTCGATGGGCCACACCTTCGGCGACGCGCTCCTCGTGGCGCTCGCGCTGCGCCTGCGCATCCTCACCGACGGCTACGTGGCGCGTCTCGGCGCCGACGAGTTCCTGGTCGTCGCGCGCGGCACGCCGCTCGACGCGGCGTTCGCCGCCGAGCGCCTCCGGATCGGCATGCGTGCGCCGCTCGTGGTCGGCGGCACCGAGGTGGTCGTGACCGCCAGCGTGGGGGTGACGCGACGCGCCGAGTCCCCGAGCACGCTGGACCTCCTGCGCGACGCGAACATGGCCATGTCCCGCGCGAAGGGGCTCGGCGGCGACCGCGTCGTGGCCTTCGACGCGGCGATGCACCGCGCGGCGATCGCCCGCATGCACCTCGAGTCGGACCTCTCGGTCGCGATCGACCGCCAGGAGCTGTTCCTCCGGTATCAGCCGATCGTCGACCTTCGCACGGGGTGCGTGGCGCGCCTCGAAGCGCTCGTGCGGTGGCGCCGGGGCGACACGATCGTGCCGCCGGGCGACTTCGTGCCGATCAGCGAAGGGACGGGCTTCATCGTGCCCATGTCGCGCTGGGTGCTCGCCGAGGCGGCGGCGCGCACGCGTGAGTGGCTGGCGCTCGCCCCGGACCTGCGCATCGCCGTGAACGTGAGCGGCCGGCACTTCATGCTGCCGTCGTTCGCGGACGACGTGTTCGGGGCGCTCGAGGCGGCGGGCCTCCCGGCGCGCAACCTCGAGCTCGAGATCACGGAGAGCGTCGCGATGGCTGACGCCGCGCGCGCCGTACGCGTGATCGAGCGGCTGCGCGACGGCGGAGTATCGACGTCCATCGACGATTTCGGCACCGGCTACAGCTCCCTCGCGTACCTGCACCGCTTTCCGGTCGACGCGCTGAAGATCGACCGCTCGTTCGTCAGCGACACCGAGCCCGGCGCGGACGCATGGCCAATCGTGCGGAGCATCCTGGCCCTCGCCACGCAGCGAGGGATGTCGGTGGTGGCCGAAGGCGTCGAGTCGGCGGAGCAGCTCGCGCGCCTGCGCGCCCTCGGCTGCCCGTACGCCCAAGGGTTTCTGCTCAGCCGGCCCTTGGCCGCGGCGGACGTCCCGCCGATGTTCGCCGGCCCTCTGGTGTGACCGGCTACGACACCGCGGCGAACGCCTGGATCGCCCGATCGATCTGCGCGTCGTCGATCTCGAGGTGAACCACGGCCCGCAGCGTGTCGTGCGCGAGCGGCAGCACCCGCACCCCCGCCGCGCCGAGCGCCGGCACCAGGGCGGAGGCGTCGGGGCGTCGGAGATACACCATGTTCGTCTCGACCGGGTCGGCGTCCCAGCCGAGGGCGAGCAGCGCGTCGCGGAGGCGAGCGGCGCGGCGGTGGTCGTCCGCGAGCCGCGGGAGGTGATGATCGAGGGCGTAGCTGCACGCCGCCGCGAGCACGCCGGCCTGCCGCATGCCGCCGCCCAACATCTTCCGCACGCGCCGGGCCTTCGGGGCCCGCGCGGCGTCGGTGCAGAGCATCGAGCCCACCGGCGCGCCGAGCCCCTTCGAGAAGCACACGTTGACCACGTCGAACCCGTCCGCGAACGCCGACAAGGGCTCGCCGGAGGCGACGTGGGCGTTCCAGAGCCGAGCGCCATCGAGGTGGGTGCGCAGTCCGGCGGCCCGGGCCACCGCCACGAGCTCCCGGCTCCGAGACACCGACACCACCGTTCCCCCGCCGCGGTTCGCCGTGTTCTCGACCGAGAGCAAGGTCGGAACGGCATGGTGCACGTTGGGAGGACGGACCGCCGCGGCCACGTCCGCAGGGTCGAGGATGCCCCTCACGCCCGCGATGAGCCGCGTCGTCACGCCAGAGATGGCCGCGGGCCCGCCCGCCTCGTAGAGGAACGGGTGCGCGTGGGACTCCATCAGCACTTCGTCGCCCGGCTCGGTGAGGAGGCGGATGGCGATCTGGTTGGCCATCGTGCCGCTCGGCACGAATACGCCGGCCTCCTTGCCCAGGAGGGCCGCCACGCGCGCCTCGAGCGCGTTCACGCTCGGGTCCTCGCCGAACACGTCGTCGCCGACGGGCGCCGACGCCATCGCGGCGCGCATCGCGGGGGTCGGCCGGGTGACCGTGTCGGAGCGGAGATCGACGATCATGCGCCCCGGCTAACACCCAGAACCGTCCCGTTCGCAACACCGTGTTGCCAGCCGCACGGGTTCCCGCAGGCTCCGGCGCGACTACATGAACCGCGCACCAACTGGAGCTCTCCCATGGCCCGACTCCTCCTCGCCCTCACGCTCTCGTTCGCCGCGGCCACCCCGGCGTTCGCGGCGACCTACACCGTCGACAGCAGCCACAGCCACATCGGCTTCAGCGTCACCCACATGATGGTCAGCACCGTGCGCGGGAGCTTCGGCACCGTGTCCGGCACCGTCGAGTACGACCCGGCCAACATCGCCGCGACCAAGGTGAACGCGACCGTCGGCGTCGCCTCGGTCGACACCCGCGACGGCAAGCGCGACGACCACCTCCGGGCGCCCGACTTCTTCGACGCGAAGAAGTTCCCCGAGATGAAGTTCGTGTCCAAGTCCGTGCGCAACGTCACCGACACGACGTTCGACGTGGTGGGCGACCTCACGCTGCGCGGCGTCACGAAGGAGGTCGTGCTCACCGCGACCAAGCTCCCGGAAGCCCGGAAGGACCCGTGGGGCAACGTCAAGACCGGCACGCACGTCACCGGCAAGATCAACCGCAAGGACTTCGGCGTGAGCTGGAGCGCCAACCTGGACGGCGGCGGCGTGGTGGTCGGCGACGAGGTCACGATCGACCTCGACGTCGAGCTCGCCAAGAAGTGACGCCGGTCAGATGACCATGGCCTCGCCGCGGCGGAAGTCGCGGCGAAGGCCGAAGGCGGCGACAGACACGTCGCGACCCATCGCATTCACGGTCGCGACGTCCTGTCCCGCCTCGCACAGCGCCTCGGCGATGAGCGCGGAGAACGGGCCGAACATCGCGCCGTGCCCGGAGAACCCGACGAGGCGCACGAGGTTCGGGACCGCGGGGTCGAACCCGAGGAAGGGGTTGTGATCGGGCGTGACGCCGTAGTACCCGCTCGTGGTGGCGCTGATGCCGCCGAACTCCGCGAGCGGCGGGATGACCTCGGCGAGGGCGGCCCACGCTTCGAAGCCGGCCGTGTCAGGTCCACCTCGATGGTAGAACGCGGGCTCGACACGATCCTGGTCTTCCCAGGAGAAGTCGGGCTCGTCCGGCGCGTCGTGCGCCCAGCCGGCCAACATCGCGCTGTCGTTCTCGGGGCGGCAGTACGCCCCCGAAGGCGCGATGGTCAGGGGGAAGCGGGCAAGCTCCGCGCCCGTCAGCGCGCCCGCGCGCTCGAGGATCCACAGGTAGCGCTTGCGTGCGGTGACGGGCAGCGCGACGCCGCCGAGCCGGGGGGCCAGCCGCCGGGTCCAGGCGTTCGTGGCATCGACGACGATGTCGGCCGGGAAGTCCCCGGCGGACGTGCGAAGCGCGTCGATGGCTCCGTTGGTGTGCACCGCGCCCACCACCTCGGCGCCTTGCACCACCGCGGCGCCGAGCGCGCGCGCCGCGGCGATCGCCTCGTTGTACACCGTCTCCGGGCGGAGGAACCCGTCGGTCGGGCACCACGTGGCGCCGAGCACCGCGTGGCGGTCGACCCATGGAAAGCGCGTCGGCAGGTCCGCGACGTCGAGCGCCTCGACCTCGTCGAGCCCCGCCGCGCGCTGAACGCGCACCCGGGCGCGCGCGGCGTCCCAGTCCTCCTGGGTTGCGTACAGGAACAGGTAGCCGTTCTGGACGATGGGCGAGGTCGTTCCGCCCACTTCCTCGGTGTAGCGCCGGTAGAAGTCGACGCTGTACCGCATGCCGACGACGGTCTCGGGGGTGGAGAACTGCTGTCGGATGCCGGCGGCCGTGCGGCTGCTGCTGCCCGCGCCGACGTGCCGGGCTTCGAGCAGCGTGACGGCCCAGCCACGCCGGGCCAACCGAAACGCCGTGAGGGATCCGGTGATCCCCCCCCCTACGACCACCGCCCGACGCGCCATGGCGCCCGCATAACCGCCGCGTCCGCGCGCCGCCGGGCGCGCACGCGGACGTTGCGGTACGCTCCCGGTGCATGCCAACCGCGCGCCAGTTCGGGGCCCTGATCGTGCTGTGGGCCGTCGCCACCACGGGCGCGATGACGGTGTGGTTCATGCAACAGCTCGGGCTGCCGCTCGAGGCGGTGGTGCGGTCGATCTGGCTGCTCCGCGGGCTCGGCATCGGGGCGCTCGCCGGGGTCCTGCTCACCCCCATCGCGATCATCGGGCAGCGCGCCCCGCGGACCTGGCCGATCTTCGCCGCGCGCGTGGCGCACGGGAGCGTTCTCGGCCCGCTGCTCGGGTTCGGCATCACCCTGACGTTGCTCTGGATCTGGCCGAACGAGAACTTCAACGAGCGCTCCGACGCCTGGAAGTGGTCGATCTTCTTTTGGAAGAAAGCGGCGTGGTACCTCGTTCCGGCCTGCATGGTCGCGGGGTCGAGCAGCGTGTGGATCGCCAGTCGACTCTCGCGGCCGCGGGTGTACAAGCCCAACGAGGTGTAGCCATGTCCGATCGACCGTCTCCGCTGGCCGCTGTCCGTCGCGCGCCGGTGGTCCTCGCGATCCTCGACGGCGTCGGCTGGGGCCGACGCGACGACACCGACGCGGTCGCCGCCGCCCACACCCCCGTGCTGGACCGCCTGATGGCCGAACACCCGCACACCCTGCTCCGCGCGCACGGCCGGGCCGTCGGCCTCCCGAGCGACGCGGACATGGGCAACTCCGAGGTCGGGCACAACGCCATGGGCGCCGGCCGCGTGGTCGACCAGGGCGCGAGCCTCGTCGAAGCGGCGATCCGCACCGGCGCGATCTGGCTGGGCGACGCCTGGGGGCAGCTCGTGGCCCGCCCGACGCTGCACCTCATCGGGCTCGTCAGCGACGGGAACGTGCACAGCCACGTCGATCACCTGCTCGCGCTGATCCACCGCGCCCATGCCGAGGGCGTCCGGCGCATCCGCGTTCACGCGCTGACGGACGGCCGCGACGTGTCCGAGCGGAGCGCCCTCCGGTGGATCACCCCGTTGGAAGCGGAGCTCGCCGCGCTTCCCGACGCGTGTGTCGCGAGCGGCGGCGGCCGCATGCGCATCACGATGGACCGCTACGAGGCAGACTGGCCGATGGTCAAGCTCGGCTGGGACTGCCACGTGCACGGGGTCGGGCGCGCCTTCCGCTCGGCGACCGAGGCGATCGAGGTGTCGTACGCGGAGGACCCCGCCGTCAACGACCAGCTCCTCGCGCCGTTCGTCGTGGTCGACGCCGCCGGCGAGCCGCGCGGCCGGGTCGAAGACGGCGACGCGGTGTTGTTCTTCAACTTCCGCGGCGACCGCGCGATCGAGATCAGCCGCGCCTTCGAGGCCACCGGCCCGTTCGCTCCGTTCGACCGCCGCGGACCGGACGGCCGCGCCG
The DNA here is from genome assembly GCA_945862325.1 of Klebsiella pneumoniae. GTDB lineage: Bacteria > Myxococcota_A > UBA796 > UBA796 > SXON01 > CAMAXZ01. Next base: position 14,843 of record CAMAXZ010000002.1, read on the forward strand.
CGCCGCGCGTGCTCTACGCGGGCATGACCCAGTACGACGGAGACACGCATCTCCCAAGGTCCTTCCTCGTCTCTCCGCCCGCGATCGACCGCGTCGTCGGCGAGTACCTCGCCGCGGCGGGCGTGCGCACCTACGCCATCTCGGAGACGCAGAAGTTCGGCCACGTCACGTACTTCTACAATGGCAACCGGTCGGGCGTGCTCGCGCCGGGCCTCGAGGTCTACGAAGAGGTCCCATCCGACCGCGTGTCGTTCGACGAAGCACCGGCGATGCAGGCCGCCGAGATCGTGCGGCGGGCGTGCGCGGCCCTGCGATCGGGCGCGCACGACCACGTCCGGTTGAACCTCGCGAACGGCGACATGGTCGGCCACACGGGGGACTTCGCCGCCACGGTCACCGCGGTCGAGGCCGTGGACGCCGCCCTCGGCACGCTGGCCGCTTGCGTCGCGAGCCTCGGCGGCGTGCTCCTCGTCACCGCCGATCACGGCAACGCGGACGAGATGTTCGAGCTCGACAAGGCAGGGCGGCCAATCCTCGCGGACGGACGCCGAAAGCCACGCACGGCCCACTCCCTCAACCCCGTGCCGTTCATCTTCGTCGACCACACCGGGCAGTGGGAGCTCCGGCCGCCGCAAGACGCCGGCATCGCGAGCGTGGGCGCCACCGTGCTCGCACTCTTCGGCGTCGATCCGCCCGAAGGCTACCTACCGGCGCTCATCGCCCCGCGCGGGTGACGCGCCGTGACTCGCCCGGGCGCCCGCGCTCAGGGGGGCGCGACCACGCCGGTGTCGCCGCCGGCGGGGTCGGCGCCGGACGCCGCGAAGCCCGCGCCCGCGAGGGCCAGCACCGCCACGAAGTACAACCCGAAGATCGCGACGTAGACGAGGATGAACAGCGCGAACATCCCGGAGACGGCGGCGGAGACCAAACCCATCACGAGGCTCGCGTTGCCGATCGCGCGGTCGCGCTCGTCCGTCGCGCGGGACACGACCTCGAAGGCGCGCCACGCCGCCCACGCGCCGAGGGGGGCCCCGACGAAGTACGGGAGGTAACACGCACATATCCCGATGGACGTGCACAACGCCGCCGCGACGGCGAGCCAGAGTACCTCGAGCGGGGCGGTCTGCGGGGGCGCTTCGTTGGGCGCCGGCGGGAAGCCGTACGGGTCGTTCGACACCACGCAAGTATGGCACGGAGCGGCGCGCGGGGGTCGCGTGGTAGGCTCCGCGCATGCTCGCGCTCGTGATCGCCGTGGTACCGCCCGCCCGCGCGAACGGCCAGACCAGCCACCAGGGCATCACGGTCGACGCCATCGGGCGCGTCGCGGACGAGGGGCTCGCGGAGCTGCTCGCGCGGGACGACGTGCGCGACGCCCTTCTGAACGGCACGATGTTCCCCGACGGGGGCTACGCCGTCGACGACGGCTACGGCGAGCTCGCCCATTGGGAGCCCACCCAGGACGCGTACCTCGACTGGATCGTCGCCAACCACCCGCCTCCCTTCGATGACGAGGGGGCGCAGCACGTGGCCTTCCTCCTCGGTCTTCGCTCGCACGGCATGGCCGACCAGTTCTACGACGCGACCTACATGGAGCGCAGCCGCGCCTACGACCCGGCCGAGAGCTGGGCGTGCTGCTCGATGGACGAGGCGACCGACGTGGCGTTTGCCGTTCGCCGCGGCGCGGGCACGGTGCCGGCGCCCTGGTGGCCGGACTCCCTGATCGAGAGCTTCGCGGCGCAGGGCCACACGGTCGCGGGCGGCACGATCGACGACGGGATGGCCCTGCTCGGCGTCGCCATCTGGGGCGTGGGACGGCTCGCGGAGAACCCGGACGCCGTCGCCGAGTACGAGGCGCTGTTTCCGTGGGCGTGCGCGCACCAGTTCGATCCCCGCGCGGTGGGACGTCCGGAGCACGAAGCGGAGGTCGTCGCGGCCTATTGGAAGGTCACGTGGGATCGCCTGAATGGCGCGACGGGCTGGGAGTCCCCGGTCATCCACACCTTCCCGCCCGCGGGCGGCACGGTCGCCGCGAGAGGGGCCGACGACCTCGACGCGCGCCTCGAGGTCGTCTTCGCCAAGGGGCTCGACCCCGACTCCGTCACCGCGCAGACCGTGACGGTGACCGACGCGTCCGGCGCGGCGCACCCCGTGGCCCCACACGTGTTCTACGGGTGGAATTCGCACGTGGTCAACATCGCGCCGGAGGCGGACTGGGCGGCGGACACCGACTACGTGCTCACCCTGCACCCCGGGATCCGCACCTTCGACGGCTACACCCTCGACGCCGCCATCGAGGTGGCCTTCACGACGCGCGCGCCGGTCGACGACGACACGAGCGACCCGGTCGACGACGCGCCCGCGGGCTGCGGCTGCGGGAGCGGCACCCCCGTCGGGCTCGTCACCGTCGCGCTCGGCGCGCTCGCCCTCCGAAGGCGCGCGCGATGACCCGTACCCGCACGTTTCGGCGCCTCGCCTTCTCGTTCGTCGCGTTCGTACTCGTTCTCGGCGGCACGGAGCTGGCCCTGCGCCTCGGTGGGACGGTGGCCGGCCGCGTGACCATGCCGAAGGAGATGATCGACGCGCACCTGCGCGGCGCGGCCTTCCGGTTCCACGCGGATCTCGGCTGGTACTGGCCCGCGCTGCCGTCGCCCGGGTCACAGATCGACGTACACGGCTTCCGACGCACCAAGCCCGTCCAGGTCGAGCGCACCCCCGGCACGCGTCGCGTGATCGCCTTCGGCGACTCGCAGACCTTCGGCGCCGGGGTCGACGCCGATCACACGTGGCCGGCCTACGCGGAGGGCGCGCTCGGCGACGGCTGGGAGGTCCTCAACGCGGGCCTGAGCGGGTTCCGCTCGCTCAACGTGTATCGGCTGATCCGCCTCCGAATGGGAAAGTACTCGCCGGACGCCCTGATCGTCGACTGCATGCCGTACGACAGCCCGCGCGACGACGGGTCGCTGCTCGGCGCGCCGTCCGACCTCGACGTCGTACGCGCCACCCTGTGGAACAGCCGCATCTACTACTACTTGCGCGTCGCGCTGTGGAAGGCCGACCCCGACCGCGCGCGCTGGCTCGATCGCCCGGCGGCGCCGACCGCGCCCGGCCGGAACCCAACCCACCGCCAGACGCCGGGGAACCACGACCTGATCGCCCAGTGGGGCGACGACAACGGCGTCAAGGTCATCTTCATGCGCTACCCGGTCATGAACCGCGAGGGCCGCATCGACTGCATGACGCTCGAAGGCGAGCTCCCGGCCGGGTACCCCGTGATCGACGCCTGTGAAGCGGTGCGCACCGACGGCCGCACCGCGAGGGAGCTGTTCCTCGACAACAACCACCTCACGCTGGCCGGCAACGCGCTCGTCGGCGAGACGGTCGCGGCCGTGCTTCGGGACGTGCTGAAGTGAAGGCCCGGACGTGAGGGAGTTCGCCGGCCGGGCGCCCGCGCTGCGCCGACTCGACCGTGGCGCGCGCCTCGTGTACGCCGCGTTCCTCGCGTTCATGTTGGCGGGGCTCGTGTCGGCCACCTTGCTGCACCTCGACGGCATGGGCACCAGCGCGAGCGGCGCGGCCGCCTGGTGGCGGGGGGACGAAGCGGAGATGGCGTACCCGAAGTCCTACCGGCAGATCCTCGAGATCACGCACTTCCACCTGTTCACCGAGCCGATCGTCTGGCTGGTGGTCGCGCACCTCTACCACCTCAGCGGCGGCAGGGCGCTCGTCAGCCTCGGCACCCTCGCCGCGATCGGCGCGCAGATCGCCCTGCCCTGGGGCATCGCGTACGGCCCGGCCGCGCTGTCCGCGCTCGCCCTCCCGATCTCCCTGGCGGTCGTCGCGGGCTTGTGCTGGATGATCGTCGATTCCCTGCGTGAGCTCTGGGCCTCCTCCTCGCCATCGTCCTGAGCGCCGCCGCGTCGGACACGCCGCGGGAGGCGCGGCTCGCGATGGGCACCGTCGTCGGCGTGACCCTTCGGGTCGACGAACCCGCGCTCGCGCGGCAGGGATTCGACGTCGCCTTCGGCGCGATCGAGGCGGGGGAGGCCGAATTGTCGGCGTGGCGACCGGGCAGCGCCACGGCGCGGCTGGCGGCGGGAGCGCCCGTCGCGCTCTCCCCCGAGGCCGAGCGGCTGTTCGACTTCGGTCTACGACTTGCGACCCGGAGCGGCGGTCGGTTCGACCTCATGTGGCGGGGTGGCTCGCTGGGCCGCGGCGCGGACGGTTGGTCGGCGTCGGCCGAGCCCGACCTCGGCGGCGTTCTGAAGGGGTGGCTGAACGACCGCGCCGCGGCGGCGCTGCTCGCGGCGGGGTTCTCGGACTTCCTCCTCGACGCGGCGGGCGACCTGCTCGCCCACGGCGACGGGCCGTCCGGGCGCGGTTGGTGGGTCGCCGTGAACGACGGCACCCGGGTGTCGCGGCCCGTCCGCCTGCGGGATCAAGCGTTGTCCACCTCTGGAGATTCGGCGCGCCCCGGCCACATCCACGACGCTGCCGGGCCCGTGCACCGGCGCGGCGTGGCCGTCGTGGTCGCGCCGTCCGGCATGGTCGCCGACGCCGTCGCCACCGCCGTGTACGCCGGCGCCCGTCGCGACGTGGGCGCGCCCTGGGGGGCGCGAGTCCTCCGCGTCCCCGGCCGCCGCCTCGCCGCCGCGCCGGTCGAGCGCGTCAGACCGCGAGCTTCGGAGCCCGCCGCGCCCCGATGAGCGCGTCCACCGTGTACAGCCCCAGGCCCGCCCAGATCAACGCGAACGACACGGCGTGGGCGATCGTGAAGGTCTCGTGGAACACGAGCACCGCGGTGAGCAGCTGGCCCGTGGGGGCGAGGTATTGCACGATCCCCATCGTGGCGAGCGGAAGCCGATGTGCGGCGACCCCGAACAGAACGAGCGGCACGGCGGTCACGACGCCGAGCCCCACGACCAACCCGTTGGTGACCGCATCGCCCGCGAGCACCGGCTCGCCGCGGGCCGCGGCGACGGCCAGCCAGGCGACGGCCGCCGGCGCCATCGCCACCGTCTCGACGAAGAGCGCCGGCGCGCCGCCGACGGGCGTACGCTTCCGGAGCAGCCCGTAGACGGCAAAGGTGCCGGCGAGGACGAGCGACACCCACGGCACCCCCCCGCGGCCCCAGACCTGCACCGCGACCCCGAGCACCGCGAGCCCTACGGCGGCCACCTGCGCGGCGCCGAGCGACTCGCCCAGGAAAAACACGCCGAGGAGCACGTTCAACAGCGGGTTGACGTAGTAGCCGAGGCTCGTGTCCAGGGCACGTCCGGAGTTGACCGCCCACACGAACACGAGCCAGTTGATCGCGAGCAGCACGGCGGAAGCGACGAGCGGCCGCAGGTGCGCGCCCGCCGCCCGAACCGCCGGGAGCTCGCGGCGAATAACGAGGACGAACGACAAGAACACGATGGAGGCGACCACGCGGTGCGCGAGGACCGTCGGCGCGGAGAGCTCCGACAGCGCCCGAAAGTAGAGCGGCAGGACCCCCCAGGAGCCATATGCACCCACCGCCGCGGCGAGCCCGACGACGGTGCTGCGGTCGTTCGGGGTGGCCATCACGGCGGCGTGTGTATCACCGTGACCCCCACGTTCCTCAGCAGCCGCACCGGGGTGTCGCGCCGATCACCGCGCCGCGCGCATCCTGCACGAGGTCGCAGCACTCCTCGAACTCGCGGCGCAGACGACGACGCCCACGTTGCACCCGTGCCTTCAGGGTCGCCAGCGGGACGCCGAGCCGGGCGGCAGCCTCGGCTTGGGTCATCGCCCCGAGGTCGGTGAGGCGCAGCGCCGCCGCCTGGTCCGGAGGGTTCTGCTCGAGAAACGGCGCGACGCAAGCCGCGAGGAGCTCGCGCACCTCCGCGGACGGCTCCTCGGGGAGGTCATCGGGCGCGGCCTCGTCGTCCGTCCCGGCGCTCGGGCGAGCGCGACGGAAGTGATCAACGATGGCGCTCCGCGCGACCCGGTAGACCCACGGCGCGAGGTGATCCGCCGAGCGCAGCGACCCGACGCCACGGTGGATGCGCAGGAGGGAGTCCTGCAGCACGTCGTCCGCGTCGGGCCCGGGCACCCGGCGCGCGACGAACCGCCGCAGCTCGCCCTCGAAACGCGCGATCGTCGCCGACGCGCGGTCGCGATCGACGCCCGCGTCGTTCATCGCGGCTCACGGGCCTCGACGGTGGCGGACACGACGGACGAAGCGGCCGGGTGTCCGGGTGCCCACGACTCGATGAGCTCGCGAGAACCCGACTTCTCGCGGATCGCGACGTCCACGAAGCCCGCGTCGAGCAGCCAGGCCTCCACCTCCGCGACCGTCGCGGCCCCCGCGATGCAGCCCACGAGCAAGGCGAGGTCCGCCGCGTGCTCCGGGGCGAGCGGCGCCCGCGCCAACACGTCGGCGATCGCGACGCGTCCACCCGGAGCCAAGACGCGGAACGCCTCCCGGTACGCCGCGGGCTTGTCGGGAGAGAGGTTCACCACGCAGTTGGAGATGACCACGTCGACGCTGGCGTCCGGAAGGGGGAGGTGCTCGATCTCGCCGAGTCGGAACTCGACGTTGGACAATCCGTTTCTCTTGGCGTTCTCCCTGGCCCTGGCGAGCATGTCGGGCGTCATGTCGACCCCGATCACGGAGCCGGTCGGGCCGACCGACCGCGCCGCGAGGAAGCAGTCGAACCCGGCGCCGCTGCCGAGGTCGAGGACGCGCTCGCCCGGCTTCAGCGACGCGATCGCCTGCGGGTTGCCGCAACCGAGGCCCAGGTTCGCGCCTTCGGCCACCGCGGCCGCCTCTTCCGCGGAGTACCCGATCAGGCTCGCGTCCGGGGCGCAGCAGACCGGCCCGCAGCAGCTCACGGGCGCCGCGAGGCCACCGTCTCGGGCGATCGCGCCGTAGCGCTCGCGGACGGTCTCCCGCACGGCGTCGGCGGTGGGAGGCGGGGCGGCTCGGGCGCGCTCGCGGGCGTGCAGCACGTCGGCGCGCAGCACGAGGCGCCCTGCGGCGCGGGGTCGGGGGCGATGGGAAGGCTGGTCATGGGCTCCTCGTGAGGCCGGTGATGTGCGGCTTCACTCGTACAGACGGACCACTCTCGATTTGGATGCACCGCCGACTTATCCGACCGCGCATGTTCCAGGCCCCCACCGGCATCCTGTTCATGTGCGTCGCGAACTCGGCCCGCAGCCAGATGGCGGAGGGCTGGGCGAGGGCGCTCCTCGGCGATCGCGTCCGCGTCCAGAGCGCGGGCACCCGGCCCTCACGCGTCAACCCGTACGCGCTGGAGGTCATGGCTGAGGCGGGCGTCGATCTCGCGGGGCAAAGCTCCAAGTCGGTCGACACGATCGACCCGGCGACCGTCGACACCGTGATCACGCTCTGCGCCGAGGAGGTCTGCCCGGTGTTCCTCGGCAAGGCCCGCCGGCTCCACTGGCCGACCCAGGACCCGGCGAGCGACGACCCGAACCTCGGTCGGGAAGACATGCTCGCGCGTTTCCGTGTCGCCCGCGACGAGATCCGCGCGCGCATGGAGGGGCTCGCGGCGCTGCTCGACGAGCCCGCCGGCCCGTCGTCGGCATTCCCGGCGTAGGTCGCCTACTCGGGAGCCTCGTCGGCCCAGACGAGCACGAGGAACGACACCCGGCGACTCGCCTCGGGCGTGCCCGCGCGCGCTTCGCCCGTGCCGATCGCCTCGAGGCGCTCCCGCGCGACGCCCGCGCCGACGAGCCACTCGACCACCGCCTGCGCCCGTCGGCGCGACAGATCGAGGTTGTAGGCGCTCGAGCCCACACCGTCGGCGTGGCCTTCGACGCGCACGAGGCGGACGCTCGGGTCGGCCAGGAGGAGCGCGGCGAGGTCGCCGAGCGGCCCCGCATCGAGAATCTCGGCGGAGTCGAGCGGGAACCTGACTTCGCTCGTGGTTTCGAGCCGGTTGCCGGCGCGCCGCACGGCGCTCGGCCCGAGGGTGACGACGAGGTCGACGGTGGCCGAGGCGGGCACCTCCACCGGCACGGTCCGCGTCGAGTGACCAGGGGCACCGACGGTGAGCGCGCGTGGGCCGGAAGGAAGCTCAAACGTCGACCCCTCCGCGGCCACGGGGATGACCCCCGCGGCGCCGAGGCGGTGACCCGCGAGCGACGCGCCGTCGGCGCCGACGAGGCGGAGACGCACCGCGCCGAAACGCACCCGTTCGAGCACGACCGTGTGGGCCGCCTCAGGGGCGTCCGGCACGTCGAGCAGCACGACATGGGCCTCGAACCCGGGGGCCGTCACCTCGATGCGACGACGCCCCGGAGGCAACACGAGCGTGCGCGGGACGTCCGCGACCGTCTCCGAGGCGGGCTCTTCCTCGACGCGCACCTGCGCGACCTCGAGCCCGTCGCCGCGCACCGTCAGCTGGACGACCGTGGCGCGATCCGGGCATCCATCCTCGTCTTGCCAGCGGTTTGGGGTCTCGGGACGTGTCGGACACGTGTCCGCGGGGTCGAGGATGCCGTCGGCGTCGGCGTCGGCCTCGGGGCATCCGTCGGCGTCGCTCACGCCGTCGCGATCCTCGGGGTCGGTCACGCACCGATCGACGTCGTCGAGGAGCCCGTCCCCGTCGGTGTCGGGCGCCGGACGGGGATCCCGCGTGACCTGGACGAGCCACCGGACGCCCGGACTGCCGATCCCGTCGCTGAGCCCGGCACCCACGCCGCCGCGCACCTGGAAGCCGCCGGCGAGGCGCACCCCCGCGCAGGCGAGCACCTCCGCGGGGCTGTTCCCCGGCGCGATCGGCTCGCCGAGCGGCACGCTGCCGTCGAGCTCCACCGAGCCGAACAGAACCCGACCGAACGGGCGCCACACGCCGAGGCCGCCGGAGAGGCGGGCTCCCCAAGCGTGGCCGGGGACGAGGACGATGTCGGACGCACGGACGCCGATGTTCGCGAGGAGCTCCGTGCGCCGGACGGTGGCTCCGCCCGCGACCAGGAGGTGCACCCCACCGTTGCGATCGCTCAACAGGGTCTCCGTGGAGCCCGTCGGCAGATCGATCTGGACGTACGACGACAACGTCCGCCCGCGGCGCTCGTCCGCGACGATGGGCACCTGCGCCCACAGCGCCGTGTCGCCCGGCACGCCGAACCGGTAGGCCCCGTCCCAGACGATCCACGGGTGATGCGCGACCGCGACGCCCACCCGCACGGCCTCCGCGATGCGCACCGAGCCGCCGAGCTCGGCGGACAACGCCCACTCCAACAAGGGGTAAGCGCCGTCGGGGGTCTGCAGCGTGGCGAGGTCCGACGCCGCGCCCACATGGGCGGAGGCGCGCACGGACCAGGCCGCCCCGATGTCGGCTTCCCGGAGGGCGGTGAACGGGCCGCCATCGAGCGGCTGAAGCCGCTGGGCGTCGACGTCCGCGCGCGCGTCGAAGGCCACCGCGCACGCGAGACAAACGAGGAAGACCCATCGGAACCGACGCGCCAGCACGAGGAGCCCGACGACCAGCGCGACCAGCCAGCCCCCGCCACTGACGCCGCCGCAGGCACAGGTCCGTCCGACGAGGAGCCCGTCACCCGTGTCTTCGGAGGACTCCGCGGTGTCTTCCTCACACACGGGCTCCCGCCCGCATCCCGCACCCCGGAGGTACGCGCAGTCTTCGGTGGCCATGGGGACATCGTAGACCACGACTCGGCAACTGGCGCTCACCCCCCACCCTCGCCGGTCACACTGCGTTGCGGCGCTGGGGCCGAAGCGTCGGGGAGTCGCCCCCCAACGCGGGATAAGCCGCGTGAATGTCCACCCCCGCACGACCGGCCGACTGGCGGCGCCTCCTCTCGCTCGCCCGCCCCGAGGCCCCGCGCCTGGCCTTCGCCACGGTCGCCCTGTTCCTCGGAAGCGGCATGGGCCTCGTCGCGCCCGCGGGGATCGGCCGCCTGATGGACCTCGTGCAACGCCCGGACGGGCGTGAGCAGCTCGACCGCGTCCTGCTCGCCCTGCTCGGTGTGTTCCTGGTCGTCGGCGCGTTCGGCTTCATCCGCGCGTGGCTGTTCACCCTCGCGGGCGAGCGCGTGGTCGCGCGCCTCCGCGGCGACCTGTTCGCCAGCATCATCCGCCAGGAGATCGGCTTCTTCGACGCCCAGCGCACCGGCGAGCTGATCAACCGACTGAGCGCGGACACGGGCATCCTGCAGAACAGCGTCACGGTGAACGTCTCGATGGCGCTCCGGTTCACCTTCCAGATCGTCGCCACCCTCGCGGTGTTGTTCTGGACGAGCTGGCAGCTCACGGCGCTCATGCTCGGCGTCGTCCCCTTCGTCGCCATCGGCGCGATGGTGTTCGGGCGAACCGTGCGCGGCCTCAGCAAGTCGACGCAGGACGCCCTCGCCGCGGCGAACGAGGTGGCCGAAGAGACCCTCGGCAACGTGCGCACGGTCCGCAGCTTCGGCCGGGAGGAGCAGGAGGTCGACCGGTACCGCGGCCGGGTCGACGAGGCCTACCGCCTCGGCGGGCGCCTCGCGCTGGCCTACGGCGCGTTCCAGGGCGCGGGTGGGTTCGCGGCGTACGCGGCGGTATCCCTCGTGTTGTGGTACGGCGGGCGCCTCGTCATGGACGGGTCGATGAGCGTGGGCACGCTGACCTCGTTCATGCTCTACACCGTGTTCATGGCCTTCGCGCTCGGCGGCCTGTCCAGCCTGTACAGTGACTTCAACCGCGCCATCGGCGCGAGCGAACGGGTGTTCGAGCTCCTCGACCGCCTGCCGGGGGTCGTGACCGCCACAGGCGAGCGTCTGGCGCAGCTCCGCGGCCACATGCGCTTGGAGAACGTCAGCTTCACGTACCCGATGCGTCCGGACGCGCCGGTGCTCGCCGGCGTGTCGATCGACCTCGAGCCGGGCCGCGTGCTCGCGCTCGTGGGGCCGAGCGGCAGTGGAAAGAGCACGGTCTCACAGCTGCTCGCGCGCTTCTACGACCCCACCGCCGGCCGCGTCACGCTCGACGGGGTGGACATCCGCGGGCTCGACACCGCGTGGCTGCGCCAACAGATCGGCACGGTGGCGCAGGAGCCGGTGTTGTTCGCCGCGAGCATCGCCGACAACATCCGCTACGGGCGCCCCGGCGCCACCGAAGCCGACGTCGAAGCGGCGGCGCGGGCCGCGAACGCCCACGGCTTCGTCACCGCGTTCCCGGACGGCTACGCCACCCTCGTGGGCGAACGCGGGGTGCGGCTCTCGGGTGGCCAGAAGCAGCGCATCGCGATCGCGCGGGCGATCCTGAAAGACCCTCGCATCCTGGTCCTCGACGAGGCGACGAGCGCGCTCGACGCCGAGAGCGAGCACCTCGTCCAGGAGGCCCTCGAACGCCTGATGGAGGGGCGCACGGTGCTCGTCATCGCCCATCGGCTCTCGACCGTGAAGACGGCCGACACCGTCGCGGTGCTGGAGCGCGGCGCGCTCGTCGAGTCCGGCACGCACGAGGAGCTGCTCGCTCGTGACGGGGTGTACAAGCGGCTCGTCGAACGTCAGTTCGCGAGCTGAGGGGTGTCGTAGCGGTTCAGTTGAGGACGGCCAGCCGACGCATCCTGGTCTACCTGCGTTCCGGCCCCCGTGGGTCGCCCACCGCGGCGCTCCACGCCCGTTCGATCGTGTCCACGTCGAGCGCCCGTCCGATGACGACCACGGCGCTTCGTGCCGGCGGTTCGAGCTCCGCCGGCCCAAGCTCGAGCCATTGGTGCACGCCTTGGGCGACCACGGCGCGGCGGTGCCCGACGCACCGAAAGACCCCCTTCATCCGCAACACCTCCCAACCGGGCCGCGCGGCCACGAACTGAAGGAACATCTTCAGCCGCGCGAGATCGAGGGGCCCATCCGCGTGCCGCGCCCACGTCATGACCCCCTGGGCGTGCGTCGTGATCGCGGGCATCGTCCACCGCGCGGGATCACCACCGCCCACGTCGAGGATCGGCGGGATGGGCACCTCGGCGCGCACCGCCTCGAGGATGCCCGCGGCGGGCGCCACCGCCGCCACGGTGGCCCGGGCCGCGGCGGCGTCGCCGTGGTCCGCGTGGTTCAACACGACGCGATCCGCGCTCGCGAGCTGCGCGGCCGCCTCGGGATAATCGACGAGCTGCGACGCGATCCGGCCGGCATGCGCGAGCGCGATCACGCCGTCCACCCGCGTGTCGCGGGCGAGCTCCGCGTCGAGCAGGAAGGTCTGGACGAGCGGTCCGGGCGTCGCGAGCCCGCTCGTCTCGACGAGGAGGTGGGCGAACCGCGCGGGCCGCCACCACCGGGCGCGCCGCCGCAGCAGCTCCCGCACGGAAGTGCGGAGATCCTCGCGGATCTCGCAGCACACGCAGCCGTTGGAGAGCTCGACGACCCCCTCGGAGGCCCCCACCACGAGCGCCCCGTCGATGCCGAGCGCACCCAGCTCATTGACGACCACCGCGCACGGCGGGCTGGCGGGGTCGGCCAGGATTCGGTTGAGGAGGGTCGTCTTGCCGGCGCCCAGGAACCCCGTGAGCACGGTGACCCGGACGGGCTCCATCGTCAGTTGCCGAGGTACCCCAGCTGCTTCAGCATGTCGGTCACGCCCTCGCCGCCGGCGTTCGCGAGCGCGGCGATATCAGCCTCGAACGCCGCCCTCTCCGATGGGAAGCGCTTGACGCCCGCGTCGAGCACCGTGGCCGCCCCGGTGCCGTCGCCGGCCACGCGCAGCTTGTCGGCGACGGCGCGGTACACCGCCGCGGTCGCCTGCTTCGGGTAGGCCTCGGAGAGGCGCGCGAGCGTGCTCGCCGCGTCGTCGCCCTTGCCGCCGTCCGCGAGGGCGTCGAGGCGCAAGGACTCGAAGCGCCACGCCGTCGCGGGGTCGCCCGAGACGGTCGCGTTCGCGAGCGCCTCCTCGGCGCGGGTGACCGCGGCCGGCCAGTCCTTCGCCGCGAGCGCCTCGTCCACCTTCGCCTGGAGCGACGCCGGATCGGCCCCGCCACCGCACGCGACGAGGAAGGTGAGGAGCGACGGGAAGAGCGCGCGCATGGAGACCCCGAGAACGGCCTGGACCTAACTCCGCGTGCCCGCGCCGCGCGCGTCGCGTTGCGTCACGAAGCGCGCCGGTGGGCGTGACGAAGCGTGTCGGCCGTGAGGTAGCCCACGGCGTTGGCCACGACTATAACGCCCGACCCATGTCGCGCCCGTTCCGCTCCGCCGCGCTCACGCTCCTGCTGCTCTGCGTCGCGGCGTGGTCCGGCCCTGCCCACGCGTACATCGGCCCGGGCGCCGGCTTCGCGTTCGCGGGCTCGCTCGCGGCCCTGCTCGCGTCGTTCGCGCTGGCGATCGGCACCCTGCTGCTGTGGCCGATCACGTGGGTGATCCGAACGATCCGGGTGGGGAACCCCTACCGGGACGCCCTGGCGAAGCGGGTGGTGGTGCTCGGCCTCGACGGCATGGACCCGGGCGTCGCGACGCGGCTGATGCACGAAGGCCGGCTGCCGAACTTGAAGAAGTTGGCGGACCAGGGAGTTTTTCGTCCGCTCGACACGTCGAATCCGTCCATGTCGCCCGTCGCGTGGTCGACCTTCGCCACCGGGGTGGACCCCTCGGGGCACGGCATCTACGACTTCATCACGCGGGATCCGTGTACCTACGCCCCGATGTTGTCCTCCACGGACATCCAGGCCTCCAAGCGCGTGCTGAACATCGGCAAGTACATGATCCCGCTGGGGAAGCCGAAGATCACGCTGCTGCAGCGCTCCTCGGCGTTCTGGAAGCTCCTCGGCGACCGCCACATCCCCGCCACCATCCAACGCGTCCCGATCACCTTCCCGCCGGTCCCCTTCCGCGGGCTCCTGCTCTCCGGAATGTGTGTCCCCGACTTGCGCGGCAGCCAGGGCACGTTCTCGTTCTTCTCCACGGCCAACGCCGACGGCAAGGCGGCCTTCACCGGCGGCGAGCAGACCGTGTTGCGTCGTAAGGGCAACGTCATTCGGTCGCGCATCGTCGGGCCCGACAACACGATGGTCAAAGACGGCGGCCGCATGACGCTCCCGTTCACGATCACCGTAGGAAGCGAAGGGGTGCGAGTGGCGATCGACGGCGGCGAGGCGTTCGACCTTCCGCTCCAGACGTATTCCCCGTGGATCCACCTCACCTTCTCCGCGGGCATGGGCATCAAGGTGACCGGCATCGCGCGGTTCTACCTGACCTCGCTCACGCCGGACGTGGGGCTGTACATGACGCCGATCCACATCGATCCGGAGTCTCCGGCGATGCCGATCAGCCACCCCGAGGTGTACGCGATCTACCTCGCGAAGAAGCTCGGCCCGTTCGGCACGCTCGGGCTCGCCGAGGACACCTGGGCGCTCAACGAGCGGGTGATCGACGAGCGCGCGTTCTACCAGGCCGCGCTCGACCTCTGCGACGAGCGCGAGCGCATGTTCTTCGACGCGTTCGATCGGGCGCCGCGCGGGCTCGTCACCACGGTGTTCGACACGACCGACCGCGTCCAGCACATGTTCTATCGGTACCTGGACCCCTCGCACCCCGCCAACCGCGGGCGCGACACGACCGAGTGGGCGGACGCGATCCCCAAGGTGTACGCACACATGGACGGGATCGTGGGCAAGGTGATGGACCGCCTCGACAAGGACACGGTGCTCATCGTGATGAGCGACCACGGCTTCACCAACTTCCGGCGTGGCGTCAACCTCAACACCTGGCTGCGCGACCACGGGTACCTCGTCCTGAAGGACGGGCACAGCACCTCCGGCGATTGGTTCGAGGACGTCGACTGGTCGCGCACGCGCGCGTTCAGCCTCGGACTGACGGGGATTTTCATCAATCGCAAGGGCCGCGAGGCCTCCGGCATCGTCGAAGAGGGCGACGCGTACCGCGCCCTGTGCGACGCCATCGCCGCGGGGCTCGAGGGGCTCGTCGACCCCGAGTCGGGGACACGGGCGATCCGCAAGGTCGAGAAGGCGTACGCCTGCTTCGAAGGGCCGTACCGCCTCGACGCCCCCGACCTCCTCGTGGGCTACGAGGGCGGCTACCGCAACTCCTGGGAGTGCGCGACGGGCGCGGTGACCCCCGAGGTGTTCCGTGACAACACCAAGCCGTGGTCGGGCGACCACTGTGTCGACCCCGCCATCGTGCCCGGGGTGTTCTTCTGCAATCGACCGATCGCGGTCGAAGCCCCGCACATCGCCGATCTGCCGGTGTCGATCCTGTCGCTCTTCGGTCAGAGGCCGCCGGAAGCGATGAAGGGCCGGATGTTGTTCGCGAAGCCCGGCCAACCGGCGCCCGTCGCCGGGCCGCTCGATCCGCGCACGCTGTCCCAGTCGGGCGCCGCGCCCGGCGCCAAGGCGCACCCGCGTGAGGCCGGCGATGCGGCCTGAGCGTTGGGTCGCCCTCGCGGCGGCCGTGGTCCTCGCCGGCTGCGGCGGCCCCGAAGCGCCGGTCGGGCCAGGGCTGTTCGTGCTCGGGGTCGACGGGATGGACCCCGTGATCCTGCGCCGCCTGATCGACGCCGGGTCGATGCCGAACTTCGCCGCGCTCGCGCGCGAGGGTGGGTTCACCGAGCTGGGCACGTCCAACCCGCCGCAGTCGCCCGTGGCGTGGTCCAATTTCGTCACCGGGCTCGATCCGGGCGGGCACGGGATCTTCGACTTCGTGCACCGCGACCCCGCGACCTACCTCCCGATCTCGTCGGCGACGCCGCCCCCTGGCCCGCCTCCGACCACCCTCGAGCTCTTCGGGTGGTACCTGCCGCTCGGCGGCGAGACGCCGACGAACAATCGATCCGGCACCCCGTGGTGGGACACCCTCCACGCGGCCGGGGTCGACGTCGAGGTGTACCGAATCCCGGGGAACTACCCCCCGACCGAGTCGGACGCGCGCACGTTGTCCGGCATGGGCACCGTCGACATGCGCGGCGGGTACGGGACGTACACCTGGTACACCGATCAGTCGGTCGCCGGGCGCGCCGACCTCAAGGGCGACATTCAGTCCGTGGTGGTCGAGGACGCCGACCTCGACGGCGTGGGCGACACCGTCCGCGGCACGATCAAGGGGCCGCCCGACCTCTTCCACCTCGCGCCGGGCGCGATCCCCACCGACGCGCAGTACCTCACCGCGCCAGTGAAGGTGACGATCGACGCCGAGCAACCGGTGGCGCTCGTCCGCGTCGGCGACGCCGAGGTCGTCGTGCGGGAGGGCGAGTGGAGCGCGTGGGCGGAGGTCGGCTTCGACGCGCTGCCCGCGGGGGCCATGCCCCTCGCCGGGCAGGTCCGCTTCTACGCAAAGCAGCTCCGCCCTGGGTTCCAGCTCTACGCGAGCCCGGTCAACCTCGCCGCGTCCGCGCCGGCTCAGCCCATCTCCACCCCCGACGCCTTCGCGCCGGACCTCGCGGGCGCGCTCGGCACCCCGTTCTATACCCAGGGCATGCCGGAAGAGACGAACGCCCTCCGCGACGGCACCTTCGACGACGACGACTACGAGCGCCAGGTGAAGCTGGTCTCCGCCGAGGCCGAGGGGCTCCTGGACGTGGCGCTCGCCCGCTTCGCGCCGGGCGACGCCACCTTCTTCTACCTCTCCGACATCGACCTCCAGTGCCACATGTTGTGGCGCCACGGCGACCCGAAGGCGCCTGGAGGGCCGCCACACCCGGCGTACGACGCCGCGTCCGCGGAGCACCACGCCGACGACGTCGACGCCTATTACCGCAACGTCGATCGCCTGCTCGGCGAGGTGCGCGCGGGCCTGCCCGCCGACACGCTCCTGATCGTCATGTCCGACCACGGCTTCCAGCCCTTCCGCCGCAAGGTCCATCTCAACGGGTGGCTGCGCGACAACGGCTGGCTGGCCCTGAAGGATGGCAAGACCGAAGGCGCGCTCGCGCACGACGACGTCGACTGGGCCCGCACGCGCGCGTACGCCCTCGGGTTCAACGCGCTCTACGTCAATCTGGCGGGCCGAGAGCGCGACGGCATCGTGAGCCAATCCGCGCTGGACGCGACGATCGACGAGCTTCGAAACGCGCTCATCGCGTATCCGGACCCGGCGGACGGCGCCCGGGTGGTGCGCCGGGTCGATCGGGCCCGGGACGTGTACCACGGCGCGCGCGTGTCCGACGCGCCGGACCTCATCGTCGGCTACGACGCCGGGTATGGGCACTCCGACGAGTCCACGCTCGGCGAGATCCCCGCCGCGGTCATCGAGGACAACACCTCGCGATGGTCCGGCAACCACCTGATGGCGCCCGAGGTCGTGCCCGGCGTGCTGCTGTCCAACCGCACGATCGCCGCGGTCGATCCGGACCTGACCGACATCACCGCCACCCTGCTCGCCTGGTACGGCGTCCCCCGCACCGAGGGGATGCGGGGCGAGCCCGTCCTCACCCGTTAGTTCGCGTCCTCACCCCCGAGGTGCTCATGTTCGGCTTCGGCAAGTCCGTCAGCGTCAAGATCGACAAGGACCTCCACGCGCGCATCGCGAAGGTGGCGGACGTGGCGGGCTACGCCACGGCGGAGGAGTTCATCCAGCACATCCTCGAGAAGGAGATGCTCCACTTCGAGGACACGAAGAACGACGCGGACATCCGCGCGAAGCTCAAGGGGCTCGGCTACATCTCGTAGTCACGACCCATGGGCACCTTCAACGCCGTGTTCACCGCCGTCTTCGACGTGCTCCTGGCGCCCCTCGGGCACCGGTTGGCGGCGCTCGACCTCGTGGTGTGGCCCACGATCGCCGGGGTCGTGGCGTTGATCGTCTACAAGTACGCGTCGTACCAACAGGGCATCGCCCGCGCGAAGACCGGGATTCAGGTCAACCTGCTCGAGGTCCTGCTCTACAACGACCAGCTCGGCGTCGTGATGCGGGCGACGTTAGGCGCCCTTGCCCAGAACGCGCTGTACCTCGGGTACAACCTCGGTCCGATGCTGGTGATGTTCGTCCCCATGACGGCCATCCTCGTGCAGATCGTGGCGAACTACGCGTACGCGCCGCTCCCCGTCGGGGCCATCGCGCTGTTCGTCGCCGAGCTCGAGCCGAGAACGGTCTCGCCGAAGGACGTCACCCTCGAGCTTCCTCCTGGTGTTTCCCTGGACGCTCCGCCGGTGAGGACCCCCGCGACCCTCACCGACCCCAACGAGGTGGCTTGGCGTTTGCGGCTCGATGCAGAGGGCGACCACGTGGTGCGGGTGCACGCCGGCGACGCCACGGAGTCGTTCACGCTGTCGGTGGGCGGGCCGCCTCGAAAAGTCACCGTGCTCCGCACGAAGTCCTGGGAGGCGCTGCTCTACCCGGCGGAGTCGGTGCCCGCCGCGGACTCCCCCGTGTACGCCCTCCGCGTCGACCGCCGCGACCGCGAGCTCCCGTTCTTTCCGGACGGTGAAGGCGGCATCCTGCTCTGGTTCTTCGGTTCGTCCCTCCTCGCCGGCCTCCTCCTGAAGGATCGCTTCGGCGTCACCCTCTGACCCGGCCCGCCGATGCTCGACTTCCTCTCCTCGCTGTTCCGCCCCTCGCTCGGGGAGCCGTTGGTCGTCGTGTCGGGGCTGCCCCGGTCGGGCACGTCGATGATGATGAAGATGCTCGAAGCGGGCGGGCTCCCAATCATGACCGACAACGTGCGGACCGCCGACGTGGACAACCCCAAGGGGTACTACGAGTACGAGCGCGTCAAGGACCTCGAGAAGGAGACCGACAAGTCCTACCTGCGCGACGGCCGCGGCAAGGTCCTCAAGGTCATCAGCTTCCTGCTGAAGGATCTGCCGGACGACAACGCGTACCGCATCATCTTCATGCGCCGCGACCTCCAGGAGGTGCTCGCGTCCCAGAACAAGATGCTCGCCCACCGCGGCGAGGCCGACGCCTCCGACGACCGCGCGATGGCCGACGCCTACCTCAACCACCTCGCGTCGGTGCGCATCCTCGCGCGCAAGCGTCCGAACTTCGAGATGATCGAGGTCCGGTACGACACCACGGTCAACCAGCCGGCGGAGGCCGCACGCCAGGTCAACATCTTCCTCGGCGGGCGCCTCGACGAGCGCAAGATGACCGAGGTGGTCGACGCCGAGCTGTACCGAAACCGAAAGGGGAAGACGGTATAGCGCCACGCGCGATACGAACGCGCGCCCATGCCGCACAACGCCCCGAGCGACGAAGCCGAGCTCGCGCTGGTCGAGGCGCTTCGCCGATGCGACGAGCGGTCGTTCGCGGCCCTCGTGTCCCTGCACCATGCCGCCATGGTGCGGCTTGCCCGCGCGTACGTGCGGACGGACAGCGTCGCGGAGGAGGTGGCGCAAGACGCCTGGCTCGCCCTCTTTCAGGGCGTGGATCGGTTCGAGGGGCGAAGCGCGCTCCGCACCTGGCTCGGGAGGGTCGTCGCCAATCTCGCGCGGACCCGCGCCACGCGTGAGGCGAGGTGCGTGCCGTTGTCGAGCTTCGAGGGGGTTGACGGTCCCACGGTCGATCCCAGCGCGTTCCACCCGCCGGGCACGTTTCTGGAGGGGCACTGGGCGACCCCGCCCGCGCGATGGGACGAGTCCCCCGACGGCCCGCTGCACGCGGAGCAGACCCTGCGCGTCGTGCGGGACGCGATCGCCGCGCTGCCCGACCAGCAGGCGGCGGTGATGACCCTGCGGGACATCGACGGGTGGACCGCCGACGAGGTGTGCAGCGCCCTGGGGCTGAGCGAGGGCAACCAGCGTGTCCTCCTCCATCGCGCCCGCGCGCGCGTGCGCGCGGCGATCGCGGCTTCGCTGGGGAGGCGAGATTGACTGAAACGTCTCGCGCGCTCGTGGGACCAAGCGTGGTGGAGGGCTCCTCGTGCTGACCGGCGCATGTCGCGACTTCGTGGAACAGGTGACCGACGCCCTCGAGGGCCGGCTGGCGGCGTTCGCGGCGACCCGCTTCTGGGCACACGCCGCGGTGTGTGAGGGCTGCGCGCGCTACCTCCGCCAGATCCGCGCCACGGTGGAGCTCGCGTCGGGATTGGCGACGGCCTCGGTGCCCCCTCAGACGGACGCGACGCTGCGTGACGCGTTCGCGGGCTGGACGCGCGCGCGGCGCACGTCGCGTGTAACGGACTCCGGCGACGATTGACCATGGGGAGCGCCCAACCACACGCGGCGCCCGGAGCCTCATGAACCTGTCTTCGCTCGTGGCGCTCTACGCGCGCCTCGGCTCGCTGCTCGACCACGGCCAGTCGCCGCTCCTCCTGCTCCTTCGCCTGCACTGGGGCTATCAATTCGTCCTCACCGGTGTCGGCAAGCTTCAGAACCTCGAGCGTACCGCCGCCTTCTTCGCCGACCTGGGCATCCCGGCGCCCATGATCAACGCCGCGTTCGCGGGCGCCACCGAGGCGGGCGGCGGGGCGCTCCTGTTCCTCGGGCTCGGGAGCCGGATCGCCGCGGTGCCGTTGATCGGCACGATGTGCGTCGCGTACGCGACCGCCCACACCGAAGAGCTGACGGGCATCTTCTCGGACCCGGACACCTTCACGTCGGCGCCGCCGTTCCTGTTCCTGCTCACGTCGCTCGTCGTGCTCGTCTTCGGGCCCGGCCGGTACTCCCTCGACGCGGTGCTCGCCGCGCGTACCGCCACGACCACCCACTGATTCCTGCGCCGGCCGTGTAACGAACCCGCGCACCGCTCGACTGTTCCGTAGCCGAATCCTCCGGCCGCACCCTCAGGAGAACAAATGAACGCTTCCATCCTCGCCCGTCCCGTCCTCGTCGGCGCCGTCTTCTCCGGCCTCCTCCTCGGCACCGCCACGGCCGCCACGCCCAACGCGCCGGCCGTCGGCGAGCGCGTCACCGAAGGCAACTCGTGCGGCGGCAAGGGCGGCTGCGGCTCCAGCGGGACCTCCACCGCGTCCACGGCCACCGCCGAGAAGCACTCCTGCAAGGGCCTGAACACCTGCAAGGGCACCGGCGGCTGCAAGACCGGCGACAACGGCTGCTCCGGCAAGAACAGCTGCAAGGGCAAGGGCGGCTGCGCCACGGCCGAGAAGCACAGCTGCAAGGGTCAGAACACCTGCAAGAGCCAGGGCGGCTGCAAGACCGGCGACAACGGCTGCGCCGGCAAGAACAGCTGCAAGGGCAAGGGCGGCTGCGCCGTTCCCGTCGTCCACAAGTGAGCTGAGCGAGGGCACCCGCGCCCCGCGACCGGGCTACGTGCGCGCGCGACGGCGGGGGCTCTCTTGAAGGTCGCGATCATCACCGGCGCATCCACGGGCATCGGAGCGGCGCTGGCGCGCGAGCTAGGCAAACGAGGTTGGGCGGTGGGCCTCGTCGCCCGGCGCCTCGACCTGCTCGAGCAGGTCGCGGCGGACATCCGCGCCGCCGGGGGGTCCGCGGCGGCCGCCACGGCGGACGTGACGGCACGCGACCAGGTCGAAGCCGCGGTGACCGCGCTCGAAGCCGCGTTGGGGCCGTGCGATCTGCTCGTCGCGAACGCGGGCGCCGGTGGGCCTGCCTCCGCGAAGAAGGTCCCGATCGAGGCGGCGATCAGCCAGATGCGACTGAACTACGAGGGGGTCGTGTACGCCACGGGGGCGGTGCTGCCGGGCATGCTCGAGCGGCGATCCGGGCACCTCGCGGTGGTGTCGAGCCTCGCCGCGCACCGCGGGGTGCCGGGCAGCGGGCCGTACTGCGCCAGCAAGGCCGCGGTCAGCACCCTCTACGAGAGCTTCCGGCTCGATCTCGCCGGTACCGGCATCGCGGTCACCACGGTCCACCCCGGCTTCGTGACGACGCCGCTGACCGAACGGCTCCGGCAGCCGATGCCGTTCGTGATGAGCGCGGAGCGCGCGGCGGTCATCATCGCCGACGGGCTGGAGCGGCGCCGCCTGGACATCAGCTTCCCCTGGCAGACGGCCACCCTGATGAACGTCATGCGGGTCGTTCCGGGGCCCCTTTGGGCGTGGCTCATCCGCGGGCGGGCGACGTAGCGCGGGCGCGGAACCACGCGACCGTACGGGCGATCGCCTCGTCGTGACCGACGTGCTCGCCGCCGAAGGCGGCGTCGAACTTGGCGTGGCGAAAATCGTAGTCCATGCGCCACTGGTACTCCATCTCGCCGAGCTCGCGGAGCACCGGGACGAACCACCCGAGCACGGTGAGCAGCGGTCGGGGCATGGCCGAGAGCCGCGGGGGAGCGCCGAGCGCGCCGTAGATCAGGGCGATCATCGCGCGTTGCGTGAGGGGCGGCGGGCACGGCATGTGCCACGTCTGGCCCATCGCGTCGTCGTGCTCGCCGACGCGGACCATGCCGCGCCCGAAGTCGTCGGAGAAGATGAAGGTGTGACGGGCGTCGGGGTCGCCGAAGACATTGGCCGCCTTGCCCGCGACGGCACGGCCGAACACCTCGTCGCCGTAGTTCGTCGTGATGCCCGCGCCGGGGCCGTAGTAGTCCGGCCCGCGGGCGAGCGCGGCGCGGACGGTGCCGGCCTTGTGGGCGGCGAGGAGCTCCTCGTTGAGCTTCGCTCGAAGCTCGCCCTTCTTCGAGCACGGGGCGAGGGGGGTGTCTTCGGTGAAGGGCCCGTCGACCTTGCCGTACGGGTACACGTTCTCGCAGGTGACGAGCCGTGCGCCCACCCGAGCGGCGGCCTCGACCACGCCGCGCTGCATCCCCGGGTACTGCGCCGGCCAATCGGTGTAGGGCGGCGCCGCGCAGAAGTACACCGTCGCGGCGCCCCGGGCCGCCTCGGTCGCCGCCGCGGCGTCCGACACGTCCGCGCGCGCGACCTCCGCGCCCGCGGGTACCGAGCCCTTCCCGCTCCGCGACACCAGGCGTACGCGGTGCCCTCGCGCGAGCGCGTTCGTGGCGACCGCCTGCCCAAGGGCGCCGACGCCGAAGATCACGTGGAGATCGCTCACGGGTACACCTCCGTGACCGGCTAACCCCTCCGCATGAACACCCCGCCCGACGACGACGCCACCGGCGAGCTCCTCACGCCCACGCTCATCCGCCGCGACGGCTGGATCGCCCGCGTGATCAAGAACGAAGACGACGACGGGTGGGCGGTCGAGATGACGCGGTTCGGCGACCCCGAGCCGGCGCTGGTGGGGCCGTGGACCATGGGCCGTGACAAGAAGAACCCCAAGCCCCTCGACATCCCCGCCTTCAACACCCTCGTCAAGACGGCGCGCGAGGTCATCCGTCGGCACGAGCACGCGGCCCACGCGCGCCTCCATCGATCGTTCAGTTGGACCGACGCCGATGGCCGTCGCCTCCGCGCCACCCTCGACATCGCCCCGGACGAGGACGATCCCCGGGCGGTCCTGTGCTGCTTCGACGACGTCACCGGGGAGCCGATCCGGCGAGCCCAGGTCGCGCCGAACTATCGCCTGACCGCGACGCGGCTCGACCGCTTCCTGGCGACGGGGGAGGTGTAGGTCGGGCGCGCTCCCCCCGTGAGAGACCACCGTGAGGTTCGGGGCCGCAAGGCCGGTGCTAGGGTCGTCCGGGGATCACCATGAACCTTCTCACGACCTTCTTCCTCCTCGCCTGCGCCGACCCCGACTCGGACCCCAAGGGCGAAACCGACACCGACACCGACACCGACACCGACACCGACACCGACACCGACACCGACACCGACACCGACACCGACACCGACACCGACACCGACACCGACACCGACCTCCCGTGCACCGCGACCTGGACCCCCGCCGACGGCGGCCCGGTCGACGTGACCGCGGCCGACCTGGGCGGAGAGGGCGCCACGGCCGTGGTGACGTGGAACGCCCCGGCGAGCGGGGAGCTCGCGCTCTGCGACGAGACGTACCGTCTCAACGTCCACGTGGGCGCTGGCCAGCGCGTGGCCCTGACGTCGGTCGACCCTGCGCGGCAGGCCGTGGTCGACGGCGAGGACGGCGTCGCCGTGTTCAGCGACAAGGCCGCGGCGATCACCCTGTCCGACCTCGAGGTCCGTGGCGACGTGCCCGTGTGGCTGCAGTGCGGCAAGAGCGCGGACCCGTGCCCGGGCGCGCAAGTCGAGGCGACGCGCGTGACCTTCACGGGCGGGGCCGTCACGTCGTACGACACCAGCGCCGGGCTCCGGGTCACCGACAGCGTGATGCAGCCGCGCGCGGGCTACAATTCCGTGGCGATCTCGGGTTCGTGGCTGGATCTGGCGCTCGACGGCGTGACGGTGCGCGACCACGCCGCCGGCGGCGTGAGCGTGACGCTGATCGGACCCGCGGCGACCATCACCGACAGCACCTTCCGCGACCTGGGCAACGCCGGCGGGGGTGCGCTCGACATCGACTGGACGCGCAACTTCTCCGATCAAACCCTCGATCTCAACGGCACCTCGTTCGCCGACAACCTCGCCGGCGGCACGATCGCCACGGTGTACGTGCGACCGGGCGGCCCGCTCACGGTCACGGGCGGCATCTTCACGAACAACGAAGCCTCGGCAGCCCTCGACGTGGGGTGGGCGGCGTCGGTCGTGTCGGACGTGCAGATCACCGGACAGTACGCGGGCGCCGGGGTGCGCGGCGTCGCCACCGAGTGGTCGGACATCCAGTGCGATCAGGTGTGGGACAGCTGCGTCACCCTGCGCGAGGCCCTCTCCGGCGTCCAACCGTCCGCGACGCTCACCGGCGGGGCCATGACGCGGGGCACCAACTACCAGGTGCAGGTGCAGTGGATCGAGGGCACCGTGGAGATCGTGGGCATCGACTTCGGCACCGGCGCGACGGCCGGGGAGTACGGCGACGTGGCCTACGGCGGCAACTTCTACGACTACGACGGCGAAACATCGGTGACGTGCACGTCGGGAACCTGCGCGCGGTAGGCCGGGGCGGCTCAGTCCTCGGTCGCCACGGACAGCCGCGCGCGGCGCACGAGCACCGCCGCGGCCGCGGCGAGCGACGCCACGAGCCCAAGGGGGAACCAGAGCGTCGCGGCCTCGGGCCAGGCCGAGATCGCGACCGCCGCGAGCAGGTGCGGCACCGCCGCGAGCACGAGCCAACCGTCGACGGTGAACGCCGTCACGGCGACGACGGCGGCGTAGCACACCGCGTCGGCGCGGAGGGTGTCCGCCGGGAGGGTACCCCCGACCCAGCCGCCGATGCGGATCATCACCGAGGCGCCGAGCGTGACGAAGACGCTCCCGACGAACCCGCGTGACACGCGGTTGGCCATCACCCAGGCACGGAACAGCCACACCCAGACCGAGACGATGGCGCACCCCAAGAGCGCGAGCGCTACGAGGTCGCGGGGGAGGATCTCGTCCGGGCTCCGGGTGGACGACCGCCGCCTCAGCCGCCGAGCAGCGCGGCGGGGTCGCCGCCGAGCCCCCACAACGCGCGCGCCCGCGAGACCAACGCGTCGGCCGGGGTGTCGAGAAGGCCGAGGTCCCAGAAGCGAACCGTTCGATCCCAGCTCGCGCTCATCAACCACGACCCGTCGGGGCCGAACTCCACGGAGCTCACGCGGGAGGTGTGGCCGCGGAAGCGGGCGACGAGCGCGCCAGTGCGCGCGTCGAGGAGGGCGATCTCGCCGCCGAGGGTCGCGGCGGCGACGTGGCGACCGCTGTACGCGACGTCCATGATGTCGCCTTCGACCGGGTGACACGCGCCGTCCAGGCACACCTCGCCGGCGCGCGCGAACACGATGGGGCTGCCGCCATCGCCCACGTCTACGGCCACCGCGCCGGGCTCGCGCCGCACCTCGCGCCAGGACGCGCCTTCGAGGCGCCAGATCCCGCCGCCACCGTCGACGACGACGGCCGTGTCGCCGCTCGGGCTCGACGACCCGTCGAAGGGCCCGGGGCCGACCGGCGATGTCGCCACGGAGCCGTCTTCGACGTCGATGACGTAGGCGCGGGCGGAGTACCCCACGCCCCATACCCGACCATCGGCGAGCCGCCCGCAACGACGGAGGATCATCTCCTCCTCGAGGGGGCGCTGTTCGGCGCCGGGCCCGAGTCTCCGCGGCACGGCGCCCATCGCCGCGCCGAGGAGCATCGCCCCCCCGCCGTACGCCGCACACTTCGCCACCCCGTCCCCCCAACCCCATGAGCGGAGTCCCCGGCCGTCCGCCGTCGAACGCTCGATGATCTGCCCGCCACCGAGCGCCACCGTGACCGCGTCCCCGCTCGGCGCGGGCACCACCTGCGACACGCCGTTGTCGAACACCAGGCGGGTGGGTCGCGGCATCGCGGGGAGGTTCCACCACTGCAGGGTGTCGCCGAGCAGAAGCACCTCGCCAGGGGCACGGCCCGGGTGCATGCGGCGCGTCCCCGCCGGCAAAGAGCCGACCCAAGTCGCGGTGTCCGGGTTCCAGATCCGCGGTCCGCCGCGCTCACCGAGCACCAGCACCGCCGCGGAGCCGGGCACCGCCTGAAGCGCGAGGACGCCGAGCGTGGGGCCCGCGAGCGGCGAGCTCAGCGTGCCGTCGGAGAGCGACACGGTCGACATCGCCCCGTCGAACCCCCCGACGAGGAGCGTGCCGTCCCGCTCTGCCAACGCCGACCAGGACGGCCGGCGGTCACCGACCACGACGCTGCGCTCGAGCGCGCCGTCGGTTCCGTACATCCGCACCACACCGTCGTCGCAGCCGACCAACAGTGACGCCCCCACGGCGAGCGTCGTGGAGCGATTGGCCGCGCACGTCTCGAACGCCGTGCCGACCCCGTCGGGGCGCAGCCACACCGACGTCGTGCCGCGCGTCGCGAACACCGTCGAGGACGACGCCGTCGGCCGCCACCCCGTGTCGGGCAAGACGTGCGAGAGGACGCCGTCCTCGAGGGCGAGCAGCGCGTCAGGGACCACGAGCAGGAGGCGCGCGTCGTGCCACACCGGGGTGTCCACGACGACGAGCTCGTGCGACTCGATGATCTCGCGCCGGTCGATGTCCCAGACCTCCACGCGCCCGTTCGCGGCGCATGCCAGCCGGGCGCCGTCGCGCGAGACCACGCCGACCTGACGGCACCGCGGGGGGAGCGCCCACTCCGACGCCAGGGCCGACGTCACGCGCGCGGTCGCCGCGATGACCCCGCGCGCGTCAGGGGACTCGACGTACCGGAGGGCGCGCGCGGCGAGCGTGTAGGCCTCCGGCAGCCGGTCGTCTCCGAGCGCCGTCAGCGCCTGGGCCGTCAGCGCCCCGGCGAGGTGAGTCTCGGCGACGCGACGCTCCCGATCCACGCGCGCCACGCCGGACGCGATCGCCGCGGTGAGCGCCGCCACGGCGACGGCGCCCACCGCCAGGGGCACGCGCCACGCCCACGCGAGGCGCGCGAGCAGCTCCCCGGGGGTGTAGTCATGCGCGAGCACGCGCCGCCCCGACAGCCAATGATCGAGGTCCTCCGCCAGGGCGCGCGCGTCTGGGTAGCGGTCCGCGGGGTCCGTCGCGACGCAGCGCCGCACGATCGCGACGAGGTCGCGCGGCGCGGCGAGGGCGTCGAGGGCGACGAGGTCCGGGGCGCGACGGGCGTCCAAGGGGGGTGGCCGCCCCGCGAGCAGCTCCCACATCGCGACGCCGAGGGCGAACACGTCCCCCTCGCGGCTCGGCGGGGCGCCGCTCGTGTGCTCCGGGCTCATGTATCGGGGGGTACCGGCGGGCCCGGGATCGACGATGCGGCGCCAATCGTCACGGGCGGTGTCGATCGGGGTCGCGAGGCCCCAATCGGCCACCTGTGTCTCGCCGAACTCGCCCACGATCACGTTGGATGGCTTGAGATCGCGGTGCACGATGCCCATCGAGTGCGCGTACGCGACCGCCTGACACGCGGCGAGCAGGTGGGGCAGCAGGGCCAGCCGGGCCGCGAGATCCGGGCAGTCCGCGAGCTGCTCCCGCAAGGTTCGTCCGCGGATGAGCCGCATCGTGTACCAAGCCTGCCCGTCCGTCTCTCCGGCGTCGTACACCGCCACGATCCCCGGGTGCTCGAGCTGCCCCGTGATCCACGCCTCCCGACGGAGGCGCGGCCCGAGCGCGGGCGTCGCCGCCACCTTCAGCGCCACCTGGCGCCGCAGGACGCCGTCGCGCGCGGCGTACACGAGCCCCATCCCGCCGCGCCCGATCAGCCCTTGTCGTGTGTAGCGCTCCGCGTTCGGTTCGCGCGGCTCCGCGTCGGTCTCGCTCGGGCCAGCGTCGCTCGGGTCGGGCGCGCTGTCGTCGGTCACGTACGATCCTCCACGCTGTCGCCGTCCAGGATGTACAGCTCCACCTTCCCGAATCCGTCAGAGCGCACGAGGTCCGGGCGGATGCGGGCGTCGCGGAGGCGGCCGCGCAGCCGGGACAGCGTGACGTCGAGCTTGTGGCGCAGAAGGTGCGGGTCGTCTTCCTCGGGCCAGAGCTCCCGCGCGAGGATCTCCCAGCCGACCGGACCATCGAACGCCACGAGCTCGCTGATCAGGCGCGCGGCGCGCCCCGAGAGCGCGAGGGGCTCGCCCCCTTCCGGTCGCAGGTGCACCGTGTCGAACTGCGCGACGACGCGCACCCGACGCGCCACCCCGCCGTCGAGCCGCGTCACGGTTCCACGGGCGCCGTCGATCGCGAGGCCCACCGCGCGAAACGTGCGCCCGTCGAGCTCCCAGGTGTCGCCTACCTCGACGCGTCGGCTGACCCCGCCGATGGTCAGGCGCCACTCCTCGCCGTCGCCCCAGAGGTGCGCCGAGGCGTCCGGGACGAGGCGCGGCACGAGCTCCGGGCGCGGACGGGTGAGCAGGCTGCAGACGCCGCTGACGACCACCCGCGGCAGACCGTCGCCTTCGACCGCGAACACCGCCGCCGGCAACGAGACTTCTTCCACGGTGAGGTCCAGGCCGTCGGCCACCGTGATGCACTGGCCCGGCGCGAGCACCAGCGAGGCGACGCGCTCGCCGTCCACCGTGAACCGCCCGCGCAAGGGAAGAAGCAAGAGCTCCTGACCCCGGAGGCTGACCATCGCATGGGCCTCGGACACGCGCGGGTCGGACAGGCTGAGCGCCGCGGACCACAGCCGACCGATCAGGTCGCCGTGCCCGAGCTCGACGCTCACGCCGTCAGGGATCCGCAGTCGTACGTACGCGCGCATCGTGCGATGCTATCGCTTCACGCCGCCGCTCGCGCCTCCGCGGCCCGACGCATGCGGTGCTCGAACCACAACCCGCCGCCGGGCACCATCGCCGCGGCAAAACCCAGGGCGGTCGTGGCCGCGCTCCAGCCGCCCGCCCGCGCCGCGGCGCCGAGCCCGTTCACGAACACGAAGATCAACACCCCGTGCACCCAACCGAACCAGCCCGCCCCGCCGTCGAGCACGACGCCCGCGCCGTACTTGGCTGGGAGGTAGACGAGGAACAAGGCGATCGCCGAGAGCGCCTCGAGGCGTGACCACCGCCAGAAGCCCTCGAGCACGAGGGCGTCGGCGTCGGGCGCGGGGTCGGCCGCGGGCGTCGGCATCCCGCGCGCGAGGGCCCACGCCACCGTGCCGGCCACCGCCGCGCCGAGCGCCGCGGTCATCGCCCACTCGGCTCCGGCGCCACGCCCGACCATCGCGCCGATGGACGCCCCGAGACAGGCCCGGGCCGCGAGGCCGCGCCACGCCTGCCGCTGCGGGGTGCGGGCGCCCAGCATCCCGAGGTGCAGCGCCGCGAGGCTGAGCAGCATGCTCGCGCTCACCCACGGCGCCCCCATGCTGACCCCGGTCGACTTCAGCAGCCCGTATCCGGCCAGCCACGTGAACACGAAGCCGAGCGGAAGGAGGCCCCAGGCCGCGACGAGGCGCTCCCGCTGCGACCGTGGGCTCGTCGACAGCATGACCCCACCGGCGAACAGCGCCACGCCGATGAACTTGAAGACACGTAGGACGAGCCAGGGTTCCATCGCCGGCTGTTATTCCGCCACGACCCGTGAGGGGCGTCCGCTGCCAAACCGTGACGCGCCCTCAGTTGGCGCCCGCGGCCCACGCGAGCTCGGCCCGCCGCCACACGTACCCCTCGTCGGGCGCCGGGTCCGGCTCGGCGAGGTGCGCCCGTACCACCGACGCGAACCACGCGTCGAAGGGCCCGCACGAGAACCCGAGCTCGGCGGTGAGCAGCGCCGGATCGGGCCGCGAACACCAGGCCCCCGAGAACGGCGAGAAGGTGGCGTCGATCCCCGCGTCGCTCAGCGCCGCGGACGGGGCGGCGACGATGCGCGGCGCGACGCCCAGGACGTCGGCGGCCCGCCCGACCAAGGCGCGGAGCGTCGTCTCGTCCGGCATCGCGACGTTGTACGCCGGCGAGGGGGTCGCGACCCCCTCGGCGAGCCGCGCCACGAGCTGCGCCACGTCTTCCGACCACACGTAGCGCACAGGGGCGACGCCGCCGTCGGGGAGCAGGACCGGCCCACCATCGAGGAGACGCTGGAGGTACGCCCACAATCGGCGCGACCCATCCCCCGCCCCGAGCACCACGGGCAGCCGCAAGAGGACCGCGTCGAGGCCATCGTCGCGCCGCCGGCGCACCTCGGCCTCCGCGGCGCGCTTGCCCATTCCGTACACCCAGTTGGCGTGATCGCGCGTGCCGGGCGGCGGCTCGGCCATCGCGGGCTTCTCGGCGTCGGACTCGGCGAACGGCGGCGTGCGGTCCGATGCCACGAGGTACACCTGGCCCGTGGAGATCATCACGTAGCGGCCGGGCGCGAACCCGGGCACGTCGAGAACCGCGCGGATGTCCGCCGCCGTGTAGCCCAGCAGATCGACCGTGAGGTCGAAGCGCCGCCCGGCGAGCGCCCTGACCAGACCCCCGTCGGGTGCGCGGCGATCCGCGACCAGCACCGACACCCCATCGGGAGCGCGCCTGCCGCCGCGGGTGAGGACCGTCACGCCGTGGCCCGCGGCGAGCAGCGCGCGGGCGGTCGGCGCGCCGAGGAGGCCGGTGCCGCCGAGGAGGAGGGTGTTCATTGTGAGCAGGTAGCGTGTCGTCGTGAATGGGGCGCCCACACGCGCGTCTGATCGCGACACCCGGAGCCGACGTTGCCGTCGTTTCTCGTCCTCGCCCCTGTCTTCCTCGCCTGCTACGCCACAAAGGTGCTCCGTGCGCCCTCCCTGATGCCAGAAGAGCCGGTCTCGGCGCTGATGGTGTCCACGATCGTCGAGACCCAGCAGCAAGAGAACAGCGACAGCCTCGTCGGCGCGATCCAGACCGGCGTCGACCTCGCCAACAACGCCGAGCTCGACATGTTCGGCGGCACGGTCGAGCCCGCGCTCACGACCTGGCTGACGACCATGGGGGTCAACCAGGCCGCCGACAAGACGCGCCTGATGACCGGCAAGGACACCGATTGGGCCGCCGTCGCGAACGACTTCACCGTGTTGTCCGGCACCTGGGTGGACCCGGACGGCCTCGGCATGCGCATCGCCACCGACACCCTGTTCGGCGAGGGGCCCATGCGCACCCTGGCGGAGCGTGTGGGCGCCAAGGACCCCCGCGAGCTCTACAGCTACACCACCGTCACCGTCGTCCCCATGCACGAGTGGCTCTTCGTCGGGGTTCCCCGCGTGCGCGTGAGCGTCGTGGTTCACGACCGGGACGGGAAGCCGGTGCTTCGGGCGCGCGCGTGGGGCGTCGGGCAACGTACGGCGTTCTTCATCGATCGCTCGCCGGACAGCCTCGGCAAGGGCTTCGCCGAGGCGATGGCGAACCTCGCCGAGGCCGAGATCGAGCCGCTCGACTGAGGGTCAGCCGTCGATCCACCGCAGCGCCCGCTCTCCCACCGCCGCGAGCGTGACGCGCTCCCGCGCGGCGTCCGGGTCGGTCGTGAACCAGATCCCTTCGGTCACACGGCCGTCTTCCACGATCACCGGGCAGGCCCCCCGAGCCGCTTCGGCCAGACGCGCGAAGCTCGGGTGCCCGCGCCGGCGGATCGCCGCGCGCGAGAGGTGGAGCCAGCGCGCGGGGCCGGCGGCGCGTACGCGGGCCCCCACGGCCAGCGCCACGCGCCCCATGGTCACCCGCGGGTTCAGCTCGACGAGCGGCTTGAGCCGAAGCGCCTCCCCGTCGCGCCACACGAGCGCGTCGAGCCCCGCCGGGCCTACATAGCCGCGCGCAGCCATCTCGCGCCCGAGGCGGCGCGCCACCTCGCCGAGCACGTCCGCGAACCCGCCGGCCACGCGCCGCAGCGCCGCGTCCGCCCCGACCAGCTGCCGACCGAGCACCGCCCCGAGGTAGCCCCCACGCGCGTTCGTGAGGAAGAACGCCCACGGATACGTGTGCACGGACCCGTCCGCACGAACGTCGAACTGGAGCGACACGTCCGCCACACGATCCAACCACGGCTCGACCACCACCGCGCCCTGCCCGGCGAGCACCGCCGCGACCCACGCGCGCGCGTCCGGGTCCGACGGGCGACGGGCGCCGCGGCCGGCGGTGCCGAGGGGCGCCTTCCACACCACCGAGGGGCCGAACTCGGCGGTCGCGGCGTCAACCGACGCGAGATCGGCGCACGCGACGCCCACGACCGCCGGGTCGCACAGGTCGGGCCACGCGGCGAGCTGTTGGACCGACCAGGACTTTTCGTAAAGCGCGCGCCACGGCGGCTCCCACCGCGCGCCGGCATCGAGCGGCCCCAGACGCGCGGCGACCGCCGGCCCCCAGCCCCACGGCGCGAACCCGCCCAGGGTGCGGCCCTCCAGAGACGCGAGATCCGGCACGATCTCAGGGAGCGTCACCCCCGCGCGCGCCAGCTCCGCGAGGAACGCGACGGAGGGGAGGCGCGGCAGCACGGCGACGTCGTCGCGCTTGACGAGGAAGAGCAGAACCCCCGCGAGATCGGCCGCGATCCCCGCGGTCGTGGGGTCCTCCACCGCGGAGCCACGCGCGACCTCGCTCTCGACGTCCGGCACGAACAGGTGGACCAGCGGCGGACGGCCCTTCGAGGCCGCGAACACAGCGAGACGATCGAGGTAGTCCGCGTCGAACCCCGCGCGCTCGCGCGGGGCGCGGAGCATCGGGTCGGCCTTCGCGCGCGCCGGGGTGAGCGGCGCGGGGAGGGCCGACAGCACGTCGTCCCACAGCGACCCGCCCGGCGGTGTCCAGCGCTGAAACCACGACAATCCATGGCGGACGTGGCGGATCTCGTCCTCCAGCACGCCATCGAGCACCCGCGCCGTGACCTCGTCGCCCGCGGCCCGGAAGGCGCCGGCCCACCGCGCGGCAAAATCCAGGTTGGCCTGCTCGAAGGTGAGGGCGAGCCCGGCGAGGAAGCGCCGAGGATCGTCCACGCCGGAGAGCGCGTCCCAGAAGTACCGGTTCATCGGCACCTCCCCGAGGGTCACCCCCGTGGCGCCCATGCGGTGGACGTACGCCGCGAGGTGGCGCTGCTCGTCCTCGAGGATGCCCTCGAGCCCGAGCCGAAACGGAAGGGGCGTGTCCGGAAAGCGAAGGATCGCCGCGGCGAGCAGCTCGAGCGCGAGCAGCTCGTGATTGGCGAAGAAGTGCAGGACGGTGCCGCGCACCTCGGCCCGGTCCACGGCGTTGGGGCTCGGAAACACCGCGCGCACCCGCGCGCCTCGGGGAGGCAGGCCCCAACCGTCGCCCCGTCCCGGCGCCTCCGGAATCGCGCGGTCCCACGCAAGATCGGCCTCGGTCGCCAACTTGTCCGCCAGCGTACGCCCATGCAGGACGCGCCAGGCGCGGGGCTCGGGAGCGCGCACCACGATCAGGCTTCCGGCGGCCCCGCTTCGTCGAGCATCGCGAGGATACCGCTCCGATCTCGATAATCGCGCACCACCAGCCGTGCGCCCGCCGCGCGGAGGCGCGCCTCGTGCGCGTCGGACTGCGCGACGCCGACGAAGCCGACGCCGAGCTGGCGAGCGGCTCGCACGTCCCACACGCCGTCGCCGACCGACGTGGCGGGCGATCCCGGCGTCCACCCCACCGCGAGCAGGGCCCGACGGACGAGCTCCGCGCGATCGATCCCCGGCTTGGAACAGGAGCAGGGCATCGCCGGGCGGTCGATCCCGGCCGAGCGGAGCTTCAACGTCGTGATCGCGTGGATGTTCCCAGTGGCGAGCCCAGCGCGCCCGGACACGGCGGCGAGGAGCTCCGGTGCGCCGTCGATGGGCTGGAAGCGGTTGGCCGGCTCGCCCAGCAGCGCCTCGAAGCCCTGGAGCAACGCCGCTTCGTAGGTGTCCCTCTCGTCGTCGGTGAGCCCGCGCCCGCGCCAGGCTTCGGAGAGGCTGTTCACGAGCCCGTGATCGGTGTGGATCGGGAGCGACGCCCAGTCGAGGTCCGCCGGCACCGGGCGGCCCAGGGCCACCGCGATGCGGCCCACCCAGTGCCCCCAGTCGAACGCGGCCTCGTGGATGAGGGTCTTGTCGAGATCGAAGACGAGGGGGCGCGGCATGCTCCCCGTTATCCCGCTTGCCGGGCCGGCCCGACGGGCGCTACCCTACGACGATGCTCGTCCTCCTCCTCGCCTGCGCTTCGGACACGACGGCCGACTCCGCCGAACCCACGTTCCCCGCGGACTTCCTCTGGGGTACGGCCGTCGCCGGCTTCCAGGTGGATGCGGGCTGCCCCACGGTCGACCCCGAGGAGTGCACCGACGACGCGAGCGACTGGTACCAGTGGGTCACCGATCCCGAGCTTCAAGCAGACGGTTCTACGCACTTGAGCGGGCACCCGATCACCGACGCCCCCGGCCACTACGAGCTCTGGCCGCAGGACGTCGCCGCGGCGCGCGACCTCGGCACGGTGGCCTTCCGCACGAGCCTGGAGTGGTCGCGGCTGTTTCCGGACGGCGCCGCGGAGTCCGCCACCACCGTGGAGGAGCTCCGCGCCCACGCGGACCCCACCGCGGTCGCGCATTATCGAAGCTACCTCGAGGGAATCCGCGCCGCCGGGCTCGAGCCCTACGTGACCCTGACCCACTACACACTGCCAGTTTGGATCCACGACGGAAAGGCCTGTCACGTCGACATCGACGGCTGCACCGACCGCGGGTGGGCCGACCTCGAGCGCCTGCGCCCCGCCATCGCGCTGTACAGCGCGTTCTGCGCGGAGGAGTTCGGCGACCTCGTCGACGAGTGGGCCACACAGAACGAACCGCTCGCGATCGTCCTCGCGGGGTACCTGCTGCCGGGCGAAGACCGCACGAACCCGCCGGGGGTCGTCCAGACGGACCTGGCGTTCGAGGTGTTCTTCAACCTCATCGAGGGGCACGCCGCGATGTACGACGCGGTGCATGCCCACGACGGGGTGGACGCGAACGGCGACGGCGCCGCGGCCGCGGTGGGGCTCGTCGCCAACCTCGCGGCCGTGGCCCCCGACGATCCGGCCTCCGCCGACGACGCGCGCGGCGTGGAGCATGCGATGTACGTCTACAATCAACTCTTCCTCGACGGTGCGGTGCTCGGCCGGCTCGACCGCGACCTCGACGGGGTCGCGGAGGAGTCGCGCCCCGACCTCGCGGGCCGTATGGATTGGCTCGGCGTCAACTACTACACCCGAATCACGGTGGTCGGGCTCGACGGGCCGCTGCTCGGGGGGTGGCCGATGTTCGACTTCTACCCGAAGGTCGTGTGGGAGGAATACCCGGACGGCATCGCGGACGTGGTGACGTGGGCGTCGCGCTACGACCTCCCGATGATCATCACCGAGAACGGCACCGTCGTGACCGACGAGAGCACCGACCTGTTCTTGCGTCCGCACCTGCGCGCCCTGCTCGGCGCCGTCGACGACGGCGTCGACGTCCGCGGGTACTTCTATTGGTCACTCATGGACAACTACGAGTGGAACCACGGCATGGACATCCGTATGGGGCTCCTCGAGGTCGACCCGCTCACGAAGGCGCGCACGCCCCGCCCGATGGCCGCCGATTACGCCGAGATCATCCGTACCGGAGCGCCTTGAAGGGCGCGCCGGGTCATCGGCCCAGCTCGAACACGAAGTCGTCGTACCCCACGCCGGACGAGTCGGCGACGTCGACGATCTCCAGACGATCGAACTCGAAGCCGGCGAGGTCGACGAGCATCGGGTCGTCCTCGGGGACCACGGCCAGCTCGCCCACGAGGTCGCCCGCGGCGTACATGCGGACCGTGAAGACCGTGCCGCTCGTCATCTCGATGCCGAGCGTGGAGAAGCGGAGGTTTCGGGCCAGGCCGTCGAAGTCGACGTAGAGGTCCTCGGCGCAGGTGACCGAGGTCGTGCCGGTGCAGACGAAGTTGGGCAGGGACGTGCCGAAGTCGTAGGCGTACGTCAACACGACGTACCCGTCCTCCGCGCTGAACACGGCCTCCGGGTACGTGTCGGCGACCACCGCGCCGGTCTCGAGGTCGTCGAAGTCGATGGTGACGGGAGACCAGGTGAGGTCCGCGTCGGTGTCCGTGTCCGTGTCCGTGTCCGTGTCCGTGTCTGTGTCGGTGTCGGTGTCGGTGTCGGTGTCGGTGTCCGTGTCGGTGTCCGTGTCGGTGTCCGTGTCCGCGTCGCCGGCGTCGAAGGTGCCTCCGCCCTCGTCGCTCGCGGTGCCGGGGACACACGCGAGGGAGAACGCGACGAGCAGAGCGACGGGGAGGATCAGGCGCATGGGCACTCCGGGGCGCGCGAGTGTAGCCGGCCGCAGGTCAACCCGCGCCGTACGCCGCCGCCTCCGCGCGCAGCCGCTCGACGAGGAGCCGACCGGCAGGTCCGAGCGGACGATCGGCGCGTTGCACGAGGCGCGGCGTGAACCGATACCGAGACCCGCCGACGTAGTCGACCTCGACGAGGCGCCCGTCGGCGAGGTCGTCCCGCACGAGGTGCTCCGGCGCCCAACCGAAGCCCAGGCCCATGCGGAGCGCGTCGCGCTTCGCGAGGAAACCGGACAGGTACACCACACGTTCGCCGCCGAACATGTGGCGATCGAGGCCCTGATCGCTCGAATCCTGGATGGAGAGCTCCACGTGGTCCTGGAGGTCGCTCAGCGGGACTCCACGGGACCCCGCGAGGGCGTGATCCGGCGCGACGCACAACACACAGGTGATGTCGGGGAGCGCGTCCGCGAGCAGGCCCGGCCGCGGCTCGAAGTCCTTCACGATCATCAGCTCGGCCGACTCACGCTCGAAGCGGTACTGCACCCCCCGCAGGAACTCGACCTTGAGCTGGATGCGGGTGGGCACGCGCTGATCGCCCATGTGCTTGAGCGCGGCGAACACCGGGGCCAACGGCACGATCCCGTCGGCGATCAGCGTCAGGCGTGGCTCGTAGCCCTCGACGAAGCGCCGCGCGAGGTCCTGCACCCGCTCGGCCTGGGCGAGCAGGCGCAGGCCCTCGGCGAGCACGGCCTCGCCCGCCGGCGTGAGCGCGAGCCGGTACCCCGTGCGGTCCAAGAGTGGAAGTCCGAGCTGGTCTTCGAGCTTCGCGAGCTGGTAGCTGACCGCCGACGGCGCCTTGCGCAGCCTCCGCGCCGCGTGCGCGAGCCCGCCCTCGCGGATGACGGCGGCGAGGGCCTCGAGGGCGTCGAGATCGAGGCGCACGGTCGGTCAGCCCTCCTCCATCCCGCACACATCCTCACCCGGTCGAACCGCGCCGAGCAGATCCGCGTCGGTGTCCGCGAGCCACGACGTGAGGTCGCCCGTGAGGCGGGCGATCTCGGCCATCGCCTGGGTGTCGATGCGGTCCGCCGTGTCGCATGTCTCGTGGTAGCAGTCGAGGTCTTCGGTCCAGAAGAACACGTACGGGACGCCGCGCGTGCAGAACTCGTAGTTGTCGGACATGTCGCTGGCGTCGCCGACACCGACCTGAAGCTCCGGGTAGCTCCGAGCCAGGGAGTCGACCGCCACACGCCCTTCGGTGCCCGGGAGGGTGCCCAACGCGTACACGATGTCGGTGTTGTCGTAGGTGCCGATCATGTCGAGGTTGACGTTGTAGACCACACGCTCCGCATCGATCGCCGCCGGGAGATCATCGAGGAAGTTCGCGGCCCCTTCGAACCCGCTCTCCTCGGAGCCGAAGCCCGCGAACACCACCGACCGCGCCGGCGGCTCGCCCTCGGACATCGCTTGGGCGACGGCCAGCAGGCCAGCCACCCCCGACGCGTTGTCGTTGGCGCCCAGGCGCCCCTCCCCGAGGTGGTCGATGTGCGCCGAGAGCACGACCACCTCGTCCCCCACGCTCTCGTCCGCGCCCGGAATCCACGCGATCACGTTCGCGGTCTCGCGCCCCTCGGCGTCGGTGAACGGCAGCTCGTACGCGTCGCCGACGGAGTCGAGCCCGAGGCACTCGAAGCGCCCCGCGACCAGGCCGGCCGCGGAGCCGTCCCCGGCCGTCCCGGGGACCCGGCCGCCCAGCCACACCGACGACAGCCAAACGACGTCCGCGCGCATCGCGTCCTCGTCGTACGCCGACTCCGGACAGGTGGGCGCGCAGCCGGACAGGATCGAGGCGTACAGGAGCGGCAGCATGGGGACCGATATTATCGAATGAGATCACCAAATTTCTACCATTTTATTCGGAGGACGCGAAGCGTACGTTGTCGCGGTCAGCGTGGAGCATCGCGATGTCCGAGACCACCAACCCCGTCGGCCTGCGAGGGATCGCCTTCACCGAGTTCTGCGGGCCCTCGATCGCCGCCCTCGATCGCCTGTTCCTGGCGTTCGGATTTTCGAAGGTCCGCGCGCACGCCGCGCGCGCGATCACGCACTACCGCCAGAACGGCATCCACTTCCTGCTCAACGCAGAGCGCGCCGGGTTCTCCGTCGACTTCGCGCAGACGCACGGCCCGTCGATCTGCTCAATGGGCTGGCGGGTGGACGACCCGCCAGCCGCGTTCGACGCGGCCGTGCGGCGCGGCGCCGTCCCGGTGGACGACGCGCACCCGGACCTGCCGTACCCCGCGATCCACGGCATCGGCGGCAGCCGCATCTACCTGGTCGACGCGTTCGGCGAGGCCGACAGCCTGGACGCCGACGTGTTCCGGCCGCTCGACGCCCCGGACCTCCGGGCGGACAAGGGCTTCCTCGCCGTGGACCACCTCACGAACAACGTCCCCGCCGGGTCCATGCACACGTGGGCCAACTTCTACAAGGACGTGTTCGGCTTCACCGAAGTCCGGTACTTCGACATCAACGGCGTGAAGACCGGGCTGACGTCCTACGCCCTGCGCTCGCCGGACGGGAGCTTCTGCATCCCGATCAACGAGCCGAAGTCGGACACCGACCAGATCGCGGAGTACCTGCGCGCGTACCGCGGGCCGGGCGTCCAGCACCTCGCGTTCTCCACCGACGACATCCTCGCTTCGCTCGACGCGCTCGAAGGCAGCGGCATCGAGACGTTGGAGATCGACCCGTCCTACTACGACGAGGCGTTCGCGCGCGTACCCGGGGTCCGCGAAGACAAGGCGCGCATCCGCGCCCACCAGGTGCTCGTCGACGGCGACGACGACGGGTACCTGCTCCAGATCTTCACGAAGAACCTCGTCGGCCCGATCTTCGTCGAGGTCATCCAACGAGCGAACAACCTCGGCTTCGGCGAAGGCAACTTCGGCGCGCTGTTCCGCACCCTCGAACGCGACCAGGAGCGCCGCGGCGTCCTGTAGGAGGTCTCATGTTGCTCGAGCGCATTCATCACGTCGCCTACCGGTGCCACGACGCGAAGCAGACCGTCGAGTTCTACCGGGACGTCCTCGAGATGGACTTCCTCCTCGCGATCTCGGAGGACCGGGTTCCCTCGACCAAGGAGCCCGATCCATACATGCACGTGTTCCTCGACGCGGGTCAGGGCAACGTGCTCGCGTTCTTCGAGATCACCAACGCCGCGCCGATGGGCCGCGACCCGAACACCCCCGCGTGGGTTCAGCACATCGCGTTCAAGGTGAAGGACATCCCGACCCTGCTCGCGGTCAAGGAGCGCCTGCTCGCGCGGGGGCTCGAGGTCGTCGGGCCCACGAACCACGAGCTCTTCCAGTCGATCTACTTCTTCGATCCCAACGGACACCGCATCGAGCTGGCGGCGGACACCGCCGACGATGCCATGCTGCGGCGCCTGCGCGACGTGGCCGGCCCCATGCTCGACGAGTGGAGCCGTACGCGGCAGGTGGTCCGCCACGCCGCGTGGCTGCACGAGAAAGAGCTGGGCTGACCGCTTCAGTCAGCGCACGTGGTCAGGCCCTCGCCGCTCACGACCACCGCGCTGCCGTCCTCGGTGCCGTCGTCCACCACCACGATCGTGTTCCAACCCGCGCGGAAGCGGTTTTGCGCCCAGTACACCGCGACGTCCGCGGTCGTGACGTCCGGCAGCCACAGGGCGCCGATGCCCCGTCCGGACGAGACACACAGGGTGCCGACGACCGTGTCGGCCGCGCTGAAGCCGCCGGAAACGTCAGAATCGAGGTACAACGTGGGGACCTCGAGCGCGGCGCGGAGCCCGTCGTCGAAGTCGGTGAGGTGGTCGGCCCCCGGTGCGTCGACGAAGGACGCCGAGAAGTCGGCGTCCCACGACTCGTCGAACACGAGCTCCGCGGGCAGGGCCTCGCCGTCGAAGAACTGCCCCGGCACGAGCGCCACGCGCGACAGGCCGTCCCCGGCGCCGGACATCGTCGCCGGCGCCGGCAGGAGGTTGGCCGGCACCGGCACGGCGTTGAGCGGGTGCGGGTCCGGCGCCGTGCCGGTCGTGAGGTCGAGGGCGTTCCAGCCGAGCACGATGCCGTAGATCGCGAGCTCCGACGGGAGCTCTCCTTCGATGTACGCGAGGTACACCGTGCTCGCCCCCGCGACGACCTCGCCGTCGTCGAGCGTGAGGTTGCCGTCGTCGCCGAACAGCACCGGCGCGTAGAAGGCGGCGGAGGTGTTCGGATACCCGTCGATGACCGTGAGGTCTTCGGCGGGCGGCCCGTCCAGGGTGACCGTCTGGCTCAGCCCCGTCACCCCGAACGCGGTGCTCGCCTCAGCGACGCCGTCGCCACCGAGGGCGTCGAACCGGTACAGCGCCAGGGTGCGCCCCGACGCGTCCTCGTCGAAGACGAAGGTCACGTCGGCGGAACGACCGTTCGACCCCGTGTCGGTGTCCGTGTCCGCCGTGTCGGTGTCCGCCGTGTCGGTGTCGGCGGTGTCGGTGTCGGCCGTGTCGGTGTCCGCCGTGTCGCCGGTGTCGGCGTCGTCCTTGGGGTCGGACTCGGGCGCGGTGCAGGCGAAGACCAGCGAAAGAAACATCGGGCACCTCTGCGGTGAAGGGCTCACCTACCGACCCCGTTCACCGCCGCGACGGAAAGGCTTTTTTTCGGGACTTCAGATGTCGAGCGCCTCTTCCTTGTAGACCTTCACCTTGACGCCCGGCACGCGCTTGGCGAGCGCGTCGGACTGCTCCTTGATCCACGCGTCGTAGGCGGCGGCGTCCTTCAGGGGGCGCTCGGAGACGCTCGTGTCGACGGCGCCGGTGCCCTTGCACGTGGCGGCGAGATCGAGGTCGAAGCCCGACACCGCGGACTTCACGCGCTCGCCCACCTGGTCGGGCCAGGCGGGGCTGGCGAAGCGAACGGGCGCGTGGTGGACCTCCACCTTCACGTCGCCCTTCTTGCAGGTGGCGTTCTCGACGACGAAGGCGCCGTACATCATCTTGCCGTCGGCCTGGAGGGCGTCCTTGAAGCGCGCGGCGGCGACCCGGTCGCTCTCGGCCTCCGCGCCGAGGGTGGTCAGGGTCTTGCGCGCCTGATCGAGACCCTTCGGCCCGAGGGCCGGCACAGACTTCACGATCGCCGCCACCGCCTGCACGGACGCCTCCGGAGACGCCCCGCCGGGTTGCCCGACGCCAGCCGCGTCGGCCATCGCGCCGATGAGGATGCTGCCGAGCTCGTCGTCCTTCGCGGAGGTGAGGAGGGTCTCGATGGTCGGGATGGCGCCGGCGCCCTTGTTGCGGCTGTAGACCTCGAGCACGCCGGAGTACTGCGCCCGGTCGTCCGCGGGGCGCGCCACCTCGGCCTCGAGCAGCGCGACCACGCCGGGATCGCGGCAGTCGTCGAGCGCGCGGTACCAGCGCTTCTTGAAGAAGGTCGGGCCCATCTTGGTGGCGGTGGCCACGAGGAACGTCGGGACCTCGGGGACGGAGCAGGTCTCGCCGAGGCGCGCGATGGCCTTGGAGCGCTGGTCGCCCTCCAGCCCGTCGATCCAGCCGACGACGAGGTCGTCGAGGCCCAGCTTGATGGCGGTGACCACGGCCGTGTCGGCCGCTTCGCCGGCGAGCATCCGCGGGAACGCCGCGGGGGCGGCCTCGCGGGCGAGCTTGGGGTCGCAGGCGGCGAGCGCGTCGAACGCGGCCGGCACGCCCTGCGGGGCCGCCTCGGCGACCGCGACCTTCTGCGCGTCGCAGGGGCCCACCGCGGCCTTCTTGGCCGCGAACGCCGGAGAGGTAGCGAGGAGGGCGGCGATGACGAGGTACATGGGAGCTCCGAGCGTGCGCGCGATAGACGGGTCGAAATGGCGAACGACGGTGTAACACCCGACGATCTGCGGCGCCTCGGGCGGCTCGTCCGGGTCACCCTCGGCGTGAACGTCGCATTGGTCGCGATGAACGCCGCGCTTGGGTATGCGCTGCTCGTGTTCGTGGCGGCCGAGCCGGCGGCGGTCGAGGGGGTCGACCCGCTGACGGACGACGAGCTCGCGCTGGAGGAGGCGAAGTCCAAGCGCGGGGACCCGCGACGCGAGATGCGGGAGTTCTTCGACCGCATGTCCGACCTGCTCGACCGCGCCGCCCGCAAGCACGGCACGAACCCGGCGGACGTCCTGCCCACGAAAGACGAGATGGACGCCGCGGTCGAGACCCGCACCATGCACAGCGACCAGAGCCAGGCGGTCATGGAGCGGTTCCGCGAGGGGTTCGACTACTACGACCTCGAGTGGCCCACGGTCATCCCCGAACGTTGATATTCGCGGCGGCGCGGCTCCCGCTTGGCGCCGTCCGGCGCGTGACGACCTTCGGGGAGATGCCTGCACGTCACATCCTGCTCGTCGAAGACAACGGCGACGACGAAGCGCTCGCCCTCCGCGCGCTCCAACGGGTGTCGGAGACGGCGCTGATCGAGGTGGCGCGCGACGGCGCCGCCGCGCTCGATCGCCTCCTCGCGAAAGGCGCGTTCGCGGGCGCGCGGCTGCCCGAGGTCGTGCTCCTCGATCTCCAGCTCCCGAAGCTGTCCGGGCTCGACGTGCTCCGGGCCGTCCGGGCCGACGGCCGCGCGCGTCGTGTGCCGGTCGTCGTGTTGACCTCGTCGAGCGAGGACCGCGACATCGCTGCGAGCTACGACGCCGGCGCCAACGGCTACGTGCGGAAACCGGTTCAGTTCGAGGCCTACCTGCGCGCCGTCGCAGAGCTGGGCGCCTATTGGCTCGACTTGAACGAGTCGCCCGTGCGCGCGCCCGGCGTCCGGTGACCACCGCGGCGCCGCTGCGCGTGCTGCACGTCGAAGACGACGAGCACGACGCGGCGCTCGTGGAGCGCTCCCTGCAACGCGGCGGAGTCCCCGCCCGGCTGACACGGATCGCGGGGCGGGCGGCCCTCGCGGCGGCGCTCGACTCCGGCCCGTGGGACCTCGTGCTCTCCGATCACGCGCTGCCCGGGTTCAGCTCGGCCGAGGTGCTGAAGGCCCTCGCCGACCGTGACCTCCCGTGCATCGTCGTCTCCGGACGCATCGGGGAGGAGGCCGCGGTCGAGGCGATGCGCGCGGGCGCCGTCGACTACGTCGGAAAGGACCACCTCGCGCGTCTCCCGGGGGCGGTCACGCGGGCGGTGCGCGAACGCGCGGAGCGAGCGGCTCGGAAGACCGCGGAGGCGGCCCTCCGTGTGAGCCAGGAGCGGTACGCGTTGGCGATCGCCGGCAGCAACGACGCGGTCTGGGACTGGGACCGCGTGGCCAACCGTGTCTTCCTCTCCGCCCGGTGGCGCGAGATGCTCGGCCTCCCCGCGACGGACGCCGACGTGCCGCCGGAGGAGATCTTCGCGCGCGTTCACCCCGACGACGTCGAGCGCCTCCACGCGTCGGTCACGCTCCACCTCGAAGGCCACGTCGACGCGCTCCGCGCGGAGTGCCGCATGCGTCACAGCGACGGACGGTGGATCTGGGTGCTCACGCGGGGCATCGCCGTACGGGACGGGGCGGGGCTACCCACCCGGCTCGCGGGGTCGATGTCGGACATCACGAGCCGCAAGGAGTCGATGGTCGACGAGGTGGCCGCCGTGCTCGCCGAGACGGGACTGCCGCCGGACCGCCTGCACGTCGAGATCACCGAGAGCGTGCTCATCGAAGGAACGACGCGCGTCGCGACCGCGCTCGCGCGGCTGCGCACGATGGGCGTGCGCGTCAGCCTCGACGACTTCGGCACCGGCTACAGTTCCCTGAGCTACCTGCACCGCTTCCCGATCGACACGCTGAAAATCGACAAGTCCTTCGTCGATCGGGTCGCCGAGAGCCCCCAATTCGTCGGCACGATCGCGGCGCTCGCGGGCCACCTCGGCATGGACGTGATCGCCGAGGGTGTCGAGACGGAGGACCAGGCGCGGCGCCTCGACGCGCTCCATTGCGAGCGGGGCCAGGGCCACCTGTTCGGCCGACCCGTAGAACACCCCGAAGGCGTCCCTTGCGCGAGCGCCACGACGCGGTAAACGGCCGCGCCCCATGCCTTCTCCTCCCGTCAACGGCGAACGCGGCCACGTCATCCCCATCGGCGGGGCAGAAGACAAGGTCAGCGCGCGCTCGATCCTCGCGCG
The DNA here is from genome assembly GCA_945862325.1 of Klebsiella pneumoniae. GTDB lineage: Bacteria > Myxococcota_A > UBA796 > UBA796 > SXON01 > CAMAXZ01. The sequence goes on from CAMAXZ010000002.1 coordinate 59,449, forward strand.
ATTCGCCAGCTTGTGTGGCGGTTCTGACGCCAACATCGTCGTCATCCCCACCGCGTCGACGCTCGCCGACACGGGCGACCGCTACCGCGAGGTGTTCGCCGCGGTGGGGGTGCGTCGGGTGCAGGTGCTCGACATCCAACGCCGCGAGGACGCGGAGCGCGACATCGTCGACAGCGTGCTCGGCGACGCCACCGGCGTGTTCCTCACGGGCGGCAATCAGCTGCGTCTGAGCACGATCCTCGGCGGCACCCGGACGGCGCGCGGGGTGCGGCGCGCCAACGCCCGCGGCGTACACGTCGCGGGCACCAGCGCCGGCGCGGCGTTCGTCAGCGAGCACATGATCGCCTTCGGGAAGGAAGGTTCGACCCCGATCGCCGGGATGTCCACCCTCGCGGCGGGGCTGGGTCTCACCAACCGGGTCATCGTCGACCAGCACTTCACCCAGCGCGACCGCCTCGGGCGCCTGCTGTGCGCGCTGGCGTACAACCCGTTCGCGGTAGGACTCGGCCTCGACGAGGACACGGCGGCGTTCATCGGCCCGGACAACACGCTCGTGGTCGAGGGGAGCGGCGGGGTCACCGTGGTGGACGTCAGCGCGCTCGAGCACTCGGGCATGGCGTCGGCGCAAGCGGGCACCCCCGTCGAGATGATCGGGATCAAGCTCCACATCCTCACGGCGGGCGGCAGCTACGATCTCCAGGGGCGCCGCGCCACGCCCGGGGGCCTGAATTGATCCTGCCGGCGGGAGTCGGGTCGACGTGAACCTCCTCGACACCATCGGGCAAACGCCGCTGGTCGCGCTTCGGAACATCGGACGCGACCTGCCGGTGCCCGTCCTGGTGAAGTGTGAGCACCTCAACCCCGGCGGCAGCATCAAGGACCGCATCGCTCGCGCGATCGTGGACGACGCCGAGGCCCACGGCCTCCTCGCGCCCGGCGGCACCCTCATCGAGGCGACGGCCGGCAACACCGGCGTGGGCCTCGCGCTGGTCGCGGCCTTGCGCGCCTACCGCCTCGTGTGCGTCCTTCCTGAGAAGATGTCCGTCGACAAGCGCAACGCGCTCGCGATGCTCGGCGCCCGTGTGATCGTGGTCCCGAACGCGCCGACGTCGGACCCCGGCAACTTTCGCAACGTCGCCGCGCGGATGGCGGTCGAGCACGGGTGGTTCCTCACCGACCAGTTCCGCAACTCCGCCAACGTGCGGGTCCACGAGACGACGACGGGCGCCGAGATCCTCGAGCAGACGGGCGGCATCGTCGGCGCCTTTGTCGCGGGCGCGGGCACCGGCGGCACGATCTCGGGCGTGGGGAGACGTCTCAAGGCGGCGGTGCCGGGCGTTCGCGTCGTCCTGGCCGACCCGGTGGGCTCTGGCCTGGCCGACTGGGTGGAGACGGGCGTGCTCGGCATGGACGGCCCCTACCCGGTCGAGGGCATCGGCGGCGGCGAGGTCCCGTCGAACCTGCATCACGACGTGATCGACGCGGCCGAGCGGGTCACGGACGACGAGAGCTTCGCCATGGTCCGGCGCCTCGTGCGCGAAGAGGGCCTGCTCGTGGGGGGCTCGGCCGGAACCAACGTCGTGGCGGCGCTGCGCGTGGCGGCGCGGGGCGGGCTCGACGGCCCCGTCGTGACCGTGTTGCCGGACGGTTGGGATCGGTATCGGGCCAAACCTTGGATGTCGGGTTGGTGACGTCGCGTGGCGACGGGGGGGCCCGTGAAGCCGTGGAGCGCATGCTGCGGCCGATCCCGCCGGGCGTGGTGACCATCCGCGACGCCGGTGCGACCCAGAAGCTCTCCCCGACCTCGGCGCGACAACCGTTCTTCGCACGCGACGTGGTGCAACGCCGGCGCGAACCCCGGGTGGTCGACGTGGACGGATTCTTGCTCGCCGCGGTCCCGGTCACGTGCACGCTCTGGGCGCTCGGTCGAGGTGAGTCCCCGCCCGCGCCGACCACGGCCGACCACCCCGTCACGATGGTCTCCTGGCTGGACGCGATCTCGTTCTGCAACGCCCTGTCGCTCCAGGCCGGGCTGGTCCCGGCCTACGACCTCGACGGCACCGACGGCGCGGACGACGGCGGTCGTGAGGGCGCTCGGGTCGTGCGCGCCCCGTTGGCGTCGGGCTACCGCCTGCCCACGGAGGCCGAATGGCAACACGCCTGCGGCCCACGTCCCGGGGACCTCGACGCCGCCGCCTGGTACGTCGACAACGCTGGCGACGTCGTGCACCCGGTCGGGCAGAAAGCACCGAACACCCATGGCGTGTACGACATGCTCGGCAACGTCTGGGAATGGTGCGAAGACCTCTTCGACGTATCGATCTACGGCAGCTACCGCGTGTTCCGCGGCGGAGGCTTCGCCGATCCGGAGTCCACCCTTCGGCCCGAGGTTCGTCGCAAGAGCCACCCTACCTACCGCATCGACGACGTTGGTTTTCGCATTGCTCGTCGCGGCTGACGTGGGCGCTCGTTCGCTCCGGAGCGCTCAGCCGTCCGCCGCTTCGAACGGCCGCGCGCCCAGGTCCAACAACGCGCCGTTCTGCCACGCGTGCCACAGCCACCCCGCGCTCCCGGCGAGGCGGTACACCGACGCCGAAAGGTACGGCAGCGCAAACTCGGCGGTGGCCGCCATGGGGACCGGAAGGCCCCGGTCCAGCGCCTCGACGGTCGCGTCGATCGCGGCGACCGCGTGCGCGGCCGGCCCGACCCCGGCGGCGAGGGCGTCGGCCGTCAGCACGCCTCCGCCACCCACGGCGAGGTGGCCAGCCCAGCCCCAGCCGAGCTGGTCCGCTGCGGCCGCGAGCACTTCGAGCGCGAGCGCGGTGTGCTCCAGCTCGGGAAACCCACAATGCACGATCGGGAGCATCGCGGGGCGCCCGTCACGAGGGATGTGGCCGTCCGCGAGGCGCTCGAGGGCGGCGAGCCCCACCGCGGGGATGCAGTCCACGTACACGGGCGTGGCGAAGATCACGAGGTCGGACGCCTCGACTCTCCGTTCCAACCCCGGCGCGTCGGTCCGCGAGAGCTTCACCAGGGCGGCGAGATGTGCGACGTCCACGCTCCAGCCGCGCGCCGCGAGGCGGTCGAGCACGGCGCGCCCGAGCGCCTCTGAGGTGCTCTGGCCGGCGGGCTTCGCGCTCGCCACCACGAGCAGCGCGCGCCGCGGCGACCCGTCGGCGTGCGCACCCACGCCCGCGGTGCCCTGCCGGTGGAAGGGCGCGAGCCGCAGGAACCCTTCGTGCGCGCGCCCGCGCGCGGTGGTGATCGCGTCGGCGACCTCCTCGATCGAGGCGTCCGGTCGGACCACCGCCACCCATGACGCGCGGCTGTGCATGTTCACCGTGTTGCGCGCCACGAGGCGGCGCAAGCGCTCGACGTCCTCCGCGGGCGGCTCGCCGTCGTACACGGCGACCACGCCGGTGCGGGGGAAACGCGGGTAGCGCGCGGGGTGGTGCGTCTCGCCCTCGACCGATGTGAAGAACGGCAGGATCAACCCGATGCTCCGGTCGAGCGCCTGCTTGACCACGCTGTCCCAGCAGCCCAGCCGCGGCCGCAGGGCCCAGATGATCTCGTCCGCGCCGATGATGTCCCGCATCACCGCGTTCGCGTCGTCCTTCACCTTGCACGTGCCGGGGTGGGTCACCCAACACTCGAAGCAGCCCTGACATGGGGCAAAACGCTCATCGCGGAGCGTGTGGATCGGGCCGAGCCGGCCCGTGAGGGCCACCGCGCGCTGCACGGTGTCGCCAACGAGCTCGGGGGACAAGGCATCGAGGAGCGTGACGTTCATGAGAAGACCTCCGCGTTCCTGCGGAAGCAAGCGGCGTGCCGACGGACGCCGTGCGCGTCACACGACCGTCGCGGTATGCTCGGGCGCCCCTGTGGAGCCCAAGTGAAGCTCGTCGAGCAGCGCACCTACGTCGGCCCCAACCTCTACGCGAGCTTCCGCGTCATCCGGTGGACGTTGGACCTCGGCCCGTTGGAGGAGCATCCTTCGGGCACGATCCCGGGCTTCGTCGAGCGCCTGGTCGCGGCCGTGCCGAGCCTCGATCAACACACTTGCAGCTACGCCGACGCCGGCGGGTTCGTGCGGCGGCTGACCGAGGACGGCGGCACGTGGATGGGCCACGTGCTCGAACACGTGGCGATCGAGCTCCAGAACCTCGCGGGCAGCCGCGTCAGCTTCGGGAAGACCCGCTCCACCGGCGAGCCCGGCCAGTACCACGTCGTGTTCGAGTACGAGGACACGTGGGTGGGCGAGGCCGCCGGGCAGCTCGCCATGCAGCTCGTCCACCACCTGGTCCCCGAGGAGCTTCGCGGCGACTTCGCGGTCGACGCGGACTTCGACTTCGCGCGCGAGCTCGAGCGCCTGATCCGGGGCGCGCAGCGCCGCGCCTTCGGGCCGTCCACGGCGAGCCTGGTGCGGGCGGCCGAGTCCAAGGACATCCCGTGGATCCGGCTGAACGAGCACAGCCTCGTGCAGTTCGGGCACGGTCACCTCCAGCGCCGCATCCAGGCGACCGTGACGAGCGAGACGCGCCACATCGCGGTCAGCATCGCGGGCGACAAGGAGCTGACGAACAAGCTCCTCGGCGACCTCGGGCTCCCCGTCCCGCGGCAGATCCCCGTCTACGGCGCCGACGAGGCGATGCGCGCCGCGAAGCGCCTCGGCTACCCCGTCGTGGTCAAGCCGCTCGACGCCAACCACGGGCGCGGCGTGTCCATCAACCTGACCACGCCCGAGCAGGTCGCCCACGCCTTCAAGGAGGCGCGGGAGCATGCCCGCACCGTCCTGGTCGAGACCTTCATCCAGGGTTTCGACCACCGGATGCTCGTCGTCGACGGCGAGCTCGTCGCGGTCGCCAAGCGCGTGCCGGGCCACGTGGTGGGAGACGGCGAACACACGATCGAGCAGCTCGTGGACATCGCCAACCAGGACCCTCGCCGCGGCATCGGCCACGAGAAGGTCCTCACCCGGCTCGAGATCGACGCGCAAGCCGAGCGCCTGATGGCCGCCGCCGGCGTCACCCGCGAGACCGTCATCCCCGCCGACGAGGTGTTCTACCTGCGCTCCACCGGCAACCTGAGCACCGGGGGCACCGCCATCGACGTCACCGACCAGACGCACCCCGACAACCGCGAGATGGCGGTCCGGGCCGCCGCGGCCGTCGGGCTCGACGTGTGCGGCGTGGACTTCCTCTGTCCGGACATCGCGCGCAGCCACAAGGAGGTTGGCGGCGGCATCTGCGAGCTCAACGCCGCGCCGGGCTTCCGGATGCACGTGGCGCCGAGCGAGGGCACCCCACGCGACGTCGCGGGCGCGGTGCTCGACATGCTCTTCCCGCCGGGCGCGCCGAGCCGGATCCCCATCGCGGCGATCACCGGGACGAACGGCAAGACGACGACCACGCGCATGCTCGGCCACATCCACAAGATGGCCGGGGCGTACCTCGGCATGACGACGACCGACGGCGTGTACATCGACGGGCGCCGTACGGTCGAGGGGGACATGACCGGCCCCATCGCCGCGCAGATGGTCTTGCGCGATCCCGACGTGACCGTCGCGGTGCTCGAGACCGCTCGCGGCGGGCTGCTACGCGCCGGCATGGGCTACCGCCACCCGGACGTGGCGTGCTGCCTGAACGTGGCGGCGGACCACCTCGGCCTCAACGGCATCGACACCCTCGACCAGCTCGCCGAGGTCAAGGCCATCCCGATCGAGGCGGCGCGCGACACGGTCGTGCTCAACGCCGACGACGCGCGGTGCCTCCGCATGGCCCACAAGGCCCGTGCACGCCACATCTGCTACGTCACGCTCGACCCCGGCAACACCCTGGTGCGCGAGCACATCCGCGCGGGTGGGCGGGCGGTCGCGCTCGAAGGCGGCGTGAACGGGCAGATGATCTCGATCTTCGACAAGGGCGCGCACATGCCCTTGCTGTGGACGCACCTCATCCCGGCCACGCTCGAAGGCCGCGCCACCCACAACGTACAGAACGCGATGTTCGCCGCCGGCATGGCGTACGCCATGGGGGTGAGCCTCGACAACATCCGGCATGGGTTGCGCACCTTCGACGCCACCTTCTTCCAGACCCCCGGCCGCATGAACGTGTACGACCGCTTGGGGTTCACCGTCATCCTCGACTACGGCCACAACCCGGCCGCGGTCGACGCCATGTGCTCGCTGGTCGACAACTACAGCACCGGGCTCCGCGCGGGCGCCAAGCGGATCGTGTGCCTCGCGGCGCCGGGCGACCGCCGCGACGAGGACATCCGCGCGATCGCGGCGCGGGCCGCGCGCAGCTTCGACGTGTTCGTGTGCAAGCGCGACGACAACCGGCGCGGTCGAGGAGACGAGGAGGTTCCTCGAATCCTCGCGGACGAGCTCCGCGCGTGCGGAGTCTCCGACGACCGCATCCACATCGTCCCCAAGGAGGGGCCGGCGGTGGACGCCGCGCTCGGCATGTGCGTGCGCGGCGATCTGCTGCTCGTGTTCGCGGACCAGGTCACGCGGACGTGGAAGCAGATCATCTACTTCGGAGGCAACACCCCGGCGGCGGACGACCTCGGCGAGCCGCGGTCGCGCGGGCGCGTCGCGCCGTCGGAGTTCGTCGGTGGCGACACCCCCGCCGACCTCGCCGCGCTCGGCCTCGTGCGCGACGCGCGCGGCGTCCTGGTCGCTCCGGTCGAAGAAGGGGATTGATCCGTGGTGGTCCTCGACTCCCGACGGGTCACGGGGCCGCACCTGCTGACGGACGGCCCGGGCGCGGCGGTCGAGGTGCGCCTGGAGCCAGGGGACGCCGTCGGAGACTGGCTCGCGCGGGCCGAGGGGCTGTGCCGCGTGCTCGGATGGGACTTCGAGGCGGGCGGGCGGACCTGGGCCGACGCCACGGGCGCCCCGTGCGCGTCGCTCGCGCTCCGTGCCCCGGCGGACCTGCTGGAGACGGCCTGCCTCGTGGCGGAGGCCGCGACGCGGTCCGGCCACACCGACCTCGCCGCCATCGGCAGCGCGCGCGTCTCGGAGGCGAACCCCCGCCTCCGGGCGCTCGCCGCCCAGGCGGAAGCGGCGTCGCTCCCTCACTTCTGGGACGACGAGGGGTTCACGGTCGGCTACGGGCCTCACGCGCGCACGTGGCCGTTGCACGACCTGCCCCGCGCGCTCCCGGACGCGGGGCGCGTGCCGGTCGCCCTGGTGACCGGCACCAACGGAAAAACGACGACGACCCGCCTCATCGCGCGAATGGCGCTGGAGGCCGGGCTCCGTGCGGGGCACACCAGCAGCGACGCGATCGTCGTGGGGCGCGCGGTGGTCGATCGCGGTGACTGGTCGGGGCCCGGCGCGGCGCGCCGCCTGCTGCGGGACCCCCAGGTGGAGCTCGCGGTGCTCGAGACCGCGCGCGGCGGGCTGCTTCGGCGCGGCGTCGCCATCCGTGACGCCGACGTGGCCGTGGTCACCAACGTGAGCGACGACCACTTCGGCGAGTACGGGCTCGTCGACCTTGCGGGGATGGCCGAGGCGAAGCTCTCGATCGTCGGCGGGCTGCGCTTCGGCGGGAGGTTGATCGTCAACGCCGCGGACGACGCCCTCGTCGGGGCCCTGGACCGCGTGTCGCGGCGCAGACCCGACCTGCACGTCACCCGCTTCGACGCGCGCACGGTGGCGACGCACCTCCACGTGGGCGACGAGGTCGTCCCCTTGGACGAGATCCCCATCACCTTGGGTGGACTCGCACGGTACAACGTCGAAAACGTGGTCGCGGCGGTGGCCGTCGCGGAGGCCCTCGGCGTGCCCGCGCCCGCCATCGCGCGCGCCCTGCGGGAGTTCCGCCCCGACACGGCCGACTCCTCTGGTCGGACGAACGTCTTCCATCGGTGCCCCGCCGCGGGAGGCGCCGACGTGATCCTCGACTTCGCCCACAACCCCGACGGCGTCGCGCGCCTGGGGCCGGTCGTGCGGGGCTGGGACGCCCGCAAGCGCATTCTCGCGCTCAGCGCCGCGGGAGACCGCACGGACGCCGTGCTCGACCGCCTCGCCACGGTGGCCGCCGGGCTCCGGTGCGACGCCTACATCTGCAAGGACCTCCCGGATCACCACCGCGGGCGCGCGCCGATGGAGGTGCCCGAGCGGCTCCGCGCCGGGCTGATCGCCGCGGGCATCGCCCCCGGCGCGATCCACCTCGCGCCGGACGACCCGTCCGGGGCGCGGATCGCCCTCGGCCTCGCGTCGGCGGGCGACCTCGTGATCCTCCTCGTGCACGAGCAGTTCGAGACCGTGCGCGCGTGGCTGGAGGGGGGAGCCGCGCCGAGCCCCGGTTAGCCGAAGCCGATGCGCCCCCTCGAACACGTCGCCGCCGAGCTCGGCCTCCCGTCCGAAACCGTCCTGCCCTGGGGACCGTACCGCGCCAAGGTTCGGCTCGACGCCACGAGGCCCGCCGCCGGGCGGTTGATCCTCGTGAGCGCGATGAACCCTACGCCCGCCGGCGAGGGCAAGACGACGATGTCGATCGCGCTGGCGATGGGCCTGCAGAAGCGCGGGCGGCGCGCCGCCGTCGCCTTGCGGGAGCCCTCGATCGGGCCGATCTTCGGCATCAAGGGCGGGGGAACCGGCGGGGGCCGCGCGACCGTGGAGCCGTCGACCGACATCAACCTGCACTTCACGGGCGACATCCACGCGATCACCAGCGCGCACAACCTGCTCGCCGCGATGGTCGACAACGCGTTGTACTTCCGAGAGGGGCCCGACGCGCGCAAGGTTCGATGGCGGCGCGCGATGGACATGAACGACCGAAGCCTGCGCCGGGTCCTCGTGGGGCTCGACGGCGCCGTGCGGGAGACGGGCTTCGACATCACCGCCGCGAGCGAGATCATGGCCATCCACGGTCTCTTCTCGGACGCGGCCGACCTCGAGGCGCGGATCGCCCGCGTCGTCGTCGGGCAGCTCCGCGACGGGACGCCGGTCCGCGCGGGGGATCTCGGCGCCGCCGGCGCGATGACCGCGCTCCTCCGCGACGCGATGATGCCCAACCTCGTGCAGACCGCAGAAGGGACGCCGGCCTTCGTGCACGGCGGCCCCTTCGCCAACATCGCGCACGGTTGCTCGAGCCTCGCGCAGACGCGCCTCGCGCTCGGCTACGCGGAGGACGTCGTGACCGAGGCGGGCTTCGGCTTCGACCTCGGCGGCGAGAAGTTCTTCGACATCAAGTGCCGCGTCGGCGGGCTCTGGCCGGACGTCGTCGTGCTCGTCGCGACGCTGCGCGCCCTGAAGTTCCACGGCGGCGCGGACGCCCGGGCGCTCACGGACCCCGACGAGGCGGCGATCCACCGCGGCTTCCCGAACCTCGACCGCCACCTCGACAGCCTCGCGGCCTACGGCGTGCCCGGGGTGATCGTCCTGAACCGATTCCCGGACGACCGAGACGAAGAGCTGGAGCTCGTCCGGCAGTACGGCGCGCGGCGCGGCGTCGGTGTGGCGGTGTGCGAGGCGTTCGCGCGCGGCGGCGAAGGGGCCCTGGAGGCGGCCGACGCGGTGCTGTCCGCCCCACGCGGAGACCGCGTCCCGCGATTCCGCTACCCGAACGACGCGTCCTACGCGGACAAGCTCGCCGCCGTCGCGCGGACGTCGTACGGCGCACGCGAGGTCGTACTCACCGCAGACGCGAAGGATGACCTCGACAATCTCGAGAAGATGGGCGCCGTCGGCCTGCCGGTGTGCGTCGCCAAGACCCACCTCTCGTTGTCCGACGACGCGGCGCGGCGCGGCGCCCCGTCCGACTTCCCCATCACGGTGCGCGAGCTCCGCCTGAGCGCCGGCGCAGGGTTCGTCGTCGCGCTCACCGGCGAGATCATGACGATGCCCGGTCTGCCGAAGGTGCCGAGCGCGGCGCGCGTGCGGCTCACCGCGAACGGGAAGATCACGGGGTTGATGCAGGGAGATTGAGGGTTGGCGCGGGCGCGCGCTAGGCCACGACCACCCGCCGCACCGGCCGGTCGTGCGGCTCGGACGGCACGACGTCGACGAGCTGCGCGGCGAAGCACACCCCGATCGACGGCGCCGCCGACGACGCCAGCGCCGCGTCGTAGTACCCGCCGCCGCGGCCGAGCCGCCCGCCCGCCCGGTCGAAGCCGACGCCGGGCACCACCCAGAGCTCCACGGCGTCGTGCCCCAGCACGGGCCACGCCGGGTCCGGCTCGAGGAGCCCAAAGGCGCCGCGCACCAGGGCATCGCCGCGATCGACCCGATGGCACACGAGGGAGGGGTCCCCGGCGCCCCGCACCACCCGTGGGAGCACTACGACCTTCCCGTCGGCCCACGCGGCCTCGCGGAGGGGGTCGACGTCGGGCTCGTCCCGCGTCGCGGCGTACAGCGCGACCACCCGCGCCGTGCGCCACTCTGGCGTCAGGCGCACCTGCTCGGCGATGTGCCCGGAGGCGGTGGCACGGGCCTCGGACGTGAGGCGGCGCAGGCCCGAGAGCACCCGACGAAGGGCCTGCTTCGCGGCGCGTACGTCCGCATGGTCGCGCATGCCGCGAGATACCCTGCGCGGATGCAACGCGCCGGCCCGTTCCTGCTGCAGTCCGTCGCCGGGCGCGGCGGTATGGGCGTCGTCTGGCGGGCGATCCACGCGCAGACCGGTCTGCTCGCCGCGGTGAAGACGCACCCGGCCGACGCGCCGATGGACCCGGTGTGGCGCGCGAGCTTCGTGCGCGAGGCGCGCGCCGCCGCCAACCTCGATCATCCCAACGTCGTGCGTGTGCTCGACCTCGGCGACACCGAAGACGGCGCCGCCTGGATCGCCCTCGAGTGGGCGGGGGCCGGCACGATGGCGGCGATCAGCGACCCGTGGGGATGGGTGGAGGTGCGCGAGGCGCTCGGCGCGATCCTCGACGCCCTGGCGCACGCGCACGCGCGCGGGGTCCTCCACCGCGACATCAAGCCGGCCAACGTCCTGCGCGGCGGCCTGGAACACGCGACGTGGAAGCTCGCGGACTTCGGCCTCGCGCGCTTGTCCGACGAGCGCGACGGCGCGCTCGGCGGCTGGGGCACGCCCCTCTACATGGCGCCGGAGCAGGCCCGCGGGCGCGAGGTCGACCAGGGCCCGTGGACGGACCTGTACGCCGTGGGCTGCCTCGCGTGGTTCATGGTCACCGGGGCGCCCCCCTTCGAGGGACCGCCGGACCGGGTGCGGCAGGCCCACCAGCTGTCGCCTCTCCCGCCGTTCGCGCCGCAGATCGACGTGCCGCCGGAGTTCGAGGCCTGGCTCCGCTGGTTGTTGGCCAAGGACGCAGAGGATCGACCGGCCTTCGCCGCGCGGGCGCGTCAAGGGCTCGACCAGATCCCCCACAGGGACGGCGCGCGGGCGGTGCCGTTCCGCGCGGCCCGAGGGGAGTCACCGACCGCGGTGCCCGCCACGGGCGCCATCGGCGGACTCACGGCGTACCCGGGGGCGTTCGCCGCGCTGCTGGACGACGCGGACGCCACCGTCGGCGCCCACACCTATCGGGTCGCGGACACCCTCGCCGCGCCCGCGTCGGTCGACGTTCCGCCCGCGACGACCCCGCCCGCGGCGTCGCCGGGTCCGACGGTGTCGCCTCCGGCCTGCCATGCTCGGCCCGAGCTCGCGGCGCGCCTGGTCGCGACGCCGCTGGAGCGCCCCGAACCGCGCGCCGACAGTCGGCTCGGCCCCGCGATCCTCACCATTCGGCCGATCCCGCTCGTGGGTCGTCTCGCGGAGAGGGCAAGGCTGCACGCCGCGCTCGCCGAAGCCCTCGAGCACGGCGCCCCGCGGCTCGTGGCGCTCACCGGCGGCGCCGGCGTCGGAAAGACGCGGCTCGCGGAGTGGATCGCGGCGCACGGCCACGAGGCGGGGGTGTCGGTCCCTCTCCGGGTACGGGGCGGCGAACCCCTCACGACCGCCTTCGCCACGCACCTCGGCGCCGACGTGAGCTCTCCCGCCGCGCTCAGCGTCCGCGTCGCGCGGATGGGGCTCCTGGACGAGGTGGACCCGATCGTGACCCTGCTCCGCGGCGAAGCGCCCCCGTGGGTGCCCGCTGCCGAGCGCCTCGCGCGCCTCGCGGCGCTGCTCGGCGCGCTGGCCCGGATCGAGCCGGTCGTCCTGATCCTCGACGACGCGGCCGACAGCCCCGAAGCGACGGCGTTCGCGGCGCTCGCGCTCGCGCTCGAGGCGCCCGTCCTGGTCGTGGCGACGGCGCGCGACGAGCGGCTGGTGGGGGACGCGGCGGCGAGGTTCCAACGCCTGACGACGCGCGAGGACGTGTCGACCCGGATCGAGCTCGAACCCCTCGATCGCGAGGACTCGACGGCCCTCGTCGAGGCCCTGTTGGGCCTCGACGCCGCGCTCGCCGCGCGGGTCACCACCCGCGCCGAGGGCAACCCGCAGTTCGCCGTTCAGCTCGTGCGAAGCTGGGGAGACCGCGGATGGCTCGTGCCGGGCCCGCACGGCTTCCAGCTCCGCGACGGCGTCGAGCCCCGCCTGCCGGACGACCTCGCCGCCTTGTGGTCCGAGCGCGCGGAGCTCGCGCTCGGACCGCTCGGCGAAGACGCCCACGCGCTCGAGGTCGCCGCGTTCCTGGGGCGCGACGTCGACACCGACACGTGGCGCGACGCGTGCGCGGCCGCGGGCTGCGCCCCCACGCCGCACGGCATCGAGCGCCTCTATGTCGCGCGCCTCGCGACACCTCGCGGACCGACCTCCTGGTCGTGGGCGCACGCGATGCTGAGCGCCGCCGTGGTGAGGCGGGCGGAGCGCGCCGGACGCGCCGACCGTTGGCGGCTGGCGTGCGCGGCTGCGCTCACCGGCCGCCCCGCGGCTGAAGAGGCGGTCGGGCGCCTGTTCCTCGCGGCCGGGCACCCCGAGCGCGCCATCGCTCCGCTTCTCACGGCCGAAGAGGCCCGACGCTTCGCCGGAGACTCCGGCGCGGCGCTCGCCCTGCTCGACGACGCCGCGCGCGCCGCGGACGAAGCCGGGCTCGAGCCGCATGACGCCCGTCGAGCGAAAATCCTCGGTGAACGTGCGGAGCTGCTGAGGTTCCTCGGCCGTGGGATCGACATGACGCGCGTGGCCACGGAGGGTCGCGTCTACGCGCGCGAGGCGCACGCCCGCGCCCCCCACGCGGGCTGGGACGCGGCGGAGGCGCGGCTCACGTTCCAGCTCGGAGAGCTCGCGCGAATCGAGGGCCGGCGCGCGGAGGCGCGCGCCTTCGCCGCGGAGGCGGTCGCGCAGCAGCGGGCCCTGGGCGACCGCGCCCGGCCGGGTCCCGCGCTCGCCTCCTTCGCCATGCTCCTCAATCACGACGGCGAGACCGACGCGGCGATCGCCGTGGCCCGCGAGGCCGCCGTCGCGCTGGCCGCGCAGAACACGCACGCGGCGGTGATGGGGAAGCTGGTGCTCGGTCTCGTCCTGAGCGGCACCGCGCACGATCGGGAGGCGCGGACCGTCCTCGAAGAGGCGCTCGCGGAGGCCTCTCGGCACGGGTACGCCGCGCACGCCGGGAGCGCGGCGCTGAACCTCGCCCCGATCGCCCTGGTCGAAGGCCGCCTCGACGACGCCGAGGCGCTCTACGGGCGGGCTTCCAGCCTCTTCCGGCGGCTCGGGCACCCCCACGCCCGCATGGCGACGGGGATGCTCGCGTTCTCCGCGGCGCTCCGCGGCGACGCCCCGCGCGCGCGCGCCGCGCTGAACCTGTCCGGGGGCCCGCCGACCCGCGCCTCGGCGGACTCCGGCGACATCGCGAACCTGTTCGGGTGGGTCGCGACGAGCTCGCTCGACGGGCGTCGCGACGCGACGCTCGCCCACCTCGACCAGCTCTGCAAGTGCGTCGCGCTCACCGGGTTCGGCGACCACGGGGAATTCCCCTCCCACCTCGGTCGCCTCGCACGACGGCTCGCCCTCGACGGACACCCGGACGCGGCGGAGCGCCTCGCGCGGATCGTCGGCCACGCCGTCGTCGACGGCGCGCAGATCCACGTCCGACCGCGGATCGTGCCGGGGGTAGGCTGACGCACCTCGTCCCGCGCGCGCCGGTGTCCGCGGAGGGTTAGCCGACCTCACGTCGGAGGGATCTGTGCGCACCTACCAGGACTGTGTCCGTGACGCCAAGAGCCGCGTCCCCGAGATCACGGCCGAGGCCCTCCACGCCCACATCGAGTCGGGCGCCTTCTCCGGCGTCGTGCTCGACGTCCGGGAGCCCGACGAGCTCACCTCGGGGCTGATCCCCGGCTCCACTCTCCTCCCGCGCGGCCTGATCGAGCGCCACGCCGCCGAGGTAGCGCCAGACCCGGCGCAGCCCGTGTACGTCGTGTGCCCCAACGGCAACCGTTCGCTCCTCGCCGCGGACACCCTGCGCGCCATGGGCTGGTCGCAGGCCCACTCCCTCGCAGGCGGGCTGGAGCGTTGGGCGCACCTCGGGTTTCCCGTCGCCCGCAGCCGCGCCCCCACCGCCGTGTCGCCGCTGGCGCCCAGCGGCCCCGTGGACTTCGCGTGTTGGCGCTCGATCCGCGACGACTTCGCCATCGCCTCCCGCCGCTTGAGCGTCGCCGGCGCCGCCGAACGCCCGCTGGTCTACATGGACCACGCCGCGTCGACCCACCCTCCGGAGACCGTCCTCCGCGCGCACTGCGAGTTCCTCGAGCGCGAATACGCGAACGTGCACCGCGGGGCGTACGCCCTGGCGCGCCAGAGCACGCTGCGCTTCGAAGACGCCTACCGCGTCTGCGCCGACTTCATCGGGGGCAACCTCGATGACGGGTGTGTCGTGTTCACGCCGAACACCACCGGGGCGCTCGACCTCGTGGCGCACCTCGTCAGCGCCCGCCCCGGCAAGGTGCTCGTCACCGAGCTCGAGCACCACAGCAACGACCTGCCCTACCGCCGCCGCAACAGCGTCGTCCGTGTCGCGATCACGCCCGAGGGGCGGATCGACATGGACGACTACGTCCGAAAGCTCCGGTCAAACGACGTGAAGCTCGTCGCCGTCACCGGCGCCGCGAACGTCACGGGCTGGATGCCGGACATCCACCTCATGGCGCGCCTGGCGCACGAAGCCGGCGCGCTGATCGCCATCGACGGCGCGCAGCTGCTCGCGCACGCCCCCGTCGACGTGAAGCCGTCGGATCACCCGGAGCACCTCGACTTCTTCGCGGCGGCCGGGCACAAGGCCTACGCGCCCTTCGGCGCGGGGTTCCTCTACGGGCCGCGCTCGGTGATGGACGAGGCGCCGGCCTACATTCCGGGCGGAGGTACCGCCGCCAACGTGACCTCGACCGGCGTCGAGTATCTGCGCGCGCCCGACCGCCACCAGGGCGGCACGCCCAACATCCCCGGCGTCATCGCGATGGCGAGCGCGCTCCGCTTCCTCCAGGGCGTGGGCATGCAGCGCGTACGCGAACACGAGCTCACCCTCATGCGGCGGGCCTGGAACGGCCTCTCCCGCATCGACGGGATCACCCTCTACGGGCCGCCGGTCGTCGACGAGCGCGTGGGTATCTTCCCGTTCAACCTGCGCGGCGTGAGCGACATGCTCGCCGCGGCGGTGCTGGGCGAGGAGGGGGCGATCGCGGTGCGAAACGGTCGTTTTTGCGCCCACCCGCACGCGGACAAGCTGCTGCGTCACCAGGGCGGGTGGACGGCCGAGGAGGGCCACGCCCCCGGCGCCGTGCGCGCGTCGCTCGGCGTGTACAACACCGAAGCCGAGGTCGACTGGCTCGTTCACATGGTCGAGCGCGTCGCCGCCAGGCAGTGGCGCGGCCGCTACCGCGTCAAGAAAGGCGCGATCTCCGCCGACTGGGGCGGCCGCTGCGCGGACCGCTGGATGGAAGGCGCGGCCCCCACGGACCTCCCCGCGGCCAACGTCGACGACGGCCTGCTGGTGGAGTCGCTCAACGGCGAATCGGAGTGCGTCACCTGGCTCGTGGCCGACCGCGCCTCCGGCGAGGCGATGATCGTCGACCCCGTGCGCGAGTTCGTCCCGAGCTACCTGGATGTCCTCCGGCAGCACGCGCTTCGGCTGCGCTGGACGGTCGAGACGCACACCCACGCGGATCACTTCTCCGGCAGCCGCGCCCTGAAGGACCTCCTCGACGTCCGCATGATCATGGCGCCGCCGGCAACCGCGCCGTGCATCGACGAACATGTCCCCGAGGGCGGTCGGTTCCCGCTCGGCGGGCAGGAGGTCGAGGTGTGGGAGACGCCCGGCCACACCGACGATTCGTTGTGCCTCCGTGTCGGCGGCCACGTCTTCACCGGAGACCTCCTCCTCGTCGGCGGAGCGGGGCGCACCGACCTGCAGGGCGGCGACGCCGGCGCGTGCTGGCGGTCCTTGCAGCGCCTGAAGGCGCTCCCGGTCGAGACGGTCGTGCACCCGGCGCACAGCTACAATGGCGCGCGCACCAGCACGATTGGCCTCGAGATCGGGCGAAACCCCGCGCTCCGCTACGCCGATGCCGCGGCGTTCATCGCCGAAGCCGAGGCCGACGGCGCGCCGATGCCCGACGGAATTGCGATGAAGATCGCCGCGAATCGGGCCTGCGCGGTCTGACGTGCCCGAGCGGCCGGACCTCGAGTACGTCGTCCCGATCCTGCGCGGGGCCCTCCTCGGGCGGCGAATCACCGGCGTTCGCGTGCGCAAGCCCGTCGTCCTGCGCGCCACGGTGGCCCCCGAGGCGCTGATCGGCGCGGCCTTCGGCGCGGTCGAGCGCGTCGGCGCGTTCGTCTGCTTCGCGCTGGACGGCCCGTGGCACCTCGCCGTGCACCCGATGTTGGCCGGGCGGTTCCGGGTCACCGAGGCGACCGCGAAGGACCCGGGCGACCTCGCCCTCGCCCTCGCCCTCGACGAGCGCGACGAGCTCCGCTACCGCGACGACGTCCAGATGGGAAAGGTCTACCTGCATCCGCGCGGAGGCGAAGCAAGCGTGCCCGGCCTGCTTCCCGTCGGGATCGACGTGCTCGACCCCGCCTTCACCGTCGACGAGCTGCGCCGCCGGGCCAAGGGCCGACGAGAGCAGGTTCGGGTGTGGCTCATGGACAAGGCGGCGTTCGACGGGTTCGGGAACGCGTACGCCGACGAGGTGCTCTGGGCGGCCGGGCTGCACCCCAAGCTGCCGGTCACGAAGCTCGACGCGCCGAGCTTCATCCGCCTCCACGCCGCGATGGTCTCCGTCACCCGCGACAGCATCGACACGATCGCCGCGCGGCGGCCGGCGACCGACGAGAAGATCCGAGACTTCCTCGCGGTACGGAACCGCGGCGGCGAGCCTTGCCGGCGCTGCGGCGCGACGGTCCGCGCCGCGGGCGTCCACGGGCACGACACGTTCTTCTGCCCTACGTGCCAGCCGGACGTCGCGGGCAAGGGCTTCGTGGACTGGCGGCGCGCGAAGGGGTGACCCCCTACTCGATGTACCCCAGCGCCCGCAGCCTCTCGAGATCCTCGGCGTCCAATGTGGGCTCGGGCCGCGTGTTCACGACTCCCACCGGCCCCTCGAGCGCCTTCTTGAACCGCGTCGTGATCGCGCGCGCTTCCGGCGGCAGGAGCCCGGCGCGGTTCACCGTCTCGCCCGGGTCCTTCCCGAGCTCGTAGGCGTCCACCAGCGAGCCCGTTGCGTCGAAGATGAGCTTCCAGCTGTTCTCTCCGCGCACCGCCCAGCGAAGCTTGTCGCCCTTTCCGTGCACCGCCACCGCGAGGTGCTCCGGGTCCGGCGCCAGCATCGAGCCCCGCTTGGACCCGACCCCCGCGAGGTCGAGGAGCGTCGGGAGGATCTGGGTGTGCCCCGTTGCGGTGCTCACCACCTTGCCGGCGGGCACCCGCCCGGGGCCCCAGATGACCATCGGCACGTGGATGTCGTGCTCCCAGAGCGAGCCGTGACAGAAGAACCGCGCGTGTTCGGTCATCGACTCGCCGTGGTCGGCCGTGACGAGGACGACGGTGTCGCGCTCCCAACCGCGATCGTGGATCGCCTTGATCAATCGTCCGAGCTGGCTGTCCCAATACGCGATGTCGCCGTCGTACCCGGCCACGTACCAGCGCCGATCCCGCTGGTCCTTGTCGTAGACGTAGTTGGGGATGAACGGAACACCCTCCGCCTTGGTGGACGGGTCCAGGCGCATCGTGTCGGCGGCCCAGAGCGCGTCGTTCACGAACTTCTCCCGCCAACCTTGCGGAGGGCGGTACGGCCCGTGCGGATCGAAGTGGTGCGCCCACACGAAGGAGTTGTCGTCGGGGTGAGTGTCCCACCACGCGAGGAGCTCGTCGTTCACGCGGCCGGCCGGCACGTCGTTGGCCTGGTTGCGCCAGTAGTGAAAGCCGCGGTTGAGCCCCCACCGATTGCTCAAGACGTATTGCGAGCTGAACCCTGCCGCGACGTAGCCCGCGTCCGCGAGCCGCTCGGGCAGCGTCGCCACGTTCGTCGGCACCGTCGGCACGTTGGACGTGAAGCCGAGCGCCGTCGGCAACAGCCCCGTCAGGATCGACGCGAGCGAGGGGTGGGTGTACGGCGCGGCCGCATAATGAGCGTCGAAGCTCGTACCCTCGCGGATCAGGCGGTCGAGGTTGGGCGTCGTCGCGCGCGGGTAGCCGTACGCCGACACGTGGTCCCGGTTGAAGGTCTCGACGGTGACGAGCAAGATGCGCTTCACGGGGAGCGCGGCCGTCGTCGACCGTGCGTCCACCTCCTCGACGCGCAGGGGCTCGACGATCAGCGCGCCGGCCCCGTCCGCCGCCATGCGCACGTCGAGGCACACCTGCGCGCGCGTGGCCGCCGCGGAGGCCGTGGTGAGGATGTCGACCTCCTCCCAGCCCGTCGACCCGGCGTCGACCCTACGCTTCCCCGTGTCCAACGGGCCTTTGTCTCCTGAGAGCACGAGGTGGAACCCAACCACGTCGGGCAAGCCGGCCTCGCCCTGCACCCACGTGCGCGCGCGCACCGTCCGCCCGCCGGTGATCGGCGTCGAAGCGGTACAAAGCCGTCCCTTCGTCCCCGGCGTCCAGCTCACCCGTGCCGCGGGGCCCCCGGACCTTCCGGTCGCCGGGTCGACCCGGAAGCCGCCCGTCTCCGGCGCCGGGATCCACCCGTCCGGCGCCCCGTCCGCCGGGGAGCGGTCGACGAGCCCCGGGTTGGGCACGTCGACCAGGCGACTCGTGACGACGAGCGGGTTCCCCGCCGCGAACGCGGCGGCGGACGCGACCAGGACGGCGAGGGCGATCGCGAGTGGGCGGGGGAGTGAGGGCATCCCCCCGATCTTACTCGTGCACGACCTCGAGCGCCTCGATCCGGACCTCCCCGTACGCGCCGGGCTCGTCCCCACGATCGAGGTTGGACTGGGTGTACGCGCCCGCCTTGAAGTAGCAGCCGTCGGTGTCGGCCTCCATGATCACCATCGGGGTGTCCATGTCCTCGTAGTAGATCTCGATCCAGCCGCTCACCGCCACGATGCGCACCGTGAAGGTCGTGCCGAGCACGTGGGCGTCGTCGAGCTCACCCATGTCGTCGCCGTTGGACTCGACGAACAGGTACGACCCTTCGAGGCGGATCATCATCACGTCGTCGCCGGAGTCGTGCACCTGCCGCGCCACCACGTGCTGCTTCACGTCCGGGAGGTGGGTGATGGCCTGCGTGATCGTCATCGTGTGACGCCCCGAGGTGGTGGACCACGCCGCCTTCGACGTCCCGTCCATCTCGCGGAGCTCGGACCGCGGATAGCCCGAGCCGCTCGTGGTGACGCCGTCCACGTCGGCCCGGAACACGACGGCGGACGCGTCGTCGTTGAGCATGAAGTACGGGTCGACGCTGAACGTGTCGAGCTCCGGCTGCGTGATCTCGTCCGGGGACCCCTCGTCGCCCGTGGGCAGCGTGAGCTTCCAGTTCGAAAGATCGAGGAGCTCCGCGGGGAGCTCGAGCGGGTCCGGCTCGGGCTCATCCGTGTCGGAGTCCCCGGTGTCGGAGTCCCCGGTGTCGGAGTCACCGGTGTCGGAGTCGTCGGTGTCGGAGTCGTCGGTGTCGGAGTCGTCGGTGTCGGAGTCCTCGGTGTCGATGCCGGTGTCCGGGTCGGTCTCGGTGTCGGTGCCGACCGCCGCCGTGTCGGCGGTGTCGTCGATAGGCTTGGTGATGTACGTCGCACAGCCAGAGAGAAGGAACAGGCCGCTGATGTGAACACGCATGAACGCCTCCGTGTTGAGCACGAGGGTCACCTTGCCACGAGCTCAAGAGCCAGCGCAACCGAAAAACACAATGATTTTTAGTGCTTGCACAGCGCCCAAGCAGCCACGCGTCAGCCCCCCACGCGTCTGCCGTCGCGCGCACGCACCGCGTTACGATCCGCGGCCCTCCTGGAGGCCCCGTGGAGTCCGCTCGCTACGTCCCCACGCACAAGGTGCGCATCGTCACCGCCGCCTCGTTGTTCGACGGGCACGACGCCTCGATCAACATCATGCGCCGCATGCTCCAGGCGAGCGGCGCCGAGGTCGTGCACCTCGGCCACAACCGCTCGGTGGCCGACGTCGTGTACGCCGCCCTCCAGGAAGATGCGCAGGCGATCGCGCTCTCCAGCTACCAGGGCGGCCACGTCGAGTACTTCAAGTACGCCCGCGCGCTCCTCGACGAGGCGGGGGCGCGCCACGTGCGTCTCTTCGGAGGCGGCGGCGGCGTCATCGTCCCCGACGAGATCCGCGATCTCCAGGCTTCCGGCGTGGACCGCGTCTACTCCCCGGAAGACGGGCGTCGCCTCGGGCTCCAGGGCATCATCAACGACCTGATGCGGCGCGCGGACTTCGATCCGGTCGAAGCCGGCCACGGCGGCCGCGGCGCGGCGGACGTCGACGCGCTCCGAGCCGGCGACGCCCTCGCGCTCGCCCGCGCGATCACCGAAGTCGAACGCGCACAAGCGGGGGTCGCGCCCATCCGCCCGGAGCTTGCCCCCCTGCTCGTGGCCCCCGAAGCCGCCGCCGTGCGCTGCCCGGTGCTCGGCATCACCGGCACCGGCGGCGCCGGAAAGTCGAGCCTCACCGACGAGCTGGTCCGCCGCCTCCGCGCGGACTTCCCGTCACGCAGGGTCGCCGTGCTCTCGGTCGACCCGACCCGTCGCCGCACGGGCGGCGCGCTGCTCGGCGATCGAATCCGGATGAACGCCATCGGTCCCGCCGGTCGCACGCCGGCCGACGTGCGCGTGTTCATGCGGTCGCTCGCGACCCGCGAAGAGCGCGGCGAGCTGAGCGCCGCCACCGCCGGCGCCATCGCGCTCTGCCGAAACGCGGGCTTCGACCTCATCATCGTGGAGACGAGCGGCATCGGGCAGGGCGACGCCGCCATCGCCGAGCTCGCGGACCTGTCGATGTACGTGATGACGCCGGAGTACGGCGCCGCGAGCCAGCTCGAGAAGATCGACATGCTCGACATGGCGGATCTCGTCGTCCTCAACAAGTTCGAGCGCCGCGGCGCCGAAGACGCCCTGCGCGACGTGCGCAAGCAGGTACGCCGCAACCGCGAGGCATGGCACGCCGCCGACGCCGAGCTGGCGGTGTTCGGGACGATCGCCAGCCAGTTCGCCGACCCGGGCGTCGACGCCGTGCACCGCGCCCTCTGCGCGCGCCTCGCCGCGCTCACCGACGCCGATTGGACCTCGAACATCCCCGATCCGGGCACGATGGCGAGCCCGCCGCGGCGCCGCATCCTGCCGCCGGACCGGGTGGCCTACCTGGGCGACATCGCGCGCACCGCGCGGTCGTATCGCTCGAACGTCGAGGCGCAGGCCCGAAAGGCCCGCCTGCGGTGGCAGCTCCTCGCCGCCGCCGACGCCGTGTCCGACCCGACGGCCGCGGGCGTCGTGCGGGCGCGCGCGGACGCGGAGGCCCTCGAGCCGGAGGTGCGCGCCGTGATCGACGCGTGGCCCGCCCACCGCGCCGCGTTCTCCGGCGACGCGTTCGTGTACACCGTGCGCGGCAAGGAGCTGCGTCAGCCCCTCACCACCACGAGCCTGTCCGGCCTGCCGATCCGGAAGGTCGCCGTGCCGCGCTTCGAGGACCACGGCGAGGTGGTTCGCTGGTGCATGCTGGAGAACTTCCCCGGCTTCTTCCCGTACACGGCCGGTGTCTTCCCGCTCAAGCGACAGGGCGAGGACCCCAAGCGCATGTTCGCGGGAGAGGGTGGCCCGGCACGCACCAACGCCCGCTTTCACTACCTGTGCCAGGGCGAGCCGGCCAAGCGCCTGTCCACGGCCTTCGACTCCGTCACGCTCTACGGCGAAGACCCGGCGGAGCGCCCCGACATCTTCGGAAAGATCGGCGAGAGCGGCGTGTCCGTCCCCACCCTCGACGACATGAAGATCCTGTACTCGGGCTTCGACCTCTGCCACACGAGCACGAGCGTCTCGATGACGATCAACGGGCCCGCGCCCATCCTGCTCGCGATGTTCTTCAACACCGCGATCGACCAGCAGATCGACGCCTTCACCGCCCGCGAGGGGCGCCCCCCGACCGACCTCGAGGCGGCGACCCTCCGCGCCGCCGCGCTCAGCACCGTGCGCGGCACCGTGCAGGCCGACATCCTCAAGGAAGATCAAGCGCAGAACACCTGCATCTTCTCGACCGAGTTCGCCCTGAAGCTCATGGGGGACATGCAGGAGTTCTTCGTCCAGAACGACGTGCGGAACTACTACTCGGTGAGCATCAGCGGCTACCACATCGCCGAGGCCGGCGCGAACCCGATCTCACAACTGGCGTTCACCCTGGCGAACGGCTTTACGTTCGTCGAGTACTACCTCGCGCGTGGCATGCCCATCGACGCGTTCGCGCCCAACCTCAGCTTCTTCTTCTCCAACGGCCTCGACCCCGAGTACACGGTCATCGGCCGCGTCGCCCGCCGGATCTGGAGCGTCGTGATGCGCGACCGTTACGGAGCAGACGAACGCAGCCAGAAGCTGAAGTATCACATCCAGACCTCGGGCCGCTCGCTTCACGCCCGCGAGATCCAGTTCAACGACATCCGCACGACGCTCCAAGCGTTGCTGGCGCTGTTCGACAACTGCAACTCGCTGCACACCAACGCGTACGACGAGGCGATCACGACCCCCACCGAGGAGTCGGTGCGCCGGGCCATGGCGATCCAGCTCATCATCAACCGCGAGCTCGGGTGGGCGAAGAACGAGAATCCCCTGCAGGGCTCGTTCATCGTCGACGAGCTGACCGACCTCGTGGAGGACGCGGTGCTCGCGGAGTTCGAGCGGCTCGACGCGCGCGGCGGCGTGCTCGGCGCCATGGAGACCCAGTACCAACGCGGGAAGATCCAGGACGAGAGCCTGCACTACGAGACGAAGAAGCACGACGGAACGCTGCCGATCGTCGGGATCAACACCTACCAGGACCCGACGACCCTCGGCGACGATTGGGAGCCGCCGAAGGTCGAGCTCCGACGCGCCACTTCCGCCGAGAAGCAGGCGCAGATCGACGCGGTGCGGGCGTTCAACGCGCGACACGCCGACGAGGGCGGCGCGGCGCTCCGGCGGCTTCAAACCGTCGCCCTCGACGGAGGAAACGTGTTCGCGGAGCTGATGCGGACGGTGCGCGTCGCGAGCCTCGGTCAGATCACCGGCGCGCTCTACGAGGTTGGCGGCGCGTATCGGCGCAACCTGTAGCGACGCGCCGCGTGGGGGCCTGCGTCACGGGGCGGCCCCGGGCGGCGCTGCGTCGGGCGGACGCAGGGTGAGCTCCGCGCCGGGGCCCGCCCCAGCGTCGATCAGCCGCCCGAGCTCCGCACCGGTGCGCGGCGCGGTCGAGAGCAGGCTCGGCGTGTTCGTCGGGAGCTCGGCGTGGAGGTCCCAGAGCGCGTGGGTGTTGTCCACCACCGCGGGGGGCCCGAGCTCCGTGACGAAGCGCGCGTACACGCCGCTGTGCGAGTACGTGACGTTTCTCCACGCCGCGGGAGCATAGCGGCGATCCAACCACACCCAACGGTACTGCGCCGCGACGGCGGCGCGCTCCTCGAGGGTGTACGGGATGGGCACCTCGGTGTCCGTGGCGGTGGCGAAGAGCATCGTCAGGAAGCCGTTCTGCTCGATGCGCGGTCGGAACGTGCCGGGGCGGAGGTCGTCCTCGTGCTCGCCCATGCCGCCCAACATCGGCTGCCCGTACCGGGTCTGGTACACCATCCCCACCTCGGCGAAGAACAGGGGCACGTGCACCACCGCGCCGCCTTCTGCGGCGACGCGCTGCGTGGCCGGCGGAAACCGGTACCGCGAGACGTTCACCGGAGCGTCGTTCCGCCACATCGCCTCGCCGAGGGCCACGACGATGAAGAGCCACGACCACACGCGATCGACCCGCGCGAGGGTGATCGCCCCCGCCGCGGCGAAGAAGAGGTAGGTCCACGCGAGGATTCGGTCAGGGAAGCCGAGCCGCTTCAGCAGCGGCAACCATTGCCAGAGCAGGACGTACGGCGGGTTGTCCCACGACTCCATCCGCCCACCGAACGCGAACCACAGGCCGAGCCCCGCGCCGAGCAGCAGCCACGCGGCGCGCCGCCCCGCGGCGAACGCGAGCAGGACGAGGATCAGGATGTACGCGCGCTGGAACGACCCGAGCACCGTGCGCCACCGCGCGGGGTGCGCCGCCGCTGCTTGATCCCAGTCGACGTTGACCTGGTCGACGGGGCCCGACACCGCTTCGCGCCAATCGGCGTACGACACACGATGCACGTTGCCCGCCGCGATCTCCTGCGAGATGGCGAGCAGCGCCGGCCCGCACAGGGCGAACGTGATGCCCACGGCGATCGACAGGTT
Source organism: Klebsiella pneumoniae (assembly GCA_945862325.1). Classification (GTDB taxonomy): domain Bacteria; phylum Myxococcota_A; class UBA796; order UBA796; family SXON01; genus CAMAXZ01. Next base: position 84,228 of record CAMAXZ010000002.1, read on the forward strand.
GAACAATGTATTTCGTGGCGAGCGCGCGACCTGGACGAGCACGACCGGCAGCAGCGCGATCGCCGTGAAGTACGCGGTGTACCAGTAGGTCCAGGCTTGGAGCGCGGTGCAGAGCCCGAACAAGGCGCCTTGCCGCCAATCGCCGTCGGCCAGGCGGAGCGCGTGGCGCACCCCGAGGATGGCGAACCACAGGAGGAGCTGGGTCGGCCGGCCATCCGCGAGGTGCAAGAGGCAGAACGGGCTGAGGAGGAACGCGACGGTGCCCGCGAGCGTCGCCCACGGCGCGGCGCGCTCCGTGACGTCGTCGATGAGCAGGTGCACCGCGACCCCGTTCCCCACCAGGATCACCACGTTCAGGAAGTCCAGGAAGTCCGGTGAGCCGAACGCCCACTGAAGCGGGACGCCGAGGAGCGCGTCGACGTAGTTCGCGCCGGTGTCGTTGAAGAAGTTCTTGCCGTCCGGGTAGAACAACAGGTCGGTCGTGACAGGCAGGTGCGCGTGCTCGACACACCAGCGAATCCACCAATGAATCCAGATTGTTCCTGGAAGATCGACGCCACCGCCGGCCACCGTGTCGCGTGACCACAACGCGGTCGGGCCGACCATCAGGATCGACAGCCCGAAGATCGCCGCGAACGCTCGAGGGTTCACGGCGCGGCTCGGTAGACGGTCATGGTGCGCGGCACTTCCGGATTCGCGAAAATGTACCTCGCTCGCACCGTTGTCGCCGGGGGGCCGAACGCACGTTCGAGCGCGACGTGCACGACCTCGCGGTCGCGGGCGTTCCAGAGCGGCTCCTCGACCACACATGCGCCCGCGAGCAGCCCGGACGGCGCCGGGGGCCGGCCCGGCGGCGGCCCGAACATCCGGTCGTTGACGGCGCGCTGCACGCCGAGCGCCCACCCCACGTAGCGCGGGGTCGCGCGTCCCTCGCCGTTACGCCCCATCGGCGGCGGGGATCGCGGAAGCCAGAGCAACCCCTGCAACCGCTGCACGTCGTCCTGGGCGCCGCCGTCGAGCTCTCGGACGAACACGAGCGCTTCACAGTCCTCGAACGCCGCGACCAGCTCGGCCGGGAACGGCGTGCGCGGCAGCGGCCACGGCCCGACGCCCGCCGTCCAGAGGGCGGCGGTCCCCACCGCGATCGCCGCGTGATCGCGCGAGACCGACCGCAGGCGGTCGGCGCCGCGCGCCGCGAGCACGGCGCCGCCCACGCTGAGCAGGATCGCCCACCGCATCGGGTGGCGCATGCGGGAGCCGGTGGGCACCCACCGATACACCGCCTCGTACACGGGGTTGTGGACGCGCGGCAGTGTGCTGTGCTCGCGTACCGGGCTGGCGCCGACGAGGCTCCCGACCGCCTGCGGCACCGCGGGCATCGGGCCGAGGGCGAGCACCGCGCCGAGGAGCGCGACGGCGACCCACGGGGCGCTGCGCCGAGTCACGCCGAGCAGCGCGAGCACGGCGAGCGGCAGGATCGGCATCCACCCCGACCGAGGCGAGACCAGCTCGAACCAGACGACCTCGTCGAGCAGGGTGAGCCGCGCGAACTCGTCGCGGACGTCGAACGGGGTGCCCCAAGCGGTCACCGCGAGCTTCTGGTCGGCGCCAGCGCGCAAGGTCTCGAGCACGGGCAGCGCGGCCGGCGCGCACGCCAGCGCCGTGAGCACCGCCGCCGCCAGGAGCCGCGACGGCGCGCGCCGCGACACGCCGCCCGACGCCGCCGCGACGCCGAGCCACACCAGCGCGCCGACGCCGAGGATGAGCGCGTTCTGCCAATAGAGCAGGGTGGCGAGCGTCGCGCCCGACGCCGCGAGGGGCACGCCGAAACGGCGGTCGTGCGCGCAGCGCTCCATCCCGGCGAAGAACAGCACCGCGCCGAGCACGAAGGCCTGCGGATATTGTCCTCGAAGCACCGCTTCGGAGACGACCCCCGCCCCCCCGACCACGAGCCCCGCCGCGACCCCGCCCCAGGCGGACGCCCCGACGAGTCGGGCCAGCACGGCTCCCGACGCGGTCGCGAGCGCGACGAGCCCGAGGTGCAGCACGACGAGGGCGTGCGCGGGCGCGAACAGGAGCCGCGTCGGCCACACGAGGAAGAAGAAGTCGACGAGGTTGAACGTGCGCGTGGTCACGGCGATGCGCCACACGTCGAACAGGAGGAAGCCGGCCAACGACCGCCGATCGGCCCACGCTTCCTTGAACATGACCCAGGCGTCGAGGGCGAACCGATGCGAGTAGAGCGTGTCGCACCCGGAGATGTCGCGGACCCCCGGCTCCGGAGCGGCGGCGTTCGCCATCGCCGGCTCGCAGACGTCGAGGCGGTACGCATACACGGCGTCGCCGCGCCACACGTCCGGAATCCCCGAGGCGTGGGCGGCCACGAACGCGAGGGCCAACACGACCGCCGCCGCCGCCCACGAGCGACGTGAGGACGGCGCGGGGACGGACTCGCCGGGCGCCGTCACGCCGCGACCCCGAACGCCGACGCGAAGATCAGCGCGTACACCCCCGATCCGAACGCGAGGATCTGCAGCAGCATCAACACGCACGCCACCCCGAGCCAGCGGTTCACGGCGTACAGGGTGGCGCGCTCCGACGTGGCGTCCAGCGCGCCGGCCTCGCGCCGCGCCACCGCGTCCTCCGCGCGGTACCTCGCCACGACGAGCAACACCGCGCCCGGCACGCCGGTGAAGCAGCACGGCCCGACGAGCGTCAGGACGACCCCGGCAACCCAGATCGGCCGAAGCGAACGGGTCGGCGGCGGCGGCGGCGGTCCGCGGTCGCCGCCGAAGAGCTCGTCGACGGCGCTCACGGCGTGGGCGCCCGCGGCGCGACGGCGTCCAGTCGCTCGGTGAACACGGTGGGCCCGTCCTCCCCGAGCGCGCGCGTCGCGTTCTCGAGGTTCACCAGGTTCAACGACTCGTCACGCGCGACCTGCCCCGACGTCACGAGCGCCCGACCGAGGGCGAGGGCGGCGCGTGGAAGGTCGCGGGCCCCCGCTGCGCCGGACGCCGCCGCGCGTGCGACGAGCCGGTAGCTCTCCACGAAGTTCAGGATCAACACCGCGATCTCGTCGAGGCGGGCGTCGTCCGCGACGTTCAGGCGCCCGTCTGCGTCGCGCGCCAGCGCCCCGTGAGCGATCAGCGCGTCGACCGCCCGCGCCGCCGCCGACGACGGCGCTTCGTCGGGATCTTGCACGAACTCATACCGAAAACCCTGCCGACCCCGGCTGAAATCGGCGCTGACGGCGTCTTCGTCGACGCGCGCCCCCCCGCGGGCGCGCACCGCGGCGGCGTAGATGGCCGCGTCGGAAAAGACGTGGAGGATCGTGTTTTTGTAGTAGTCGAGGGCCGTCCGACCCTCCACGCGCCACTCGACACCGTGTGGGCCGTCGACGCGGCGCACCGCGCGCGACGCCGAAAATCGGGCGAGCGCCGCATCCAACCCGGCCGCGTCGCCGCCTTCGGTCGCCCCGCCGCGCCTCAGGAAGGCGCGCACGCGGTCGATCCGGTCCCGGAGCGCGACGTCGGGCACCGTGGACCCGTCGTGGGCGAGGAGGGCGAGCGCCACGACCCCCGTGGGCAGGGAGACGGCCTCCGCCTCGATGCGGCGGAAGAGGCGCGCGCACGCGGCGATCAGCACCTCCTGGCGGCGCTCGCGCGACAGGCGCGGCCACTCGTCTGGCGGACACACGGCGCTCGCGGGGAGCGGCTCCCCCACGCGCATGTACACCCGTCCGTACCGATTGCGCAGGACCCCGGTCGCCTTCACGACCTGCCGCACGTCCTCCTTCTCCTTTCGGGCCCCGGCGAGCTCACGAACGTACGCGCCTTCCTCGGCAACCTGCTCATATCCGAGGAAGATCGGCAAGAAGGTGACCTCGCGACCCTCGCGGGCATGCGACGCGGCGTCCATCACCATGCCGAACACCCCGACCTTGGGCGGGAGCATCTTGCCGGTCCGCGACCGCCCGCCCTCGGCGAAGAACTCGACCGGGACCTCCGTGCGCACGAGCTCCCGAAGATACCGCGCGAACACGACGGGGAACACGCGCTCGCCGGCGAACGACCGCTTCACGAAGAACGCGCCGCAACGTCGAAAGATCGAGCCGAGGGGAAAGAAGCTCAGGTTGTCCCCTGCCACGATGTGCGGGATGACCATGTCGTGCTCGTAGAGCAGGCTCGAGATCAGCAGGTAATCGAGGTGCGAGCGGTGACACGGCACCAGCACGGGCGTGCCCGCGCGCAGCGCGTCACGGATCCGGTCGAGGTCTTCGGGCCGCACGTCGAGCCCGGCGTAGATGCGGTTCCACAAGAACCGACACAGGACGCCGACGATCCGCACCACCGGGAACGAGAACCGGGCGGCGAGGCGGTCGAAGGTCCGCGCCACCCGCGCGCGCACGACCTCGGGCGGCTCGCCGGTCGCGACGGCCTCGCGCGTGACCAGGGCGTCGACCTCGGGGCTCGTCAGCACGACGCGGCGGACCTGCGCGTGCGGGCGGCCACGGGGCCCGCGGACAACCTGGGCTTCACGGTAGAGGTACCGGCGCAGCGCGAGGCGCAGGACCTTCACGCGTCGCGCCGGGGGCTCGCTCGCATAGCGCTCGGCGTACTCGGTGAGGGGGATCGCGGCGCCGACCTGCACCACCGCGTCGCCCACGGCCTGACCACTGGCGAGGGTCACCAGCTTGCCCAACGTTCCAGGGTGATCCTGCGTCCCGAGCACGAAGCGCTCCACTTCGGTGCGGGCGCGGCCCGGGGCGCGGCTCCACAACACGACGACCGGGAGCACCTGCACGGGGCGCCCCGTGAGCGCCTGGGCCTCGAGCAGGCTCGGGACGGGGTCCGGCTCGGCGGCCGCCCGCCGCAGCCACGACTCCCGGGGCGGCACCAGGAACACACACACCGGGAGCCCCGCCGCCACCGCGCGGGAGAGCCAACCGGACTGGAGGGCGTCGGCGGGATCGCCTTCCCGCATCCGTCGACGGGTGGCGGCCCAGGCCGCGGGCAGCGGCATCCACGGGCGGGCGTCGATGCCGTTCGTGTAGACCGGGAGCGGGAGACCGCGACCGCGCAAGACATGGTTCAACGCCAGCCAGTCGACGAACGACCGCGTGTGCAGCACGTACACCACCGGCCCGAGCGCGGCCGCGGCGCGCACACGCTCCGCGCTGTGCTCCTCGAGCCGGAGATGACGGAAGAAGAACGGCAGGCCCGCGAGGGTCCACAGAGGCCCGTAGCGCTCGAGCATGCCGGAGTGCCACGTGGTGGCAGGCAACAACGGCTCAGGAGGAGGGAGTTCGTCCGGATGTCCGTCGTTCACCGCGCGGCGCCGCCCGTGTCCCCCCCGTCGTCCGCCGTGTCGCAGGCGGTGACGCTCGGGTCGGCGTCGTCGCAGTCTCCGGCGGCCTCGACGTAGCCCTCGGGAGCTTCGCACCCGATCGACACGGCGGCGGCCGACCCGACACCGTCGCCATCGGCGTCCGCGTAGCGGACCAGTCGGGTCGCGCACGCCGGTTCCTGATCGTCGGCGATCAGGTTGGGCAACTCGATGCACGCCAGGAGGGTGAGCAGCAGCATGGACGTATGGATATCACCGCGGCGAGGGCTCGGACGTCATCGCGTCCGAGGGATCGAGCTGGGTGACGAATCGGCGGGCGAGCTCACGGTAGCCGGCCGCGCTGAAGTGGATGAGATCGCTCGCGGCGAGGTCCGCTTCCCGCCAGCGGAACATCGAACCGGGCCCCCCGGTCGCCGCCTGGAGGTCCCACGTGAGGCACCCGAAGGACGGCCCGACCTCCTGCTGCACCCGGGCGACCATCTCCGTCGGCCCCCAGACCACATGCGACGTTCCACGCACCTTCTTACCGCGGTCGCTCGGCCCGATCAGGATGCAGGGCGTGTCGGGGAGCGTGCGACGGAGCCGACGGAGCGCGCCGACGAGGGTCTCCCGGTAGCGATCTTCCGTCATGCGGGCGTCGTTGGCCTCGTTCGTGCCGTACGCGAGCACCGCGAGGTCCGGCGGCCGACGATCGAGGAACGACCGCTGTAGTTCTTCGTCCCACGCGTTCCAGCTCGACACCGTCCGCCCGCTCACCCCCATCGCGTCGACCACGACGCCGGGCTCGTCGCGCTCCATGCTCGCCCCGAACAGGCGCACCGGCGCGTCGCCCACGGGCCGAACCACGAGTCGGTGAGGGCCGTCGGGCACGGCGATCGACACGGCGCCCGGCCCGACCGGCACGTCCGGCTCGACGAAGGTCGACACGGGCTCGGGCGGCGCGTCGTCGACGACGACCTCGAAGGTGCCGCCGCCGGGCTGTCGCAAGAAGTACACCTCGAACCGACTCACCTTGCGACCGTGAGGGTTCGTCAACGTGGTCTGGACCCAGCCCGTGCTCCCGGCGGTCGCCGCTTCGACCGACATCCCCGCGAACCCCAACAGTCCGTCGGCGCGCCCGCCCACGCGGTTGTGGAAGTCCGACGCCCAGGTACCCTCGGTGCACAGGTTCACGTCCGACGCCCGGTACCCCTTCCACGGCGCGGCCGGCATGACGAAGCCGTGGCCGGCGTCGCCGTAGCGATCTTGCAGGAGACGCCGCACCTCGCCGGTGAAGAACTCGCCTGCCACGTGGGATGCGCCCCAGAACGCGAGCCGCGTCGTGCCCTCGCGCCGCGCGGCGCGCGCGAAGACCTCCGCGACCCGCGCCCGGTCCTCGTCACGACCGTGGAGGGGCTCGAGCGGCACCGTGGCTACGTCGAACGCCGCACCGACGCCGAGCCGCGCGCGCACCGCCTCCGGGAGGTGCGCGTTCTTGGCGTTCGGCGAGATGTCCCACGGCATCATCGCCGCGACGTCGAACCCGGGGGCCAGATCGCCGGCCGGCGGGGCCGCGCCGCTCGCGGACGAGGTCGGCGGAGGATTGGGTACGGGGGCCTCGGCAGTGGATTGGGGGCCGCAGGTCACGTCATCGGGCGGAGGCGCCGTCGGCGCGACCTCGAGCTGCACGACCCAGTCCGGCTCCACGCGCGGCGCCGGCGCGGCCGGGACGGCCGGGGCCACCTCCGCGGCGACCGGCACCGCGCCGGCGACCGCCGCGCGAAGGTACGGCAGCTCCCCGAAGGTGGTGTTCCCGAGCGCGGGAATCGCCGCGGCGCACCCCTGGACGGTCATCCAGGCCACGCCGCCGACGATGACCGTCAACATCGCGGCGTTCCACCGATCGAGCGGGTGTGTCATGGGGACTCCGCGGCGACCACCGGCGCGCGCGCCGGGCCTCCAGAGGCCTTCCAGGCGTCGTACCCGGCGAGGATCGCGTCGGCGAGGAGGTCCCCCACGAGCACCTGTCCGTCCGCGCTCAAGTGGAGCAGATCCGCCCACGCGAGCGGCGGCTTCAGCCGTGACCAGCGGACGATCGAGCCCGATCCGCCCATGGCCGCGGTGGCGTCCCAGAAGGCACAGCCGGCGGCGGCCGCGGCCACGCGCTGCTGCGCCACCATTCGCGGAAGATTCGGCTTCGTTTCTGGCGTTCCGCCGCTGCGTGTGGCCTGGTCGATGGGCGTCACGACGAGGCACGCGGCCTCCGGGGCGCCGGCCCGGAGTCGGTCGAGCGCGTCGCGGAAGTAGGGCCCGTACTCGCTGCCGTCCCCCTTGGAGAGCACCGGCAGACCCAGCTCGTTGCCACCGAGCTGCACCACCACGAGGTCCGGGGCGCGGCGCGCAACTTGCGACGCGACGTGCTTGCGGCTCGATCGTGTGAAGCTGCGACTGCCGACGCCGACCACGCCGAGGGCGTCCCACACCACGCCCGGCCCCGCGGTCTCCATCACCACCCCGTAGAACGTCACGGCGCCCGCGCTCGCGCCGATGCCGACCCGGGTGTACCCCTGGTCGACGTCGAGGGTGAACCACCGATCGCCCGCGTCCTCGGACGTGGCGGGGCCGGACCACACGCCGCGCCCGTCGAGAGCCACCCACGCGGAGCCGCTGTCCGGCGCCGCCTGCCACCAGACCTCGACACGCTTCTGGCGTACGCGCTCACCACCCACCTTCGGGGCGTTGAACGTCAAGCTGGCGTCGGCCGCGGCCCGCGACACGATGCCCCCGAACCCGTAGCGCGGCGTCGTGGCGCCCCCGACGAGGAGGCTGTGTGTCTCCCACTCCCCCACACGCGCGTTCGTGACGTCCTTCCTGATGTTCCAGCGGGGGTCCATGCCGGCTGACAGGTAGCCCGGCCCGCCGTCCCCGAAGCGCGCCTGCAGCCGTGCGCGCACGGTTCCGGTGATGCCGTCGGCCGCGATCGTGCTGTCGCCCCAGTGCGCGGCGCGCGCGAGCCCCTCGCCGGCCTCTACGCGCGCGAGCGCGCGATAGAAGCGGTCCATCCCGCGGTGTTCGTCGTCGACGAGCGGGGTGGCGACGCCCGGCGGCCGCGCCGGCATCGTCGCGGCGTCCACGCGGCCGGCCGGCGACGCGAGCGACGCGGGCGACGAAACGGCGGCCGGCGACGCGTCGGCCGTCTCGATCGGCGTACGCGGCGCCTCTTCCGGCGCGGCGACGAGCTCCCCCCGCTCGTCCTCCACGACGCGCGGCGCGGTGGCCGGGGCGAGGACACGCACGACCGGGAGCGGCTCGCCGGGCTCCCACGGCCGGAGCCGCGCGAGCTGCGGCGGACCGTACGACGCCGCGACGAGCGTGGCCGCGGCGCCGAAAGCCCCGACGAGCGCGCGCAGCGCCGCGCGGCGCGTCGACGGGTCGTCGCTCGGGCGCTCAGAACTCATAGTAGATGAACGACAGGGTATCGCCGGCTCCCCAGTAGACGCACGCGGCGCCTGCCGCCGCCAGCGCGACGCCCCACGCGGGCGCCGGCAGCGCCGCGAAGCGCGCGCGCAGCGACGGCACCCAATCCGTCGGGGTGAAATGAACCGCGTAGCCGAGCACCAGAACGACCCACGCGTGGGTCGAGAACCGTGGAGCGACCATGGTGACGTCGCCGAGGGCGTGCGTGACCGCCCATGCGTGTTCGAGGTCGTCGGCGCGGAACAGGATGCGCGCGAGCACCACGAAATGGAACGTGGCGAGCCAACGCCACGCCACCCCGACGGCGCCGAGCGGCGGTTCTTCGCCGCCGCGCCCCTGCCGCTTCCGCCACCAACGGTTCAGCGACACGGCACAGCCGTGCAGAAGACCGTAAACCACGAACGTCCAGTTCGCGCCGTGCCACACACCGAGGATGAGCAACGTGACGAAGGTGTTGCGATAGGGAATCCAGCCGCCGCCCTTCGAGCCCCCCATCGGCCAGTACACATAGTCCCGCACCCAGTCGCTCAGGGTCATGTGCCACCGGCGCCAGTACGTGGCCACGGACAGCGCCTGGTAGGGACGGTCGAAGTTTTCGGGAACGACGATGCCGAACATACGCGCAGAGCCGATGGCGAAGTCGGAGTACCCCGAGAAGTCCGCGTAGATCTGGAGCGTGTACGCGTACAACGCGATGAGCACCTCGACGCCCGTGAACGCGCCCGGATCCGTGAAGACCGAGTCGACCATTCCGACCCGTAGGACGTCGGCGACCAGGACTTTTTTCACGAGGCCGGTCGCGAGGCGGCTCACGCCGACGCCGAGGTCGTCACGGGTGGCGCCGCGGCCGGCGGCGAGCTGATCCAGCAGCGAGCCGGCGCGGAGGATCGGCCCCGCCACGAGATGAGGGAAGAACAGCAAGAAGGTGGCGAAGCGGACGGGGTCCCGCTCTGGCGCCTGCCCTCGGCGGACATCGATGACGTACGCCATCGCCTGGAATGTGTAGAACGAGATGCCGATGGGCAGGTGCGGATCCGGCGGCGCCGGCGCCGCGGGCCACACGACTCGGATGTTGTCGAGGATGAACCCGGTGTACTTGTAGTACAACAACGGCGCCACCAGGACGCACGCGACCAACAGCAAGCGGGGGCCGCGGCGTTCGTCGGGCGCGGCGTGCACGAACGCGCCGCCGGCCCATGCAACGCCCACCACGAAGGCCAGAAGGAGGGTGTCGAGGGGATTCCACGACATGTAGAACGCGACGCTGACCGCGAGAAGCCAGCCGGTACGCCGCTTCGACGCACCCCCGGCCGACGGAGACCGCAGCAGCAGGTGCACGAGCGCCACGACGGGCAGGAACACGAAGTAGTCGAACGTCGGGAACAGCATTCGCGCACCCTCCCTACCGCGACCGCGGGTGTCCGTCGCGAGATGTCCCACGGCCCGGACAAACGTCGGACACTTGCTTGCGAGTGCGGACGGAAGCGATAGAGCCTCGTTGTCTGCTCCCGGAGCTTGCCAGGATGACTGCGTTGCTCGAAGCTCGCCCCGTGTGGCCCACGATCGTCGCGCAACTGAAGCGAAGCCCCCTGCGGGACATCGCGCGCGAGCACGGAACGACCGTCAAGGAGCTCGAGGACGCCTTGAGGCGAACCCGGCTCTACCCGGGGGGCAACGACGCGGCTCCCGGCACGCCGGCGGAGGACGACGGGAGGCGCTCCGCGCGCGATCGCATCCGCGCGCTTCACGACCTCCTCGGGCTCGTCCCGGACGGGGACATCGCCACGCGCGCCGGTGTCGCGCGCAAGACCGTCGTCGAGTACCGCAAGGCGCACGCCATCCTGCCCTACCGCCCGCGCACGGCTGACAACGCCAGCTCGAACGACGACTCCGCGCAGACGGCGTCCGACGCGCCGGCGGACGAGGTGCAGCCGGATGCCGCCCCGGCGGCGGAGGACGCCCCGGTGGCCGCCCCCGAGCCGTCACCGGCGGAGGCCGCCCCCGAGCCCACTCCGGTGCCCACCGAGCCTGTCGCGCCGGCCCCGGCCCCTATCGCGGACGCTCCCGCGCTCGCGGCGAGCGAGGCTCCCGCCACCGGAGTCGCGAGCGCGGCGGGGCGCCCCTCCAAGCTCGACGGACACCTCGACATCGTGGGCGAGCTCCCCGATCGCGACGTGGCCGCCATCGCCGGCGTCACGGCTGAAAACGTACGGATGTACCGGGTCCGCCGGCAGATCCCGGCGCGCTGGCGCGGCGAGGGCCAGCGCCTGGCGCCCGTCGTCGACGCACCCGCGGCACCGGTCACCCCGGCGCGGCGAGGGCGTCGCCCTGCCGACGAAGGCACCTCCCACGTCGAGCGCGCCTTGGGCCTCCACCGCGGGTCGATCGGCGTGCTTCCGGACGCGGACGTGGCCGCGAAGGCCGGCGTGTCGCGCAGCGCCGTGTCGGCCTATCGCCACAAGTACAACATCGCGGCGGCGGGTCGCGGTCGTCCCCGGCGCGTCACGGCGTCCACAGCGGCCTCCCCGGCGATGACGGCCTCCCCGGCGGCGGCGGCCCCGGCCCCGGCGGCTCCGGCGGCGGCGGCCCCGGCCCCGGCGGCTCCGGCGGCGGCTCCGGCTGCGCCCCCGGCGCCGGCTGAGGTCACCCTCCCGGCCCTCGACACGCTGCCCGTCGACGCGCTCCCCCTCGACGCTGCGGCCACCCTGCCCCCGTACGCCGGCCCCGCCGCTCCGGTCACCCACGCCTGGCGGGTGCTCGCCGGTCGCGGCGCGCAGCGGGCGACGTTCGCGGTCATCGCCGAGGACGCCGTCGGTGCGGTCCAGCGCGCGGTCGCCGGTCTCCGGCGCCGCGGCTTCGATCTCCTCGGCTTCGAGCTGATCGGCGAAGCGCTGGTCTGACCTCGGCGTGCCGTCGCCGCTCGCCCATGTGGGGGTCGCCTGGGCGGTCTGCGCCTCGATCGAACCGGCGGGTAGTCCTCTGTCCGCGACGCGATGGGCGGTGTTCGCCTTCGCGGCGCTCGCGCCCGACCTGGACCTCCTGCTCGTCCCGTGGCTCGGCCTCGACGCGCATCACGGGCCAAGCCACTCCTTCATGGCCGCGGCCGCGGTCGGCGCCCTCGCGGCGCGTGCCGCAGGCCTCGCGCGCGCCGACCATGCGCTCGCGGCGGCATGCGGCGCTCTACACGTGGGCCTCGACTGGACGACCGGCACCCCCGACGCGCCGATTCACTTCGGGGTGATGTGGGCGTGGCCGTTCAGCGCCGCGCGGGCGATGGCGTCGAATCCGTGGTTCTTGCCGTACCACATCGACCGGCCCGGCTTCCTCGCCAACGTGGCGTCATGGGAGTCGGTGGCCCCGCTCGCCCGAGAGCTCGGCACGGTCGCGGCGACCGCGGTCGCCGCCGCCGCCACGCGCGCGCTCCGCAGGGCGCGACGGAACCCGGACGAGCCCGCTAAAGGCTCGGCAACACGTACACCGCGCCCGCCCGCGTGAGCGAGCGCGGCGCCCCGACGATCAGCTCGTCGCGCCCGTCGGCGTCCACGTCGCCGACCGCCAGCACCGACCCGAAGAGATCCGCGCTGTCCGCACCGCCGACGCTCGCGCGAGCGTCGGCGGTCGACAACGCCGCGCCCTCCGTCAGGACCGACCCGTCGAACCAGTACGCGTCGCCGAGCCCACTCGCAGATGAGTAGCTCCACCACGCGTTGAACGCGGCGGAGCTGAGGCCCGGCGCGCCGACGGCGAGGTCGGTGAAGCCGTCCCCGTCGGGATCGCCCGCGACGACCGCGAAGCCGAGCGCCGAGTCGGCGTCGCCTTCGATGGTGGCGGTGGCGTCGCCTTCGGTGAACGCCGCGCCGAGGCTCGCGACCGCGTGGAACACGTACGCGTAATCGGCGTTGGACGAGCCGAAGACGAGGTCGAGCGCGCCGTCGCCGTCGAAGTCGCCGACGGCGGGAGTGCCCGCCCCGAGCCCCAGGGACGACGAATCGCCGGCGATCACCTGGTCGGCGATGGAGTCTACGTCTTCTTCTCCTTCCCAACGGGACTTTCCGTTCACCACGTACCAGACGCCCCCGTTCGTCGCCCCCTCGTCCGACCCGACCGCGCCCACGACGAGGTCGCCGTAGCCGTCGTCGTCGAGATCGGCGGAGACGAGGCCGCTGCCCATCGTGTCTTGGGAGACGTCGCCGTCCAGGATGAGCACCGCGTCGTCGTCGAGGTCCACCTCGCCGGAGGCCCGCTCGACGACGTACAACACGCCCGACAACGCGCCGTTGCCGCTCGCTCCGGGGTTCGCCACCGCGAGCTCCACCTGTCCGTCGCCGTCCAGGTCCGCCGTGAAGGCCACGATCCCGGGGTACCCCGTGGCCGACACCGACGCGTACATCGCGGCGTCGTCGACCCCCACCGTCCCCGAAAGCCCGTTTCCGCCCTCGAACACCGCCACGCGGGCGGCCCCGTACATCCCCGCGACGACGAGGTCGTCGGTGCCGTCGCCGGTGAAGTCGGCCCCGCGGTGCGACACCTGCGCCGCGTAGTAGCCGAGGGACGCGTCGGTCGTGAATTCGGCGTACGTGTCGACGGGGCCGGAGGCGCCGGCGAGATCGTCGGCAAGGACGAGGTAGGTGGCGCCGTATGCTCCGCCGAGCGTCGCACCCATCACGACGTCGTCGGCGCCGTCGCCGTCAAAGTCGACGGACCCGAGCCCGCTCGGCGCGCTGAGGAGATCGCCCGTGGCCTCGCCCTGAATCGACGCCTCCGCGGTGCGCTCGACGAAGGTGTTGTCGAGCTCGCCGTTGCAGTCGTCGTCGATCCCGTTCCAGGACTCGTCGGCGCCGGGAGAGCGGGAGGGGTCGGCGTCGTCGCAGTCGCCGGCGTCGGGCGTGTAGCCGTCGAGGTCCTCGTCGATCGAGGTGCATTCGTCGTTCGCACCGCCGGGGGTGCCGCTGTCGCCGCCCGCCATGCGGGTCTGGGCAAGGCACCAGTACGCGCGCGACCGCGCCTCGGCGAAGGTCAGATGGTCCGGATCGAGCGAGAGAGATGCGCCCGCGGCCTCGCCCCAGGTCGTGTCCCAGGACACCTCGGCGACGCTGAGCTCTCCGGCGGAGACGCGAATCTGATCGACCGCCTCGAGCTTGAACGACGGGCGGCTGTACACGTAGTCGACCGACACGCCCCCGTTCACCCGGATGTCGTCGCTGACGCCGAACACCGCGTACCCGCCGGCCGGAACGACGACGCTGGCGTCCACGGTGATTGCGTCGACCCCGTCGTCGACGAGGCGCCAGTTGCGGAGGTCGATGTCGAACTCGCCGGGGTTGTGGACCTCGAACCACTCGCCCTTGCTGTCGCCGACGACCAGCGGGTAATGGAACACCTCACTCACGACGATCGCGCCCGACCTCAAGAAGTCGTCGTCGGCGATGCCGTCGCAATCATCGTCGTCGAGGTCGAGCGCCTCGACGCCGCCGGAGGAAACGCCGGGGTCCGTGTCGTCGCAATCGCCGCCGCCCCACGCGTCGCTGTCGTCGCCGTCGCTGTCGCGGTCGAAGTCGGACCCGCCGGAGCAGTCCTGATCCACCCCGTCGTACCAAGTCTCTTCCGCGCCCGGGTTGATCGTCGGGTCGTCTTCTGCGCAGTCCTGGTCGGCCGCCCAGCCGTCGCCGTCGAGGTCCAACCCCGCGGTGCCCGAGATGGGGATGACGACCACCGGCAACGCCGAGTCGTTGGTCGACAGGGTGAGCGTCGCGCCGTGGGACAGCGTGTCGGCCGGTACGAAGCCGACCTCGATCACGGACTCTTCTCCAGGCAGGACCCCGACGAGGACCGACGAGACGTTGAACGCGCGATCGCCGTCGAGCTCGAGCGAGACCGTCAACGAGGTCGTGCCGGTACAGTCGTTGCGTACCACGAGCGGCGTGCGACTCTCGGTGCCGACCGGCACGTTCGAGAACGCGAGCGCGGTAGCGGAGAGTTCGAGGTGCGGACATGCGAACTCGGACGGCGCGGCGGTGTCCCCGAGGCGCTCGCCGAGCGCGGGCGTCGCGGGGCCGCACGCGGCGAGCGCCAGGAGCAGGAGTGCAGGGCTCATCGATTACCTCCGCCGATGAGGAGAAATGCGCGGGGCGGAGCGACACCGGGTGGGGGTGGGGGTGGGGCCGCTACGACACCCCGCGCACCCCTTCTTTACCATGATGGAAAGCGCGTGTCAGTTGAGAATCGGTTTGCCGACGCCCGGTCCGCGGCCCCCCGCCCCGTTTCGGATTAGTCCGCGCCGTGTCCTTCGCCTCCCTCGGCCTGTCCCCCGCCTTCGACGCCGTCCTCGCTCCGCTCGGCGTGCGCGAGCCGACGCCCGTCCAACGGCTCGCGGTCCCCGCGCTGCTCGGCGGTGCGTCGGTGGTGGCCGTGGCGCGCACAGGCTCCGGCAAGACTCTCGCCTACGCGCTCCCCGCGTTGCAGCTCCTCCGCGCGGTCGAGGACGCCGACGGCATCGCCGAACGGCGCGGGCGCCCCCGCGCGGTCGTCCTGACCGGTACGCGCGAGCTCGTCGACCAGACCGTCAAGGCGGTGAAGGCGGTCGCCCACCCCGTGAAACAGCGGGTCCGCGGGGTCTCCGGCGGCATGGACGACCGCGAGACGCTGCGCGCCCTGGCGACGCCGTGCGACATCCTCGTGGCGAACCCGCCGCGCCTCGCCGCGTTGGTGGCCGCCGGCACGGTGACCCTCGACGACGTCCGCCTGCTCATCGTCGACGAAGCCGACACGCTCCTCGCCCCGGGCCAGCGGCGCGACACCGAGGCCATCCTCGCCAGGCTCCGCAAGGCCGCGCAGATCGCCTGGTTCTCCGCCACGTTGCCCGAGCCGCTCCGCGCGGAGCTCATGGCGCGTCCCGAGCGCCCGGTCCACCTCCAGGCCCGTGACGCGCACGCACCGCCGCCTTCCCTGCGGGTGGTCAACCTCCGCATCCGGGCCGACGAGCGTGGCGACGCCGTGCACGACGTGCTCGTCGACGCCCCGAAAACCGAGCGCGGAATCGTCTTCTGCAATCGCCGCGAGACGGCCGAGTCGCTCGGCGCCTTGCTGACGGAGCGCGGCCACGCCGTCGTCGTCCTCCACGGCGCGCGCGCCCCCGACGACCGCAAGCGCGCCATGGCCGCGTTCCGCGCGGGCGAAGGCCGCGTGCTGGTCACGACCGAGCTCGGCGGCCGCGGGCTCCACGTGCCCGACCTCTCCTTCGTGGTCAATTACGAGCTTCCCGAGCGGCCCAGCGAGTACCTCCACCGCATCGGGCGCGTGGGGCGCCAGGGCGCCGAGGGGCGCATCGTCAACCTCGTGACCCCGAGCGACGCCGGCATCTTGTCCGAGGTCGAGCGCATCACGGCCGGCGGGCGTCTCGACACGGGCGAGTCGCCGCGCGCGCCCCGCCGTCGCGACGAGCAGGCGGCGGCCGCGAAGCGCAGGAAGGCCGGCCACGGCGAGCGCCGCAAGGCCGCCGCGGCGCGCAAGCCGCGCTGACGAGCGGCCCGCGCGTCACCAGAGCGCGTACACCAGGGTGCGCTCGTCTTCTGCTACCGCGACGAATGCCCGTCGAATGCCGGTGGTGGCCGGCACGAACGTCTCCGCCGCGAGCATGTTCTTGTGAACGACGACGTAGCGGACGCCCTCCTGTCGCGCGACCGCGACGAGCTCGGCCTTCGTGAGCTCGCCCGCGCGCATCTTCCGGGCGGCCAGCAGCACGCGCAGGCCGGCACGGTTGGCGCCGGAGTTGAGCGACCCGCACACCGGCTTCCCGTGGATCGTCTGTTCGAACAGGAAGTTTCGCCCGGCCTGCACCGGCAGGTTGAGCACGGCGCCGTCCGGACGGTCCCGCAGCTCGGCGACGGCGTCGGTCACCGGTACGTCCACGACGTGAGGCAAGCCGCGGGCGCTCGAGGCGAACCGCACCTCGAGCGCGACGAGCAGCGCCACCCACCGTGGCGCGCGGTCGGCGATCACCGCGAGGCACAGGGCGCCGACGGTGGCGAGCCGGTACAGCAGGGACAACGCGTCGAACCCGGGGAGCGGCTCCAGCGCGGCGTAAGGCAACGGCAGCGCCCGCCCGCCCGCGGACGCGGGAAAGCCGTCCAGGACGACGACCGGCCCCATCGCGAGCACGAGCCCCGCGCCGCCGGCCACCCACAGGGCGAGGTCGCGATGCCCGCGCCACATCGCGGCGAAGATCAGGACGAACCCGAGGTACGCCGTGTGCACCCGGTCGTTGGGGTTCGCGGTGTCGCGGGCGAAGTCGGGGCTCCGAAAGTCGCCCGGCACCACGAACACGCGGGGGTCCGCGGCGCCGAGCGTGCGCCGGATTCGCGCGAGATCCTCGGGATTCTTGATGTCGACGAGGCCGTCTTCCGATTGCGCCACCTGCTTGGTCGCGTACGCCACCGGCGCGACGAGCACGACGGCCACGGCGATGGCCGGAACCAGACGTGCGAGGGTGCGCGCCGGCGCGACCGACCGCCAGCCCAGGACCGCGATGCATCCCGCGAGGATGAACGCGCCAATACCGGCGTACCAACCCGCGATCGCGCAGCAGGCCAGCCCGACCGCCGCGCCCGAACCGCGGAGCCACCCGCGGGGGCCGCCCCAGCCGTGCTCCGCGAGTCCGACCACGCCGAGCGCCGCGAGCGGAAGCCACCCCGCGCTGACCGTCTCGCTCGAACCGTTGTGCACGTGTGAGAGGACGATCGGCGCGAGGGTGTAGCCGACCCCGGCCACCCAACCGCCCCCACCCAGCCTCCGGCCGAGCGCGTGCGCCGCGATCCCCGCGGCCGTCAGATGGCCGATCACGAGCGCTCCGTAGGCGGCCACGGGCCCGAAGGCGGCGGTCAACGGTAGACCGAGCAGCGCGTTGATCGGGTCTGCCACCGCGATGCGGCCACCCGAGGGATGATCGAGGAGCAACGTGTGTAACGGAAGCTCCCCGCGCCTGACTGCCTGCTCCACGAACCAGAGGTTCCACACCGAGTTCAACGCGTCGGTGCGGGCTCCGCCCGCGATCGTGCCCGAAGGATCGAGGACCAACGGCCACGTCACCAGCACGGCGAGGGCGAGGTAGGCGCCCACGACGGCGAGGGGATGCCGGAGCAGGCGCCCCCCGCCCGTCACGGCTGCGGCGCTCCGACAGGCGGGATCACCCGCGGCTCGCCGCCCGGGTTCCCGACCAGCTCCATCTCGGTGATGAGGACCGACGGGGTGCTCCAGGTCACCGGGATGCCCCCAGTGGGGCCGATGTGCCACCGCCCCGTCCCCGGGGCGCCGTCGAGCAGGTCGACGAAGCCCTCGCCGGGCCCCGCCGCGGCGACATCCCGCAGGACGCGGCGATCGACGCCGGAGAACGCGAGGCTTCGAACGGGGACGCGGCGCCCGTCGCGGTGGAGCCGATAGACCTCGTAGGGCGGGGTGAGCCCGGCCGGCGGCCCCTCACCAGAGAAGGTGATCTGCGACTGGGCCAACGCCGGCGGCGTGAGGCGACGAACGACGAGGACGTAGTCCCGCCCCGTCTGCGCCGCGAGCCGCAGGCCCATGCGCTCGAGGCGTCGCATGGGGGACACGCGTGTCGGCGTCACGACGACCACCGCGGGGATGGCGATCCGCCGCTCCCCTCCGATGGCCCGCCCGTGACCCGTGCTCTCCCCTCGATCTTTCGACGGGATGCGCGACATGAGCACGTCGCGCACCACCCCGTCGCGTACGAGCTCCACCGTCCGGGGGCCCACACCCTCGTGGTCCCACGCGTACGCGCCGAGCGCCTGCGCGTGTCCGGGCGCGTCGTCCACCACCGACCATCCGAGGGGCAACAACCGACGTCCGATGCGCGCGATCGGCGACCGCGACATCCGGAACGCGCTGTCGGTGTCTTCCTCGACGGGCGGGGTCCCCACGAGCTCGGACGGAAGCAGCTGCGAGAAGAGCTCTGTGGCGGCGGCCGGCTCGAACAGCACCGGCCCGAGGTAGTCGTCCTCGACGGGCGCGGTCGTCAGGGCGCCGAGCCACTCCGCCATCTCGCGCGTCTCGCGCTCCATCTCCGCGATGTCCGGGAGCTGACCCACGGTGCGGGCGACCCAGGCGCGCGCGTCGGTGAGCACCGAACCGTCCGCGAGGCGGGCCGTCCCTTCGACGCGGAGCACGACGTACCCCGTCGCCATGTGAAGGTTGGTGCCCTCGCTCGTCAGCACCATGCGTCGCCCCTGCCAATCGCGCGCGATCGCCTCGGCGACCTCGAGCCGCGGGTCCTCCGAGGCGACCGCGCTCAGCCGAGACACGAGCCCGGCGAGCACGTCGGCGGCGGAGCCGGGCGTCGGGGGCACCGGCGCCGCGCGGGTGGGCGCGGACGGGGAGCGGTCGGGAGGGTGCGGCGTCGGGTCGTCCTGACGCGCGGCCATCTTCCTCGAGAACTGCTGAACCGCGGCCTTGTAGGCGCTGTCCGTCGCGAGCCAGATCTCGCGGCGCAGCGCGAGCACGTCGTCGGTCTGCGGGAGGACGCGCGACACAACGCCGTCCGGCTCCCCGAACGCCATGAAATTGGACGAGTCCACCTTCGGGTCGCCGACGCGCACCTCGGCCCGGAGGTTGCGGTACGGCTCCGCCTGGGCGTACACGAGCGCGCCGTCCGACGCGAAGGCTTCCGTGATGGATCCGTCGAGCACGTCATACGCGTACAGGTACGGCGGCGGCGCGTCGGGGAGGCGAAGCGCCTGGATCGACCGGAGCATCTCCGCGTGCGCCGCGCGCTCCCACGCCGGCGCGTCGGGATGCGGCTTCGGCGCGCCGATCGGCGCGGGCGTGACCGGCGACGGCGCCGCGAGCTCTACGGGGACTTTGCGAGCCCACGCGTCCGGCGAAGCGATCAGGAGCGCGAGCAGGGCGGCGATCATCGCTCGCCTCCCTGCGGGGCGGGGAGCACCGGCGGCCGGTCGTTCCCTTTCTCGCGGCGTTGGACCTCGACCTCGGTGACGAGGAGGCTCGGCGCGCTCGCGCTCACCGGCACCCAGCCGCTCTCGGCCCCGCACACGCCGTTGAACACGTCGCGGTCATCGGCCGCCGCGGCGATGCGCGCGAAGGTCGTCAGCGGCGTGCCGATCATGTCGACCCCGCGCACCAGCTCGTCGGGCCGGCCGTCGGCGTACACCCGCCAGACGGTGACCGGCTGAACGACGAACGCGTTCGGCTCGCTGCGCCCGGTGAACGTGAACCCGCCGGAGATGTCGTCGAACACGAGGCCCCACGGCTTGCCCTGCTTCTTCACCTCGGCGATCAGCATCTCGCGGAGCTTCGCGTACGTGACGGTCTGATGCGCCTCGACGATGAGGTTGCCTTGGCGCGACACGGGGGCGAGGCCGGCCTGGCGCCGCCCGTGACCGTTGCTCTTCGAGAACCCGGCCACGGGAGACCGGGACATCAGGAAGTTCTCCAGAATTCCGTGGTTCACCAGAGAGACCCGCTCGGCGGGCACCCCCTCGTCGTCCCAACGGTAGTGCCCGTTGAGGTCGTGTCCCGCGAGCTCGCGGAGGGTCGGGTCGTCCCACACGCTCAGGAAGCGCGGCAGCACCGACTGCCCCACGCGCTTCGTGAACGTCTGCCCCTCGTCCTCGTCTTTCTGGCGGTGGCCCTCGACGCGGTGCCCGAAGATCTCGTGGAAGAACACCCCCGCGGCGCGCCCTCGGAGGATCGCGGGGCCGGCGTACGGGTCGATGAGGGGCGCCTTGCGGAGCGCGATGACGCTCTCCGCGACCCTCCGCGCCATCGCCGACACCTCGCCGCGCGTCGGCAGGTGCGCCACCTCGGCGACGTCGATGTAGTCGTACACCTGGAGGCTCATCCCGTCCGGCGCGGTGGTGTTCGCCCAGGCCGCCACCCGGAGCTGCGCACGCCCGTCATGGATGCGCGTGCCGTCGGCGTCGGCGAGCCAACGATGGTCTTCCGAAGTGGAGATCTGCACGGCGCTGTCGGCGATGTCCGGATAGTCGAGGAACACCCTGGATGCTTCGACGACGATCTCCCGCCACGCGGCCTCGTCGAGGGCGAGCGGCGCGGCCGGGGCGTCCGCGACCACGGGCGTCGCCGGCGCCCAGTCGTCAGAGGTGTCTTCCCGCTCGACCTTCACGGTGGCGTTCGCGCGGACCTGGATGAGGCGACGCCGCGCGCCGCGGTAGGCGTCGTCGGCTGCGCGGACGAACATGTCGACCAGCGCAGGGCCGGACACCAGGGGCGCGGCGACCGAGGGGCGATCCGGCTCGGACCAGCCGGCGGAGTCGCGCAGCTTGTGGGTGTGATCGAGCTGGGGGGTGCCCACGCGGAGATCGACGTCGCCGACGCGTCGCAGGCCGCGCTCTTCGCCCGCCCAGGCGCCGTTCGTCCCCTGCAGGGTGACGCGTTTGGACTCGGTGATCGCCAACGCGACGTGGTGCGCCGCCTCGGGCCGCGCCCCAACGACCTGCCGGACATGACCGACGGCGCGAACCAGCGCGACCATCGGATCGTCGAGCGCGGGCGGCGCCGCCTCAGCCGCGAGCGCCGCGCCCGCGAGCGCCACACCCGCGAGCACCGCCCAAGGACGAACCACGTTCAAGGAAACTCCGCGCAGCCGTCGCTGTATCGTGCCGGCGCCGCGCGTCGCGCAGGGACGCTACTCGTCGTCGTCGTCGCCGCCGCCGATCTCGTCGAAGAAGCCGTCGGGGTCGTCCTCTTCGTCCTCGTCCTCGTCGTCTTCGTCCTTGCTGGTCCACTCGACCTCGCAGACCTTCTCGACGAGCGAGACCACCTCTTCGCCGGTGAACTCGAACTCGTCGTTGCTCTCGAACTCCTCCTCGAGGAGCTCGAGCAGGCTCGCTTCGAGCTCGCCGGAAGACTCGAGCTTGAGGATGATCTCATCCCCGTCGTCGACCTTGAGCTCCTCCGTGACGGTCCCGATGAGCTCGATGACGTAGGACGCCACGGTCTCGGGGTCGGGAGCGCCCGTCTGGGCGTCGAGGTACTCGTCGAGCTGCTCCACCAGGGAGTCGCGCATCTCGTGCGGGAGCTGGATCATCGGCTGGCCTCGTTGTCCGGTGGGCGCGCGTATAGCGGACGAGCCGGAGGCGATCAAGGGTGCTGTGACGTGGTCGCGTCGCGGGGCCCCATCGCGGGCGTCGCGCGCGCAAAATCCCGGCCGAGGATCCCCCCGCGGCGCCCGATCGACGCGAGCCGCGGTGCGGCGGGGAGCCGCCCCCATCGTTTCCGGATAGCCCCATGCATGACCCCATCGCCCGCCCTCACGCGCGCGTTGATCCGCGCGCTCCCCAAGGCCGATCTCCACGTTCACCTTGATGGATCGCTCCGCGTCGGTACGCTGATCGAGCTGGCCAGGGAGCGCGGTATCGCCCTGCCGAGCGACACCGTGGACGGCATGAACGAGCTCGTGTTCAAGCCGTCGTACGCGGACCTCGGCGAGTACCTCGCCGGCTTCTCGTGGACGTGCGCCGTGATGCGCGACGCCGAGGCGCTCGAGCGCATCTCGTACGAGTTCGGCCTCGACAACTTCGACGACGGCGTGCGCTACGTCGAGGTGCGGTTCGCGCCGCAGCTCCTGCAGCACGGCGACTTCGACACCGCCGCGGTGCTCGCCGCCGTGGACGCGGGCCTGGCGCGGGCGCAACGTGAGGTCAACCGGGCGCTCGGCCCGGAAGATCTCCCCTTCCGCTACGGCATCATCGTCTGCGCGCTCCGCATGTTCAACGAGCATTTCTCGGCGTACTACGGTCAACTCGTGCGCGCGTTGCCCCGTGCACCGCGCAAGAGCGTGTTCGCCATGGCCAGCCTCGAGCTCGCCCGCGAGGCGGTGCACGCGCGCGACGAGCTCGGGATCCCCGTGGTCGGGTTCGACCTGGCTGGCCAGGAGGATGGGTACCCCGCCGAGGACCACCAGGCGGCCTACGACTACGCCCAGGCGCACTTCATGCACAAGACGGTGCACGCGGGAGAGGCCTACGGCGCGGAGAGCATCTTCCAGGCCATCTCCTCGCTCCACGCCGACCGCATCGGGCACGGCTACCTCCTGTTCTCCCCGGAGCGCGTCGTCGACCCGCGCATCCGCGACCCGCACGCCTACGTGCGGCGCCTCGCCGAGTACATCGCCGACCGGCGCATCACGCTCGAAGTGTGCATCACGTCGAACCTTCAGACCAACCCGCGCATCCGCGCCGCGAAGGACCACGCCCTCCGCAAGATGATCGACAACCGCATCTCGGTCGCCCTGTGCACCGACAACCGCCTCGTCTCGCACACCACGATGACCGACGAGATCGCCCTGGCCGTGCGGGAGTGCGCGGTGACCACCCGCGAGCTGCGGGACATCGTGATCCACTCGTTCAAGCGGAGCTTCTACCCGGGCTCCTACCTCGAGAAGCGCGCGTACGTGCGCAAGGCGATCGACGTCTACGACCAGACCGTCGCGCGCTTCGCCGAGCGGGCCGAGCCCGCGGTCTGAACGCCGTGGGCCGGACGCTCAACGCGCGCGGTTGAGCCGCAGCGCCTCCGCCCAGCTGTCCGCCGCGGCCGCGCTCGCGCCCAACGCCTCCTGGCAGCGCCCCCGCGCCCACAGGAGCATCGACCGCGCCGGGGTGTTGGCGGCCGATCGGGCGAGCCCGCGATCCGCCGCCCGTAGCGCCGCCGCGGCGTCGCCGGCCTCGAGGAGCGCGACCGCGGCGCGCACCGTTGCCTCCTGCGCGACGGGCACGCGGCGGTCCCCGGCGAGCGAGAGGTACAGCTCCGCCTTGGCCTGCGCGCCCGACGCGGCTTCCGCCGCCGTGAACACCGCCGCGACGTCCGGGTACACACTCCAGTCGACCTCGCGGCGATCGGCCGGGTAGGCGTCGGCGGCGGTGACGGCGGTCTCCTTCGCGAGCTGTTCGAGGGGCTGCGACGGGTCGTCGAGGGCGTCCTCGTCCTCGGTGGACGCGCGCTGGGTCGCGATGTTGTCGCTCGGGCGGCGCGGGGCGCCCGCGGCGCGACCGTCCGCCGCCGCGCCGGACCCATAGCCGCCGGCGCCTCGGCCGCGCCCCACGTCGGCCTCCGCCACCACCTCGGCTTTCTCACGCTCGGTCGTCTGCTTCGCAGAGGAGACGCGCTCTTCGAACGCTTCCGAATCCGCCACCGGGGCCTCCGGCGGAGGGGGCGGAGGGGGCGCCGGGGACGCGGCTGGCGACGACACGGCCGCGGGCGCTGCGGCCGCCGGCGACGCCTTGGCCGACGGCCGCGGCGATGGCGCGGGCGCCGCGTCGGCCGTGGGCGCCGGCGCGGGCTCCGACGCCACGTCTCCGCGCACCGCGCCTTCGGGGGGCGTGACCCAGGAGGCCTCGCTGTCCGCGTTCTCCCGGGCCGCGCGCGACTCGGCCCGATCCGCGCGGTCCGTCAGGGTGTCCGAGCCAGCCCTCGGGGCTTCGACGCCGGGCGCCATCTCGGGGATGCCGCCGAGCTGCGGCGACGCCGCCGGGGCGGCGGTCGCCGGAGCGGCCGGAGGGGCCGGGGGGGACTCCGCGGCGGCGCGCTCCTCCGCTTTCAACGACCCATCGGGCGTCGCCAACCGGATCTGCCGCGGGACGACGAACGCCAGCACCGCCGCCGCGGCCAGCCCGATCGACAGCGCCGGGGCCGCCCACCAGGCCCGGCGTTTGGGGCGGCGCCGTTCCCGCTCGGCGCGCTCCGCCGCCTCGGCCGCCTCCCGGGCCGCGTCGAGGGCCGCGCGCGCCGCCGCCGCGGCGTCTCGACGCGCGCCACGCCCCTCGACGCTCGTCGGGAACGCCACGACGTTGTCGGGCGCGTCGGCGGCAAACGGGCCCCCCTCCACGCGGGCGAGCACCTCGTCGAACGACACGCGCGGCGCAGGCGCCAGGTCCGGACGCAGCACCCAGATCGCCGCGAGCGCGTCGGGGTCGACGCCCTCCGGGGGATCCGTGCCCGGCGGAGCGGCGAGCCACTCGGCGAGGCGTTCGGCTTGTTCCTGCTCGGTCATTCGGTTTCGGGCTCGTACACCTTGCGGAAGGCCGCACAGGCGCGGTGGAGGATGACGTCGAAGTTGCCGACCGTGACCGCCATGCGCTCCGCGCAGGCGTCCCGGTCGAGATCGTCGAGGAGCCGAAGCTGCAAGGCTTCGGCGTAGCGGGGATTGAGTCGGGTGAGCGCCGCTTCGATGGCCCTTCGACGCTCGTCGGCCTCTACACCTTCGTCGGGCGCTGCCGACGACGCGTGGGCCCGCTCCTCGGCCTCGACCGCGTCCTCGAGGCGACGCGCGCGCGCCTGGGCGCGCACGACGTCGGTCGCACGGTTGATCGCGATGCGGCGGATCCAGAAGTAGATGCTGCGATTGGCGTCGGGCCGGTACTGCTCGATCCGCTCCAGCACGATGCGGAAGGTGTCCCGCAGCACGTCCTCCGCGGCCTCCCGTTGCGGGAGCCGGGGCAGGAGCACCTCACGGAACAGACAATCCCCGTACCAGGCGTACAACGTCGCCGCCGCGGCACGGTCGCCCTTGCGGACGCCCTCCACGACGGCGCGCTCGTCCGCGATCGGAGCGAGCTCGGCCTCGTCGAACAGGGCGCCTCCTCGTCCGCCCGCGAAGGGAACGCCGGAGGACAGCGGATCTTACACCGCGCGCCCACGTTATGCTTCCGGCCCCCATGCACGCGCTCCTCATCGCTACGGCGCTCGCTCAGGACGCCGGTCCGATTGGCGGCGCGGCGCTCGCCCTGGTGTTCACGCCCGAGTCGAACCCGCTCGATCGCGCCACGGGCGTGGTGGCGCGGCTCGGCGCCAAGATCGTGCCGCAGTTCGACCTCGAGGCCGAGATCGGCCGTGTGGAGGGCGAAACGCGCGACCTCCGCATCGTGTACTGGCTCGCCAACCCGCGGCTCCAGGCCGTCTTCCACGTCACGCCGAACCAGCGCGCGGACCTCTTCTTCAGCGCCGGGGCCGGGCTCCAGCACGTGCAGGTGCTGCGCGACTCGGAAGGGCGCGGGCCCGACACGAACGACCGTGCCCTCTACGTGAACCCGAGCCAGGACTTCATCGCCAACGCAGGGCCCGGCTTGAACCTGCACATCGCCGGGCCGCTCCACCTTCGCACGGACCTGCGCTGGTACGGCAGCTTCGGTCCGGACGCCACGACCGACTCCGAGGACACCTTCCAGAACCTCGAATGGACGTTGGGCCTCGATTTTCGCGGAGAGCTCCCTCCGGACATCGACAAGGACGGCATCAAGAACCGCGCGGACGAATGCCCGGAAGACCCGGAAGACCGCGACGGCTTCGAAGACCTCGACGGCTGCCCGGACCCGGACAACGACGAGGACGGCATCGAAGACCGCGACGACGAGTGCGACGACGAGCCCGAAGACCGCGACCGCTTCCAGGACCGCGACGGCTGCCCGGATCCGGACAACGACGAGGACGGCATCGGCGACTCCAAGGACAAGTGCGCGAACGACGCGGAGGACTTCGACAAGTTCGAGGATCGCGACGGGTGCCCGGACGTCGACAACGATCGGGACGGGTTCCTCGACACGCGGGACAGCTGCCCGGACGAGCCGGAGGACATCGACGGGTTCAAGGACAAGGACGGCTGCCCCGACGACGACAACGACGGCGACGGCCTGCTCGACGCCGACGACACGTGCCCCAACGAGCCCGAGACCGTCAACGGCTTCGAAGACGGCGACGGCTGCCCCGACGAGCTGCCCGCCGACGTGCTCAGGTTCACCGGCGCCATCCGCGGCATCACCTTCGAGACGGGTCGCGACGTCATCCGCTCGTCGAGCACCCGCACGCTTTCGGAGGCGCTCGCGGTGCTCAACGACTACCCGGCGCTGCGCATGGAAGTGCAGGGGCACACCGACAACGTCGGGAACGACGCGACCAACCTCGATCTCTCCCAGCGTCGCGCGGACGCCGTGGTGCGGTGGTTCGTCGACGCCGGCGTCGACCCGTCGCGCCTGCGCGCGCTCGGCTACGGCGAGACCTTGCCGCTCGCCGACAACGACTCCGACGCCGGCCGCGCAGAGAACCGCCGTGTGGAGTTCCGCCTGCTCCAAGACGACGAATAGCGGGGCCGCCCCCGGCCCTCAGGCGCCCTGCAAGACCTTCCGGATCATGGTCGACGTGAAGTTGTGCCCCTCCGCGAAGCACAACGTCACTTCGTCGGAGCCTCCGACGATCTCGACCATCACGATGTCCTCGTGCGCGACACCGTCGGACACCGCGCGCGCGGGCCGCTCTTCCGCGTCGAGCACCTCCACGCGCACGGTGGTGCCGAGCGGCAGCAGCAACGGGTGAAGCCGTGGGTGGTGCGGGCAGATCGCGGTGACGTGCAGCTGCCGGAGCAGCGGGTGGGCCGCGGGACCGCCGGCGCTGAAGCTGTAGGCCGTGCTGCCCAGCGATGTCGCGATCACGATGCCGTCGCACACCATGTGCCGCACCACCTCGACGCCGTCGACGGTGACCCGAAGGTGGCAGGTCTGCCCACGCATGCGCTCGACATAGACGTCGTTGAGCGCGCGCGCGTCGAACAAGGCCCCGGCGCGATCGGCGGCCCGCATCCGCAGGCGCGGAAAGCGCGGCGCCAGCCAACGATCGGCCACCAGGAGCCGCGCGACGGTGCGCGCCACGGTGCCGGGCTCACCGGGGAGGTCGTTCATCAAGAACCCGAGGTGTCCGCAATTGACGCCGACATACCGGACGGCGCCGCCGTGGCGCGCGATGGCGCGCAGCATGGTGCCGTCGCCGCCGAGCACGACGCACACGTCGGGCGCGAGGCCCTCGGGCGGGGCGGCCTGGACCAGGGCGGCCTCGACAGCGCGGGCGCGCGGCGACTCGTTCGCGTAGACGATCACGGAGCGACTCCGGGCGTGCGGGATAACGTCGTCGGATGCGGATCACCCGTTCGCACGGTCTGGGCAACGTCTACCTCGTGGTCGAAGCCGCGGGCCCGCTCACGCCCGCGCAGGTCGTCGCGCTGTGCGACCGGGCGACGGGCGTCGGCGCCGACGGGGCGCTCGAGCCGCTGGACGGTGGCGCGCGCGTCCGCATCTGGAACCCCGACGGGTCGCTCGCGGAGAAGTCAGGCAACGGGCTCCGGATCTACGCGAGGTGGCGCGCGGATCGCGGCGCCGCCTCGCCGATGACGGTCTGGACCGACGCCGGGCCCGTGGTCGCCGACGTGTCGGACGCGGCGATCACCGTCGACATGGGCGTTGCCCGGATCGTCGGCGTCGAGCAGCTCGCCGGCGTGTGGGTCACGCGGGTGGACGTGGGCAACCCGCACGCCGTGGTCGACGGCTGGCCTCCGGACTGGCGGGCGATCGGCGCGCGGCTGGAGCACGCGGTGGAAGGTCGGACGAACGTTCAGTTCGTCGACGTTCGCGACGGCGTGGCGCACGTACGGATCTGGGAGCGCGGGGCGGGAGAGACCCCGGCCAGCGGCTCGAGCGCGTGCGCCGTCGCGCGGGTCTGCGTCGAACGAGGCGCGCTCGCCTCGCCGGTGACCGTGCGCATGGCGGGCGGCGACCTGCGCGTGGAGGTGGCCCCGGACGGGCGCGTGCGCCAGACCGGCCCCGTCGAGGTCGTGAGCACCTTCGACCTCGATCCTCGCTGGACGGGGGCGCGCGGATGGTCCTGAGCCTCGTCGCCTTGGCGCTCGCCGCCGACGACCAGCGCGTGGTGCTGCACGCCACGTTCGGCGACCGCGTCCCCGAGAAGGTCGTCGGCGCGGTGCAGCAGACCGACGCGCGCCAGGTCGTCACCTTGGTCGACGATGGGTCCGACCCCGCCGACGCGCGCGGCGACCGTGTGTACACGGGGTCGGTGCGCGGGACGCCGGCGCAGTACCTCATGGTGACGCTGTCGGTGACGGAAGCCGGCGCGACCTCCGAAGTGTGGACCGGCGCCGTGCGGGCGGGACTGGAACCGAGGGTCGACCTCGCTTTCGAAGTGACGACCGGGCCCGACGGCACGCTGGCGGCACACCGGCGCGCGAGCGCGAGCCCGGGGCGCCTCGCCCACGCCACCGAGGCGCTCCCGCTCCTCACCGCCGCGGCCTGGGGGATCGTCGCGCTCGGCTTCGGGGCGTTCCTGGCCGCGGACCGTCGTGCCGCGCGTGGGCCCGCGTGACCACGCGCCACCCGCTCGTGCGTCACGCCGGGGTCGTTCTCTTCTTCCTGCTGTTCTCGGCCGTGTGGAGCTGGCCGCTCGTCCTCTCGCCCGGGCGTACGACGGTGGCGTTGCACTTCGACGTCTTTCCCGCGGCCTGGCTCGTGGACGCCGCGTGGACCTACCTCCCCGACGGCGTCACCGAGCGCAGCGCGTGGCCGCTCGGCGAGCCTCTCGCGCGCCTCGACTCGTTCTTGTTCCTCGCGATCGCCGTCCTCCTCGGCGGCGCAGTGCCCGGGCTCCTCCTCGTCAACCTGTTCGTCCTGCTCGGCCCCGTGGCGTCGGCGTGGGCGGCGTGGCGCTTCGCACGGGAGGACGTCGGCGCGACGGACCTCGCCGCGGTCGCCGCGGGCCTCGCCTTCGGCTTCGGGCCGCTCGCGGCGGTGGCGGCGCTCGAGGGCCACGTGTATTTCTTGTTCGATCCGTGGTTGCCGCTCGTGGCGTCGGCGGCGTGGCGCGGACGATGGCCGGCGTTGGCCCTCGCGTTCGCCCTCGCGCTGCTCTCCACGGCCTACCTGGGCATCGACGCCCTCTTCCTCGCCTTGGCGCTCGTGATCGGGCGGTTGGATCGCATCGGCGTCCCCCGCGCCTCGGCGTGCGTCGCCGCGATGGTGGGGGTCGGCGCGGCTTACGCCGCCCTCTACGCCCTCGGGCCGACGGCGGCCGCCCGTCCGGAGGGCGACGCGCTCGCCCGCGTCGGGTCGGCGTCGTTGACGACGCTCTTCGCGTGGAGCCCGTGGATGGACCTGAACCGTCACTCCCTCGCGCCGGCCGCGGGCGTCGCCGCGGCCGTGCTCGGCGTCATCGGGTGGTGGAGCACGCGCGCCGATCGAGGTCGAACGGCGCTGTTCGTCGCTTCGACGTTCGCGCTCCTCGGCGCGCTCGGTCCGACCCTCGAGATCGGCGTCACGCGGGACGTCCTCGGTCCCGGCCCCCTGCGCGCGCTCGCGCCGCTCGGGATCTTCGACGTCTGGCGCTTTCCGGTTCGCCTCGCGTGGGTCAGCGCCTTGGGCTTCGGCGCGCTCGCCGCGACCCTCCCGCGCACGAATGCGGGCGCGCTCGGCGTGATCGCGCTCATCGTCGGCGACGCGCTGCTGGTGGCGGGGGCGGCCGACCGGCTCCGTGCTCACCCCACGCCGACCCCCGCGGTGTACGATCTGCTGCCGGCGGGCGCGGTGCTCGAGCTATACCCGGAGGTAGGCGGGATGCAGGAAGACATCACGTTCTACCAGCAAAACATCAGCTGCTTCCACCAGCTTCGTCACGGACGTCCGCTCCTCGAGCGGTGCCTGAACACCGACATGCGGGCGTCACCGCGGCTCGCCGCGGCGCGCGCCGTCCACGCGGCGCTGCTCGACGAGCGCGATCCGGCGAGCGTCGTGCGCTCGCTCGACGTCCGTTCGGTCGTGGTGCACGCGGATCTGTACCAGCCCCACGAGCGCGGTCGCGTCACGCAGGGCTTGATCGCGGCGTTCGGAGCCCCGATCGCGGAGGGGCGCGACGGCGGGGAGTGGTTGATGGCGTGGGCGGTCCGATGATCGCGCTCGTCGTGGCCGCGCTGGCGGCGGACATCGAGGTCAAGGTGCACGACATGACCGCCGCGCTCCCGGCGGACGCGGTCGTCACGGTCGTGATCCGCGGCAACGACGGGACGACGCTCGAGCTCGCGCCGCGGGACGACGGAGCGGGGCCCGACGCCGTCGCGGGCGACCACCTCTACACGGCCGTCGCGCCCTCGATGACCGTGCGCGACGGCGGGGTCCGGGTGGAGGCGGCTGGCCGGTCGTGGGAGGGGGGCTTCGCGTACGACGCCTCGAGCGACCCGGTCTTGCTCATCGGCCTCGAGCGCAACGGGTTCGCGGCCGCCTCGACGCGCGAGATCCAGTTCGCGCCCGGCGCGG
This sequence comes from Klebsiella pneumoniae, assembly GCA_945862325.1. GTDB lineage: Bacteria > Myxococcota_A > UBA796 > UBA796 > SXON01 > CAMAXZ01. The sequence continues at coordinate 115,157 of CAMAXZ010000002.1, forward strand.
GGCCCGGCGCGGTTCCCGCGGGGGCCCCTGTGCCCGGCGTGCCTGGCACGACCGGCCCGATCGGCGCGCCGGGCGCTGCCGCGGGGCCGCCCCGCGAAGGCGACCCGCCCGCAGGCGGAGGGCCGCGGGCCGGGCTCCCCGATGGGGTCTGGGTCGGGTGGCTCGTCGTCCTCGGGGCCATCGGCGCCACGGCGTTCGCCGCCTGGGCGGGCGCGCGCCGCGGCCCTCGGCTGCCGCGCCTCCCTCCGCCGCGCCCGACGGATCACCGGCGCGGCGCGTGGACGCCCGCCGACCATCGCCTCGACGTCGTCGTGGGCCCGCTCATCCCCGGCGTCGACGCGACCGGCGCGCGCGTGTCGGTCGGGGACGGCCGCTGGACCCCCGACGAAATCCTGTTGTTCGCGCTTGCTCAAGGGCAGCCCGTGCGCGTGGTGGTCACGACGCATTCGGCGGTCGACACCGCCGCGGAGCCGTACGCCGACCTCAGCCGCGCCCTGCGTGGGTACGCGGACCTGCTCTGGGTAGACGCCAGCATCTCTTGACGGGAGGTTTTTCGTCCGAAACGGGTCTTCGCGGCGGGATGCGTTATGCGCCGCCCGTCTCGGAGGGGAGCATGTCCGAACGGCGTGGATCGAACGCGATGGCCTGGGTCGGCGGCTGCCTCGTGGTGGCGCTCATCGTGCCCCTCATCTGCGGCGGAGTCGGGGTTGCCGGCTACATGTACTACCTCCGTCCGGAGCCGCTCGCCGAGGTCGCCCTCGCCGAGCCGCCCGCGGAGGTCGTGATCGAGCCGCCCACGCCGGTCGAGCCGCCCACTCCGACCGACACCGACGCAGCGGACGCGGCGCCCGGCCCGGACGGGGCCGCTCCCGCGCCGACCGCCCCGGCGACGACGACCTCGGCCGCCACGGCGACCTCCGCCACGGCGACCTCCGCCACGGCGACCTCCGCCACCGCGGCCACCCCGGCGACGCCCGCGGCGGCCGCCTCCACGTCCACGGCGTCCACCGCCAAGCCGAGCCCGGCGCCCGCGTCGAGCGCGTCGACCGGCGGCTCCCGGTCGTCCAGCACGACCACCACGAAGCCCGCGCCCGCGCCAGCGCCCGCCAGCAGCACCGCGAGCTCGGGCGGCGGCTCTCGCTCGTCCTCGCGCAGCTTCGGCGGCGGCGGTCGCACCGACGCGCCCGCCCCCGCGCCCGCCCCGGCGCCCGCGCCCGCGCCCGCGCCGGCCCCGAAGCCCGAGCCCGAGGCGACCGAAGACGACAAGGTCGCGTTCGTGTTGAAGGCCGGCAAGAACGCGAGCGGCATCGCGGTGAAGATCAACGGCAAGAGCGCGGGGGACCTGCCGGTGTCCACCCGCGTCACCCCGGGCCGCGTGAAGGTTCGACTCTCCCGCGAAGATGACGACCTCGACCTCGACTGTCTCGTCGAGGTGGGCGACGGCGGTCGCGTGCTGACGATCGACGGCCGCAACCCGAGCTGCCCGGACTGAGCGCCCTGCCGGACGGGGCTGGTTACGCCTCGCCCATGCTGCTCGCCATCCTGCTCGCCACGCCCGCCCACGCCGGGCCCGTGTTCGCGTCCGTCGACCCCGAGATCACCATCGGCCGCGGCGGCACGTGGTCGCGCACCCTGCCGTCCGCGGACGGCTGGTGGTTCATGCAGGCATCGGGGGGCGACTTCTGGGCGGACGCCGTCGCGATCGACTTCAGCGGCTACGACGACCAGAACCGCACCCAGCTCAGCGACCACGGCGGGCTCCAGGACGTCCAGGTCGAGCGATGCGACGACGGGCGGTTCCTCGTCCTGGGCAGCGCCACGATCGACCAGTTCGACGATTCGGCCTACGCCTTCTGGTCCAACGCCGACCTCTCGCGCGCCGCCACCGTCGTCGTGGAAGAGCGCGAGGACGCGCGGGCCCACAACGACATGGCCCCGGTGTGTTCGGGCGGCTTCGAGGGCGTGGCGTACAGCGTGGGTCGTGGCGGCGGCCCCGGCGGCTCGATGTTCTTCGAGATCGGCCCGGACGCGGTCGGCGCCACCCACACGATCGACTTCAACGCCATGGGCGGCGCGCTCGCGGTCCGTCCGAGCGACGGGCGCCTGATCGGGCTCGACGCGGCGTCCGACGACGTCGGCAGCTTGCGTTTCACCGTGTTCGCCGAAGACTGGTCGGTGGCCGAGCGGTTCACGGCGCCGGTCCCGGTGGGCTTCGCCTCGTGGCCGCAGCGGCTCTTGCCCTTCGGCGACGGCTGGCTGGTCACGTACGTGGCGAACCCCGATCGGGTGGCGCGCGGCGGCGAGGGCGACGTCTGGGTCGTCGCTTTGGACGCCGACTTCACCATCCGAGACTCCATCCAGGTCACCCCGACCGGCACCATCGGCGGTCGCCCGTGGGTGTCCCGAAACGGCGACGTCCTCGCGGTGAGCTACGACCGTGAGGTCCAACCGCGGGTCACCCTCGTGCGCCTCGAGACGGACGCCGTGCCCGACGGCGAAGATCTGCCGGACACCGCCGCCCCGGACGACGACGACGACGACCGCGACACCGGGGCCGGCGCCCCGGGGGCCTGCGGCTGCGCGTCCAGCGGGGCCAGTGCCGGCGTCTGGGCGTTGGCGCTCGCCTTCGCCGCGCTCGGCCGACGGGCTCAGAGGTTCTCGCGCATCCAATCCACGATGGCCTGAGCCTCTTCTTCGGTGACGTCGATCGCCGGCATTTCGTTCCGACCGGCCCCGTTCAAGATCACCCAGATGATGTCTTCGTCGCTCAGCCGGCCGATCTCCCGCGTGAGGTCGGGCCCTTCGCGCGTGCCGCGGCCATCTTCCCCGTGGCACCCCGCGCAGTGGGTCGCGTAGAGGGCCCCGCCGTCGAGGCCGGTGTCCGTGTCCGTGTCCGTGTCCGTGTCCGAGTCGGTGTCGGTGTCGGTGTCGGTGTCGGTGTCGGTGTCCGAGTCGGTGTCGGTGTCCGAGTCGGTGTCGGTGTCGGCGTCGGCCGAATCGTCCTTGTCGGAGGCGGTGCCCGAGCAGGCGACGAGAGCGAGGGTGAGGGCCAGGGTGATCATGGAGCGCTCCTGCGCGCCGGATCGTATCGTGGGCGACGTGGCGACGTCAGCGCTGCCAGCGCGTGAACGGCGCTGGCTCCGTGCGGCGCCACGCCCCGACGACGCCCTCGACGCACCGTAGATACTGCGCACCCTCGGCGCTCCGTTCGCTGACGTACCGCGAATCGACCCAGACCTCGCGGAGCCCGGCCCGCGCCAGCGCCTCGCCCGCGCCTTCCGGGGCCAGCTCTCCCGAGCCGAGCTCGCAGGCGGCGAGGGCGCGCAGGCCGGCGTTCTCGCGCCAGGCCCGCAAGGACGCGTCGGACCCGCGCATGTCGAACGGCGGTCGCGTGCCCTGCGCGACGGGCCGTCCGTGGTGGATCTGATCGACCAGCTCCAGCCGATCCGGTCGGAATCGACCTTCGCCCAAGGGAAGCAGGACCAGAGGCACGTCCGGAGCAACCGCGAGCGCCTCGGCGGCGGGGCTCGGCCGAAGCGCCACTCCCGCGATCGGCCACGCGGTCGAGCGGACCAGCGCCTCCACCGCGATGACGGCGGCCAGGGCGATGGCCCCGCCCACGGCGCGGCGCGCGGCGCCCCGGCGGACCGCGCCGCCCGCGAGCACCCCGGCCACCACCGCCACCAACATCCACGCGCGGTCCGGCCACCAGGCACGGCTGAACCCCGGGAGGAGCTGCAACATCCCCCACGGCAGCACGACCGGCCCCGGCAGCGCGCTCCCCAACGCGAGCACCGCCGTGCCGCAGAGCGCGAACACGAGCATCACCCAGCTTCGAGGTCGATCGTGCCCATGCACGACCGCCGCGAGCGCCGCGAGGCCCACCGCGACGCGGCCCAACGTCGCGACGAGCAGCCCATCGGCCCCGTAGGTGCGCCACGCCGAGAGGTCGACGGGCCGCACCCGGGTGAAGGCCAGGAACGCCGGCGACCACGGGTCCATCCCCAAGCTCGGCGACTCGTTCCACGCGCCGAGCACCCATGCCACCGGCATCCCGACCACGGCCCCGAACGCGGCGAACATCAGCGTGGTCGACGCGGCCGCGGCGCCCGGGCCAGCGGCTCCGCCGGCGCTACCTCGGCGGAAGGCCACCGCGACCTGCGGGACGACCAGCGCGGGGAGCACGAGCGCCGCCGACCACCACTCCGCCAAGGTCGCCACCCCCGCGAGGATCCCCGCGACCAGCGCCGTCCCCGCGCGACCGTCCGCGGCGCGCCACGCCGACCCCGCCGCGAGCACCACGAAGACCATCGCCACGATGCCGCTGGTCCGACCCTCACCGACCTCACGCCACATCGCCTCGCTGGTGAGCGCGGCCACACCCGCGACGATCCCCGCGCTCGCCGACCCCCACCAGCGCATCGCCAACCAGGCCGACGCGGCACCGAAGGCCCACACCAAGGCGACGGTCCACGCCCAGAACCCGAGCTCCAACCCTCCGAGCGCGACGAACGGTGCGCTCGTGAGCGCGTCGATCGGCGCGCCGTCGAGCACGAGGCGGTCCGTGCGTGCGGGGTAGCCGCCCAGATCGTCCGCGAGCAGGCCCGGCAGGCCACGCGAATGGACCAGGTGGTGCAGCGCCACGGTGACCGCGGGCTCGGCACGAGCGGGATCACCGGGGAAGTAGCCGGGGAAAGCCAGGGTCGGCCACAGCACGAGCCACGCCGACGGCAACAACCCGACGAGCACCGCCCACCACCCGCGCGGCAGCGGCGCCGCGGCCGGCAGCAGGGGTGTCGGGGGGGTCTCGGACGAGCGCATCTGCAATTGTGATCTCCGGCTTACGCTCATGGCCCGACGTTCCGATTGACCCGCGGCCCGCGCTCGGTGATTCTAGCGTCCCAGAGAGGTACGATCCCAAATGCGCGTCCTGCTCGTCCGCCCGCCTGCCCGCCACACCGTGGAGAGCGAGGTCCCCGAAGCGGTCGCCGCGGAGAACCTGAGCTACCCCCCCCTCGCGCTCATGGCGATCGCCCAGTTCCTGCGAGACCGCTCCGACCACGACGTCTCCATCCTCGACGCCCAGCTCGACGACATGGACTACGACACGGTCGCCGCCAAGATCCGCGAGTACAAGCCGGACGTCGTCGGCGTCACCGCGTTCACGGTGCAGCTCGTTGACGTGCTCCGCACGGTGCAGACGGCGAAGGCGGCGGGCGCGCGCTGGGTCGTCGTGGGCGGCCCGCACGTCAGCGACTTCCCGCAGGAGTGCCGCAACCTCCCGGGCGTCGACGCGGTCGTCAAGGGCGAAGGCCAGAAGCCGATGAAGGACCTGTGCGACGCCTGGGCCCGCGGCGAGGTCCCGCGCGCCATCCCCGGCGTCATGGTGCACGCCGACGACACCATCCCCGAGCAGGACGTCTACTACTCGAACGACCTCGACGACTACCCGATCATCGACCGCACCATGGTCGACTACAAGCGGTACTACGACGTGATGGGCCAGGGCGGCATCTTCACGACGATCATCACCAGCCGCGGCTGCCCCTACCGCTGCACGTTCTGCAACACCCCGCGCCACCGCTACCGCGTCATGAGCCCCTCACGCGCGTGCGACGAGATCCAGTCCTGCCTGGACCTCGGCATCGAAGAGTTCTACTTCGTCGACGACACCTTCAACATCACGAACCAGCGCGTCATCGACCTCTGCGACGAGATCCTCCGCCGCGGGCTGAAGCTCCGTTGGACCGTGCGCTTCCGCGTGAAGGGGGTGGACCGCCCCCTGCTCGAGAAGATGAAGGCCGCCGGATGCCACCGCATCCAGTTCGGCGTCGAGCAGGGCACCGAAGAGGGCCTGCTGCGCCTCAAGAAGGACGTGACGGTCCGCGAGATCGAGAGCGCGTTCGCGTTGTGCCGCGAGGTCGGGATCCGCACCGTCGCGTACTTCATGATCGGCACCCCGGTCGAGCGCACGCGAGAGGACGTCATCGACACGATCCGTTACTCGATCCAGCTCGATCCGGACTTCGTCATGTACAACGTGCTCACGCCGTTCCCCGGCACGACGCTCTACGACGAGGGCGAGCGGGACGGCGTGCTCGACGCGAAGCCGTGGTTCGAGTTCATGCGCAACCCGCGGGAAGACTTCAAGGCCCAGCTGTGGGACGAGCACTTCAGCCGCGACGAGCTGCGCGAGCTGCTGGAGACCGCCTACCGTCGCTTCTACTGGCGTCCGACCTTCGTCGCGCGCAACCTCACCCAGATCCGTTCTCCCAAGGACTTCATGCGCAAGGCCACCGCCGGGCTGCGCATGTTGGTCGCCTGAACCGGAGCCCCCGTCATGCACGGTGCCGAACCCTCGACCTCTGCCGCGCCCGTCGCCGGCCGCCGCCCCTTCACCGTCGTCCTCATGACGATCTACAGCGTGGAGAACGCGGGCATCCGCTACATCTCCGCGGCGCTCCAACGCGCCGGCTTCGCCACGCACATCGTGTTCCTTCGCGATTGGCGCCACAACGTCCTGGAGATGCCGACCGACAAGGAGATCGAGCTCGCGCTCGGGGTCATCGCCGACAAGAAGCCGGACATGATCGGGATCGGGTTCATGTCGAGCCTGTACCCGATGGCGCGCGCGCTGACGTGGCGCATCAAGTCGCGGTTCCCCAACACGCCGATCACCTGGGGCGGAATCCACCCCACGAGCGTCCCGGACGAGTGCATCGGTGACGTCGACTTCCTGTGCGTGGGGGAAGGCGAGCTCGCCACGATCGACCTCTGCACCGCGCTCCGCGACGGCAAGGACACCACGAACATCCCCAACATCTGGGCGAACGTGGACGGAGCGGTGCACAAGAACGGCCCGCGGCCGCTGCTCCAGGACCTCGACTGGCTTCCGTACCCCGACGTCGAGGACGAGAACAAGTACTATATCGAAGACGGAAAGATGACGATCGAGGAGCCGTGGAAACGCGGCGCCGAGTACCGCATCTACTTCAGTCGCGGCTGCCCGTACAATTGCTCGTACTGCTACGTGTCCATCCTGCGTGACGTGTACGACGAGAAGGGCAAGCAGTTCTATCGGGCACGCTCCGTCCAGCACATCATGGGCGAGCTCGAGTACATGAAGGCGAAGTTCCCGCGCGTCGCCCGCGTGAAGATCGACGACGACACGAGCTTCGCGTTCGGCAACGAGTGGATGGAGGAGTTCCTCGTCGAGTACCCGAAGCGCATCGGCGTGCCGTTCGAGTGCCTGCTGATCCCGCCCATGTTGCGGGAAGACATGCTGCGCAAGCTCGTGGGTGTCGGCCTGATCCGCGTCCAGACGGGCATCGAGTCGGGCTCGAGCAAAGAGAGCAAGGAGATCCACAACCGGTCTCCCGGAAACACCGCGATCATGAAGTTCGCGGAGTTCAACAAGGACCTCAAGCTCGACATCGTGTACGACGTCATCATCGACAATCCGCACGCGACCGAAGAGATGAAGCTGGAGACCGCCAACTTCCTCCTCGACCTGCCGCTTCCGTACAGCATCTACTTCTACAGCCTCAACTACTTCCCGGGTACGGCGCTGACCAAGAAGGGCCTCGCCGAAGGGACGCTCGACCCCAACGAGGTCGAAGGGCGGAACACGAAGGCGTGGAAGCAGTTCCGAGTGTCGATGGACTGGCCGCGCACCGCGGAAGACCGCTTCTACCTCGCGATCTACTGTCTCGCGTCGAAGTCGTTCGTGCCGCGCGACTTCATCCGCAAGCTCCTCGCCGACCGTGACTACTGGAAGAAAGAAGAGAACGTCGACCGGGTCTTCTACCTCGCCTGGGCCGCCAACTACGCGCGCATGTTCTCCGTCGCCCTCCAGTACTTCCGGCGCGGCGAGCTGACGTGGTTCAAGGTGCGTCAGTACAGCAACCTCACCAAGCTGATCAGTCAGTGATGGGACTCCGCGACTTCGCCAAGAAGGTCGTCGGCCGGCTCCGCAGCACGGAGCCCCGACCCGACGCGCCCGCTCCGGCCGCCCCTGCCGCCGCCCCCGCGGCGCCAGCCCCGAAGAAGCCGGCCACCGGTGACAAACCCTGGTTCCTGGACGGTCAGAACGACGGCTGGGACGACACGAATCCGGAGTGATCCATGGCCTTCGTCGTTACCGAAGCCTGCGTCAAGTGTAAGTACACAGACTGCGTCGCCGTGTGCCCGGTCGATTGTTTTCGTGAAGGCGAAAACATGCTCGTGATCGATCCGGTCGAGTGTATCGATTGCGCGGCGTGTGTACCGGCGTGCCCCACAGAGGCGATCTTCCTCGACGTCGACCTGCCGCCGGATCAGCGGGAGTGGACCGCCCTGAACGCGCGCCTGGCGAAGGATTGGCCGACGATCGCCCGGCAGAAGTCGCCCCTGCCGGAGGCCGACGCCTTCAAGTCGGTCAAGCACAAGCGCGCCATGCTCAGCGAGCGTCGCGGCGGCTGACGCCGCGCCGCGTTGCGGTATCCTCCGCCCGCCATGATGCTCCTCCTCGCGCTCGCCTGCCTCCCCAAGTCGGCCGTCACCCCCACCGAAACGCCGAAGCCGGCGTACCCGGTCACCGTGCCCATCGCGGCGGTGAACGATTGGCACGGCGCCCTCTACGAGACGCCCCGCAAGGACGACCCGACGATGGCGACGGGAGGCCTCCCGTGGCTCGCGGGCACCCTCGAGGCGATGCGCGCCCAGTCCCCGAACCTCGTGTTGCTCGACGGCGGCGACGTGTTCCAAGGGAGCTGGCCGGTGAACCAGTCGAAGGGGATGGGGGCGGTCGAGGCGTTCAACCTGCTTCGCGTCGACGCGGCTGCGATCGGGAACCACGAGTTCGACTACGGCGGCAGCCCGACGCACCCGCTGCGCGGCGCCCTGATGGACGCCGCGCGCACCGCCCGGTTCGCGTGGCTCACGGCGAACGTCCGCGAAGGCACCGCGCCGTGGGCGCCGCCGGGCATCCGCGCGACCACCATCCTCGAGCGCAACGGCGTGCGCATCGGCGTCATCGGGCTGACCACGACGGACACCCCGCAGACGACGCTGAGCAAGAACGTGGTCGATCTTCAGTTCGCCGACCCCGTGCAAGCGGTGAAGGACACCATCCCGACCCTCGGGAAGGTCGACGCCATCGCGGTTGTCGGGCACCTCACCGGCAAGTGCAGCCCGCCGGGCTGGGCGGAGCCGCCGGGCGCCGACTGCCGGCCCGACGGCGAGATCGGCCGCCTGCTGACGGAGCTGCCGCGCGGCACGATCGACGTGCTGGTGATGGGCCACGCCCACACCCTCCTGGCGAACCGGATCGACGACACCTTCGTCCTCGAGAACCGCGACCGCGGCCAGGTGATCGGGCGGGTCGACCTCGTCATCGGCGAAGCGGGCGTCGACGCCGACGCCTCCCGCATGTACCCGCCGCTGTCCGTGACCCACCCGCGCAGCGAGCCCGGCTGCGAGGGGGGCGCGTTCCGCGCCGATCCGGTCACGATCGGCCCCTACACCGTGACGCCATCGGCCGACGCCGTGGCGCTCGTGCAGCGCCTCGAGGCGACCTCCGGCAACCTCTGCGGCGAGGTCGGTTGCGTGACGTCCGCGATGACCCGCAACCGCGAGGGCGAGAGCGCCGTCGGCAACCTCGTCGTCGACGCGATGTTGGCCGGCTACCCGGGCGCCGACTTCGCCATCCAGAACTCTGGCGGGTTGCGCAACGACATCCCGGCGGGCACCGTGCGCCGCGAGGGCATCCAGTCGGTGATGCCGTTCGAGAACGCCACCATGCTCGTCGAGCTGAGCGGGGAGCAGGTGATCCAGCTCTTCCGCCTCGGTTCGTCCGGCGCGCACGGCGTGCTCCAGGTGTCTGGCGCTCAATACAAGTTCGATCCCGCCAAGAAGGGTGGTTCGGACGTCGATGGCAACGGCGCGGTCGAGGCGTGGGAGACGGATCGCCTGTGTTGGGTGAAGGTCGGCGGAAAGAACGTCGACCCGAAGCGCACGTACAAGGTCGTCACGTCCGACTTCCTCTACGACGGCGGCGATCACCTTGGCCCGGCGCTCACGGGGCGGCCGGTGCTCGAGCGGGGCGCCACGATCCGTGACGCCATGTACACATGGGCGTCCCGACAGACCCAATGTTTCGACGCCGTGGCCGGCGTGCGGGACCGGGTGATTGTCGGGGGCTGCTGACGCTCAGGCCCGCCACACGGGGTCGGGCGATCGGAAGACGGCGTCGGCGCCCTCGTGCGTGGACACGACGTGCACGGCGCCGGCCTCGAAGTGCCGGGCGAGCTCGCCCCGATACAGCCCGAGCAGCGCGCCGCTGACCTCGGGGCAGGAGACGAGGCGCACGCGCGCGGTGGGCGGCGTGGGGATCGTGGCGAGCCACGCCGCGTACGCCCCGACCCGGCGGCGGGCCTGCTCTCGGGTCGCGTTGGTGAGCACGAGCGCGACCGGCACACCCGCGGCGTCGTCGAGCCGGACCTTCCCGATCGCATCGTCGGTCACGGCCCGCGCACCGGCGCGCACCTGATCCAACCAGCCGTCGCCACGCACGGGCGCCACCCCCGGCGGGCCGTTTCGTCGCGCCGGCGGCGCGGGAGGAACGGGCCGAGGCGTCAGCTCGCCGCGGCGCCATGCGCGGAACAGGCCGGAGACGCCGACGACCACGAACGGAACCCACGCTGGCGCGTGCAACGTCGATTCCCACTCGACCACCGTGACGCCGAGCGGACTCATGCGAAGGAAGGTGGTCACCCCCCAGAGCGCGGCGGCGATCGCGAAGCAAACGAGCGAAAGGACCACGTCACATCCCCGCGGCGATGCGCGCCGCGATCGCCATCGTCGTGATGCTCGGGTTGACGCCGAGCGACGTCGGAAACACCGAGCTGTCGGCGACGTAGAGCCCCTCGAGCGCGTGTGCGCGCCCATCGGGACGGATGACGCTCGTCGCCACCTCGCGCCCCATCCGACACGTGCTCATGGGGTGCGCGGCGTACATCGTGAAGTCTTTCGGGGTCTTGCCGGCCACGGCGGCCATGAGGGAGTCGACCGACGTGTACCTGCCGGTGCCGTGCACCGGCGCGAACACCTCGCGAACCCCCGCGGCGAGCAGGACCTTCGCGCTCCACGACATCCCGAGGCGGATTCGCTCCATGTCGCGCGGATCGAAGTCGTACCGGATGTTTGCGCGACCATCCGCGTGGGCCCCCACCGTGCCCGTGCCCTTGTCCGAGATCATCACCACGAGCCCGCAGAGGTTGGGGAGCTGCGCGATGGCGCGTTTTGCTTCCGGTCCGACGAGGTTCAACGACCCGACACACACCTCCGGCGGCGCCGAGAAGGTGTGAGGCAGGATGCCGTGGTCCTCCGGGACCAGGAAGTAGGCGCCCTGTGTGGCGCCCCGCCACAGCTCGATGACCTCGTCCGTCAAGCCCAGGACGGCGCTCCCCGGGTGGATGTGGAGCCCGACCCCGACCGCCGGCCCGAGCGTCGACGCCAGCCCGCTCGAATGGAACAGACGGGGCGTACCGATGCCCCCCGCGGCGACGATGACCTTGTCGGCCCGAACGGTGACGGTGCCGCCGCGCTCGAAGGTGTCGGGGTGCACGTGTGTCGCGACGACACCCACCGCGCGACCGCCCTCGATCAAGAAGCGCTCCACGCGCGCCTCCGCGACGATCCGGGCACCGGCCGCGGCGGCCTCGACGAGAAGATTGAGGTTTACACTTGCCTTCCCGAGGCTCGGGCAGCCGAAGTAGCACACACCGCACCCGACGCAGCCGGGCGTCGCGCGCTGAAGGTACCCCCCTTCGAGCCCCAGCGCGCGCACGCCTCGGACGATCAGGTCGTTGTTCTTCCCCGAGATCTCTTCGCGGGTGGGCCAGATGCCCAGCAGCTCCCACAGCTCGTCGTACACCGGGCGCATCGCCGCCGGGCCGTAGCGGTCGTCGCCGAGCGCCTCCGTCCATTCGTCGAGCACGGCGTCCGGGCACCGCCACGCGATGGCCGAATTGACCAGGGAGCCGCCCCCGACCCCGCGCCCCGCCGCGATTGGCGTGTACGCGTTGCCTTGAGCCACCATCGCGCCGCCTTCCTGCATGTGGTAGCGCATCGTGTGGCCCTGGTTGCGGGCGAACCGCATCTGCGCCGGCCCCTCCTCGAGGAGGAGCACGCGCGCGCCGCGGGCGGACAACACACGGGCGGCGGCCGCTCCGCCGGGGCCGGTGCCCACGATCACGACGTCGACCCGCTCGTCCCGATCCGACGCGGAGAACCCCTCCGCGACCACGGGGTCCGCGAGCAGGTGACCGTCTCCGGGCGCCCACGGCATCAGCGACCGAGCCCGCAGGTGGAGTGTCGGGCCACGAGCGGCGCCACCTCCGGATGCGAGAACCACCCCATGCCGACGAAGATCGTCAGGCTCTGCGCGACCCCCCGCAGCTCCGCGAGGTCGCTCGTCAACCAGCCCCGAAGGGCGTCGGTGGCCGTGGGTGTGTCGAGCGCGCGGAACCGCGCGCCGTGCGTGACCAGGGTCGACGCGTCGAGCGCGTGCAGGCCGAGGCGAAGGAGCGCGCTCTGCTCTTCGGGCATCGCCCGGAGCACCGCGTCGAGCCATCGACCCACGCCGGCGCGCCGGCCGCCGATCGGCGGATCCCCCCCTTCCGGGTACGCCGCCTCGGCGATGGCGTCGAAGATCGACACTTCTTCCGTTGACAACAACACGAGCGGGGCCAACGCGTCCTGCTTCCACCACGACGCGGCGACCGCGCCGACCCCCGCGCACGACGCGGCGCTGACGAGCGCGAAGCCGGCGAGCACGTGACGGCGCGAGAGTGTCATCGCTCGCAAGCTACCCGTTCGTTAGCTTGGCGCCATGATCGATCGTCGTCGCGTGTCCGAAGCCGCAATCCGAAACCGCGAGCCGATCCTGCAGGTGCTGCAGCGCCATGTGGCGGCGGGCGACCACGTCCTCGAGCTCGCCGCGGGGAGCGGGCAGCACGCCGTGTTCCTGGCGCCGCGGCTCCCCGTCGCGGCCTGGCAACCGACGGACCCGGACGCCGAGGCGCGCGCGTCGATCGACGCCTGGCGCGCGGCCGAGCCGTGCCCGGTCATCCAACCCGCCCTCGCGCTCGACGTGGAGGCCCCCGAGTGGCCGGTCGCCCGCGCGGATGTCCTCCTCGCGATCAACCTCGTCCACATCTCGCCGTGGAGCACCACGGTGGCGCTGTTCGACGGAGCGGCGCGCCTGGGCCCGCGCATCGTGTACCTGTACGGGCCGTACCGGCGCGGCGGCGAGCACACCGCCCCGAGCAACGTCGCCTTCGACGCGTGGCTGCACGCCCGGGACCCGGCGTACGGGGTGCGGGATCTCGAGGCGGTGCTCGCGGTCGCGGAAGCGCGGGGCTACGCGCCGGTTTCCATTCCCGAGATGCCCGCCAACAACCTCTCCGTGGTGCTCGCCCGAGGCGACGTGTGAGCGTTCGGCGGCTCGACTTCGAGGATCATCGTCGTGATCTCGGCGACAACCGCTACGTGTACGCCGTCGTGTCACGGCGCGCGCGGGGCCTGTCGATCGGCCTGAACCTCAACCCCGACAAGGTCTGCAACTTCGACTGCCCCTATTGCCAGGTGGACCGCACGGTGCCGGGCGGTTCGGCGGACATCGACCTCGAACGCCTGTCTTCGGAGCTGACGCGCCTGCTGGGGTGGGTGGCGGACGGCTCGTTGTGGGGTCAGTCGCCGTTCGACACCGCGGCGCCGGCGCTCCGGCGCGTGGCCGACCTCGCCTTCGCGGGCGACGGCGAGCCGACGACGCCCGCGGCCTTTCCCGAAGCGGCGCGGATCGTCCGGGCCTTGCGCGACCGCCACGGACTCGTCGTACCGGTGCGGGTGCTCACCAACGCGACGATGCTCCACCGGCCCCGCGTGCGCGAAGGGCTCGCGTACGTCGACGAGGTGTGGGCCAAGCTGGACGCGGGGACCGAAGCGTACTTTCGTGTCGTGGACGGCACGTCGTTCCCCTTTGGTCGGGTGCTCTCGAACCTGCGGGAGCTCGCGGTCGAACGGCCGATCACGCTCCAGAGCATGTTCCTCGCGATCGACGGGGCACCGGCGTCGGACGCAGAGCTCGACGCATGGGCGGCCCGAATCGGGGAGATCCTCGAGGCCGGCGGCCGGCTGGACGCGGTTCAGGTCTACACCGTGGCCCGCCGCCCCGCCGATCCACGGGTGACGCCGGTCCCCGCCGACCGACTGGAAGCGATCGCCGACCGGGTGCGCGCGCTCGGGGTGCCCGTGAGCGTGCACGCCTGAGGGGCACCGCTGCCGAATCACGAGGTCGTTGCGCGCCCGACACGCCCCCGGCCCCGCGCCGCGGCACCGGGGGCCTCGGCCGCGATAGCCCCTCGGCGTGCTCCTCCTCGTCGCGATCACCAGCGCTTGCGGGACCTTCGGGCTCATGGTCGTGCCCGGACGCGGCGACCTCGACAGCGCCACCGACGGCGACGCCGACAGCGACGCGGACGCCGACAGCGACACCGACACCGACACCGACACAGACACCGACACCGACGCCGACGCCGACACCGACGCCGACACGGACGCGGACGCGGACGCGGACGCGGACACCGACACCGACACGGACACCGACGCGGACACGGACACCGACACCGACACCGACACCGACCCGCCCGCTCCGGGCGTAGGCGACCTCGTCATCACCGAGGTGCAGCAGAACCCAGACGTCGTCACGGACGCCAACGGCGAGTGGTTCGAGATCACCAACGTCGGAAGCACGGCGTTCGACCTCGCCGGCATGGAGATCCGGGACCGGGACTCGGACGCCTTCACGGTGACGGGGTCGCTCGTGATCGCCCCGGGGGCGTTCCTCGTGTTCGCCCGCAACGGCACCCGCAGCGCGAACGGCGGCGTGGACGTGGATTACGTCTACACCGGGATGGACCTCGCGAACTCCACGGATGAGGTCGAGCTCTGGGCCGGCTCGACCCTGGTCGACGGGCTCGCCTGGGACAGCAGCTCGTTCCCGGTCACGGTGGGGGCGTCGATGACCCTCAGCCCCTCGTTCACGAACAGCGCGGCCAACGACGCCGGCGCGGCCTGGTGCGAGGCTCGCACCACCTACGGCAGCGGCGACCGTGGCACCCCCGGGTCGCGCAACGACGCCTGCTGATAGACGGCGCCGCATGATCCACGCCTACGGCACGCTCACGCCGCGCATCCACCCGACCGCCTTCGTGCACCCCACCGCGGTCGTCGTCGGCGATGTGACCCTCGGGCCGTACGTGAGCCTGTGGCCGTACGTCGTCCTCCGCGGCGACCAAGGCGCAATCACGATCGGCGACGACGCGAACGTTCAAGACTTCACGATGATCCACGCGACCGGTGGCGTGTCGACCACGACCATCGGGCGCGGCGTGACCATCGGCCATCGCGTCATCCTGCACGGGTGCACCGTGGGCGACGCGTGCCTGGTCGGCATGGGGTCGATCGTCCTCGACAACGCGACGGTCGAGGACGACTGCATCGTCGGCGCGGGGGCGCTCGTGGCGCCGAACGCGCGCATCGCGAGCGGGCACCTCGCGGTCGGATCGCCGGCACGCGTGGTCCGAAGCTTGAACGAGCGCGATCGCGCGATGATCGCGCACGGCCGCGTGGCGTACCTCGAGATGGCCGCGGAGCACCGCCGCGCCCTCGGCTAAGCCGACGCGCGCGGCTTCACCGACCACGTGAACGTGAACCGGCTCACCTCGGCGCCGTCCGCGAGGCGGCCCACGGTCTCCACCGTGACCTCGCGCGCCTCGCCAGACGCCTTCGCCTCGCGCACCGCCGCGAAGACGTCCGCCCCCTGCTCGCACGTGAACCGGGCCAGCGACGTCGCCTTCTTGCCGAACGTCGCGGTGTTGCGGACGACGAGGGTGGAGAAGCGCACGCCCGACTCCTCGGCGGCGAGCAGCACGAGGGCCCCCGTTGAGAGCTCCGCCGCCATGGCCTGCGCCGCGAAGTAGGTGGATTGGAAGGGGTTCTGGCTCCACCACGAGTACGGCACGGTCGTCACGCACCGCGCTTCGTCGAGCTCGCGCACGCGCAGGCCGACGAACCACGCCGACGGCAGGCGGGCGAAGAGGAACAGCGGGAACAGGTAGGGGTTCGTCGCGCGCTGCCGGAAGCTGCGGGCGGCGGGGTTGTCGAGCGGCATCCGGCCGCCTAACCGCGGCGCCTCAGACGATGCCGGCGAGGGCCATCGCGATCTCCACGAGGATCAGCATCGCGATGACCCCCTCCAGCGCGAGCGCCCGGCGTCCCTGCCAGAGATCCATCGCCGTGTCGACCGCCTCCTCGACCGCGTCGAGGCGGTGCAGGATGGCCTGATGGCGCTCCTTGAGCTCGAGGTTGTGGGCGAGCGCTTCGTGGAGGTTGTGGATCGCGGGGTCCGACCAGGCCGCCTCGGGACGGTCGAGCAGGAAGAACGACCGAGCGAGCTCCAGTCGCGACGCGATGATGCGGCCCACGCGGCGCGACAGGGTGCTGATGCTGCGCGGCAGTCGCCCTCGCGCCTCGAGCTCGCGCGCGAGGGACAGGGCCTCGACGAGGACCCGGTCCGCCTCCTGGGCATACCGGTCGAGCGCCGCCGACTGGCCGAGCAGGTGAGCCACGGCGTCGAGCGTTCGAGGGTGCCCGTCCCGCACGACGACGCGATCCCACCCCACCCGGGGTCGGGAGCTGTCGCGGCTCGGATCAACGAGGAGCAATGTCGTCTCTGCCGTTGCGTCGAGGCACTCGCGACCGCACGCCGACTCGATCGCGACCCGCACGTCCGGGTCCAACGCGGAGCGGTTCTCCACCACCGCGGCACCGAAGTCGAACAGCCGCACCCGCACGCTCCCCAACCGCCAGGTCGCCGAAAGGGGCCCCGCCTGTACGCGCTCCCATCCCGCGGGAAACGTGACGAGGTCGAGCTCGACGCGCCCATCCAGGCTCACCGCCAGCATGGGCACGGACAGGGACACACGAACATCGCTCGCCAAAGCCATGCCTCGAACATACGCACTCTCCGAGTTTCGGCCTGAAGACGTTGTCCGGGCACACGCCCGTCGCATCGGCTACGATGTGCGTGCATGGACGCACAGCCCCCGGAGCGGGTCGGCGAGCGGTGGACGCGTGAGCGTATGGCCGGCCGGTCGCTGCTCGGCCGCGCGTGGTCGGTCACCGACGCCCACAGCGGCCAGCCCGCGCTCCTCGAGATCGTCCGGCGGCGGTCGCTGCCCGACGAGGCCGCGCGCCTCGCCTTCGCGCGCGCCGCGCTCGACACGACGGGCGTGTTGCATCCCGGCCTCGTGCGCACGCTCGACGCGGGCACCGACGGCGACCGCGCGTGGGTGGCGACGGAGCCGCACCGCGGGTGCGTCGCCGACTATGTCGCCGAACACGGCCCGCTCGACCCCCGCGACGTCGCGCGGGTGGCCGTCGAGCTCGCGCGCGGCCTCGCCGTGCTCCACGAGCGCGGCCACGTCCACGGCGGCATCACCCCCCAGGCGCTCGTCTTCCGCCCCGACGGGCGCGTCGCGCTCGCGTACGCGCTCACGGGGCTCCTCGGGGTGCCCGCCGACCCGACGGACCCGTTCGCGGCGCCCGAGCGCATCGACCCCGCGAACCCCGCGCCGCCGAGCGCCGCGGGCGATCAGTACGCGCTCGCCGCCACCCTGCTCTGGATGATGACGGCCTCGGTCCAGTGCGGCCTTCACGTCACCGCCGACCGCGAGACCGCCGTGTCCGGCCTCCCCACCACGCTGTCGAGCGTGGTGCACCGCGCCCTCGCGGCGCGCCCCGGCCACCGCTACGCGACGGCCTCGGCGTTCGCCGACGCGCTCGGCTTCGCGCTCGGCGAGGTCGGCGACTTCGAACGCGCCAAGGCCCCGGCGCACGGGTGGGCCCGACTCGGCGCGCTGCCGCGGCCTGACCGCTCCCCCCCCGCGGCGCGCGTGCTCGGGCCCCCTCCAGCAGCGCCCGACCCGAGCGACTCGAGGGTGGACCCCGGCGAGGCCACGCTCGAGCCGACCGACGGGCAGGAAGACCGCGAACCCCCCACCAGCCCGCCGTCGGCGAGCCGCGAGGGTGCGCGGGTTCGGGCCGGGCCGAGCACGATGACCTTCCTCGCCGGCGTGGCGGTCGGCGCGGCGCTCACGGCGGCCCTGGCGTTCGCGGCGATGACCCTGTTCGACTAGCAAAGGGAAGGTCGCCGCCGAGGCGGAGGAACGCTACGGAGTCGCGTGATCGACGTCACACGCGAAGCCCGAAGCCGGTTCGCCCCTGCGGCGCTGTGGTCGGTCATCGCCGATACCAACATGCTCAACCGCGC
The DNA here is from genome assembly GCA_945862325.1 of Klebsiella pneumoniae. Lineage (GTDB taxonomy): Bacteria > Myxococcota_A > UBA796 > UBA796 > SXON01 > CAMAXZ01. The sequence continues at coordinate 133,530 of CAMAXZ010000002.1, forward strand.
GGCGGGCCTCGGCACCGTCCAGCTCACGCCCACGCGAGGCGCGTCGGCGGCCCGCTTCTTGGGGCGAGCGAGCATCGGCGGCATGACCGCCACGTACGAAGAGCTCCCCTTCGAGTGGGAGTACCCTCGGCGGGTCGTCTCCACGCGCCGCATGCTCGACGGGCCGATCAAGCTCCTGCGCACGACGTTCGCCCTCGAGCCGGACGGCGAGGGCTCGGTCGTGCGCACCCGCCTGGAGATCGAGCCTCGTTGGCGGATCCTCAGCTTTCTTTTAGCGTTTCAGGCGCCGTCCGCGGCCCAGAAGCTCGCCGACACCGTCTGTAGGCTCGGCGAAGGGGACGCAGAGCGGCGCGCCGGCGCCGTCGACGAGGTCGTGGTCCGCCGCGCGGCGGAGCTGCTGGTGGGCGACCCGGCGGCCCCGCACGCCGAGCGGCTCCTGTCGGTGGTCCGCGATGGAGACGATCTGATCGTCGCCCGCGTGAGGCCCTACGTCCTCGCCGACGAATGGGGCGTGTCGCGCACCGAGGTGCTCGCCACGTGCCTCTCGGCGGTCACCGCCGGCCTGCTCGACCTCAAGTGGGAAGTGGTCTGCCCCGGATGCGTCAATCCGACCGAGCGCCTGCCGAGCCTTTCGGAGATCGGCGCCGAGGGCCGCTGCCACGTGTGTGACGTGGCGTTCGTGGTCGATTTCGACGGTGCGGTCGAAGCCACCTTCACCCCGTCTCCAGCGGCGCGGCGGGTCGAGGTCGGCCCCTGGTGCAGCGGCGGCCCGGCGCGCAGCCCGCACACGCTGACCCAGGCCCTACTCGCCGCGGGCGGCACGGCCCGCATGCCCGCGCCAGACCGGGAAGGCCACTACCGGCTGTTCATCCGCGGCGGGACCACCTGGCCGATCGAGTGTGTGCCGGACGCCCCCGCCGAGGCGGTGGCCGCGGGGCTCGGCGCGGTGCGCGTGGCGCCCGGGGGCACCGTCATCGTCGAGAACCCGAACGACGACAAGGAGATTCACGCGCGCCTGGAGCGCCTTCCCGACCGCTCTCAGGCCGCGACGGCTCGGGACGTCACCGCCATGCCGACGTTCCGCGCCCGATTCTCGAGCGAGACGCTCCGCCCCGGCATCTCGTTGCGCGTCGCCCGGATGTCGCTGCTGTTCACCGACCTCGCCGCGTCGACCGCGATGTACACCACGATGGGCGACGCCGCGGCGTACCGCGTCGTGAGCGACCACTTCGAAACCCTCCGCGCCGTGATCGACCGGAACCGCGGCGCGGTGGTGAAGACGATCGGCGATGCGATCATGGCGGCCTTCTCCGACGAGGACGACGCCCTGCGCGCCGGCGTGGAGAGCCTCGCGGCGGTGGAGGCGTGGCGACAGGAGCGCGCCGAGCGGCGCGTCACCCACGTGAAGGTGGGGGTCTACGCGGGCCCCTGCTATGCGGTGCAGGCCAACGGCGTGCTGGATTATTTCGGCCAAACCGTCAACCTCGCGGCCCGGCTGCAAGGGCTCGCAGAAGCGGGCGAGCTCGTGGTGGAGGCGGGGGTGGCATACCGCGCCGCCCATACGGCGCCGGGCACCTCCCTCCGGGTGTCGGACCCGTTCCCCGCGACCCTGAAGGGCATCGGCGCGCCGGTTCCGGTAGTCCGGATTCGCCTCGCGTCTGTGACGGACTGATCGCGCGCACGGGTGTTACTGCGCCAGACTCTGCCGGAGGTCCGCATGGCACGCATCGACGTCCCCACCTACGCCGACATGCCGGCGCCCACCGCCGACGAGCTGCGCCTCGCCTACGAAGTCGGCGCGCGGTCCCGCAGCACGGAAGAGCACATCGTGCGGCTCGTCAGCCGTGGCGAGGTGAAATTCGCGATCTGGGGCCCGGGCGAAGAGGTTCACGGAGCGGCCACCGCGCTCGCCCTCTCGAAGGTGGTCACCCCCGCGAACTTCGGCATCGTTCCTCACTACCGCTCGGGCGCGCTGTGCTCGATGTGGACGCGGCTGCAGGGCTACACCGAGTTCACCCTCGACCTCCTGCGCCAGCAGTTCAGCCGCGACACCGACCGCATGTCCCGTGGCCGACAGATGGTCTACCACCTCGACATGTCCGAGTTCGGCATCCTTCCCGTGCAGTCGCCGGTCGGGATGCAGCTCGGCAAGGCCGCCGGCTACGCCATGGGCTTCAAGCTCAAGGGCGTCAAGAACGCGGTCACCATGGGCATCGTCGGCGACGGCACGACGGCCGAAGGCGACATGCACGACGCGATGACGGCGGCCAGCGTGTGGCAGATCCCGTTCCTGCTGCTCGTCACCGACAACCGCGTGGCGATCTCGACCCTCCCCGAAGAGGGCCGGGGCATCAAGGACTTCCGCGACTACGCCGGCAGCTTCGGCGTCGCGAGCATCCAGTGCGACGGCCGGGACTTCGACGACACCTACCAGGCCACGTACCGCGCCGCCCGCTACGCGGCCGAAGAGAGCCGCCCGGTCCTCATCCACGCCCACGAGCTCCCGCGCTTCAACGGCCACTCCTCCGCGGCCGACGTCACGTACGACCTCACCCAGGACGACCCGCTGATTCGCTTCGGCTGGCGCCTCGTCGCCGAAGGTCACCTCGCCGACCGCGACGTCCTGCGTCGCGTGAAGGGCGAGGGCCGTGACTTCTTCGCCCACCACGAGCTCGGCAACGTGATGGGGCGGCAGGACGAGGAGGTGCGGGCCATGATCGACCAGGTCCGCGAGGAGCCGGAGCCCCCCGCCGAGAGCATCCACGACTTCATCCGCGCGCCGTTCCCGGAGATCGCGGAGCCCCCCCAGTCCGGTCAGACCGTCATCACCTACGCGGGGGCCATCCGCGCCGCGATCAAGAACATCGTCGAGCGCCACAACGGCGCGCTCTGGGGCGAGGACGTCGGGCGCCTCGGCGGCGTCATGACCGCGACGGCCGGCCTGAAGAAGCGCTTCCCCGATCGCATCATCGACGCGCCGTTGAACGAGCCGCTGATCGTCGGCACCGGCTGCGGCCTCGGCCTCCACAAGGACATGGTGGCGCTCCCGGAGATCCAGTTCGGCGACTACTCGCTCAACTGCCTCCACTGGCTCGTGCACATGGGCAACCTCTACTGGTGCACCTACGGAAAGTCGAACTTCGCCACGATCGTCCGCATGCCGGTCGACCCCTTCGGCGGCGGCGCCGTCTACCACTCGATGAGCGTCGACGGCTACTTCACGCCCATCCCCGGCCTCACCATCGTGATGCCCTCGACCAGCTTCGATGCCTACGGACTGCTGATGGCCGCGGCTCGCTACCGCGGGCCGGTCGTGGTGCTCGAGCCGAAGTGGATGTACCGCCAGACCCTCGGCCCGGCGTTCCCTGGCGAGCCCACGGACGCCGAGGGCCAGCTCGCACTGAAGAAGGCGCAGATGCGCGCCGAGGTCCCCGAGATCGACCCGGACCTCGCCGTGCCGCTCGGGCGAGCGGCGGTGCGGCGCGCCGGCCGGGACATCACCCTCGTCGCGTGGGGGCGCGCGGTCTGGACCGCCATGAAGGCCGCGGAGAACCTCGCGAAGGTGGGGATCGACCTCGAGGTCATCGATCTGCGCACGCTCGTGCCGCCCGACATGGACACCGTGTGTGCCAGCATCGGGCGCACGGGCCGGCTCATCGTCGCGGCGGAAGATCGCAATTTCGGCGGGTTCGTGCGGCAGATCCAGGGAGACTGCGTGGAGCGGTTCCCCGGGCTGCCGTCGCGCGCGCTCGGCCAGAAGTACATCCCGGGCATCGCGCAGTCCCTCGCGCTCGAAGAAGCCACGGTCCTCACGCACCACGACATCGAGAGCGCCGCGTCGCAGCTCGTCGGCCAGCGCATCGGCGTCTCGCGGACCGTCGAGGTTGCCCCTCGGTACTTCCTCGTCTGAAGGCCCCGCCGTCCGCAAGCGGCGATCGACGGACCCGGCGTCGTTTCCGCGCGGTCACACGACGCCGATAGCATGCCGCGCATGACGCCCCCCGACGACGACCCCACGCGCAACCCCAGCGCCGCGGCCACCTTCGATGCGGTCGTGGCCGAGCGCCTCTCCCGCCGCGACGTGCTGGCCGGCGGCCTCGCGTCGATGTTCCTCGGCGGATGGCTGAGCGCCTGCGCGCGGCGGCCGACGGCCGACCCCCAACGACCGCCCTCGCCGGAGCCGGCGCGCACGGCACCCACGGCGCCGCGCCTCGGGTTCGCGGCGGTGCCCAAGGGCCGCGCGGACGCGGTCGTCGTGCCCCGCGGCTACCGCGTGACGGTTGTCTGCCGCACCGGCGACCCGCTCACCACCGCCGTCGGCGCCTACGCGAACGACGGCACCGACGACGCCGAGAGCTTTACGACGCGCGCCGGCGATCACGCCGACGGCATGCACTTCTTCGGCCTCGGCGCCGACGGGCGCCACGACGCGACGGTGTCGGCGGCGGGGCTGCTCGCCTGCAACCACGAGTCGATCACGCCGAACTACCTGCACGTCAACGGGCCGACGTACACCGGGCGGCCCCCCGCCGCGATCCGCACGGTCGCGAGCGAAGTGGTGAAGGAGATCCTCTGCCACGGCGTGAGCATCCTCACCGTGCGCCGCGGGGACGCCGGCTTCTACGTCGACGCCGCCTCCACCTTCAACCGGCGCGTGACCCCCGAGACGCCCACGGAGGTCCGCGGCCCCGCCGCCGGGTCGATGTACCTCGTCACGCGCTACTCGCCCGACGGCACGAAATGCAGGGGCACCCTCAATAACTGCGCGAACGGCCAGACCCCCTGGGGAACCTACCTCACGTGCGAGGAGAACTGGTCGAACTACTTCCGTCGCGGAGCCGCGGACGACGCGCGGCGCACCGAACGGGAGCGCACGGCGTTCGCCCGCTACGGCGTCGGGCCGACCGACCGGGTCGCGTGGTCGTCGGTGGAAGGGGTGGACCCCGAGGGGCGATTCGCCCGTTGGAACGTCGAGCATACGGGCAAGAGCATCGACGGCTCCGACGACTTCCGCAACGAGGCGAACACCTTCGGGTGGATCGTCGAGATCGACCCCTTCGCGCCGACGAGCGCGCCGCGCAAGCGCACCGCGCTCGGGCGCTTCGCCCACGAGGCGTGTACTCCGGCCCCCGCGGTGCCCGGAGAGCCGCTGGTCTGGTACATGGGCTGCGACGCGCGCAACGAGTACATCTACAAGTTCGTCTCGAAGAAGGTTTGGGATCCGGCAGACGCGAACGGCGGCCTGGACGCCGGCGACCGCTACATGGACGAAGGCACCCTCTACGTCGCGCGATTCGACGCGGACGGCACCGGGACCTGGCTCGAGCTCAGCTTCGGGCTCAACGGCATCACGGTCGACAACACGACGTACTCGTTCACCGACCAGGCAGACGTCGTCGTCCACGCGCGCCTCGCCGCGGACGCGGCCGGGGCGACGCCGATGGACCGCCCGGAGTGGTGCGCGGTGAACCCGGTGAACGGCGACGTGTACGTCACCCTCACGAACACCAACGCGAAGGCCCGCCCGATCGACAAGGTCGACGCCGCGAATCCGCGCCACTACGCCGACGGCGTCGGCAACGCGGGGAACCCGAACGGGCACATCGTGCGCTTCGCCGAGGCCGGCGGCGGCCACGCGGCGAGCCGATTCACGTGGGACATCTACCTCTTTGGCGCGCGTGCCACCGCGGAGGAGGACGTGAACCTCTCGGGGCTCACGCACGAGAACGACCTCTCGAGCCCCGACGGGTGCCGGTTCAGTAGGGCGAACCCGGGGTTGTTGTGGATCCAGACGGACGACACGGCGATGTTGGACACGACGAACTGTATGCTGCTCGCCGCGCTGCCCGGTCAGGTCGGCGACGGCGGCACGCGCACCGTGCGCAATCGACGCGACGGAGCGAGCTCGGAGGTCGTGACGCCGGTGGGCGCCGCGCCGGGCGCCGAAGGGCTCCGCCGGTTCCTCGTCGGCCCGAACGAGAGCGAGATCACGGGCATCGCGGAGACCCCCGACGGGCGCACCCTGTTCGTGAACATCCAGCATCCCGGCGAGGACACCATCCCGAACTTCGCTGATCCGACCTCGTTCGGCAGCCACTGGCCCGACGGCGGGGCCGCGCGCCCGCGCTCTGCGACGATCGCCATCGAGCGCGTGGACGGCGGGCCCGTCGGCCTCACCTGACGCGCGCGCGCCAGTCCGCCCAGTGCGGGCCGTCGCCCTCGTAGGGGTCGGGCGCCGCGGGGGCCCGACGCCGGAGCGCGCGCCGACCGCCGAGGCGGTCATAGTGGTAGCCGAGCTGCTCGTCGCCGTACCGGTGCGCCGCGCCCTCGGGGCAGGCCACGCGGGCGTGGCAGGTCCGCGCGCACGCCGTCGACACCACGTGAAAGGCCGTGCACGCATCGACGTTCCACGCGCCGTCGGGGAATGCCGCCCCCGGGCAGGCCTCCACGCACGGCCGCGCGCACGTGTCGCATGGCACCGCGCGCGGCGGCGGGACCACCGGCAGCACCTCGTCCACGAACGCGGCGGCGCGGAGCCCGACCCACGGGCCGAACTCCGGGTGGAGCAGGAGCCCGAGGCGGCTGCGCACCCCGAGCCCGGCGAGCGCGGCGAGGCGGCGGAAGTCGAGGTGGATCTCCGACTCCGCAGCCGCGAAGAACCACGCGCGCGCGCCACCGGCGTCGTCATCCGCCGCGCGCACGCGGGCCGCGCACCATGCGTCGAAGGGGTGGCGGTGGCCGACGAGCACCGCCGCGTCGCGCTCTAGGTCGGCCACGAACGCGGACCACGCCGCGCGGCCCCCGTTCGCAACGACCACGATCGAGCGTGCGCCCGGGGCGACCACCGCCGAGCGATGCCGCTCCGGCGCGGCCGCGTCCCAGGCCGCCACGTCGGCGACGCCGATCAGGTTCAGGCCCGCCGGCGCGAGGGACGCCGTGAGGCGCACGAGGGAGAAGGCGGGCTTCACTGCTTCGCGGCCGGCCATTTGGCCCGCGTATCGCGCGGGAACGCGACGAGCGTGCAACGACCTCGCCCACCGCCCACACCCGCCCGTCCGTCGCGCTAGCGAGCGACATGATCGCGCTCTTCCTCGTCTCCGGCGCGCTCGCGTGGGGCCAGACCGGCCACCGCGCTGTCGGCCTCATCGCGGAGCGCCACGCCGCGCCCGCCACGCTTCGCGCCCTCCGCGCCCTCATGGGCGACGAGTCCCTGGCGCGCGCGGCCACCTGGCCCGACGAGAAGCGCTCCGACGCCGTGTGGACGGCCGCGAACCCCGACGCCTGGCGCGACCACTTCATCAACGCCGAGCCGGACGGGACGCTCGCGGCGTCGCAGGACGCGCAGCCGCGCAACATCTGGACCGCGCTCGAGCGCTGGGAGGCCGTGCTCGCCGACCCCGGCCAGCCCGCCGACGCCCGCCGCGACGCCGTTCGGTGGCTCGCGCACCTCGTCGGCGACGCCCACCAGCCGTTGCACGCCGGCCGCGAGAGTGACCGCGGCGGAAACACTGTTGACGTGCGCTGGTTCGGCACCGCCACCAACCTCCACGCGCTCTGGGACGAGCACCTCATCGCGCACACGGCGTTGAGCTACACCGAGCTCGTCGCGTTCATCGACCACCCGAGCCCCGCGGAAGTAGCGGCCTGGCGTGCGGGCACCGCCGGAGACTGGCTCGCCGAGAGCCGCGCCCTGCTCCCGGCGCTCTACGAGGTTGGGGAGCCCGCGAACCCGGCGTACGCCTACCACTTCGCGCACTGGCCCACCGTCGAGCGTCGACTCGTCCAGGCCGGCGTGCGCCTCGCCGCCACGCTCGACCGTGCGCTCGGCCGCCGCGCGGCGGTCAGCGCTCCGCGGCGGCCCGCAGCGCGGTGATCGCGGCGCGGTTTCCGACGACGACCAGGACGTCGCCCATGGACACCACGAAGTCGGGCCCCGGCGTGCCGACGAACGCGTGGTCGACGCGGTGGACCGCCACGACGAGAGCGCCAAACCGGCGTCGGATCTGCGTTTCGGACAGCGCGCCGCACAGCGACGCGCTGCGTACCGCGACGTCTTCGACCCCAAACTCTTCCTGAGACCGCGCGAGCGCGATCGACACGAACGTCGCGGAGGACGGGCGGAGGAGGTTGTTGGCGATCGTCGTGCCGCCGATGGCGTGAGGGCTAACCACGGCGTCCGCCCCCGCGCGCAGGGCCTTCGGCGCGGCGTCCTGGTGGTCGACCCGGGCGAGGATGCGGATGCCCGGGCTGAGCTGGCGCGCGGACAGGGTGACGAAGATGTTGACGGCGTCGGAGGCGGTGGCGACGGCGAGCCCGCTCGCCCGCTCGACGCCAGCCCGCCGGAGCAACGCGTCGTTCGTCGCGTCTCCGACGAGGGGCACGGCGCCGAGCGCGTGCGCGTCGTCCTCGATCGTCGGATCGAGGTCGATGACGACCACCGCCATGCCCGCGTGCCGCAGGTCAGCGGCGACCTCGCGCCCGGTGCGCCCGAAGCCGGCGACGATGAAGTGTTTACGAAGCCCGTCGAGCAAGCGCGCCCTCCGATCGCGCTCGATGTCCGCGGCGAGCGCGCCGCTGAGCGCGTACCCCGTCGCGTCCGTGACGGCCCATGACGCCACGCTCAGTCCGAGGGCGAGGAGCACCAGGGTGAACACCCGCCCGATGTCGGAGAGGGGGTGGATCTCGCCGTAGCCGATCGTCGTCAGCGAGATCGCGACCATCCACACCGACTCGAGCCACGACCACCCTTCGATGACGCGGTAGCCGAGTGTGCCCACGACGAACACAGCGGCGAGCGTGAGCAGCGGGCCGCGCAGACGTCGGACGAGCACGCCTCAGACCCCGACGCGCCGAGAGTACTCCTCGAAGTCACGCAGGACGCCGCGCAGGTAGGGGCGCCGCTCGGACGCGATCACCCCCTCCTCGAGCGGATCGAACCCAGGGGCAAGGCGCTCGAAGCTCGGCTCGACGCCGCCGGCCGCAGGGTCGCCCACGAACCACTCGTTGCGCCGACGGAGCCAGCGCTTCCCGCCTTCGAGCATACAGATCTGGTTGAACTTGTACTGCGGCAGCGTGCGCCCGTTGTTGTTGTACCAACAACTCTGCATGATCGGGAAGCTGCGCTCGGGCTCCGACACCGGGTGCGCGTGGGTGCGGTCGACCCCCGCCTCGGCGAGGATGCCCCCGTAGACATCGCGCGTGCTCATCGGCGTGGTGACGCGGCGCCCGGCGGCTTCCCCGTCGGGCGACAGCCAGTAGAGCGGCACTCGATTGCCCGCGTCGGTGACGTTCGAGAAGTGGTAGAGCCACCCGTGCTCGCCGAAATTGTCGCCATGGTCCGCGCCGAACACGACGAGGTTGCCGCGCTCGTGGAGCTCCTTGACGAACGCGTCGATCTTCGCGGCGATCCGCTGCCACGCGAGGCGCTGGCGCTCCCGCAGGAGCTCGAGCATGTCCGGGGCGATCGGCTGCTGCCCCGTCGTCATCCACGTCTGGTTGATGAGGTGGTAGAGGCTGTAGACCTCGCGGAGCTTGCCGATCACGCCGGCCGCGGTCGTCTCGAACATCGACCCGACGTGGTACGGGAAGTGCGTCTCCATCAGGTTGACGAAGAGAAACCCGCGCTTTCCGGCCGACTCGAACTCGTCGAGCGCCTTGCGCGCGAGCTCGAAGGCGTCGTCGATCGTGTTCTGCAGCCACACCTTGCTGGCTTCGAGGTCTTCCGCGAGCTTCCCGGCGACGAACTCCGGGGAGAGGATCATCCGCCGCAGGCGGGGCTTGCCGACGAGGACGAGCACCTCGTGCGTCTTGCGATGGCGCGCGGGCACGAGCTGCCACACGCGGTGCATCTTGTCGAATCCTCGATCGAGGCCGAAAATCTCGGAGGTGGCGACGTTGGCGGTGACCTGCGCCGTGCCCCACCCGGCCTCGCGCAGGCGCTCGGCCAGCGTCGGCACTTCGGCGCGCACGGCGCGGGACTGCGCATCCGCGCCGTGCTCGTGCGGCATCAAGCCGGTGAACAGCGACGCCGTGGCGGGCAGGGTCCAGCAGCCGGCGGAGCGGGCCTGCGTGAACGTGACGCCGTTCGCCGCCGTGTAGCGGAGTCCGGACCCGTCGACCGATTCGTCCCTGCCGTGGAGCGAGTCGTAGCGGAGCGAATCCGCGACGAGCAGGATGATGTTCCGTGGCGAAGCCATGACCTCCGCGCCTAACACGACCTCGGCGGGCTCACCGCGACCGCGCGCGCGGCCATGGTGGCCGCTCGCCGCGCTGTTCGCGCTCGTCCTCGTGCTCGCTCCGGAGCTGAGCATGTCGATCGTCCGCGGCGCCGGACGCACGCTCGCGTCGGTCGGCCCGCTCGAGTGGCAGGACCGCGACGGCGCGTGGCACACCGTTCCGCCCCCCCTCGCCAGTCGGCGCACCTGGGGCGACACCGACGCGTTCTTGCGCGACCCCGCCGGCCCGACCCTCGCCTGGACCCCACGCGCCGATGGCCTCGCCTCCACCGACCTCGTCCTCCGTCGCACGCCGAACCCGGTGCCCGTGACCCTCCTCGTGCTCCGCGTGGACCCGGCCGCCTGGACGTTCCGGGTGTGGGGCCGGGCGGACTGGTCGCGGGCGAGCGTTTCGTTGCTCGCGACGGAGGCGGAGGTGCCGGTCGCGGTCAACGCTGCCTACTTCACCGAAGACGGGCCGCTCGGCCTCGTCGTCTCCGACGGCGTGCGGCGGAGCGCGCCCGCCCGGCATCGCGCCGCCCACTTCCTGGTGCGCAACGGCGCGCCGGTCGTCGTGAACGCGAGGCGCGCCGCCCTGGACGGCGCGAGCCAGGGTTTCCAAGGGTTCCCCTCGATCATGACCGCAGGTCGCGTGTATGCCTACATCCGCGACGGCGGACGCGGCTTCGACGTGCGCGGCGTGAACCGTCGGAGCGCGGCGTGCACGACCCGCTCCGGCCACGTCGTGCTCCTCGTCACGGACACGCTCACCAATGGCCTGTCGTTCTCGGAGCTCGCGACGGTGCTCGGCGGGCTTGGTTGTCGTGATGCCATGGCGTTCGACGGTGGCTCGAGCACGGCCTTCGTCGCGACGTTGCCGGGCTGGCGGCGCGACGTGCAGGGGCTCGAGCCTGTCCCGGTCATCCTCGGGCTGCGTCCGCGCCAGCCCGCCGATCGTTGACCCGCGTCAGTCGTCGTGACCGGGGGCCTCGGCCTTCGGCAGCACGATCGTCGGCTCCTTCGCGCGCCGCCGGTACAGCAGGATCGTGTGGCCGATGATTTGCACGGCCTCCGAGCCGCTCTGCGCGGCGAGGAGGTCGGCGAGCTCCTTCGGTGTGTCGAGGCACCCATCGCCGACACGCACCTTCACGAGCTCGTGATTTTCCAGCTCGACACTAAGCTTTCGCGCGACGGCCTCGGTCAGCCCCTCGCGACCGAGCTGCACGACGGGGTTGAGGTGGTGGCCGAGCCCCCGAAGGTGGCGCTTCTGACGTCCGGTCAACGACATGGCGGGCAGCTAACGCAACGCGGTACGTGGGCGCGTGGAACCTGACGCCCGCATCTTCGCCCGTCGCCCCGGCGAGCGGCAAGAACGCGTGCGCGACGCGCTGGACGCCCGCCTCGGGTCGCTCGTCGCCGTGTGCGAGAGCGTTCGACGGCGCCACAACGTCAGCGCGATCTTGCGGTCCTGCGAGGCGTTCGGGATCCACGAGGTGCACCTCGTCACGCAGGGCTTCGAGGTGTCCCCCGGCGCCGCGCGCGGTGGCGAGCGGTGGGTCCGGCGCCGACGCTTCGACCAGACCCACGCGTGCTTCGCCGATCTGCGCGCGCGGGGGTTCCGGATCTACGTCGCGGATCTCGCGCCGGACGCGTACACCCCCGAGACGATCCCGGTGGACGCCCCCCTCGCGCTCGTCTTCGGCAGCGAGCTGCGCGGGGTCAGCGCGAACGCGCGCGCCGAGGCCGACGGGGTGGTGTGCATCCCGATGCGTGGCCTGACGGCGTCGCTCAACGTGAGCGTTTCCGCGGCGATCCTCCTGCGGGCCGTGGCGGACCGGCGGCGGGCGCTCGTCGGGGCCGACCTGGACACCGCGGAGAAGGTGAGGTTCTACGACGAGTGGATCGAGGCGGAGGCCGCGGCGGAGCGGGGGCGCCTCGCGCGCCAGGCCCCTTGACGACCGCTACTCCTCGCCTTCTTCTTCGCCTTCTTCGTCGTCCTCGTCTTCCGCCGCGAGCGGCACGAGGGGCCCGTGCCGGCGATATTCCGGCAGGAACGCGAGGCTCCGCGGGTCGACCCGGTCGACGTAGAGCACCCCGTCGAGGTGGTCGCACTCGTGCTGGATGACCCGCGCGGCCCAACCGGTCGCGCGCATCGCGAGCGGCTCGCCGTCGCGGTCGAGCGCGCGAACTTCGAGCTCGAACCACCGCTCGACGCGCCCCCGCAACCCGGGCACGCTCAAGCACCCTTCGTATCCGCCGCGGCGGGCGGAGCCGACCGGGGTGAGCACCGGGTTCACCAGCCACATCGGGGCGGCGTCGTCGAGCTGGAACACGACGATCCGCTCGTTCACGTGCACCTGCGGGGCGGCCAGACCTACGCCGTCGGTCTCGACCATCGTCTCGTACAGATCGTCGCAGAAGCGCTGCAGCTCGGGCGTGCGCAGGCGTTCGGGCTCGATGGGGGAGGACACGCGGCGAAGGCAGGGATGGCCCATGTGGGCGACCTTGAGGATCGACATGTCGGCCGCCTAATCCGGGCGCGCGTCCAGGGCGCGCGTCGCCCGTGGCCGCGCGGTCGGTAATCGCGCCCGCTTGCGCGACCCCATGGATCGGCTAACGTCGCGAACCTCACGGGTGAAGCATGGCGGACTGGAAGCAGCGTTGGGAAGACAACGTCGGTGGCACGGCGGTCGTCAGCGGCAAGAAGTACGGCTTCTACGTTGATAAGGAATGCATTCTCTGCTCCGTGTGCTCCGACGCGGCGCCCAACAACTTCCGCATGTCCGACGCGGAAGACCACGACATCTGCTTCAAGCAGCCCGAAAACGCGGAGGAGCTTGCCCAGTGCAAGGAGGCCGCCGAGAACTGCCCGGTCGAGGCCATCGGCGAAGACGGCCAGTAGCCGACGTCGCTCAGCGGCGCGGCAGGGCGTGGGCGATCCGCGGCCAGGCCGCTTCGAACCGGAACTCGGGCGCGGTGTCGTGGGTGTGGCACGCGACGCACGCGGACATGTCCGCGGGCAGCTCGCCGTAGCGTTCGCCGAGCGCGACGTTCGACGCGGGAGCCGCCGCGTGCGCCGACCCCGGGCCGTGGCAGGACTCACAGCCGACGTGGGCGAGCCCGGGCGTGCCGGCGCCCGCCCAGCCGCCGGGGTGTCCGAGGCCGGTGACGTGGCAGCCCAGGCAGGCCGGATTGGTGCTCGCCTGCGCGTCCCGAAGGGTGCCGAGCGCGCCCGCGTGGGCGGACGCGCTCCAGACTTCACCGGCTTCGACGTGGCAGACCACACACGCGGCGGTGCCCGTGTAGGTGGCGCCGGCCCTGGAAACACCAAGGAAGGGCGGCAATGGGGACGCGGCCGCGAGGGGCGGCGGACCGCCGCGGAGGGGGTCGGGCACCCGCGCCCGCGCAGCGGCCTCGGCGGCGACGTGGCGGTCGGACGCGAGCGGGTCGACCACGACGGCCGGGCGCGCGCACGCGAACAGAAGCCCGAGGATCACGGCGCGTAGAGCGCCTGCTGCGCCGCGTCGATCTCCTCGCGCGCCCGCGCCTGCAGCGAGGCGACCTCCCGATCATCCGGCATGTCCGGATCGAGGTCGATCTTGCGGTCGACACCACCGAGCACCCGGTGCCCGCGCATCCGGACGCGGAGCTCGCCGAGCCGCATCGTCTGGTAGGTGCTGAACACCCACGCCGTCCCGCCCGTGAGCACCGGGGAGAGGAAATCCCGGTGTTGCCCGGCGTCGACCACCACGCTCAGGGCGGGAACGAGCCGCGCGAGCGCACGGGCGGCGTCCGCAGACTGATACGCGAGGAGGACGAGCACATCGGACTCCCGCGCGAGGGAATCGAGCACGGCGCGCGCCGCCGCGACCGGCTCGAGCACCGCGCCGTCAGGGATCGCCGCCATGGTGACCGGCGGGGCGGAGATGCCCGTGATCCCGATGCGCAGTCCGCCGCGCTCGACGACGACGTGGGTGCGCACCCCGGGCGCGCGGACGTTGGCGCTCACCATCGGCAACGGGACAGCGGGCGCCCCGTCGGCGGCCATGGCCGTCAACGCCACGAGGTCCGGTCCGGCGACGTTGATCGCGTCCCAGCTCGTGGCGGACAAACCCTCCACCATCCAGCGGTCCTGTAGCGCGACGTCGGGCCGGAAACGACCTTCGAAGTCGGTACCGTCCTCGAGGAAGTAGCCGGCGTGGACGAGCACCGGCGTGTCGTTGCGGCGCACCGCGTCGGCGTACGCGTCGAGTCGGGCGAGGGAGCCCCTGGGGCGCCGGGGGCAGCCGCACGTCTCCATCGACCCCTTGTGCTCCGAGCCGTACAGCAGCACGAGGTCGGCGGGGGCGGTCGAGAGCCGAGCGCGGAGGGGGCCTTCGACCGCGAGCTCGCCCACGAGGGCGGTCGGAGGCGGAGGATCTGCCGGACCGACCGGCGCGGCGCCACCCGACACCGTGGCACAAGCGACGACGAGCGCGAGGGCGAGGAGCACGCGGGACGATAACCGCCCCACGTCCGCGACGAAGTTCCGCGCGGACGCGGGGGCCCGTGGTCGCGCGCCTGATCTCGTCCCGACCCGTCGCGGTCGTCCTCCTCGTGCTCGCCCTCGTCGGTCACGTGGGGCTCCAGCTCCTCCCGGCTTGGAACAAGGTCTCCGGGTCCGGCGCGGGCCGGGACTTCGCGAGCTACCACTACGCGGTCCACGTGGCCGCCGACGGCGGGGACCCCTACGACGTCGACGCGCTCACCCGAGCGGCACGCGCGGACCGCACCCGAAAGTCCGTTCAACCCTACTTCTACCCGCCACCGTTCCTCTTCGCGGTGTGGTGGGCCGCCCCGCTGTCGCTGCGCACCGCGGCCCTCGCGATGCTCGCGTTGAACGAAGCCCTGCTGTTCGCGTGCCTCGCGGTGCTCGTCGGGGCCTTCCGCGCCCCCCTGGCGGGCGTGGCGCTGCTCCTCGTCGCGTACACGCCGATCCCGGACAACGCGTGGATGGGGCAGGCCAACCTCATCGCGCTCCTCCCCGCGCTCGGCGGGCTCGCCCTCGCCACTCGTCGCCCCTGGCTCGGGGGCGCGCTCGTGGGCACCGCGGCGATGTTCAAGATGTCGCCCGCGTTGTTCCTCCTGTGGTTCGTCGCGCGGGGCAACCTCCGTGCTGTCTTTGGCGCCGTCGCCGCCGCCGTCGGGCTGAGCGCCGCCAGCCTCGTGCTCGTCCCGCTCGACGTGCAGGTGCGGTTCTACACCGAGGTGCTTCCTGGATTCTTCTCCGGTAGCTACCACGGGCTCACCGTGCCGATCTCCCTCGAGGCGAACCACTCCGTCCCCGACCTGTTCGACCGCGTGTGGGATCACCCGCGCCCGACGCAGCTCTCGCCCACCGCGCAGCGGGCGAGTCACATCACGGCGCTCGCGCTCTTGTCGACGTGGTTCCTCGCGTTCCGCCAGCGCCCGGTCGCGCCGCCCGTTCCCGTCGACACCGCCGTCGGCGCCCTGACCGTCCTGATGGTCGCCCTCCCCGCGTACACCTACGAGCACCACCTCGTGTTCTTGCTGCCCGCGGTGCTCGCCGCCGCGCGCGTGGCGCCGATCGCGCTGTTCCTTCCCACGTTCTTCTTCCTCGCGTGGCCCCTGCCGTGGCTCGGGTGGGCCAAGGAGGCGTGGCCGGCGGGCGCGCCGCTCGTGCGCGAGAGCAAGTTCATCGCCGAGGCGGCGCTCTTCGCCCTGCTCGTCGCCTACGGCCGGCGGAAGTAGCGCTCCACGCTGCGGTCCGGGTCGTCCAGCACCCGGCAGTGCCCGGCGATGAAGCCCTCCGACCGATACAGCGCGTGCGCCCCCGCGAAGCGGACGTCGCTCCAGAGCTCTGTGGGTCCGGGCGTGCCCCACGCGAGGCAGCGCGCCAGGAGCGCCCGCGCGAGCCCCGCGCGCCGCGCCCTCGACGCCACGTACATGCGCTTCACCACCCGCGCGCCGCCGTTCGGCGCGACGGCGGCCGTCCCGACGATCCCCTCGGCGTCCTCTGCGACGAAGAACACGCCCCGCGCGTACGCGGCGGCGACGTCCTCGAGATCGTCCTCGAAGCCCGGATCGTAGGCCAGACCGAACTCGCGATAGATCCCCGCGACGTGGGTGCGCGCGTCGTCCCCCGGCCTCCACACACGGATCTCCATGGCCTTGCTCCTCTTGTTCGCCCTGCTATCGCCGCCGCGGGCCCAGACGCCCGACGCCGCGCTGGCCACCGCCGACGCGCTCGCAGAAGGGTCCGCGTTGAAGCTCGGGGACGCGGCGCGCCAGCTCGCGGAGACGGCGGGCCGTATCGCCCGGGAGGGGCACATCGGCCACCTCGCCCCCCTTCGCGCCGACGCCGACAACCTGCGCGACCGTGCGGAGACGCTCCTCCGCGTGCTCGACGAGCAGTAGGGCGGCGTGACGCCGGGCGCGGCACCGACACAGACTTGACACATGCGCCGACGGCTCCGGGTACCGTGGAACATCGGGAGCCCGAGATGTTCGACAACGTCGGAAAGAGCACAGAGCCAACCGGGCGCCGGCGCCTGGGTGCGCTCGCCTTGTCGCTGCTTCTCAACGGCGGCGTCGCCGCTGGCCTGGTGTGGGCCGGCTCGCGGGTGGTCGAAGAGGTGATCGTCGAGGACGAGCCGATTGAAGTCGCTTTCCGCCTCGTCGCGCCGCCGCCGCCCCCGCCGCTCGGGGGCAGCCCGTCCGCCGCGAAGCAGGCACGGAAGCGCGCCCCGCTCACGCCGAGGGAAGTCGCGCCCGACGAGGTGGTGACGCCCCTGGACGAGGTCCCTCCGGCCGAGTCCGAGTCGGACGGGGGCGCGGACGCCGGCGGGGACCCGGGAGGCGCCCCGGGCGGGGTGCCGGGCGGCGAGGGCGACGGCCCCCCGGGGGGCGAGCTCGGGGCGCCCCCGCTGAAGACCGTACATTGGACGGAGCTCCAGGTGAAGACGCGGGCGACCGCTCGCTTCGAAGACTACCCCGAAGCGGCGCGGGCGCTCGACCTGCCCGAGACGAAGTGCGTCGTCCGACTCATCGTGGACGCGAAGGGACGCGTCATCGACGTCATGCCGAAGAAGTGCCCCGAGCTGTTTCACGCCGCCGCGAAGCGGGTCGGCGCGCGGTACGCGTTCTACCCGTACCGAGACGCCGGACAGGGCGCCTCGGTGCAGTTCGATCTCACGCTCAACTTCAAGCCGAGCGACTGAGGACGTCGCGCGGCCCGCGCTAGAACTCGTCGTCCAGGGCCCGGCCGCTCGCGGGGGCCGCGCCGCCGGACATACCGGTCGCCTCGGGGAGAGTCGGGTCGCAGAAGACGAGGTACCACCCGTTCTTCGTGGACGCGGACTCCTGATCGACCCACTCGGACCAGCGCGGCAGCACCGGCGCCTCCTTGGCCTTCGGGTCGGTGCGCACGAGGCGCGGCGACGCCTGCCCGCTGCTCACGCACTGCTTGAACTTCCGCTCGCGAGCAGGGTTCATCGCGGCGCGGACCTCGTCCTTGCACTTCGAAAGCTTGTTGCGGTTGCCCTTCTCGCAGATCTGCACGATGGCGTCGGACGCGAACGCAACCCAGCGGACGTCGACCGTCTCGCCGCGGGCCACCTGCGTCTCGTCGCGCGCCGCTTGGGTCTCGACCCGCGCGACCGCCGTCTCTTCGCGGGAGACCACGAGCTGCTCCTGAAGCTGCGCCTTCTCTTGGAGGGCGGTCTGAAGCTCGGTGCGGAGCCCGTCGAGCTCGAGCTGCTTGGCTTCGAGCTCCTTCTTAAGGGCGGCGCTCTTGCCGGCGCTCTTCTTCACCTTGAGCTCGAGGACCTTGACCTCGTCTTCCTTGGCGCTGACGCGGCCCTCGAGCGCGGCGACCTTCTCGCCTGCCGCCTGGAGCTCCGTCTGCTGCTCGGTCTCCTTGCGCTGGCCCTGGGCGAGGAGGTCGGCGTAGGCCCGCTCCGACCCGTCGAGCCGCGCGATGAGCTCGGCGCGCGAGAGCTCGCCTTCCGGGCGGCTCATGACCTCGGGGTTCTCGTAGTACTCCGCGAGACGCACGCCACCCATGCCAAGGCCCGCCCCCACGAGGACCGCGAGCGTATGCGTGACCACCTGGATCAGGCACCCACCGATGCCGCGCGCGGCCGAACCCTGGCTTTCGTTGTCGTCCATCGTGGAGCTCCCAGTCGACCTCCTAAAGGCCAACGACCAAAATGTCACGGTTGGTCGCGCGACCCCGCGATCGTCGCGTGGTTTCGGCACCTTACAGCCCTGGCACGCGCCTTGTATAGGTAGTGGTCGCAACCCCCCGACACGCGGAGCTTCTCATGGTCTTCCTTCTCATCGCCCTCTTCGCCGCCTGCGTCGACGGCTGCTCGTACCCGGAGCCGGTCGTCGAGCCGATGCCGGCGATCACCCTCCTCTCGGGCGAATACGAGATCACCCCCGTCGACGTCCTCGCCTGGGGCTGCGACGAGCTGAGCCCGCGCGACATTCTCGGCGTCGCCATCCCCGCGTCGATCGGCACCGGGTACGACGGCCGCGCGTTCGCCGACCTCGGCGGCGGGTGGCTGCTCGAGGGCGAGCACGGGCCGGGCTACCTCTACGTGTCGGGAACCCTCGCGTACGAGGTGGACGAGGCGATCGACGAGGTCGAGCGCCCCGACGAGGAGCCCGGAGAGGTCGAGGAAGAAGAGGCGCCGCCCCCCTGCGACGACGTCGACACCGGCGGCGGTGGTCAGGACGACGACGGCGACGACGGCGACGACTGCGACGACGACGGCGGCTGCGACGACGACGACGTCGACGTCGACACCGGCGACGTCGACTACCCCGATGACGAGCCGGAGTACGAGGGCGACCGGGCCGACCTCGCGCTCGACCTCGACGTGTACGCGCCGGACGCCGCCACGGGCGAGCTCGTCTACGGCACCGGCGCCTGCCACTTCGCCCTCGTGGTGGACGTGCGCCGGGTCGGCGACGGCGGCCGGCACGAGGAGCCGCCCGTCTACGGCGAGCAGACCGAGAGCGCCTGCGACGTGGATTGCGGCTGATTCGACCTACAACGCGGGATACGCGCACGCGATGATCCTCCTGACCCTCGCGTGCGCCACCCCTACACGCGCTGCTGACGCGCTTCGTTTCGAGCGCGTCGCAGCGGTCGCCCAGCCCACGGCGATCGTGTCCGGCGCGGGCGCGATCTGGGTCACCGAGCAGGCCGGACGGATCTGGCGGGTCACCTCCGGCGCCCCGGTCGCGGTGCTCGACCTCGAGCGCCGGATCACGGCGGGTGGCGAGCGGGGCCTGCTCGGGCTCGCGCTCGCGCCGCGCTTCCCGGAAGACCCCCGGGTGTTCGTCAACTACACGCACACCGTGGGCGGCCGGCTCCGGACGCGGATCGCGAGCTTCCGCTGGCGCGACGGGCGCGTCGACCCGTCGAGCGAGGTGGAGATCCTCGGCTTCGACCAGCCCTACGCCAACCACAACAGCGGGGCGCTCGCGTTCGGCCCCGACGGCATGTTGTACGTGGCCGTCGGAGACGGCGGGAGCGGCGGGGACCCGCAGAACCACGCGCAGGACCCCTCCGACTGGCTCGGGTCCATCCTGCGGGTGGACGTGTCCGGCACGCCCTACGCCGTGCCACCCGACAACCCGTTCGTCGGCAACGCCGGCTTCCTTCCTGAGATCTGGGCGCTCGGCGTCCGCAACCCGTGGGGTATGCACTTCGACGGCGACACGCTGTGGTTCGCCGACGTCGGCCAGAACGCCTGGGAGGAGGTCAACCGCGGCGTTCGCGGAGGCAACTACGGGTGGCGGGTGACCGAGGGCGCGACGTGCTTCAATGCCGCGTCCTGCGACCGCACGGGGTTCGTCGAGCCGGTGGCCACGTACGGGCACGACGTCGGCGTGTCGGTGACCGGGGGCGTCGTGTACCGGGGCACGGAGCTCCCGGCGCTGAACGGCCACTACCTCTACGCGGACTTCGCGACCGGGGTGTTCTTCGGCGTGCCTACAGGCGGGGGCGCGCCGCGGCAGCTCGACGACACCGACCTCAACCCGTCCTGCTTCGGGACCGACGCCGACGGCCGCGTGCTGGTGGGCGACTACCGAGGGACGATCTGGCGGCTCGTGAAGTAGCCGTCGCCTACTCTTCGTACACCGTGACGTACACCGAGGTGGTCACGATGTCGCAGTCGTCTTCGACCTGAAAGGTCAAGAGGCGCTCGCCGAGCGGCTCGGCGGTCCAGACCGCCTCGGCGCCGATGCCGAACTGCACGCTGTCGACGCCCCACAGCTGAAACAGCACGCCGGTTCCGCTCGCCTCGCCCACCACGGTGACGTCCTCGCCCAGGACGAAGCGCGCGCGGTCCTCCGGCGACACGATGGCGGCCTGAGGGGGCGGGCACGCGGGCACCTGGGTGTCGGACCCGTCGTCGTCGCCGGAACAGGCCAGGAGGATGCTGAGCAGCAGCGGCATGTGCCTACTCTACCGCGGCGCGGCGTCGGTCGGCGACGCGCCTTCGGGGCTCGCGCCCGGATCCGGATCGACGATCGGGTGTCGTCCGGCGAACCGCCAGGCGGTCGCGAAGCCGAGGGGCACGAGGATGAACCCCGCGACCGTCACCGCGACCTCGCCCAGCAGGACGAGCAGCCCGAGCGAGCGCAGGCCCTGCGAAGTGGCGAACGACAGGCCGGCGAAGGCGACCACCGTCGTGAGCGTGGCGAGCGCGCTGGCCCAGCCGGTCGTGGCGAGGGACTTGAGCAGCTTGCCCGGTCCCTCCTCGGAGATGCGATGGATCAGGTGGATCATCACGTCGATGCCGATGCCGAGCACGATCGGCACGCCGACGACGTTGATGACCGAGATCTTGATCTGAGCGACGGTCAGCAGCGCGCCCCACCACGCACACCCGGCGAGCAGGACGCTCACCGCGCCAGCGGTCGTCCCGAGGCGCCGGAGGTCCCACGCCGTGAACAGCACGACCAGCCCGAGGGCGACCGCGGCGACGAAGGGGCCGTCCCGGAGCATCATCGCGTAGAGCGCCGACAAGGTGAGGAACTCGCTCGCCAGCCGCTCGTCGGGGAGCTCCCGACGGATCGCCTGGTCCAGCAACGTCGCCTCGCGCATGTCCCACATGTTTCCGGTCGGGAGCAGCAGGAGGCGGTGATGGCCCTGGGACGCGCCGAGGATGTGTCGGACCGGCCCCGGCAGGTCGTCTGCCGTCAGGACCCTCACGTCGGTCGCGCGCAGGCGTTGGAGATTGGAGAGCACGGAGGCCGGAAGGAACACGGCGTTCGGCGCGTCCGCCATCGCCGCGATCTCTTGGAGGAGCGCGACGCGCTCGGCCTGATCGGGAGGAAGTACCGAACGGATCGACAACACCGTGCCGATCTCCGGCAGCAGGCCCTGCTCGACCCGCGTGGAAAGGCGGGCGTGGGCCGCGTCCAGCGAGGCGGCGTCGTCGAACGTGACGACGATCGGAGCGTAGCTGTCGCGCGCGAGCTCCTGCTCCTTCGCGTCGAGGTCCGTGTACGCCATTCCGGCGCGCCGCATCTCCGAGATGTCGTATTCAAACTGGATGTTTCGGGCCACGAGCGCCGCCACGAGGGTGAAGCCGACGAGGATGGCGACGACCACCGGCGCGAGCCGGTACGTCGACGGCCGCCGCCGGCGGTTTCGCACGCGGCGCTGAAAGCCGAAGTGGTGGCGCACGCCGTGCCGCTCGACCCAGCTGAGGAGGATCGGCATCAAGACGACCTCCGCCACGAGGCAGAGGAGCAGTCCGAGGCCCAACAGCCACCCGAGCTGCCGGAACCCGTCGAACTCCGCGAGCAACAGCGCGCTGAACGCCCCCGCGGACGTGAGCGCGGCGCTCGTGCACGCGGACCCGACGAAGTCCCAGGCGCGCACGACGGCCTCTTCGACTTCGTGGCCGTGGCTGCGCTCCTCGCGGTAGCGCGCGTAGAGGTGGATGCCGAAGTCCACGCCGAGGCCCAGCAGGATGGCGTTGACCGTGCTCGTGAACGAGTTCAGGCTGCCGACCGTGGCGCCGGCGACCCCCATCGTCCAGATACCGCTGAGGAGCAGCGGGACGAACAGCGCGATGAGGGCGCGCGGCGTACGGAACGCGAACGCGACGATGATGAGCACCATCACCCCGCTCGCCCCGGTGATCCAGGCGATGTCCTGGACGATGCCCTCGTAGTCCTCGACGTTGTGACGATACGCGCCGCCGATCCACAACACGCGGACCCCGACGTCGGCTGGCGGATTGGCCGCGATGACGCGGTCGACCGACGCCATCAAGGCCCGCGCGAAGGGGATGTCGTGCGCCGAACCCGACGGACGAACGAGGATGCGCGCCACCCCCTCCGCGCCGAGGAGCGGCACGTCGGCCCCCGCCGACGCGAGCCGTTCGGAGAGGGGACCGAGGTCGAAGAGGCGCGCGGCGACCAGCGGATTGGCGGCGAGAGGGCCGACCTGAATCGCGGTGTGCAGCCGGTCTCGCAGGGTCGTCAGCTCGGAAATCGGCACCTGCAAGAGGCCGAGCCGCCAGGCCAGGGCGTCATCGACGCCGGAGATCGCGTACTCGACCTCGGGCAGGACCTCGAGCTCCGCGGTGAGCCGCGCCACGTAGGTGTCCAGCGCCGCCCGATCCGACGCGTCGAGCGCGAGGGTCAAGAAGTTGACGCCGTGCTCTTCGTCGTCGAGCAGCCGCAGCGCGAAGACGGACGGCTCGTCCTTCGGCATCAGCGCGAGGATGTTGCTGTCGACGCGGAGGCGCGCCGAGAACACGGCGGCCACGATGGTGGCGAGCACCACCAACGCGAGTGTCAACGCCTGATGCCGCATGGCGAAGCGGGCGAGGCGTCCGTAGAAGCCGGGTTCGGGCGTCATGGGGAAAGCGGCACCGTATACACCACGAAGCCGAGGAGGGGAAGGTGGGGCGACTGCGGGTGGGCATACTGGGATCGACGCGACTGGCGCGCGTGGTGGTCGCGTACGCGCTCGAGCGGCGCGGCGCGCGGATCGTGTCCCTCGATCCGGGCGACGAAGACGAGGGACTACCTTGGTTCGCACCGATCCGCGGGTTGGCGAGGGACAACGGCCTCGCGCTCGGACGCGCCGACGCGGACCTGCTCCTCGACTGCGACCCGGACGCGCGACCGGTCGACCCCGAAGGCATCGGCCTGCGCGTCCTCGCGCCGGCCCGCGCGCGGTCGCCGGACCTCAACCGCATGCTCCTCGACGGCGGCGAGTGGCGGCTCGCCCTCACTCGAGGGCCGGCCCACGGCTGGGTGTCCGAGCCGCTCGGCGCCGGACCGGACGACGACGCGGACGCCCTCCTCGACGCCGCCACCCTCGTCGCGTTGGAGCTCCTCGACCGCCACTGGGACGCCCTCGTCGCCGGCGAAGCGGCGCCGGCCCTAGCGGCCCCCCTGCGCGGCGGGCGTTGGCGGCCCCAGGAGGCCACCCTCCTGTGGGAGCAACCGGCGGATCGCGTCGTCGCGCGGGTCCGCGCGTGCGCCGGCCCGTACGGAGGCGCCCGTGCCTGGCTCGGGGACACGCCGGTCCGCATCCTCGACGCGCGCACGTCGTGCGCCGCGGCGACGCCCGATTGGGCGCCTGGAACGATCGTTTCTGTCGGACCGCACGTGACCGTCGCCACAGGGCGGGGAACGATCGAGGTGCAACGCATCAAGCCGTCGTGGCGCCCGGCCCGGGGCGCGGCCGCGCTCCTGGCCGAGATCGGGGTGGGTCCGGGCTACCTGCTTGCGTAGCAGGTGCCGATCCGCGTATCTTTCGGGGCTGCGAGGATTCGCATGACTGGGTCAGCGCCGCCGAGCCCTGCCGAGCGCGAAAAGATGATCCTGGATCACTACGCCCTGGTGCGGATGATCGCTACACGTATGGTTCGGCGATTTCCGAGCCACATTGAGGTAGAAGAGCTCATCAATATCGGAACGCTCGGCCTCATCGACGCAATCGACCGGTTCGAGGCCGCTCGTGGCGTGCCCTTCAAGTCGTACGCGGAGATCCGCATCCGCGGCGCCAT
This sequence comes from Klebsiella pneumoniae, assembly GCA_945862325.1. Lineage (GTDB taxonomy): Bacteria > Myxococcota_A > UBA796 > UBA796 > SXON01 > CAMAXZ01. The sequence goes on from CAMAXZ010000002.1 coordinate 157,798, forward strand.
CGTCGACGCCCTTCGCGATGCCGACTGGATCCCGCGGTCCGTCCGGCGAAAGTTCGCCCGGATCGACACCGCACGCGCGCAGCTCCGCCACCGCCTCGGACGTGAGCCCTCCCGCGAAGAGATGGCGTCCACCCTCGAAATGGACACCGACGAGTTCGACGATCTCGTCGGCGGCGCGGAGATCCGGCGGCTCGTGTCCCTGGACACGCCGGTCGACGAGGACGGCGGCGCGACGATCGCGGACCAGGTCGCCGACGAGTCCGACCCCTTCCTCGACCGCTGGATCGCCGAGGAGACCCGCAGCCAGGTCGCCACGCTCATCCAGCGCCTGCCCGAGAAGGAGCGCGCGGTGGTCGCGTTGTACTACCAACGCGGCCTGAACCTGAAGGAGATCGGCGATATCCTCGGCGTCACCGAGAGCCGCGTCTGCCAGCTCCGTGGTCAGGCGGTGCGCCGGCTCCAAGCCCGCATCAACGAGACCCGCGCCGCCGCCCAGGGCTGACGGCCGGGCGCCCGCGCGCCGTCACGGCGCGTCGTCGACCTCGAGCTCGTCGTAACGTCCGCCCTGCTTGGCCTTGCGGCCGAAGAGCCGCACCTGCAACCCCAGCTCCGCGCCGAAGCCCACGGTGGACGCCGCGGGTGGCGTGTACTCGGTGATCGCGGCGACGAGGGTCTGGCGGTCGACCTGGCGCAGGTCGCCGGCGACGACGATGTCGATCGGCAGATGGACGTAGAGGTCGAGCGCGCGCGACAAGCGTGCTTCGCCGCCGATCAACAGCTCACCGGCGACCAGCCACGAAGACGGCCACACCGTGAGGTACTCCGGCAGCTCCAGGTGCTCGGCCACGCCCGAGGCCCGGACGACCACGACGCCGAGCCCCGCCACCGGGCGCACGCTCTTCGCGGGGAGGAACGTCGCGACGGCCCGCGGCCCGAGGAACACGGGGAAGTTCTGGTCCTGGACGGGCTCGACGACGCCGTCGGGCTGTCCCACCACCTGCTGATCGACGTCCACCGAGTAGGTACCGGTGGCCATCCCCACCACGAGGCCGACGTCGAGCCACGGGGTCACGCCGTAGGCGACGCTCCCGCCGATGACGGCACCGCCGTTGCTCTGCACCGCCTGCACGGACAGGGTGTCGACGATCTGCTGGCCGTCGATGGCGTAGCGCCCATAGTACTGCCCGCTCCACGGCCCGCTGCGGAACCCGCCGAAAGGACGAATGAGCAGCTGACCGTGCTTTCCGACCGCCCGGGCGCGCCACTCCATCAGCTCCAAGCCGGAATTCTTGTAGCGGAGGTACTCCTCGGCGCTCATGTCGAGGCGGTCCCACGGGGCTGCTCCCTCGACGTCGTCCTTCGCCAGGTCGGTCGTGGTGTAGGTCGCGCGACGGATCGGGCGGTCGCTCGCGGTCACGAAGGTCGTGATGTCGCCGAGCTCGCGCGAGAGTGCCTCGAGCTGGCGACGGGCCACCTCCGGGTCGACCTTCGGCGCCTCGTCGCCCCCCTCGTCGCTGCTCCGGATGTCGCGCTCGGCGAACGCGCCGGCCATCGCCGACACGAGCAGCTTGGCGACGCCCTCCGCGAACACCTCGTCGCTGCCGGCCTCCAGCTCGGACACGAAGGTGAGCGCCACGCGCGCCGCATCGACATCGACGATCTCGACGGTGACGCGTGAGCCAGCCCCGGCCACATCGACCGTCCCCGTGACCGCCCACCGGGCCTTGGCGCGCTCGGCGAGCACCAAGGTACACCCGGACACCTGGCCCTTCGGGCAGGAGTCGATCCACACCCGCGCGTCGTAGTCCGGGAAGTCCGGGGTGTCCTCCACGCGCACGACCCGCATCGCCGGGTCACGTTCGAGGTACGAAGCGAGGAACGCCTCGAGCAGCGCCGCGAGCCCGACCGCATCGGAAGTGGCGGGCTGCAGCGCGGAGACCAACACGGCCTCCGGGCGTTCCGACGCGGCAGAGGCGGGCGACAGGAGTGCGAGGAGGAGTGGGAGCACGGCGGAAGACTACCGCACCCGCGTGCGCCGTGGGGCGCGCCGCTCCGGCGGGGCCTCGTCCGGGTGGTCGAGCACGGCGACCATGGAGAGGTGCGGTTGGTGCGGGAGGATCGGCCACGCGCGGACCGAGCGCGGCAGCAGGCCACCGCGCGCCAGCGCGCGGACGTCGCGCGCCATCGCGCGAGGGTTCGAACCGAGCAGCACCACGCGCCGCGGGACGCTGCCCACGATGCGGGCGACCGCTTCGTCGTCGAGCCCTCGCGTGCCGGTGTCCGCCATCACGCGCGGCCGCCGACCATCGAGGCGCGCGAGCACGGTCGTCCACTCGGCGGCGTCGAGCACATGTGCGAACTCGGCCTCGAACCCCGAGCGGGCCGCGTCTGCCCGCGCCCGCTCCACGCGACCGACGTCGTCGTCCACGCCCAGCGCCCACCCCGAAGCCGCCGCTGCCCGCGTCGTCCGAGCACCGACGCCGCTGCCCATCTCGAGCACCGCGTCGCCCTTCTGCGGGTCCAGCGCGTCGCCCACCGCCAGCCACGCGTCGCGCTCGGCGGTGGTGACCGGCCAGGCGTCCACGGGCGCGAGGCGGACGCGGATGTCTCCGAACTGTTCGTCCAAGGTCGGATTCCCGTAGATCGGCGTCGTCTCCCCGGTGTCCGGCACGAGCGCCTCGTCCGCGTCGTTCCAGTGCGCGTGGGCGCCCCGAACCTCCTGCACCCCGCCCGCGATGCGCTCCACCAGCTCGCGCGCGAACGGCACCGCGCGCGCGAAGACGAGCGTGAGCATCACCTCGCCGGTGTGCATCGACTGCCGGGCGCGCACGCCACGGAAGGCGCCACCCCGCCGCCACGGCCGAATCTGCATGTCGATGAGGTTGAACGCCGTCACCTTCATGATCTCGCGCAAGGTCGGCGTCGCCACCTCGCACGCCGGGATCGCCACGAGGCCCCCCTCGCGCCCGAGCACGCCGAGCCGCAGTCGGCCTTCGTCCGACGTACCGGCGTGCAGCTCCAGCGTGTGCACCGCCCCGGCCTCGACCGGCACCACCTCGAGCGGGACGTCGAGGCCGTCGAACGCCTCCATGAGCGCGCGGCGTCGGTGGGCTTGTTGGGCCGGCACGGTGAGGTGCATCCAGCTGCAGCGGCCACAGGTCGCCCACCGCTCGCAGCTCGGCGCCACGCGGTCCGCGTGAGGCTTCCCAGCCGGCGCGATGAACCGCGCGCGATGAACGTGGCCTTGCGACGACGTGACCCGCACCCGCACCCGCTCGCCGGGAATGCCCCCGAGCACCGCGAGCTGCGCCCCGTCGCCGCGGACGAAGGCTTCGCCGCGGCTCAACCAGCCCTCGGGCGTCACCACGTGTTCGCTGCCCTTCATCGCGCTCCCCGGGAGAACCCTTCCCCCTAACTCGAATCCCCCGCCGGGATCGTGCTGGCCGCGCGCACCGCGCCCGTGGCTGGACTTGACGCGTCAATGCTGCTACACTTTCCTCCCGCCCTTCCTCCCGCCCTTCCTCCCGCCGAGACGCCCATGACCGAAGCTGTGGTTTCGACCCTCACGTTCGACGAGCTCCCGCGCGGCGCCGCGCCGGGCGACGGCGCCACGCGACGCATCGCGGACGCCCTGCGCGACAACATGGCGGAGGCGCCGGACGCGCTCTACAACGAGGCGCTCGGCCTCGCGCGCGACGGCCACCTCGGGCAGGCTTCGGCGCGTCTCCAGATGTTGCTCTGCCTCGATCCGCAGGACGCGGACGGACAGCTCCTGTTCGCGAAGGTGCTCGCCGCCCAGGGCCGCCCGTCGGAGGCCCTCGGCCGCTTGACGCTCGCGGTCGACGCCGGCGCGTTCGAGCCCGCGGGCTTCCGCGAGGAGCTCGAGGCCGAGGTGCGCACGGAGCGTGCGCGGGACGAAGAGTCTCGTGCCCGGCTGGCCTCTCGGGAGCAGGGCGAGGTTCGCGCGCTCCGGCACGAGGCGCGGACGCTTCGGTCGGAGACGATCCGCCTCGAGACCGAAGTCGCCGACGCGCAGCGCCGCGAGGCGCTCTGGCGGGGCGGGGCGATCCTCGGCGCCATCGCCGCGAGCGGTCTCGCCCTCGCGTTCGCCTTGTGGCCGACCACCCCCACGTCGGCCGTGCCCGGGGCGGTCGCGGACGGCATCGTCGCGGCCGAGCCCGTCGCCGCCGAGCCCGTCGCGGCCGAGCCCGTCGCGGCCGAGCCCGTCGCCGCCCCCCCCGTCGCCGCGGCGCCCGTCGCCCAGAAGGCGCCGCCGCCCGTCGCCGCCGCCGTGCAAGCGGCAAACGCGGCGGTGCCCGGGAAGCCCGGCGCCGTCGGCGCGACGCACGTCGTGGCCTCGGGCGACACCCTCCGCAAGATCGCGAAGCGGTACTACGGCCACGCCGGCGAGTGGGAGCGCATTCGCGACGCCAACGCCGCCGTGCTCGGCGGCGGCGATGCCCTTTCCCTAGGTATGAAGCTCGTCGTCCCCTGAACGCCGACGTCAGCGGCCGCCCGCGGCCACCAGCGCGTCGATCGCCTCGTACATCGCCGCGTCGTCCTTCGGGTCCGGGTACGCGCGGATCGTCCCGCCCTGGTCGACGAGCACGAAACGCTCGCCGTGAAGGACGTTCACCGGCGCCGTGGGCGTCGCCGGGAGCGCCTCGAGCATGCTCTTGAAGCCGTCCACCACCACCGCGCGGACGGACGCGGCGTCACCGGTGACGAACCGCCACCGCTTCGGGTCGGCGCCGAAGCGGGCGGCGTACGCCGCCAACACGTCCGGCGTGTCGTACTCCGGATCGACCGTGACGCTCATGAACCGCACGCGGTCGTCCGCGGCGTACCGGTCGTGCGCCTCGGACATCTCCGCGCTCAGGAGCGGACACACATTGGGGCACCGCGTGAAGATGAAGTTCACGACGAGCACCGACCCCGCGAAGGTATCGAGCCCGACCGCCTGCCCCGTCTGATCCGTCAGGTGGAACGCGGGCAGCTCCGCGATCTCCGGCAGCGGGGCCGGTCGGCTGCAGGCCAGCACGCCGGCGAGCCACATCGTCGCGAAGGTCACTTTCCGGCCTTCAGCCGTTCAATCGCCCGTTTTGCGGCCTGGTTGTCGCTCGTCGCGACCGACTGCTTGAAGTAGGCCAGCGCCTTGTCGGGCTGGTTCTGCCGGACGTAGAGCGCGCCGAGCCGGTAGTAGGTCTGCCCCCGGTACTCGTTGGGAACCTCCTTGAACCCGAGGTACGTCTCGTAGGCCTTCAACGCGTCGGGGTACTTGCCCTGGCGCGCGAGCGCGACGCCGCGGAAGTAGTGGGCGCGCTGGTTGTCGGGCACCGTCTGAAGGATCTCGTCGAGCACGCGGACGGCTTCGCCGTAGCGTCGTCCCGACGTGTAGATCCGCGCCAACGTCATGTTGTTGATGACGTTGTTCGGGTAGGTCACGCGGATGTACAGGCAACGATCGAGCGCGTTGCGGAGCGAGCGCTCCTCGATGTGCGAGTACGCGAGCGCGAGCGAAGCCCCCGGCCCGAGGAACACGGCCTCCTTCTCCGCCTTCTGCATGAGCGCCATGCCTTCGGCACGACGGTCCGGGAAATCCGGGAGGAGCTTGCTGTTCTGCGTGACGACGCTCCGCCAGTACGTGTAGAGGCCGTCCGCGAGCGCGAGGTCCGCGAACGTCGGGGCCTTCGACCTCGTCTTCTCGACGTGCTTCAGCGCCTCTGTCGCCCGGCCCAGGGCGCCGAGGAAGTCGTTCTTGCGCATCTGGTGGATCGCCTCGACGCCGAGCAGCCCGCCGTAGAGGAAGTGCTCGAACGCGTCGTTGCCCGGCGCGGCGAGCCCCGCGTCGAGCTGCTTTCGCGCGGCGGCGGCGCTCATCGCGTACTGCTTCTCATAGCGGAAGTCGAAGTTCTCGAACATCAACGCCTGGTACATCAGGGCGATGCCGAGGGGCCCGATGCCGGAGGTCGGGTACTTCGTGGTGAGCCCGTCGAGCTGCTTGCGGGCGTCCTTGTACCGTCGCGCGTAGACCAGCTCGACCGCCTCGCGGCACGCGTCGATGACCGCGACGTCCGCCCCGAGGACCTCGGCCGCGCGGTAGCTGTCGGCGTCGTACGGCCGGTTGAACCACGCGATGATCTCAGCGTCCGCCGCGGCCGCGGCGGACTGCTGCTGACCACCGCGCGAGCCCGTCACGGTGTTCTCCCCGATCTCGTCGTCGTCGTCGTCCTCGGCCCGGGCCGGGCCGACATGGAGGACCCCGAGCGTGAGGACCGCCGCGAACACTCGAATCCAGCTCAAGGCACACCTCCGGAACGAAGCGCGGCGAGACGCGCGTGGACAGCATCGACGACGAGGGCCTCGACACGCACCCCGTCGAGTCGGTTGATCTCCTGGATGCCCGTCGGACTGGTGACGTTGATCTCGGTCAGGCGACCCCCGATGACGTCGATGCCGACGAACAACAGGCCCTCCGCCTTCAAGCCGGGGCCGAGCCGCGCACAGATCGCGCGATCTGCCGCGGACAGGGTCGTGGCGACGACCGAGGCGCCGACGTGCATGTTGCCGCGGTGGTCCTTGGGGCCCGGGACGCGGAGCATGGCCCCGACCGGCTCACCCTCGATGAGCAGGATGCGCTTGTCCCCTTCGGCGATGCCGGGGACGTACGCCTGCGCGAGGATGGCGACGCGGCCATCCTGGGTGAGGAGCTCGATCATCGCGCGGAGGTTTCGGTCCGACGACGCGCTCACGAGCACCCCTCGCCCGCCGTTGCCGTCCCAGGGCTTCAGCACGACGCGGTCCGGGCACGACTCCGCGAACGCGACGATGCGCGCCGCGTCTCGGGAGATCAGCGTGGGCGGACCGAGGTCCGCGTACAGCTGCGCGTAGAGCTTCTCGTTGCGGCTCCGCACCGACGCGGGGCGATTGAGCACCAAGGTGTGGGCCGGCGCCATTTCCAGGAGGTACGTCGAGAACACGTACTCCATGTCGAACGGCGGGTCCTTGCGGCTCCATACGACGTCGAAGTCGCCGAGCCAGACGTCCGACACGGGGCCGCGATGGAAGTGCGGCGGCTCGGCGGTCGTGCGGACCTCCTGCACGCGCGCGCCGACCCGCCCTTCGAGGCAGTAGAGGTCGGCGGGGGTGCACCAGGCGGCCCCGAACCCGCGGCTCGTCGTCTCCCGCATGAGCATGTACGTCGAGTCCCCCGCGACGTTGATCCGGTCGAGGGGGTCCATGATGAACAGCGTCCGCATCTCGGCTACTTCCCGATGCAGAACCGCGAGAAGAGGCGGTCGAGCACCGCCTCCCGACTATCCCGCCCCACGAGGCGATCGAGGTGGCCCACACCGGCGAGGGTGAGCTCGATCGCCACGACGGGACCCGCGCCGTCACGGAGCGCGCGCGCCGCCTCCGCGACGTCCTCGGCGAGCGCGGCGAGCGCATCCGCCTGACGGCGGCTGGCGAGCACGACCTCTGCTTCGGCGGGGATCGTCGTCCCGACGGCGCTGGGGAGGCCGCTCCGGAGCGCGTCGACGCCGACGCCGGTCGACGCCGAAACCGCGAACGCGAACACGATCCCGCGTTCGGCGGCCCACGCGTCGCAGGCCGGATCCGGCGGGCGGTCGGTGAAGGTGCGCACCGCCACCAGCGGTCGACCCCGGCTGCGGCGCCAGAGCGCGTCCCACTCGGCCGCAGGCGCACGATCCCCGGGGATGCACAGGAGCAGGAGATCGACCTCGGCGGCCGCTTCTCGCCCGAGTCGCACACCCTCGACCTCCACCGGGTCCGCGCCCTCGCGGTCCCCGGCGGTGTCGAGCAATGAGACGCGCGCGGTTCGGGTCTGGAGCGGAGCCTCGACCACGTCGCGCGTCGTGCCCGGCACCGGCGACACGATGGCGCGGGCCCGCCCCAACAAAGCGTTGAACAAGCTAGACTTCCCAGCGTTCACCGGCCCCACCAGGGCCACGCGCACGCCCTCCACGGCGGCCCGGCCCGCGGCAACGGTGCCCGCGGCGCGTCGCGCGCGGGTCGCCACCGACAGCAGGCGGTCGGCGAGGATGGAGTCCGCCCCCATCCCTTCTTCGTCCGGGTAGTCCACCGCCACCTCGAGCGTCGCGGCGAGGTCGACGAGCTCGTCGCGGAGGGACGCGGCGAACGCGCTCACGGCACCGTCGACGCGCGCGCGCGCGGCGTCCACCCCGGCCATCGACGTCGCGGCGATGGTGTCGAGCACCGCCTCGGCTTGGGTCAGGTCGAGTTTGCCGGACACGAGGGCCCGCCGCGTGAACTCACCCGGGGACGCGACACGCGCGCCCGCGGCGCACAGCGCCGCCACGAGGCGCTCGACGAGCAGGGGGTTCCCATGGCAGGAGATCTCCGCCACGTCCTCGCCCGTGTAGCTCTTCGGGGCCGCGAACCATGCGACGAGGCCCGAGTCGAACACGCCTGCTTCATCCCGGAGCCGCGCGTGGCGAACGGTCCACGGGGCGGGTACGCGCCCGCAGACCCGGCGAACGACGGCGTCGGCGCCTCGCCCGGACACCCGGACGAGCGCCGTCGCGCCGCGGCCCCACGGGGTCGCCGCGGCGACGATCACGTCGCCGCCGATCGGCTACTCCTCGCCGTCGTCCGACGGCGCGGCCTTGCAGATCTCCACGCGGCGGTCCGCGCCTTCGCCTACGGACCGGGACGCGACGCCCGCGATCTCGGAGATCTCGACGTGTACGATACGCCGGTCGTAGCTGGACAACTCGCGACGGATCACCTGCGCCTCTCCGGTCTCGAGGACCTTCTGGGCGAGCTTGCGCGCGAGCTTGCGGAGCTCGCCTTCGTCGTTCCCGCGCCGCGGGCCGCGATCCCGGCGATCGTCGCGACGAGGGCCGCGGTCGTCACGACCACGGCGATCGTCTCGGCCCGCGTCACGCGGGCGGTCGTCGGCGCCCGCGTCGCGCGGGCGGTCGTCGCGCGGGCGATCGTCACGCGGGCGGTCGTCGCGCGGGCGGTCGTCGCGCGAGCGGTCGTCGCGCGGGCGGTCGTCGCGCGGGCCGCGAAACTCACGGGGGCGATCGTCGCGATCGTCGCGCCCGCGATCGTCGCGCGGCTCGGAGCGGGCCACGTCGAACCGGAAGGACTGGTCGGGGAACTGGCCCACGAGCGCGCGTTCGAGCAAGTGCTGGATCGCGCGCAGGGTGGCGCCGCCACGGCCGACGAGGTGACGGCCCTCTTCGCCCACGTCCACGGTCACGACGACCGCACCGCCGCGAACCTCGGCGTTGATGCCGCCCGTACGCTCCATCGCGGCGAGGAGGCCCTTGGTCCACGCTTCGGCCGCGGCCACCGGGGCGACCGACGCCAGGTCCCGCGCCCACGCGAAGACGCGCACCGTGTCGGCGCCGATGCCGGTGCCCGTGGGGCTGCGGAAGTGCGCCAGGTCGAGCTTGTGCTCGACGAAGTTGGCGGGCACGCCGAGTTGGGCGGCCGCGTCCTCGATCGCGGCGCGCAGGGTGCGGCCTTCGGCGATCACGTGATTGGCGGGGATGGACATGGGACTCCGTCAGTCGTGCAGTTCGATCGGCTTGATCGACCGCGTGTTGTACCACTGCTGCGCGATGCTGAGCAGGGTGTTGAGGGCGTAGTACAGGGCGAGGCCCGACGGCAACCCGAACATGAACAGCGCGAAGACGAGCGGCATGATCCGCATCATCTGCTGTTGTGCGGGGTCCATCCCGGTCATCGGCGTGAGCTGTTGCTGGAGGATCATGCCGATGGCCATGATCGTCGGCAACACGCCGTACGGGTCGGGCGCGCTGAGGTCGCGCAAGTACAGGAAGTCCGCGTGGAACAGGTCCGGCGTGAACTGCAACCCCGTGTACAGCGCGAAGAACACCGGCATCTGGACGAGCATCGGGAGGCAGCCGCCGAGCGGGTTCACCTTGTGCTTGGTGAACAGCGCGATCGTCTCGCGGTTGAGGGCTTCCTTGTCGTCCTTGAACCGCTCTTGCAGCTCCTTCAGCTTCGGCTGGATCGCCTGCATCATCTTCCCGCTGCGGAACGCCGTGGCGCTCAGGGGGTAGAACGCCAGGCGAATCGTGAAGGTCAGCAGGAGGATCGACACCCCCCAGTTTCCGACGCCGGCGTGGTAGATGTGGAGGATGAACAAGAGGATTTTCGCGAAAAAGCCGAACCAGCCGAGGTTCGCAGCGTCGCCGAGGTCCGACCCGAGCTGCTCGAGGCGCTCGACGTCCTTCGGACCGGTGAAGAGCCGCGCCTCCAACGTGACCGGCGCGCCGGGGGCGATGCGATCGGGCCCGACGAGGAACGCCCCCGTCTGGCCACCGGGCAGCGGCGCCCACTCGAGCGTCGTCCAGCCCGCGCCATCGACCGGGGCGATGGCGGCGAGGTGATAGCGATCTTCGACGCCGAACCAGGATACTTTGCCGATCATCGGATCGCGCGCGCTCAAGCCCGTCGGCGACAGGAGCTGTTGGAGCGCGCCATCGACCACCCCGGCGACGTGGGGGTTCATGTCGTAGGCGCCCGTGGGGTCGTCGAAGGTGCCGGCGATCCCGACCCAGAGCGGACCCTCGAGCGGGCGAGACGCCTCGAAGCGCGCCGTGTACGACCACACGTCCACCGACTCCGTCGGCGCGAACCGCTGCTCGACCGAGAAGCCGTCGCTGGCGGTCCGCAGGACGAGCGCGTCGCCCTCCACGGTCGTCGTCCAGGTGCCCATCGTCGAGGCGCGGTGGCCGCGGCCCGCAAGGGCGAACCGGACGTCTTCGCCGAGGAGCTTCTGCTGACCCTGCTCGGGGCCGTACGGCACCCAGGGCCCGCGCGACGTGCCGGTGACGAGGTTCATGATCCAGGTCCACCACGGGGTCACCTGGATTGCAGCTTGCGTGTTCGGCAGGGTGATCTGCCGCAGACCGCCGCCGCAGCCGTCGGCCTCGAGGGCCGCCATGTCCGACGCGATGCTTCGCGGAGACGGGTCGCACGCCACGGCCACCTCCGCCGGCGCTGGCGAGGGCACGGGGTCCGACGGCCTCGGCGCCGTGGGCGCTTCCGCCACGGGCGTGCCCGCGGCGGTGTCCGCGAGCTCGGGCGGGGGCAGGAAGAAGACCGACCAGACGTAGTAGATGATCAGGCAGAGGACGATGGCGAGCATCGCCCTGCGCTCGTTCGGGTCCTTCACGAGGCCTCCCGCAAGGGCACGGGGTCGAGGCCCCCGGGATGGAAGGGATGGCACTTGCAGATGCGCCGTACCCCCAGCCAGCTGCCGCGCCACGGGCCCCAGACCCGAATCGCCTCCGCGGTGTAGCGGCTGCAGGACGGGTAGAACCGGCACGAAGGAGGCATGAAGCGCGAGACCGTGAGCTGATACCCGCGGATCATCGACAACAGGAACCACGTCACGGCCGGACCCTCGAGAACATGGTGGCGACCTCGCCGCGCAGCGCCTCGTAGCCCGCCGACGCGGACTCCGCGCGCGCGATGATCACCACGTCCCACGGGCCGCCCGGAGGCGCTCCGACGGCACGCACGGCCTCGCGAAGCCAACGCTTGACGCGGTTGCGAATCACGGCGATGCCCACCTTCCGGCTGACCGTCAACCCGACGCGCGTGAGCGCGCCCTCGCCGCGTCCGACCAGAAGGAGGAGCGTGGACGAGCGGATCTTTCGTCCGCCCGACTGCACCCGCTCGTAGTCGGCGCGCCGCGTGAGGCGGCCTGGGCGACCGGAGACGCGTTCAGCTTCGCTTGGTTGCAATGGTGACGACGAGGCGCTTCCGGCCCTTCGCGCGACGGCGCGAGAGCGTGGCGCGGCCTCCGGCCGTCTCCATGCGGGCCCGGAAGCCGTGGGTGCGCTTCCGCCGGATGTTGTGGGGCTGATACGTACGCTTCGGCTTGCTCATTTCGACCTCGTGCCTTGCAGGGACGCGTGCCGGACGACCACGGCGCGATCGCGGGCCCTCGGCACGGCAGCGCCGGCTAACCCTGAGCCAGAAGAAAGGCAACCCCGAACATACCGGATCTTCGTAGACGATCCAACATCAAGGCGCACTTTGGAATGATCTCGCGACGACGTGTCGCGGACTTGCAGGATCCGGCGGCTTGAGACTTCTCGGCCTCTGCGGTACACCTTCGAGCGGGCAGCGAGCACGTCGGGCAGCCCTCGGGTCAAGCAAGCGCACCGGTCGGTGCGAGGGGACGCACGTGTCGGCGGATACCGAGTTTGAGCAGTTTTTGGCGCTTCTGGAGGCTCGAATCGGCGGCAGCGAGATGGACGTGTGGATTCGACCCGCGCTCCACCTCGCCAGCATCGAGGGGTCGCGCGTGCGCCTGCGCGTCTCGGGGCGGTACGGCTACTCTTGGATCCGCGACAACTTCCTCGGCGACATCAACACGGCGTGGTCGGAGGTGCTCGGCCGGCCGGTCGAAGTCGACTTCGACGTGGACGGCGCTGCGCCGGCCCCCGAAGTACCCGCCGCGCCCGCCGCGCGGCGAGCGGTGACCCACCTCGACAAGCGCATGACGTTCGACACGTTCGTCGTGGGCAAGTGCAACGAGTTCGCCAACGCCGCGGCGCTCGCCGTCGCCGACGCGCCCGGGCGGACCCACAACCCGCTGTTCATCTGGGGCGAGACCGGCCTCGGCAAGACGCACCTCGTGCACGCCATCGGCAACCAGGTCGCGGCGCGGTTCGGCGACGCCGGCGTGTACTACTGCACCGCCGAACAGTTCTTCGGTTCGATGGTGCGGGCGCTCCAGAATCGGTCGATCACCGAGTTCCGCGAGCGTTTCCGCACCCAGGTCGACCTGCTGCTGCTCGACGACGTGCAATTCATCGCGGGACGGGATCGTACGGAGGAAGAGCTCTTCCACGTGTTCGAGGCCATGAAGAACGAGGGCAAGCAGATCGTGTTCACGGCCGACGAAGCGCCGCGCGACATCGGGAAGCTCGAGCCGCGGCTCCGGACCCGCTTCGAGGGCGGGCTGCTCGTCGACGTCGCCCCGCCCGACCCCGAGACGATGATGGCCATCCTCGCGTCGAAGGCGGTCGCGATGCGGCTAGACATCCCGCCGGACGTCCAGTACTGCATCGCCCAGCGCGTCCGAAACAGCGTGCGGGAGCTCGAGGGCGTGCTCAACCGCCTCAACGCGATGCAGTCGTTCTACAACGAGCCGATCACCCTCCGCTTCGTGCAGGACCGCCTGAGCGACCTGGTCCCGCCCAAGGCCCCGCCGCCGAACACCGACGTCATCATCCAGCGCGTCGCCGACCACTTCTCCATCCGCGCGGCGGACATCAAGGGCGATCGTCGGCCGAAGAACATCGCCTACCCGCGACAGGTGGCGATGTTCCTCACGCGCCGCCTGACGAACCTCTCGTTCCCGGAGATCGGGCGCGAGTTCAACCGCGACAACTCCACGGTGCAGCACGGCGTGAAGAAAGTCGAAGAGATCATCGAGACGAACCCGAACGCGCGCGCCGAGCTCGAGCTCCTGGAGCGCCTGTGCCGCGGCCTCTGAGCGTCGTCACCCCGCCGTGGCCTATGGACAACCCGGGGGACAAGTCGGAGGATATCCAGCGGATGTCCGATCGACGCCCGGAGGACGAATCGGGCGCCCGGGCCCAGCCTCTGCGGCGCGGCGCCCGACCGGTGGATAAGCCCGAGCTCATCCACGCGCGCTCCTGAGCTTGTCCCCGTGAGCCTCAGGCCGCAAACCTCCAAAAAACGCTCAATCCACAATATCCACACCCATAGAAGAAGATCGAGAGATCGATCTTTTGGATCGAGATCAAATGGACTTCCTCATCCAGCGTGACGAGCTCCTCCGCGCCCTCAACCGCGCCGTGGCCATCGTCGACAAGCGCCCGGCGAACGCGATCCTGGCGTGCGTGCTCGTGCAGGCCACGACCACGGGCGTCCGGTTCGTGGCCACCGACAAGACCATCACCTTTCTGGGCGACTTCGACGCGAACGTGCGCACCCCCGGCGAAGCGGCGGTCGACGCGACGAACTTCTTCCAGACCGCGCGCGTCCTGCCGGCGGGCGCCGTTCACGTGCGCCTCGTCGACGGGCAGCGCATCGAGGTGCGCGCGGGCACGGCGTACTTCAAGCTGAACGCCTTCCCCGGGGTGGACTTCCCCGTCACCCCGCCGCTCGATCAGTCCCGCTCGATCCGGCTCGCGACGGCCGACCTTCGGCGCCTGATCAAGCAGACCCTGTTCTCGGTGGCGCCGGACGACAACCGGTACGGGCTCAACGGCGCGCACGTCGAGGATGTCGCCGGCGACAAGCCGATGGTGCGCTTCGTGAGCACCGACGGCAACCGTTTGTCGTGGTCGCAGGCCCCCTACCAGGGCGATCTCGCGGTCGGGCGCAAGATGTTGCTGCCGCGCAAGGCCCTCGCCGAGATGGCAAAGCTCGTCGAGGGGCGGGACGACGAGGTCGAGCTGGCCTTCGGTGAGCGCGCGGCGCTCGCGTCGCTGCCGGGCGTGCAGCTGCACATGCGGCTCCTGGAAGCGGACTTCCCCGACTACCGGCAGGTGCTCCCGTCGAGCTGGAAGCGCCGCGTGGTGGTGGAGCGCGAGGCCTTCGTCGAGGCTCTTCGCTGCGTGTCGGTGTTCGCGGCCGATGCCGCCCACTCGGTCAAGTTCGCCTTCAACGCGGACGGCATCGTGCTCACCGCCCGCAAGGCCGACGCTGGCGACGCCCGCGAGGAGCTCGCCGCCGACCTCACCGGCGAAGCGATCGTCATGGGGCTCAACGCGCGGTTCGTGCAGGACGTCCTGGATTCTCTCCCGGACGGCCGCCTGACCCTCGAGCTCGGGGAGACCCTCTCGCCGTGCATCGTGCGGGCGCAGGAAGAGTCGAACGCGCTCTTCGTGATCATGCCCCTGCGCCTGGACTGACGGGCGCGTGCACCTCACGCGCCTGCGCACCGTCGGGTTTAGAAACCTGTCCGGCGACGCGCTCGACGTCGATGCGCCCCTCGTGGCGTTCGTCGGGGGCAATGGGCAAGGAAAGACGAACCTCCTCGAAGCGGTCGGGGTCCTGGGCACCCTGAAGAGCTTCCGCACCTCTCGCGTCGCCGAGGTCATTCGCCACGGCGACGATCGCGCGGACGTCGAGGGGGTCGGCGAGAGCGAGGGGTTCACGCGCACGTGGCGCTGGAGCTTCGGTGAGGGCGCGCGCGGACTCCGCCGGGACGATCGCGTGGTCGACGCGCTCGCGTGGCTGCGCAGCCTCCGCGCGACGACGTTCGCGCCGGCCGACACCGCGCTCGTGCGCGGGGAGCCGGCGCTGCGTCGGGCTCTCCTCGACCGCGCGGTGATGACGATCCGCCCGGACTACCTCGGTCCTGCGCGTGATCTGCGGCGCATCCTCGAGCACAAGTCGGCGCTTCTGCGCGCCTCGGGCGACGACGCTGCGCTCGACGTGCTCGACGAGCAGCTGGTGGCCGTCGGGGCGCGCGTGTCGGTCGCCCGATCGGCGGCCGTTCGGAGGCTCCGGCCGCTCTTCCAGACGATCTACGCGGATCTCTCGGATGGGGAGTCGGCGGACGTCGCCTACGAGTGTTCGCTCGGCGACCCGCACGACGCGTTGTTCGAGGCCGAGTTCGCCGCTCGACTCGCGCGGGCGCGTCGGCAGGAGCGTGCGTTGCGACGGCCCCTGGCCGGGCCGCAGCGCGACGATGTGGCGTTCCTGGTTCGCGGCGCGCCCGCCCGGGCGTTCGCCTCGCAGGGACAGGCGCGATCGGTCGTGCTCGCCTGGAAGCTCGCCGAGCTCGCCGTCGCGCGCGAAGACGGCGAAGCGCCCATGTTTTTGTTGGACGACCTCGGCAGCGAGCTGGATCCGGATCGCACCGCGCGCCTCGTTCGGCACGTTCGTGGCTTCGGCGCTCAGGTCTTCCTGACGACCACGGACGCGCGATTCCTCCCGGAGGGGGCCGCGGCGCGCGTGTACACCGTCGTCGGAGGGGCCGTGCGCGCGGTCGAGGCGTGACCGGCGCGTCGATGGGTGTCCCGGTGCGCCTTCGCTGGGCCGCGGCGTCCCTGGTGGTCGTGGCCGCTGGGCTGGCCTCCCGGCACCCCATGGCGCCGTCAGCCGTGCGCGCCTGGGCGGGCGACGTGCTCTACGCAGTGATGGCGTGGTGCCTCGTCGGGGTCGTCGCGCCCGGGGCGTCAGCCGGCGCCCGGGCGATCGCGGCCCTGGTGTTCTGTTGGAGCGTCGAGGTCTCCCAGCTCGTCGGGTGGGCGCCGCTCGACGCCGTGCGGGCGCATCGGGTCGGCGCGCTGGTGCTCGGTCGTGGATTCTTGTGGTCCGACATCGCGCTCTACGCCGTCGGCATCGTGAGCTGCCTGGCGTTCGAGCTGCTTCGGACACGTCCGACCGGGCCCGGCCCGTTCCGATGAACCGTGTTAGGGTGTCGGGTCGCCGGCGCCGTGCGCGAGCCGAATCCGCGCCGCTGGCGCGAGGTCGGCCGTGGGCCCGAGCGAGCAGGAGCTCCCGGTAGATGGACGCACACGACCCGAACGACCCCACGCCAAAGAACGCGACGTACAACGCGTCGAACATCCAAGTTCTCGAAGGTCTCGAGGCGGTGCGCGTCCGCCCCTCGATGTACATCGGGGACGTCGGCGTCCGAGGCCTCCACCACCTCGTGTGGGAGGTCGTCGACAACTCGGTCGACGAGTCGCTCGCCGGGCACTGCACCCACATCACGGTCACGGTGCACGAGGACGGCTCGGCGTCCGTCGAGGACAACGGCCGAGGCATCCCCGTCGACCTCCACCCGGCCATGGGCATCGCCGCGGCGACCGTCGTGCTCACGGTGCTGCACGCCGGCGGCAAGTTCGACCGCGACAGCTACAAGGTGTCCGGCGGCCTGCACGGGGTCGGCGTCTCTTGCGTGAACGCGCTCTCCGAGACGTTGCTCCTCGATATCTGGCGCGACGGCGCCCATTGGCACCAGCGCTTCCGTCGGGGCGTGCCCGACGTCGAGCTGGCGCGGGTGGGCGACGCCGACGGCCGTCGCGGCACGCGCGTGCATTGGACCCCCGACCCCACGATCTTCCGCGAGACGACGGACCTCCAGTACGAGGTCCTGTCGAACCGCCTCCGCGAGATGGCGTTCCTCAACCCCGGGCTCACGATCGTCCTCCGGGACCGTCGTGACGACCGTGAAGACACGTTTCACTACGCCGGCGGCATCGTCACGTTCGTCGAGTACCTGAACGAGGGCAAGGAGCCGGTCAACGCGCCGATCTACCTGCGCGGCGGCAGGGAGGGTCTCGAGGTCGAGATCGCCCTCCAGTGGAACACCTCCTACGCGGAGACGATCCTCAGCTTCGCGAACAACATCAACACCCACGAGGGTGGCACGCACGTCACCGGCCTGAAGGCCGCGCTGACCCGCACGGTCAACGCCTTCGCCACGACCAACGGCCTCTTCAAGAAGGAGAAGGCCGAGGCGCTGTCCGGCGAGGACATCCGCGAGGGCTTCACGGCGGTCCTCTCGGTGAAGATCGCGGAGCCCCAGTTCGAGGGTCAGACGAAGACGAAGCTCGGCAATTCTGAGGTCAAGGGCCTCACCGAGGTCATCGTCAACGAGCAGCTCGCGTTCTGGTTCGACGAACATCCGGCGGTGGCGCGCACGGTCGTCAACAAGGCGATCGACGCCTCCCGGGCCCGCGAGGCGGCGCGCAAAGCCCGCGAGCTGGCGCGGAAGCGGTCGCCGTTCGAGGGGGCCGGGCTCTCCGGCAAGCTCGCCCACTGCCAGGAAAAAGACCCGTCGAAGTGCGAATTGTACCTGGTCGAGGGGGACTCGGCCGGTGGCACCGCCAAGACCGGGCGGGATCGCAAGTTCCAGGCGATCCTCCCCCTCCGCGGGAAGATCCTGAACGTCGAGAAGGCGCGGATCGACCGCATGTTGTCGTCCGAGCAGATCCTGAACCTCGTCGGGGCGCTGGGCTGCGGCATCGGCGACGAGTTCGATCTCGGGCGCCTGCGGTACCACCGCGTGATCATCATGACGGACGCCGACGTCGACGGAAGCCATATCCGGACGTTGCTCCTCACCTTCTTCTATCGACAGATGCGGGACCTCGTCACCGGCGGGTACCTCTACATCGCGCAGCCGCCGCTCTTCCGCGTCAAGAGGGGCAAGTTCGAGCAGTACCTCCGCGACGATGCCGCGCTCGACGCCTTCTTCCTCGAACGTGGCGCGCAGTCGGTCGAGCTCGTGGACGCGCGAGAGCGCGAGTACCCGGGCGCGGACGTGCCCGAGATCATCGCGCGGATCGGTCGCTACGAGCATCGGCTCGAGCGGCTCTCGCGCCGCTTCCAGCCGGTCGTGTTGGACCAGTACCTGCACCTCGGCGGCGTCGTGCCCACCGACGCCACGGAGGCGGCGGCCTTCGCGGAGACGATCCGCGCGCGGCTGCGCCTCGTCGCACCGGACCTCGACGTGCTCGAGGTCCGCGCGGAGCCCGCCGACGAAGGGCACGCGGTCGTGGTTCGCGCGATGATGTCGAGCGCGGAGATCGTGACGCGCCTCGGGCCGGGCATCGCCGACGTGGAAGGTCTGCTCGCCGCGCGCCGCGAGCTCGAAGAGGCGCTCCCGTTGCCCGCCCGCGTCGCGGGAGGCCCCGAGCGGCACCTGTTCCGACAGGTGCGCTCCGACGTCTTCGCCAGTGCCCAGAAGGGATGGGACATCCAGCGGTACAAGGGCCTCGGCGAGATGCAGGCCGAGCAGCTCTGGGACACGACGATGAACCCCACCGTCCGCGTGCTCCAACGCGTGCAGGTCGATGAGCTGGGCTCGGCGGATCGTCTCTTCACGTTGCTGATGGGTGACGAGGTGGAGCCGCGTCGTGACTTCATCCACCAGAACGCACTCAACGTGCGATACCTCGACATCTGACGCCGGAGCGCCGCATGACCGCCAGTCGCATCGCCGGGATGGGGCACTACGTCCCCGAGCGCGTCGTCACCAACGACGAACTCTCGCAGCGCATGGAGACCACCGACGAGTGGATCCAGCAACGAACGGGCATCCGTGAGCGTCGGTGGGTCGACGGCGACGTGGGTGCCTCGGAGCTCGCGGAGCACGCCGCGCGCGGCGCGCTCGCCGAGGCGGGCGTGGCGGCGTCGGATCTGGACCTCGTCCTGTTCGCGACCCTGTCCCCGGACGTGAACTTTCCGGGATCGAGCTGTTTCCTGCAGGCGCGCCTCGGAATTCCCGGCACCGCCTGCATGGACATCCGCAACCAGTGCACGGGGTTCTTGTACGGCCTCGCCACGGCCGACGCCTTCGTGCGCGCGGGCATGGCGAAGCGTGTGCTCGTCGTCGGCGCCGAGGTGCACAGCAGCGGCCTCGACGTCACGACCCGCGGTCGCGACGTCGCGGTGCTCTTCGGCGACGGCGCCGGGGCGGCGGTGGTCGTGCCCGCCGAGGGGGCGTCGCGCGTGATCGACTCGGAGCTCCACAGCGACGGCCGGTACGCCGAGATCCTGATGCTCGAGGCCCCCGCGAGCCGGAACCAGCCCCGCTTGACCGCGCAGATGATGGAGGAGGGACGTCACTACCCGCGGATGGACGGTCGCAGCGTGTTCAAGCACGCGGTCGAGCGGCTCCCCGAGGTGGCGCGCAGCATCCTCGCCAAGAACGGGCTCAGCCTCGACGACGTCGATGTGTTCGTGCCGCACCAGGCCAACCTCCGCATCAACGAGATGGTGGCCCGGCAGCTCGGCGTCCCCTCCTCGCGCTTCGTGAACAACATCCAGGTGTACGGAAACACGACGGCGGCCAGCATCCCGATCGCGCTTCACGAGGCGGTGCTCGACGGTCGCGTCCAGCCCGGGAACCTCGTGATGCTGCTCGGGTTCGGCGCGGGTCTCACGTGGGGTGCCACGCTGGTGCGCTGGTAGTGCACGCCGACGCCGCCGTGCTCTTCCGTTCCCGCGTGCTGTTCGTCAGCGGCAAGGGGGGCACGGGCAAGACCACGTTGGCGGCCGCCGTGGCGCGGCTGGCCTCCGCACAGGGTCGTCGCACGCTCGCCGTCGAGCTGGACGCGCAACGACCGAGCTTCACGGCGATCTTTGGCCGTGCGCCGACGTACCAGCCGGTCGAGGTGGCGCCGAACCTGTCCATCGCGAACCTGACCTGGCTCGAGTCGCTCGACGACTGGCTGCGCACCATCGTCTCGGTCCCGCGCGTCGTGCGCCTCATCACGCACAACCGCGTCGTGGGGCTCTTTCTCGAGGCCACGCCCGGCGCGCGCGACCTGGCGGTCCTTTCGCGCGTGATGCAGCTCGCCGCGCAGTACGACCTCGTGGTGGTCGACATGCCCGCGAGCGGCAACGCGGTCGCGATGTTGTCGATCGCCCACACCGCGCAACGCTTGTTCGACACCGGGCCGATCCGCCGGTGCGCCGACGACCTCGTCTCGCTCTATGCGCGTCCCGACACCCGCGTCGTCCTCGTCGCCTTGCCCGAGGAGATGGTCGTGAACGAGACCATCGAGACCGCGCGCCGCGTCGCGGCCGACCTGCCGCCGCTGACGGTGCCGCTGGTGCTGCTCAACCGCGCCACGCCGCCATCGTTCGCCCCGGAAGAGTCGGCCCTGCTCGCCGCGCTGTTGCGCAGTCACGCCGATGGGCTCGCCCGTGAGGTGCTGGAGGCCGGCCGGTGGGAGGCCGAGCTCGAACGCGCCACCGGCGAGGCGGAACAGCGGTTGAAAGAGGATCTTGCGGTTCCTGTGCTCGTCCTCCCCGCGCTTGCCCGCGGCGAAGGCGTGCGCCGCATCGTCAACCAGGTCACGTCGGCGCTCGCGCGAAAGAGCAGCATCCCCGTCGACCTTCGGGGGTTGGCGTGAACCTCGCGCGCGTGGTGGCGACCCGCCGGCTCGTCGTGTGCGTCGGCTCCGGCGGAGTCGGGAAGACCACGACCGCGGCGTCCATCGCGCTGCGAGCCGCGTTCGAAGGCCGTCGCGCCCTCGTCCTCACGATCGACCCCGCGCGTCGCCTCGCGAACGCGCTGGGCCTGACGGAGATCGGCAACAGCGAGGTGCAGGTGCAGCTCGGGCCGGAGGCTCGCGGCACGTTGCACGCGATGATGCTCGACCCGCGGAGCACCCTCGACGACGTCATCGCGCGCGTGTCGAAGGACGCCGCGTCTCGCGACAAGGTCTACGCGAACCGCATCTATCGGCACATCGCGGGCAGCTTCTCGGGCAGCCAGGAGTACATGGCGACGGAGCGGCTGTACGACGTCCATGTGTCCGGGCGCTACGACCTCATCGTCCTCGACACCCCGCCGGTGAAGAACGCCCTCGACTTCCTCGAGTCCCCGGGGCGCCTGACGCGCTTCCTTGATCGGCAGATCATGCGGTGGTTCCTCACCCCGCACGAAGAGGGCATGTTCGGCAAGCGCCTGCTCATGGGCACGAGCGCGGTCGTGTACCGACTCCTGTCTCACATTTTCGGCCGGGACTTCCTCGACGAGCTCGCGACCTTCTTCCGCTTGTTCGGTGAGCTGTACGATGGTTTTCGAGAACGTCACGAGGCGGTCGGCCGCATCTTCGCCGACCCGTCCACGGCCTTCGTCGTCGTGAGCGCGCCGACGGACGCCTCGATGGAAGTCGCGAAGTTCTTCTTGGAAGAGCTTGGGAATCGGCGCTTGCCCCTGGCCGGTCTGGTGGTGAATCAGGTGCACGTGGCCACCTCGACCGAACCCGACGTCGAGCGGCTCCTCGGCGTCGCGGCGCGTGCGGCGGACCCCCGGTACGCGGCCGCCCTGCTGGCGCGCGTGTCGATGGCTCACCGCAGGCTACGGGCCTTGGCGGCGTTGGAGGCGGAACATGTGGCGGAGCTCCGCGTGGCGTCCGGGAGCGCGTGGGTGCGGGTCGTGCCGAGGTTGAGGGACGAGGTGCACGATCTCGCCGGACTTCGACAGTTGCACGTTGCCCTCTTTGACGTTGACGGTTCGCGGGTATAGTGTCGCGGTCACCGGAGGTTCGTTGTTCTCGATGCTGCTCGGCTTGATCGTGTCGGCCAATGCCGCCACGCTCGCGCTCGATCCGCAGAACCGCCTCCATGTCGGACTCAGCTACGTGCAGGGTGCGCCCGGTGCAGCTCCGTTCGGCGTCACCGCGGGTTTCGACTCGCGGCTCACGCGGCTCATTGCGATCGACTTCGGGGCGTTCACGTCGCCCATCGCGTTGGCGGACGGGCTCGGCGAAGATGCCGAGCTCCCGACGTCGGCGTACCTCCGCCACGGCATCTACGTGACGCCGGGCATTCGCATCCCGCACCCGCAGCCGCGGGCCTGGGCGTGGGAAGTGTTCCTCCGCGCAGGCGCCGGGGTGGCGTGGACGGCCGACGTCGCGAGCAACTCGCAGTCGGGCGATCGGTACTTCATGGAGACCGACATGGCTGGCATCGCGGGCGCGGACGCGCTCGCGCGGTTCGGCCGGTTCGGAGTCCGCGCCGCCGGCAAGGCGTGGCTGTACGACCAGACCCAGACCTCCCCATTGCAGACGTTCTTCCTGGCTCGTGGCCAGTGGACCGTCGAAGCGCTCATGCAGTGGTGAACCTCACCGCTTGACGCGCGCCCGCCCTTTCCAGATCCTGTCCTTCCTTCAACAACCAACCATCCATCCGCGCAAACGAGAGCAACGGGCCGAATGTCCCGCAACGTCTATGTTGGGAACCTCCCCTACCGCATCACCGATGACGAGGTGCGGTCAGTATTCAACAAGGACGGCCGTGAGGTCGTCTCCGTCAACCTGATCATGGACCGCGAGACCGGCCGCCCGCGAGGCTTCGGCTTCGTGGAGATGGCGGACGAGCAGCAGGCCGAGGCCGCCGTACAGGCGCTCGATGGCTTCCCGCTCGACGGTCGCCCGTTGAAGGTCAACATCGCTCGCCCTCGCGAAGGTGGCGGCGGCGGTGGTCCCGGCGGCTTCGGCGGTCCTCCGCGCGGTCCCCGTCGCGACGGGCCCGGCGGCGGTCCTCCGTCCGTGTACCGTACCGGCGGCCCCCGCGAGGGTGGTGGCGGCTACGGCGGTCCTCCCCGCGAGGGCGGCGGTGGCTACGGCGGTCCTCCTCGCGAGGGCGGCGGTGGCTACGGCGGTCCTCCCCGTGAGGGCGGCGGTGGCTACGGCGGTCCCCCGCGTGGTGGCGGCTACGGCGGTCCTCCTCGCGAGGGCGGCGGTGGCTACGGCGGCGGCGGCGGCTACGGCGGCCCTCCTCGCGAGGGTGGCGGTGGCTACGGCGGCGGCGGCTATCGCTCCGGCGGTCCCGGCTCCGGCGGTCCTGGCGGCTTTGGGGGCGGTGCTCCCGGCGGTGCGCCTCGTCGTCCGTGGGAAGGTGGCGGAGCTCCGGGCGGCGCGCCCGGCGGCGCCCCCCGTCCGGCGTGGGGCGAAGATCGTCGCCCCGGCGGCAATCGCAACTTCGGCGGCCCGCGCCGCACCGAGTCGGCGATCGACGAAGAGCGCAACCGCAAGGTCGCCGAGTGGGAGCGTCGCAAGGGCAACAAGCGCAAGGGTCGCGCCGACGACGAAGAAGAGACCGACTTCAGCGGTGGCAGCGGCGGCAGCACCACCGCCGGCGACGACACGGACTGGTAGGTCCGGCGCGTGGAGACACGCGCCGACTCGACCCCGATCAGCGACGAAACAGCTCGGCCGTACGTTCGACGATGCGGCCGAGCTGTTCTCGCGTGAGCGTCCAGGGGACCACCTCCCGGCCCTGACCGACGCGGGCACGCTCGACGACGACCGACGCGCCGTCGGTGCGCGCCTCGAAGAACTCTCGGGCGTCGCCGTGGCGGCGAACATCCGCGGGCACCGACCGCAGAACGGCGCCGCCGAGCCGTGGGTCCACCTCGACCCCGGCGAGACGGTCCGGCAACGCCCGCAGGGCCTCCGGCAGGGCGTCGGCCGCGCGGCGTACCCCGATGTCCTCGCCGGTCACCCGGACGCGGCGCACCGTCACCCCAAGGCGGTCGAGGTCGACGACCTCCACTTCGGCGCGGGCGCCGTCGACCTCGGCGACGACCTCGCCCGGTTGGAGCGCATCGTCGAACGGTCGCGTGATCTGGCTCACTTCTTGCCCCCTTGTGGCCCGGCGACCCGGACGCCGTCGGAGGTCAGCCGCTCGCCGTCGTGGTGCAGGACCGCGTCCTTGCCGTCCACGCGGGTCCTCAGGTGCACCGGGCGCCCCCACGCGCGCGCGAGGTTTGCGAGCACGTGTCCGGCCCACTCGAGCTGCACGTCCACCCCCTCGTGTTCGTGGCTGAGCTCGAGCTCGCCGCGATTGGCGTGATTGCCATCTGTCACGTAGACCCTGGGCTGGCCGTGGTTGCTCACCATGAACAACAGCTTGCGCTTCACGTCGCGGAACTCACGCGAATCGACGATGTACTCTCCGGACTTCTTGTCGATCTCCCACGTGAAGACGCCGTTCCGGCGGATGAACTCCTCGGTGAGGAACGCGTCCAGGAACGTGACGTCGTTGTGAGTGCGCCGCACGTCGAAGATGCGGGCCTTCCCCTGATTGGTGGGCTTGTACCAGTTTCGACGCTCGGTCGCGTCGTCGCAGGACTCCCAGTCGGGCCCGAACTGCCCGCGGTCCCACCGCCGCTCGATGTCGCGGAAGAGCTCCAGGCCGATCTTGTACGGATTGAGCTGCCCGGGGCGCATGGCGACGGTGCCGGAGTGATGGTCGGCGTAGTCGATGACCTCGGAGTCTTCGAGGATCTCCTCCGTCATGAGCTTCGTGTGCCAGTAGGAGGCCCAGCCTTCGTTCATGATCTTCGTCTGCCCTTGGGGCGCGAAGTAGTACGCCTCTTCGCGGATCACCGCGAGGATGTCGGCCTGCCAGCGTTCCATTCGGCCGTGCTCGAGGACGAAGCCCATCACGTCACGAACCGGCTGCTCGGGGAAGCGCCGGGCACGGCGTGCATCCTCCTCCAAGCGGTTCTTCTCGCGCTCGAGCGCCTCTGGCGGGTTGATGTAGCGGTCCATGTAGCCCTTCGCGGGCAGCTTGTGCGGCAGCGTCGAAGGCTCCTCCTCCTCCTCGTCGCGCGGTCGGTCGCGACGGATGTGGTGGAGGTACGGGTCGATGAGGTTGTCCAACGACAGGCACACGTCGATCCAACGCTCGGTCTCGGACTCGCCGACGCGATCGACGATGCGTCGCACGCGCGCGGCGTGGTTGGCCATCTCGTCGAGCATCTTCCGGTTCGTGTAGCCGAACCACGCGTTGTTCTTGAAGAAGTCGACGTGCCCGTACACGTGCGCCATGACGAGCTTCTGGTCGACGAAGGCGTTGTTGTCGAGCAGGTACGCGTACGCGGGGTCGGTGTTGATGACCATCTCGTAGATCTTCTGCAGGCCGTACTCGTACCCCTTCTGCATCTGGAGGTACTCCATGCCCCACCGCCAATGCGGGTACCGGGTGGGGAACCCCCCGTACGACGCGATCATGTTGATCTCGTCGTAGTCGCACATCTCGAAGATGGTGTCGAAGAAGTCGAGGCCGTGCCGCCGCGCGATCTCCTGGATCCGGAGGCGCGCGTCCTCGAGCTCGGTCGGCAAGGCGCGACGGGACCGACGCAGGTATTCTTCGAGCATCACCGCCCCTTCCCGAGGAATTCTCGGATCGAGTTCATGATTGCGTCGCGGTCGGGGATCTTGGACAGCACCACGCGCTCGTCGACCCCGAGCTCCCCGCGGAGGTCGTTGAAGAACTGCCCGCTTCCGTACTCACTCTCCACCTGGCCGTAGCAGAACAGGTTCAGGTTGGGCAGGAGCCGGCCGCGAAGCAATTCCATGCAGGAGCGTGTGTCGGCGGCGCTCCAGTTGTCGCCGTCGGAGAACTGGAACAGGTAGAGGTTCCATTCGTCCGACGGGTAGTCTTCCGTCACGATCTTGTCGACGAGGGTGTAGGCGCTCGAGATCAGCGTGCCGCCGCTCTCGCGGGTGCGGAAGAACGTGTCGCGGTCCACCTCGCGGGCGACGGCGTCATGAATCACGAAGCGCGTCTCGAGGTGCGCGTAGTTGGCGCGGAGCCAGGTGTCGATCCAGAAGGCCTGGAGGCGGACGATCTCCTTCTGCTCCTTCCCCATCGATCCGCTGACGTCCATGACGTAGACGATCGCGGCGGCCGACTGCGGGTCCGTCTTGCTCTGCCACGTCCGGAAGCGAAAGTCCTCCTTCTGCGGCACGAGCACCGGTCGAGCCGGATTGTACGTGCCGGAGACGATCTGCCGCTTGAGGGCTTCCTTGAACGTGCGCTTCTGATGACGCAGGCTGCGGGGCCCGGTGCGCGCCACGCCGGTGTACCGGTCGCGCGTGGTGGTGATGTGCTTGCGCCCGCGCGGCTCGATGCGGGGCAGGTGCAGCTCCTCCCCCAGGATCTCCGCCAGCTCCTCGAGGCTGATGTCCGCCTCGACCACGTGCTCGCCGGGGGTGTCGCCGGCCTGGCCCTCTCCGGTCTGGCCGTCCACTCGATCCCCGGGGCTGCCGTCGCCCTGGCCGACCCCGCCTGTCTGGTTCTTACCGTACCGCAGGCGCGGGATGTTGACCTCGGGCAGGGGGATGGACACGAGCTTGTCCCCCTGTTTCCCGATGATCTCGCCGCTGGCCATGTACCGCTTGAGGTCCTTGCGTACACGGCCCTTCACGATCTGTCGGAATCGTTCCAGGTCGGTTTCGATGTTGAGCGCCACGGTGTCACCCGCTCTCCTTGGCGTCGCCCCGGGCGAACACCGAGGCCACGTAGTTGAGCACGTCCGTCGCGGAGTACGCGTCGTAGCCGTACTGGTCGATGAGCCGCTGCTTCACGACGTCGATCTTGGCCTGGGTGTCCGGGTCGACCACCTGGGACACGAGCGAGGTGAGCTTGATCGTGTCCTTCTGGTCCTCGAACACCTTGAGCTCGAGCGCCCGGTAGAGCCGCTCGTTCATCTTGTAGTTGAAGCGCTTTCCGTCGAGCGCGAGCGCCCCGATGTAGTTCATCAGCTCGCGACGGAAGTCCTCCTTGCGGGACGGCGGGATGTCGATCTTCTCTTCGATGCTGCGCATCAGGCGTTCGTCCGGCTCCTCGTAGGCCCCGGTGAACGCGTTCTTCACTCGCTCGCGCTGGGTGAAGGCCTTCACGCTGTCGATATAGTTGCTGCACAGGCGTTGGATGGCACCCTCGTCGGCCGCGATGGCCTTCTGGACCTCGTTCTTGACGATGTCCTCGTACTCCTTGCGCACCAGCGCGATGAGCTCGCGGTACTTCTTCTTCTTCTCTTCGTCATTGATGAGGCTGTGGCTGCGGAGGCCGCTCTCGAGCTCGTTGAGCACCATGAAGGCGTTGAGGCTCGGCGTGTCGGCGTCGCGCACGAGCGCATTGGAGATCTTGTCCTGGACATAGCGGGGCGAGATGCCCTCCATCGCCTCGCGAACCGCCGTCTTGCGCAGCTCCTTGACGTTGTCCTCGGTGAAGCCCGGCAAGGTCCTGCCGTCGTAGAGCTTCAGCTTCTGGAGCAAGGTCAGCGTGGCCTTCTTCGGCTCTTCGAGGCGCGAGAGCACCGCCCACATCGCCGCCATCTCGAGCGTGTGCGGCGCGATGTGCTTCTTCACCTTGTTCTTGGTGAAGTCGCGTTGGTAGATGCGCGCCTCGGACGACCACTTGGTGATGTACGGCACGTCGATCTTGATGGTACGGTCGCGCAGGGCCTCCATGAACTCGTTGCTCTGGAGCTTGCGGTACTCGGGCTCGTTGGTGTGCCCGATGATCACCTCGTCGATCGAGGTCTGCGCGAACTTCTTGGGCTTGATCACGTGCTCCTGGCTGGCGCCGAGCAGGTCGTACAGGAACGCGACGTCGAGCTTGAGCATCTCGACGAACTCGACGATGCCGCGGTTGGCGACGCAGAACTCGCCGTCGAAGTTGAAGGCGCGCGGGTCCGAGTCGCTGCCGAGCTCGGCGATGCGGCGGTAGTTGACGTCGCCCGTGAGCTCGGTGCTGTCCTGGTTCTTCTCGTCCTTCGGCTGGAAGGTGCCGATCCCCACGCGGTCCTTCTCGCTGAGCAGGAGCCTCCGCACGCGGATGCGCGCGATCAGCTTCACCCAGTCGCCGCCGACCTCGCGCAGGCCTTCGCGGTAGAGGAAGCGGCTCACGGGGTCGAGGTCCCCCTCGATGGCGATGGGGTACGCGGCGCGACCGGCGATGGAACGGTTCAGCTCGTCGAGGACCTGGAGGCGGGACTCGACCGGCACGAGCTTGAGCGGGTCTTCGTTGAGCGGCGACGGCACGACCTCGCCGTTGGGCAGGTGCCACGAGAAGGTGTACATCGCCCCCTCGGCCTGCCGGGAGTACCATTCGATGCCCTTCTTGAACAGCCGCACGATGGAGCTCTTCGCCGAGCCGACGGGGCCGTGCAGGAGGATGACGCGTCGCTCCGGGCCGAAGCCGAGGGCGGCGGACTTCAGCACGTTCACCAGCTTCATCAGGTGCACGTCGATGCCGAAGATGGCGTCCTTGCCGTTCTCGATCGGGTCGTCGAAGAACTTGTAGCGGACGATCGGCTTCTTGTACTCCGTGTACTGCTCGGTCCCGAACGAGAGGATGCAGTCGTACAGGCGCTGGTAGGCGTTTCGTGCCACGAAGGGGCGTTCGCGCACGATGTCGAGGTATTCCGCGAACGTCCCTTCCCAATGGTGCTCACGGAAGCGGTCGAGGTCCTGGAGGTCCGCGATCAGACCGATCAAGCCGCTGGGGCGATCGAAGGGGTTCGTCGTCATGGCACTCTCCATCGTGGGGGTAGACCTTTCCGTCCCACAGGGGAGCGACGCTTGTGCACGCCCACCCGATGGTACGGTAGCGGGATCGTGAAAGAGCGTCTGCCTGAGTCAGCGTTGCACAGGTCTGCCTCTGGCGCGACCTGTTTTTGTGACCCCCGGGGGCCACCGGTTGTTCCCGTGCATCCGTCGTCGCCCCGTTGTAGTCACGCGGCGGGCCGCCGAGCAGGATCAACCGGCGTCTTGACCCAGCGTGGCGCGCGTGGTGCGCTGCCGTTCGGCGTACAGGCGCGCGCATCGGTCGGCGAGCTGCGCGCCCTCGCCGTCGCCGTTGGTCGTCGCGGCGGCCTTCGCGGCGTCCGCCTCCGCGATGAGGTCGGCGAGGCGCGCGACACGGGCGTTGGTGTGCTCGGGGTCGCGCGCGCACAGGCGCTCGCCCTTGACGACGAAGGTGGGCTCGACCCGCGCGTCGCGGGCCACCACGCGGCCGGCCTCTCGGGCGAAGGTGACCCGGAGCAGCCCGCCGTCGCGGCGCAGCCCCTGCTCGAGGTCCCCGCCGAGCTCGTACCCGAGCCCCTGACCGCTGAGGAGGTTTCCGAGGGAGTACGCCACGAACGTCCTGCGACCGTCCTTCGTGACGTAGGCCTCGAAGGTCTGGAGCACGTGCGGGTGGTGCGCCGCGATGACGTCGACGCCGCCCTCGAGCATCCGGTGGGCGAGGGTGACCTCCCAGGATCGCGGTGCCGTCTCGTACTCCTGGCCCCAGTGGACGAGCAGCACCACGGCCTCGGCGCCGGCGGCGCGGGCCTCCGCCGCGGCGGCGATCACCAGGCGCTCGTCACGGATGAGGTTCACGCACGGCTCGTCGGGCTCCCGGTTCAGGTCGGCGTTGACCAGGCGGGTGGCGCCGATGAAGCCGACCGTGATGCCGTTGCGCGTGACGAGCCACGGCTCCCGCGCCTCCGCGCAGTCTCGGCCGGCGCCCACCCACGGCACGCCCGCGGACTCGAGGTGGCCGACAGTCTCGACGAGGCCGCGGCGGCCCTGATCCCACGCGTGGTTGTTCGCGAGGCTCACGCCGTCGAACCCGGCGTCGCGCAGCGCCGCCACGAGCGACGGCTGCGCGTTGAAGATCTTGCTGCCGTGGGCGACGTCGTGGTTGGGCGCGATGGGCGTCTCGAGGTTGACCACGGCGACGTCGGCCTCGCGAACGACGGGGGCGAGCAGCGCGAAGCTCCAGTCGTACCCGTCGTTCCCCCAGCTCGCGGCGTGTCGCGCGGCCGCCGCCTGCACCGACTGATGCGGGATGACGTCGCCCGCGGCGAGCAGGGTGAACGACGGTTCTGGCGCGGGAGGGAGCACGGCCGGCGCCTCCGCGGCCGGCGGATCCACGAAGGGCGAGGGCGCTTCGACGGCTGGCGTCGCCGCCGGCGCGGCGCACCCGATCAGGCAGGCAATCCATGCGCGCATCGTCGGCCGGCTATCCTGTCGGTCCGTGCGCGATAGGCTCTGCGCGATGCGCGACCGCACGCTGCTGCTCACGGGGGGCGCCGGGTTCATGGGCTCGGCGTGCGCGCGGGCGTTCGCCGCGGACGGCTGGCGCGTGCGGGTGCTCGATGCGTTGACCTACGCTGGCCGGGCGACCAACCTCGATGGTGTCGGCGCCGACCTCACCGTGGGCGACGTGTGCGACCCCGAAGTGGTCCGGTCGATGGTGCACGCCTGCGACCTCGTGGTGCACATGGCGGCGGAGACCCACGTCGATCGCTCGCTCTCCGACGCCGCGCCGTTCGTGCGCACCAACGTCGATGGCACGCGGAGGGTGCTCGAGGCGTGCGCCGCGGCCGCGCGGCCGCTCGTCCACGTCTCGACGGACGAGGTGTTCGGGAGCGCGCCGGAGGGGCGGGCGTTCGCCGAGGACGAGGCGTGCTTCGCGCCGGGCAACCCGTACGCCGCGACCAAGGCCGCGGCCGAGTGCCTCGCGGCGGCGTGGCGCCACAGCTTCGGGTTCGCCGCGCGGATCGTGCGCTGCACCAACAACTACGGGCCCCGGCAGCACCCGGAGAAGGCCATCCCCGGCTGGCTCGCGCGCGCCCGGCGCGGAGAGCCCCTGCCGCTGCACGGGCGCGGCGAAGCCGTGCGGGACTGGCTGCACGTCGACGACTTCGCCGCCGGGGTGGTCGCGGTCGCGGCGTACCGCGGGCCTCGCGTCCACTTCCACCTCGCCGGGCGTCAACCGAGGACCAACCGCGAGATGGCGACGATGATCGCGGCGGCTTGCGGCGACCCGGGCATCCTCGAGGTGCCGGATCGCCCGGGGCAGGACGCGCGCTACGCCCTCGACGACGCGGCGACCCGGGCGGAGCTGGGCTGGGCGCCGCGGGTGGCGCTCGCGGAGGGTCTCGCCGACCTCGTGGCGCGCTCGGGCCGGGAGTGACGCTCGACCGCGGAGATGTCCAAGGGCGGCGACGGTTCGCGGCGGCGCTCCGTGCGGGCGAGCCGGTGGGCTTGACCGACCGCGCGGTGCGACAGGCCGCGCGCGACGGGGTGGCCCCGGAGCGCTTCGTGCCGCTCGCCCACACGGTGGACTCGCCCTGGCGCGCCCTCTTGCCGCCGGCGGCCCGCCGCGCCTCCGCGGAGCCCGTCACCGTGATCGTCCCCTCGTCCCGGGGGCGCCCGCTCGGGCTGGACGCGTGGCGGGCCCAAGACGTGCCGGTGCGCGTGCGGGTCCTCGCGAACGGCGCCTGGCAGGGGCGCGAGGAGCCGGAGGTCGAGCACGTCCAGTGGCGCGGGCACGGCCCGACGCGCGCCGCGGCGCTCGACACGGTCGACACTCCGTGGGTGTTGTTCTCCGTGGACGACGCGATCCCCCTCGGGGCCGGC
This sequence comes from Klebsiella pneumoniae, assembly GCA_945862325.1. Lineage (GTDB taxonomy): Bacteria > Myxococcota_A > UBA796 > UBA796 > SXON01 > CAMAXZ01. The sequence continues at coordinate 189,489 of CAMAXZ010000002.1, forward strand.
TTCGTCCGAGCGCTGATGCACGCCTGCGCGGACGCGGACGTGGCGACGGCGCGGCAGATCCCGTGGCCGGACGCGGACGCGGCCACCGCCGCGCGGGTGTGCGCGTGGACGCCCTGGTTCGCCGACGGCGCGCCGCGCCCGTGGGCCACGGTCGACCATGTCGCCGCGATCTATCGAACCGAGCTTCTTCGCCGATTCCCGGTTCCAGCGGTGTCCACCGCCGAGGACTGGGTCTGGGCGCGTCGGTTTGGGGGTGCGGTGCGCCTCGTCTACGCGCCGGCGGCGGCGGTGTTGCACTCCCACCCGCCGCGGCTGCGCGCGACCTTCGCGCGCGCCCGCGCAGAGCACCAGGTGCGACGTGCCGAAGGAGAGGCCCCTCGCCTGCGATCCGCGTGGGAGGTGGCCTGCAACCTTCCCGGCGCCGCGGCGCCCGGGCTCAGGGCGTGGAGCCTTCGGGCGGCGCTTGCCGGGGCGGCGGAGCTGCTCGGGGCCCATCCGCCTCGATCCCCGGCCGGAGAGCGTCCAGCATCGGGCTGACGACGTCGCGGATACGGTCGCTGACGTTGAGCCCGCGGCCGGTCGCGGTCTGCATCCAATACCCCCTGGCCCAGGGAATCGCGTAGACGATGCTGACGGTGCCGTCGAGCGCCACGGGCGTGCCGTCCCGCGCGACCGCTGCCCCCTTGTTCTTTCGCTCCTGGCGGCGGGCGGCGATGTGGTCGCGACGGCGATGGTCCGAGTCGAGCTCGGCCTCGTCCGCCCACTCCTTGGCGGTGTCCCGCGCGCGCTGGAGGAACACGTCGACGCGGCCCCGGAGGATGTCGCCGAACTTGTCGACGGTGCGGACGTGCCCCGGGGGCGCGATCCGCATGTAACGACGGCCGAGGAGCGCCTTCGCCTGGTAGTGAACGCCCGCGTTGTCGCTGTTGAGCACAACGTCGACGAGCAGGGCCATGTCCTCGAAGTTGCGAAGAAACCCGTGCAGCAGCCACTTGTACCAGCCCCACCGGACCTCGCGCGTTTCCGTGAGCTCCTTGATGACACGGGCGCTACCGAACCGGGTGTCGTCGGCGCCCATCGACAGGAGCACGACCCGACCGAGCGCATCGTCGCGTTCGTCGTCCGTCTGCGACAGATGTTCCACCGCGGCGGCCACCGCGCACATCGACGGGTTGTTCGCGAACACGCCACCGTCGATGTGACTGTCGTGAATCGGGAGGAACAGCGGCAACGCGGCGCTGCGGAGCAGCACCTCGACGACGGACTCGTCGGCGTCGGGCTCTTCGTGGGCCTCGATCGTCTGGAACACCTTCGGGCGTTGCTGGTGCGGATCGTCCGCGTGCCCGCTCTTCGGCGGCGCGGCGAGGCGGTAGGCGACGATGACGACCGGCTTCGGCAGCTCGCCGAGCTTCTTGTCGCCGAATGCCTCGTGGAGGACCTTGGCCATCGCCTCGTGGTTCGTCCAGGTCGACGACCCCGACACCATGCGCGCGGCGCCGCTCAGGCCGCTCAGCGCGCGGAGAGGCGCGTCGCCCTCTTTGTCGATCCATTTTTCCGCGGCCTGCCCCCCGAAGCGTCGCGCCACCCGCCGCGCCGCCGCGTGGACACCCGGGTACTGGTTCGGCGCCACCGCGACCCGCAGCACCTCCTCGATCATCGCGATGCAACGCCGGATGGCGTCCGCGTCGAGCGTGGGCTGCGCCGCGAGGAACGCGGCCGCGAAAGCGCCGTCGGACGTGCCGGCGAACAGGTCCGTCCGCGCGAGGAAGCCCGGGACCTGCTCCTCGAGGGCGAGCAGGCACCCGAGGTAGCTGAGGGTGTTCGGGCCACCGTCGAACGAGAGGATTCGGTACCCGTTGTCGTCCTGCCCTGACCTGGGCGCGAGGTCGAGCAGCCAATCGAGGTCCGGGAGCGGGATCGGGCCGGAGTCGAGCTTGCGAGGGGGCTTGTTGTACATGCGCCTTTATAGCCGTTTTTTCGGGAGAGCGCGCGTCACGGCCGCGTGACGACGCGATAGGCCCGCGTCGGAGCACCCCATGCGCATCCTTTCGCTTGACGGCATGTCCGCCGCGTCCCTTCAGATCCGTCTCATCCGCCACTACGAGGAGCGCTGCCCGGGCTTCTTGTCTTCGGTCGACGTGTTCTGCGGCGCGTCGGACGGCGGGTTCATGGCGTTGTACCTTGCCCGGCACCTCACCGACGACCACGCCACGAACCTCCGGGTGGTCGACGACGCGGTTCGGTTCAACGACGAGCTCGTCCCGCTGTTCCGCGTGTCGCTCATGAAAGCCGCGCGCTTCGCGTCGGGCTTGTACCCCTTGTTGTACGGCAACGAGCTGCGCGACCTGTTCGCGAAGCACCTCGGCGAGGGCTCGCTGGGCGACCTTCCGCGCAAGGTGATCATCGGCTCGTATGGGTCGCAGTCGTGGCAGCCGCGCCTGTTCACGAACGTCGAGGAAATCGCCCGTCCGCCGTACACCGCCCACTCGGACACGTCGCTGAGCCTCGTCGACGTCGCCAGCGCCACGAGCGCCCTCCCCTTGGCCCTGCCGCTCGCGACAGTCGGGAAGCAACGCCTCGTCGACGGGGGTTGGGTCGCGAACAACCCGACGCTGCTCGGCGTCGGGATGATGGTGCAGGCCCAGGTCGACGGCGGTCTTTCCCGCGCGGAGGCCTTCGATCGCCTGCGGGTGTTGTCGCTCGGCTGCACGACGAGCAAGGACGAACATGAGAAGGTCGTGCGCCGGCAGCTGTTCGGTATCCGCAAGCGTCTGTACGAACGTTCCGAGTGGGGCTGGTTGCAGTGGGTGGCGCTCCGTCCCCTGCTCCTGCTCGAGATGACCCTTCAGGGCGCGATGGACGTGGCCGACTTCCAGTGCCGGGCGCTGTTGTCGGACGAGCGGTACCGTCGCATCCGCCCGCCTCTCGACGAGCTCGGCGTGGGTTTCCAGCTGATGTTGCGCCGCCCCGAGGTGTTCATCGGCGCGATGGAGACCACCCGGGCGACGCTCACGTCGACCCCCGAGTGGTCGGACCGCAACACGACGTGGATCCGCGATCGGTTCATGGCGTGATTCGCGGCGTCCGCCGGGTCGTCGAGGCGGCGATGCTCGCGCCGTCGCCGGAGAACGCCCAACCCTTTCGTTTCGAGTGGGACGGCGCGGCGCTACACGTCCTCCACGACGCCCCCCGGGCGCGTGTGGACGCGCACCACCACGACAGCCTGCTCGCCTTGGGACACCTGCTCGTCGCCGCCGAGATCGGCGCGGAGGCCGAGGGGCTGCGCGCCCGTACGCAGCTTCGTGTGGGCGGTGACGGGCCGTGGGCGACGCTCCGCTTCGACGCCGCGCCGGCTTCGCCCCGTCGCCTCGGGGTTCTGAGGCGGCGGTGCACGGATCGCCGTCCGTTCCGAGGTGGTTCGTTGGATCACTCCCTGCGTGAGCGTGTGCGGGCCGAGGCCGGGCCGGATGTCGGCCTTCACGCCCGCGCCCCCGACGACCCCCACCTGCTCGACTGGCTCGCGTCCGCCGAAGGGTTCGTCTGGGACCACGAGTCGATCTACCTCGGGGTCATGCGGTGGTTGCGGGTCACCCAGCGGGCCGTGGAGGAGACCCGGGACGGCGCGTCCTGGCGCACGATGGGCTTCGATCTGCCGGAGTTGCCGGGGCTCGCGCGGCTCGGGCGTCCAGAAGCTCGACGCACCTTGCGCCGGTTGGGGGCGGCGACGGCGGCGGGGCTCTGGGTACGGCGCCAGGCGCGCTCTGCCGGGGCGCTCGTGCTCGTCACCGTGCGGCGCCCCGGTCGCGAGCCGCTCGTGTCGGCGGGCCGCGCGATGATGGGCGCGTGGCTGGCGTTCACCGAGGCCGATTGGGGGGTTCAGCCCCACAGCCAACCGTCGTTCTTCGTCCACGAGGCCGTGCGGGGGACCCTCCCGCCGGAGGTCGGGGACCGTTGGCGGCGGCGCCTGCTCGCCGGCGCCGAGGTCCTGCGATCGAGCTTCGCCCTCGATCCGGATGAGGTCCCGGTCGAGCTGCTGCGCGTCGGCGTGTCCGACAGCCCACCCGAGTGGCGGCGCACCTTGCGCCGGCCGGTCGAGGCGGTGTTGGTGGAGTCAGGCGGCGAGGCGCGCTAGGGCGGCCTCGAGCGACAGCACGGCGCCTTTGGGCACTCCTTTCCACTCGCGGCCGCGATCGTTCGTGACGAAGGGGATCTCGGGCGTCGCGAGTCCGGCGAGGTAGAGGTCGACGGTCGCCGGCGCGACGCCGTCCTCGCGCCCGACCGCGCGCGCCTTGGCGAGCTTCCACGCTTCTTCGGTCGGATGACGGTCCCCCATGATCCGCGCGAGGTGCTCCGCGCCGGCGACGTCGAGCGGTTCGACCGCCAGGACGGACGCGTACTGCTCGAAGATGGTCGTGACGTGGCGGGCGTCGAACCGGGCGCCGAGGGCGCGCCGGAGCTGGAACAGGCGCTCGGCGTGGACGATCGCGGGGATTCGGAGCCGATGATGGCCGCGCTCGGCGGCCTCGGCGAGAACGTGGAGCGGCTTCGGCCACAAGACGTTCGTGTCCAGGCGCAGGATCACCCGTCTTCTCCGCGCAGGATCCGCTCGGCGTCGTCGACGGACACGAGGCGGACGCCGCTCCCGTCCGCGAAGAAGTGCACGGGCTCGCCGACCACGAGGCCGAGCTGCTCGCGCACCGACGGCGGCAGGCGCACGGAGCCATCCACCCCGAGCCGCCCGAGGGTGGGGCCGTGCGGCGGGTCGACGTCGGGGGTCAGCCTCGCCAATTCGCGCCGCGGCGCCCGCCGAGCCTCGACCCTGCCGTCGCGCTCCTCGAACAGGTGCACGTCGTGGTCGACCGGCGCGAGGGCCACGGCGTGGGTGGCCACCCACACCTGATCGCAGATCCCGTCCGCCACGGCCTGCTCGAACAGCTTCCCGAGGTCGACCAACGCGCGCTGACCGAGGAACGCTTCGGGCTCGTCCATGCACACGATCGGCGTGCCCGCGAGGGCGAGCTGGGCGAGGGTGGCGATCGCGCTCTGGACCCCGCCGCCAAGGCGATCGAGCGGCACGATACCGCGGTCGCCGACCCAGGCGAGGTCCGCCGGGTGCCCTTGCGCCGTGTTGTCGAGGACGTCGAGCGCGCCCGGGCCCAACGCGGGGAACAGCCCGGCGAGGGCGCCGGTGAGCCGTCGCGCGCGCTTGCGCACCTGCACGTCGGGCGAGCTCAAGGCGCTCACGAAGCGGCGGCGCAGGTCGTCGGACACCGGCTGGGAGGGCGACCCGGTCAGGGCGATCGGAGAGGTATGCTGCTTCAGGGCGGCTTTCCGAGCGAAGAGAGCACGGTTCGCCTCCGTGCTGCTCGCGGTCGCGAGCGCCTCCCAGGGCGCCGGCTCCGCGTCCGGGAATCGGAGATCCGCCCCCACACGGAGCCATCCGTCCGCGCGCTCGAGCACGAAGCGGGTACACGCGCCGGAGCTCCACGTCGCCTCGAGCCTGAGGCGGTCGCGCCCGTGGTGGAACATCCACGGGTCTTGCCGGAAGGCCGCGTAGAAGTCGAGCTCCCCCCACTCTCGTCCGGGCATCCACCGCGTCGGGTCCGACAAGAGTGCGCCGACGAGCTCGATCGCCTGCAACACCGTCGTCTTTCCCACCGCGTTGTCGCCGTAGAGCGCGACGTACGCGCCGGCCCCGTCGATTCGGACCGCTTCGCCGATCGCCCGGTACCCTTCGATTTCGAGGCTCGTGATCGCGGCCATGGAACCCGCTAACCGCCTTCCGCGCGCTCCAGGCACGCCCGCAGCACCTCGGCCACGCGCACGACGTGGGGCGGCCGCAGCAGGGTGAGGTGCTTGCCGGGGATGCGGTGGACGTCGACGCCGCCGGCCGCAAGCATGCGCCAGCCCTGGGTCGGATCGAGCGCGGCCCGCCCGGTGAGGTCCGTCGCCTTGAGCAGGGTGTGGCGGTGCGGGTACGCGCGCCCCTCGTAGGTGGTCGTGAGCTTGCCGTGCAGGAGGAAGAGCTCGAGCAGGCGGGTGAGGGCGGGCTGCCGGAGCGCGATCGGGCGTTGCTCCTCGGGGAAGAACCCCGACAGGACGGCGCGCGCCGCGAAGCGCTCGAGCGGCCGACCGAGGCGCGACGCGCGGACGCGGTCCATGAGTCCGCGCGGCGGCGCGGCGGCCGGCGCCGGCGCGTCCTCGGAGAAGAACAGGGCGAAGTACTCGGGCGCCAGGGGGAGCACCGAGTCCCAGAAGCCGTCGGCCACCATCTGGGTCATCAGCAAGGGAGAAGGACGATAGCCGCCGACCGGGGCGGGCTCGTCGACGAGGGCGACGAGGCCCGGCGGCTCGCCCTGCTCGGCGAGCTGCACCGCCATCTCGTGCGCCACGAGGCAGCCGAACGAGTAGCCGCCGAGGTGGTAGGGCCCGCGTGGCTGCACGGTGCGGATCGCGGCGATGTAGTGCCGCGCCATGTCCTCCACGGTGGTGTCGGCCGGGCCGAGCCCATCGAGCCCGAGGGCCTGAAGGGCGTAGAACGGGCGATCCGCGCCCAGGGCGCGCGCGAGCCCGTAGTACGGGAACACCACGCCCGTCGCCGGATGAGCGACGAAGATCGGGGGTTTGTGCCCGAGCGGCTGGAGGCACACGAGCGGGCTCGCCGCGTCCGGCGCGGGGGCGTCGCGGGGCGCGTTCGGGGCTTCGATGGCGGCGGCGAGGCGCTCGACGGTGGAGCCCCGGAACGCGGCTTCGCTGGGGATCTCACGCCCGAGCTCCGCGGCGAGGCGGTCGGTCAGCCGCAGCATGATCAGGGAGTCGGCGCCGAGCGCGACGAAGTCGTCCGTGACGCCGACCGACGCGACCCCGAGGATCTCGGCGGCGACGGCGGCCACGCGCGCCTCGAGAGGGGTGCGCGGCGCCACGTAGGGGGCGTCCGGCCGCCGGGCCGCCGCGGGCGCGACGCTCGAGGCCCGTTCGCCCGGCGCCTCCACCACCGGCGGACGATCGAGGACGATCCCCTCCCATTCGGGGCCGAACGCACGCGCGTCGGGGTCGCCGGGGCGAAGCACGACGAAGCATCGAGGCGCGGGCGATGGGGTCGGATCGTGCGGGCGCGGCGCCGCGGCGAGCACGGGCGTGTCGTCCCGCAGCGCGCTGGGGTCGATGACGATCGCCGCGAGCGGGCCGACGCGGGCCTCCGCGGCGGTGATCGCGGCGGCGAGGTCGAGCGGGCCGGCGAGCGGGAAGTCAGGAGGAACCTCCTCCTCCGCGGGCTCCCCGGGGGCCTGCGCGAGCAGGAGGCCGTGGTCGGTCGTGTCGCGGCCGAGGCGCGGGCGGGTCTCGACGTCGGTCCAGCCCTCGCGCGCCAGGACGCGCTCCCACGCGTCGAGCCCGAGCAGGGGCCCGTCTTCGCGGACGTCGTCGGCGTAGTACCACCAGCCCTCGGCCAGGCCCCAGGTGAGGAGATCCCAACGTTCCGTGCGGAGGATCTCGACGACCCCGAGCAGGCCCCCCGGCCGCGCGAGCGGCAGCAGGTTGCGGAGGACCGCCGGCACGTCGGGCGCGGCGTGCAGCACGTTGTAGGCGACGATCGCGTCGTAGCCGCCCGGCGGGAACACCGACGGGTCGGCGGGGCGCGACACGTCGAGCTTGTCGAAGCGCATCCGGCTCGCGACGCCGCGCCGCTTCGCCTCACGTCGGGCGTCGTCCACGAAGGCGCCCCCGAGGTCGGTGAAGTGGATCTCCACGTTCGCGTGTCCCTGCAAGGCCGCGACCAGCGGCCAGGTCAGCAGGCCCTGTCCGCCGCCCAGCTCCAGGACGCGCAGGAGCCGCGGCTCGCCGTCCGGCCCGAGCGGACGGGCGTCGGCGAGGCGGCGCAGCGCCGCGCAGAGGAGCAGGATGCGCGCGCGGTCGTCGCGGTGTTCGGCCACGCGGCGATCGACCGCGTCGACGAGTCGGCTGCTGCCGCCGGGGTAGATGACGCCGATGGCGTCGGTCCTCCCGGCGAGGGCGTCGGCGTAGTGCGCCGCGCAGTGCTGGACGAAGCTGGAGATCCCGGCGAACCGCGCGTGGTCGCGCTCGACGGCGGCCCACAGCGCCGTCGGCTCCGGCAGGGCGCGCGCGAAGCGGATCGCCCCGCCGTCGGTGTGGGCCACCGCATCGGCGACCAGCACGTCGAGCATGGCGTCGAAGAGGCGTGAGAATGCAGGGCGCACGCCGATCGTCGTGGCGAGGGCGACCCGGTCGTGAGCGGCGCCCGGCCGGACGTCGACCCCGACATCGGCGAGGAAGCGGAGCACGGTCGCGGCGCAGGCGTCCTCCAGCGCGCGACGGAGGCCCGGCCACGCGTCGATGGGCCGCACGGCGAGAGACCGCTCGAACCCAGCTTCGAGCTCCGGGAGTGTCGTACGCCACGGCGCCGTCGTCGCGGCGGCGCGCACGCTCGGCACGCCCGCTCGACCGAGGGCGGCGCGCACCCGCGCCCCGTCGCGGCGTGGTCCGTCGACCACCAGGACCGGTCCGCTCAGCGCCGCGGCGAGCGGGGTCGGCACCCGCGCCCAGAGCGCGCCGTCGTGGCGAAGCTCGCCGCCCACGTCGGCGCGCAGAGCCGCGGCGATCCCGGCGGACGTCGCGTGCTCGAGGACGGCGACCCGGAGATCGGGCAGCTCGCCGGGGAGGCGCCGGGCAAGGCTGACGAGCTCGGCGTCCTCGACGTCGAACGCCCCGTTCAGCGCCACGACGAGGCGGGTGCGGGCCCGGAAGGAGCGACGCGCGACGGCGAGGCCGACCGCGCGGAGCCGCGCCGCGTCAGGGGCGAGCAGGACGAGCGCACCGGGCGAGCGCTCGTCGGCGCGGGCGGACTCGAGGAGGTCGGTGAGGCCGTCGTGGGCGACGACGACCGCGTCGACGCCGGCACCCCGCAGCGCCGAGGCCGCCGCGTCGTCGCCGATCACCCAGGTTCGTGGCGCATTCGCCGAGGTCGACTCGACCCGCTCCCAGCGCGACGGCCCGAGGCGCGTCAGGGGGCGCGGGGCGGTGGCGGGCGCGGCGGGGGGGTCGATCCAGTGACGACGGCGATCGAACGGCGTCCCGGGCAAGGGCGCGACGCGGCGCCCGCCGTCGTCGGCGTCGAGCGGTACGCCGCGGACCCAGGCCGTGGCCACGGCCTCGACGAAGGGTGTCGGGTCTGGCGGGGCTCCCGGCCGCGGCGCGGGCAGGCACGCCACGACGCGCCCCGCGCCGCCGGGGAGGCGCGCGACGAGCGCGGCGAGGGTGCGGCGCGGCCCCACCTCGACGAAGAAGTGACGCGGATCCTCGAAGAGCGCGGCGAGCGCGGGCGCGAAGCGCACGCGCTCGGCGACCTGTCGCGCCCAGTAGGCGGGGTCGATGGCCTGCGCGGGGGTCAGCCATTCGCCGGTCAGGCTCGATCGGAGCGGGATCGTCGGGGCGTCGCGGCGTACACGCGCGACGGCGGCGGCGAACGGCGCGATCACGCTCGCCATGTCGGGCGTGTGGAAGGCGTGACGGGCCGCGAGGCGGCGCGCCGGGGTCCCCGCGGCGCCGAGGGCCGCGGCGTACGCGTCGATCCGCGCGGGCGCGCCGGCGACCACGACGCTGCGGGGCCCGTTCTCCGCCGCGATCGCGAGCCCCTCGGGCAGCTCCAGCTCGGCTTCCGCGCGCTCGACCGCCAGCATCGCGCCTTCGGGCGTGGCGGCCACGAGCCTCCCGCGCTCCGCGACGAGGTCGAGCGCGTCTTCGAAGCGGAACACCCCGGCGATCGTCGCGGCCGCCCACTCCCCGACGCTGTGGCCGAGCAACGCCGCCGGTCGCGCCCCGCGGGCGATCCACGCGCGTGCCACGGCGACCCCGACGAGGAACAACGCCGGTTGCGCGAGGTCCGTGCGCGCGAGGGCGACGTCGGCCTCGGCGTCCGCGGGGTCGGCGAGCAGCAGCGCGCGAAGGTCACGCCCGAGGCGCGGGGCGAGGCGCGCCGCGCCGCGATCGATCACCTCGCGCACCGTGGCGTCGGCTTCGTAGATCCCGCGGGCCATCCCGGCGTGCTGCGCCCCTTGACCGGGGAACAGGAGGGCCAGCGCCTGCGGTGCCCCGACGCGGCCCGCGGCGAGCGCGGGGCCGCGCAGGGTGGCCCCCGGTCGGTCGTCGGCGAGCCACGCGGCGCGCTCGGCGAAGCCGCGACGCCGCGCGCGGAGGGTGGCGGCGACGTCGGCGAGATCGAGACCGGGGTGGGCGTCGAGGTGGTCGGCGAGCGCCGCGCTGGCCTGCGCGAGCGCCGGCGCGCTGCGGGCCGACACCAACAGCAGGCGATCGAGGATCGACGCCGCGGGCGGGCTCGGCGCCGCTTCGGGGGGCGCCTCGATCACGACGTGGGCGTTGGTGCCCCCGAAGCCGAAGGCGCTCACGCCGGCGCGGCGGGGCCCGTCGTCCGACCAGGGCTCGGCCTCGCGCCGGACGACGAAGGAGCCGGACTCGAGCTCCAAGGCAGGGTTCGGGCGCTCGAAGTGCGGGGTGGGCGGCAGCCGCCCTTCGCGCACGACGAGGGCGGCCTTGATGAGGGCGGCGACCCCGGCCGCTGCGTTGAGGTGGCCCACGTTCGGCTTGAGCGCGCCGAGGGTGCGGGGCGCTCGCCGTGGCCCGAGGGCCGCGGCGAGCGCGGCGACCTCCACCGGGTCGCCGAGCGCCGTGCCCGTCGCGTGGGCCTCGATGTAGCCGATGCTCTCTGGCGCGACGCGGGCGGCGTCCAGGGCGGCGCGCACGACCTCGACCTGCCCCTCCACGCCGGGGGCGGTGTACGCCTGCTTCCGCGCGCCGTCGTTGTTGACGGCGCTGCCCAGGATCACCGCGTGGATCGTTCGCCCGTGCGCGAGGGCCCGCTCCAGGCGCTCGAGCACCACCACGCCCACCCCGTCGCCGCCGAAGGTGCCGCCGGCCGCGGCGTCGAACGCGCGACACGCCCCGTCGGGCGAGAGGATGTGCCCCTCCTGCCACACGTAGCCTTCGCCCAAAGGAAATCCGATGTTGACCCCGCCGGCCAGGGCGAGCTCGCAGGTGCCGGCGAGCAGCTCCGTCCGCGCGAGGTGCACGGCGACGAGCGAGGTGGAGCAGGCCGTCTGCACGGTCACCGCGGGCCCACGAAGATCGAGCTTGTAGGCTACTCGTGGCGCGAGGTGATCCTTGTCGTTGCCGACGATCGCCCCGAGTCGCCCCAGCGCGGCGCCGTCGCGCTCGCCAACGAGGTGGTGCAGGAGGTACCCCTCCAAGCCCGCCCCCGCGAACACGCCGACACGCCCGACATCCCGCGCGGGGTCCACGCCCGCGTGCTCCAACGCGGTCCACGACGCTTCGAGGAAGAGGCGGTGCTGCGGGTCGGTCAGCGCGGCCTCACGCGGGCTCATGCCGAAGAAGGCGTCGTCGAACCCGGCGACATCGTCGAGCACCGCCCGCACGGGCACGTAGCGAGGGTCGAGCCGCTCCGCGTCCGGCACCCCGGCGGCGCGGAGCTCGTCGTCGGTCGCGCGGCGGGCGCTCACGACCCCACGACTCACGTTCGACCAGAACTCCTCGACGTCGCGCGCCCCGGGGAGCCGCGCCGCCATGCCGACGATGGCGATCGCGCCGGCGCCGGCGGACGCCTCGGGGCCGGTCGGGGCCTCGTGCTCCCCGACGAGCGCGCGCGCGAGCGCCGCCACGGTGGGGCTCCGAAACAGCTCGGCGATCGGAATCTGGCGCTCGAAGGCGGACTCCAGGCGGGCGTGGGCCTGGACCAGCAGCAGCGAGTGGCCGCCGAGCGCGAAGAAGGACACGTCCTCCGGGACCGCGTCTCGGCGCAGCAGCTCCGCCCACACCGCGGCGATCCGCGCCCGCGCCTCGCGCTCCGCCGCCCCCGGGGGCCCGGCGGCGAGGACTGGCCGCGGGGGCGCGTCGGTGCGCGGAGTCCCCGACCCCGCGAGGGCGCCGACGACCCAGGCCTGCCCATCGCCGAAGACGACATCGAACGCCGCGAGCGCGGCTTCGACCCCGAGACCGCCCGGCAGCCCGGCGCTCATCCCGGTGTCGCGCCAGGCGCCCCACGTCACTACGCGGGCCCGACCGCCCGACGCGGCGCGGGACTCCACGAGGGCCTCCTGCGCGCGACACGCCGCCGCGTACGCCGCCGCGCCGGGGGCACCGTCCCACGCCGCGGTCGAGCCGAACGCGATCAGCTCGACGTCCGGCCGGTTCTCCAGGACGCCGATCAGCGCGCGGGTCCCGTCCACCTTCGCGCGCAGGGCGCCGCGCACGGCGCCGTCGTGGAGGCCGGCCACGGGGCACGGCGCGAACACGCCCGCGAGGTGGAGGACGACGTCGATCCGGCCGATCGGGTCGATCGTGGCACGGACGGCCTCGCGGTCCGCGACGTCCACGCCCGCGGGGACGACCACGCGCACCCCACGCGCGCGGAGGTGCGACGCCACGACCCGCCCCACGCCGCCGTTGCCGCCGAAGATCACCCAGGTCGTGCCGGCGGCGGGCGGCGCCGGCGGGCGGGGGACCGCCGCGACGAGGCCCGGCGCGCGGCGTGTGCCCGCCACCCATCGCACCTCCGCCTCCGGTCCGTCCAGGCGAAGCTCACGTTCGAGCACGATTTCGCGGTCGTCCGGGTCCGCGAGCACCAGGCGCGCGTCGATGCCCTCGCGCCGGGCGCACGCGACCGCCCCGCCGAGGGCCGCGTCGACCACGGCGTCGCCGGTGCCCGCAACGATCCAGGCGCGGTCTGGTCGCATCGCCGCCGCCATGTCGAGCAGCACCGTGACGAGGTCCCCGGCGGGCGCGGGGGCCCAGAGGGCGCGGGCGGCGCCCGGGCGCGGCGCTCCGGGGGCGGGCGCCCATTCGCGCCGCGCGAAGACGACGTCGGTGGTCGCGCTTCCGAGGCGTCGGGCGAGCTCGGCCCTCTGGAGCTTCCCCGCGCTCGTTCGCGGGAGGCCGTCGACCACGGCGACCCGCGCCGGGGTGACCCCGAGGCGACGGGTGATCGCCTCGGAGACGGCCGCGGTGGTGTCGGCGGCGACGGCGCCGGCGCGCAGCTCGACCCCGACGACCAGCGCCTCGCCGTCGTCCTGGGGGATCGCGGCCGCGCCGGCGGCCGTCACGCCAAGGACGCTCGCCGCGACCTCCTCGATCTCGGACGCGAGGAGCTTGGCCCCGCGCGTGACGATGGTGTCCTTGTCCCGGCCGACCACGTACAGCGATCCATCGAGGAGAAAGGCACGGTCTTCTGTGTCGAGCCACGCGCCCGGAGGCCGACGCGGGCCGTCGAACACCCCGGGGGTGACCATCTCGCCGCGCACCTCGAGCCGACCGACCACGCCCTCGGGCAGCACGCCCCCGGATGGGTCCACGACGCGCAGCTCGACGCCGGGCAGCGGCCCGCCGAGGCCGGTCAGGGCGATCGCGTCCTCGCCCTCGTGCGGGATCACCGCCCCGTCGAGGCTGTCCCGCCGCACGCGCAGGACGTGGCGTTCGGGCCGGAAGGCGTGTTCGAAGGTGATCACGCTGGCCGTCTCCGCCATGCCGAAGCCGGGCTGCATCGCCGCGGGATCGAGGCCGAAGGCGGCGGTGCGCGCGAGGAACGCCCGTGACACCGACGGGGACACGGTCTCGGCTCCGTTGGCGATCCGCCTCAGGGAGCGGAGGTCCCAGGAGCCGGTAGCCCCCTCGAGCGCCTCTGAGACGAGCCGCAGGCCGAAGGTCGGCGAGACGGTGTGGGTGACCCGGTGCGCCGTGATCTGGTCGAGCAGCACGAGCGGCCGCGCCAGGGCGAGCGCGGTGCGCACGTGCACCTGCGCCGCGCCGGTGCAGGTATCGGTCACGTGGCCCATGAGCAGCGTGGTCACGTGGTCCGGCGGCAGCCACGCGAGCGTGACGTCCGAGGCCGAATATCCGCAGCCCGCCACGACCGAGCGTACGTGCGCGTGCACGGCGCGGTGCGTCTCGGCGATCAGCTTCACGCGCGCGGTGGTGCCGGAGCTGCACTGAAAGAACGCGGCTTCGTCCGGATCGACCGCCGCTTCGTCCGGGTCGGGCGCGTGGCGGTGGTCGGACGGCGCGTCGACGTCGGCGACGCACACCCGCGCGTCTCCGAAGGCGGCGCGCGCGGCGGGGGCCGTCGCGGGGCTGGCGAGCAGCACCGGCCCGAGCAGGCCGGCCACGTGGCGCAGCTTGTCGTAGGCGCCGTGACCCGCTTCCCACAGGGTCGGCGTCGCGACGACGGCGGGGGTGATCCGCGCGTACAAACAGGCCCAGAACGCAACGAAGGTCGGGAGTCCTTCGTCGGTGAGGATCACGGCGGTGCGCGCATCGGGGGCGTCCGCATGGAGGCGCGCCGCCAGGGCCGCCGCGCGCCGGTGGAGGTCCGCGTAGCTCGAGCGAACGACGCGATCGTCTGCTTCGACGTAGTGGATCGGCGTGTCGGGCCACCGCGAGGCGGCGCGAGCCAGGAGGGAACGAAGCGCGGGCGTCGGGGCGGCCTCCAAGGGAGGCCCGACGACGTGGGCGGGGGGCGCGGCGAGCGCCCGGAGCTCCGCGAGGAAGCGCTCGATCAGGCGTTCGACCGTCGCGAGCGCGTACCGGCCCGCGTCGTGGAAGACCACGACCCGATAGCCCTCGCCCTCGGGCCAGAGCTCGACGGTGAGGTCGTACGGGGCGGAGTCCCCGATGACGCCCTCGACGCGCACGCGCGTTCCGTCGTGCGCCACGACCTCGGGCAGGGCGTCCTGCACCGCGAACGCGGCCTGCGCGAGAGGTAGCCGCGCGTCGGTGGCCGACGCGCCGCACGCCGCGACGATGGCGTCGAAGGGTGTCTCCGCGTGGGCGAGGGCCCCAAGCACCGCGGCGCGCGCGCCGGCGAGGCGGTCACCGGGCGCGCCCCCGCGGCTCGTCTCCACCCGGATCGGCAGGGTGTTGGCCAGGAACACCACGGTGGCCCGAGCGTCGTCGTCGCGGTTGTGGTGCGGCACCGCGAGGACGAGGTCCTCCGAGGCTCCCGAAGCGTGCATCGCAGCGGCGAAGGCACAGAGCAAGGTGGCGAACGGCGTGGCCCCGGCCGCTCGCCCGGCCCGCCGGGCCGCCTCGGCCACCGGCCCGGGGACACGCGCGTCGACGCGCGCCGGGCGACGCGGGGCGTCCGGATGATCGTACGGGATGCCAGAGCGCGCCGGGCCGACGAGGCGCGCCGCCCACCACGCGGGGTCACCGTTGCGCGCCCGCTCACGACGCGCCAGCTCGGCCGGCGAGGGGGCCTCCGGCAGGGCGCGGCCGTCGAGCGCCGCGGCGAGGTCGTGCGCGATCGGGGTGAGCGCGGCGGCGTCGACCACGAGGTGGTGGAACAGGAGCTCGACGCGCACCCGCGTGGGGGACTCGCGGACCAGCGTCGCGCGCCACGGGGGTGCACGATCGAGGTCGAACGGCCCGTTCTGGGGCGGCGCGTCCGACTCGGGCAACGCGACGACGTCCTCCATCGCTTCGATGGGCAGCACCGCGGGGTGCAGGCGACCGTCGACCGCCCCGAACACCGTGCGGAGCCCGGGGTGTCGCGCGACGAGCGCGCGGAAGGCGGCGCGCACGCGCGTCGACGGGAGCGGCCCCGGTGCGTCGACCACCACCGACGCCGGGAGATGCGCGTCGGTCGCGTCGGGTTCGAGCCGGTGGAGGAGCCAGAGGCGCTCTTGAGCACGCGTGGCCAGGGGCTCGGGCGCGGCGACGCGCGCCGCGAGGGCGGCGACCGTCGCGCCCACCCGCAGATCGTCGAGGGTGACGCCGCGACCGAAGCGGGCGCTCAGCCGCGCGCAGAGGCGGATGGCGGCGAGGGAATCGCCGCCGAGGCTGTAGAAGTCTTCGTCCCGGCCGACCGGCGACACGCCGAGCAGGTCCTCGACGATGTCGGCGACGGCGCGCTCTTCCGGGGTGCGCTCGGCGGAGGCGGCGTCGATCGTGCGCGCGCGCCGCGACGGCGCCGGAAGCGCGGCGCGGTCGACCTTGCCGCTCGGCGTGAGCGGGAGCGCGTCGAGCCGTACGAAGGCGGACGGCACGAAGGCGTCGGGGAGCCGCTCGGCGAGCCAGTCCCGCCACGGCTCGGCGGCGTCGGCGACGACGTACGCGACGAGGCGCGTGGGGCCCTCGTCGTCGCGTCGCGCGACCACGGCGGCCTCGCGCACCCCCGGGAGGCTCCGGAGCACGGCCTCGACCTCGGCCGGCTCGACCCGGACCCCGCGCACCTTGACCTGCTCGTCGACCCGCCCCTCGAACACGAGCGCGCCGTCGTCGCGCAGCCTGCCGAGGTCCCCCGTGCGGTACACGCGCGCCCCGTCCGGCGTTCGCACGAAGCGGGCCGCCGTGAGGTCCGCGCGGCCGAGATAGCCACGCGCGACGCCGGGGCCGCCGAGGGCGATCTCCCCGCGCTCGCCGGGGGCGGTAGCCTCGGTGGTGCCGGGCACGAGCAGGTGCACCGTGGTCTCGCCGATCGGGGTGCCGACCGGCGGCCAAACCTCGCCCGCGTGGACGCGGTGCGCCGTGGCGGCGACGGTGGCCTCGGTCGGGCCGTACACGTTGTGGAGTGAGCGCCCCGGCGCGAACCGCGCGACGAGGTCGGGCGGCATCGGCTCGCCGCCGATCATCAGCGCGCGCAGGGCGGGCAAGCCCGAGTCCGGGGTGAGCCCGAGCACCGTGGGCGTGCAGGTGAGGTGCGTGACGCCCGCGCCCGCGAGCGTGGCGTGCAGGGGCGGACCGGGCACGAGGGCCGCGGCGGGACGCACGACGAGGACGCCGCCGGAGCCGAGCCAGAGCGCGAGGTCGAAGAGGTGCACGTCGAACGAAAGAGCGGAGAAGAACAGGATTCGGCTCGACTCGTCCGCTTCGAACCGGGGCGCCAGGGCGTCCGTCAGCGCGGCGAGGCTCCCGTGCTCCACCACGACGCCCTTGGGCGTGCCCGACGTGCCGCTCGTATAGATGACGTACGCCGCCGACTCTGAGGGGACGCGCGCGGGCCGGCGGGCGGGTGGCTCCTCCTCGTGCGGGTCGTCGAGATCGAGCCGGAGCGCGACCGGCGCGCCGACGAGGGGGTGGGTCGTGGCGTCGACGAGCACCACCGGCGGCCGCGCGTCCGCGACGAGCGCGGCGAGCCGACGCGGGGGGAGCGCCGGCTCCAAGGGCAGGTACGAGCCGCCCGCGCGCCACACGGCGAGGATCGCGGCGACGAGGTCGGGGCCGCGCGTGGCGCACACCCCGACCGGCACCTCGCTCCGCACCCCCAACGCCACGAGGCGCCGCGCGAGCGCTTCGACGCGACGCTCGAGTGTGCCCCAGGTCCATCGCGCCGCGGCGCCGTCCGGTGCCAGGGCGTCAATCGCGACGTGGTCGGCGCGATGGCGTGCGTGCTCGCGGAGTCGGTCTGCGGGCCCCGCGCCCCGCCGTGGTCGCGTGTTCCTGCCCACGCCAGGATGATCCGCGAACGCCGCGTTCCGGTCAAGTGGCCGACGACGCGCTACACTTGCCCGTTGTGCCCACGCAGGACCGATCCGAGCAGCCTTCGTTGCCGTCGCTGACGTTGGACGACCTCTTGGCGCCGAACACCACGATGGACTTCGGCGACGTGCTCGACGGCTCTCTGTCGCCCTCGGCCACGTTCGGTGCGCGGGTCCGCGAGTCCACGCGCGCGCCGCGCACCGCCGGTGTGCCCGAGCGGCAGTCGTTCCGAACGACCGTCCAGGAGCTCCCGGCGATGCGCGTGGCGAACGTCGACGGCGCGCCGCACGCGCTCGACGAGGCGCCCGACGTGCTCATCATCGGGGTGCTCGGCGTGGGCGGGATGGGTCGCGTCGAGCTCGGTCGGCAGCGCGCCCTCGACCGCGAAGTGGCGGTCAAGCGGGTGCGCCCCGACCGCCTGAACCCCGCGACGGTGGACGCGCTGTACACCGAGGCCCACGTCACCGGGGCCCTCGAACACCCGAACATCGTGCCGGTGCACCTCCTCGGTCGCGACGTCGACGGCGCGCCGATCATGGTGATGAAGCGGGTCGAAGGCGTGTCCTGGGGGGACCTGCTCAAAGACCCGGATCACCCCATGTGGCGGGGCGTCCCGGACCGCCTGCTGTTTCACCTGGACGTGCTCACCCAGGTCTGCGACGCCGTGCACTTCGCGCACAGCCGGCGTGTGCTGCACCGCGACCTGAAGACCGAGAACATCATGGTCGGGTCGTTCGGCGAGGTCTACGTCGTCGATTGGGGCATCGCCGTGCGCCTCGACGCGCCGCCGAGCCGGGCGATCTGCGGCACCCCGGCGTTCATGGCTCCGGAGATGCTCGACGGCACGGAGAGGCTGTCGGTGCGCACCGATGTGTTCTTGCTCGGCGGCGTGCTGCACGAGGTCCTCGCGGGGCGTCCCCGGCACGCGGGCGAGACGGTGCGCGAGACCCTCGAGGCGGTGCGCCGCTGCGACCCGCCCTCCCTGCCGGCCGCCGCGCCGGCGGCCCTCGCGGACCTGTGCCGCCGCGCGACGGCGTCGGACCCCACGCTTCGCCCCGCCGACGTCGCGGCGTTCAAGCGCGAGATCGAGTCCTACGTGCGAAACCGCGGCTCGATCGCGCTCGCCGCCGACGCCGAGCAGCGTCGCGCGGAGCTCGCGACGCTGCTCGCCGCGCTTCACGCCGGCGCGCCTGCCGAGGCCCGGCTCCGCGCGCGTCGCCTGTGCGCGGAGGCGTCGTTCGGGTTTCGCCAGGCGCTCGCCGCGTGGGCAGAGAACCCGGCGGGCGCCGTCGGACTCAGGGCGTGTCTGCTGCTGAGCGTCGACCTGGAGCTGTTGGACCGCAACGCCGTCGGGGCCCGCGCCGCCTTGTCGGAGGTCACCGACGCCCCGCCGGAGCTCGCGCTTCGGGTCTCCGAGCTCGAAGCCGCGCTCGCGGCCGAGGCGCGCGCGTCGTCGGAGCTCGCGCAGATCCGTCACGACGCCAGCGCGTCGGTCGGGCTCGTGCCGCGCACGGTGGCGATGGTCGGCATCCATGCCAGCATCGCCGCCTTCTGGTTGGGCCTCGCCCGCATCGGTGTCGCGATCACGCACGAGGGCATCCTCGCGTTCGGCCTGGTCCTCCTGGTGTCGTTGCTCGCCACCTTCCGGTACTTCCGGCACACCCTGATGGCGAACCGCTTCAACCGCCAGGTGCTCTACGCGCTGGTCGCGTTCTGCGTCTACAACACCGTCGAGGGCGCCCTCGGCTACATCAGCGACGTGCGGGTGGACCACCTCGCGTGGAGCGCCTACCTCGCGATCTCGCTGATGTTCGCGGTGATGGCGATGACCATGGCCCCCGTGACGGCCGTGCTGATCCCTCCGGCCGTGATCTCGGCCGTGTACTGCGCGCTGGTGCCTTCCGCCGTGGCCGAGTCGCTCAGCCTCTTCAACGCGAGCGCCGCGCTCGCCTGGCTCGTCGCGTTCTGGGTGGAGCGGGGCGCGCGCCGGGACGCCTGACTCAACGCCCGGGGGCGAGGCGCCGCACGATCTCGCTCACGACGCGCGCGTAGCGCTCTTGGAACCCCGCGGAGCTCGGCGCCTCGCCCGTCAACATCCGCGCCATCTGCGGGAGCACGAACGGGAAGATGCACAGCGCGATGAAGGCGAGCGCGAGGAAGCGCGGCTCGAGGCGCTTGTCGACCACGTCCGACTCCTGCAACCGTGCGAACTCTTCGGCGATGTGGCGTGAGCTCGCGACGCGTACGGCCTCCGCGTGGACCGCGCCCTCCCCGACGTCGAGCGACTCCCACATCAGAAGGCGCAACCAGCGCCGTTGGCACTGTGCGTGGGCGAGGATGCGCCCGACGTTGAGCGCGAGGTCCTCGGTCGTGCGCACGTCGAGCGGCGGTCGCGCCTTGAGCGCCGACTGCATGACGGCGTCGTACAGGCCGTTCTTGTCGCGGAAGTAGTGGTAGATCAGCTGCTTGTTGCATCCCGCGGCGCGAGCGATGCCGTCCACGCGGGCCCCTGCCACGCCGTGTTCGGCGAACTCGTCGGTCGCGGCTTCGAGGATGCGCTCACGGTTCGAGTCCCGAGGCGCGTCGGAGTCAACAGGCACGGTCATCCCGGCAGGTATACCGCACGCGGTGGCGGTCGCGTGACGATCATCCAACCGGATGGTTGGCCGGTGGCGAGGGTCACCGAAACGGACGAAGGCATCCAACCAGTTGGTTGGATCGTCGCGCAGGCCGGGCTAAGCGGCCGCCCATGCGTGTTCCCCTCCCCCTGGCGTTGGTCGCCTCGCTCTCCATCCTCTCCGTCCTCGCCTGCGGGCACGGGCCCGAAGGCGACGCGCTGTCCTCCGCGCGCGTCGAGGAAGGTCCTCCCGTGGCGGTGTCGACGGCCCGCGCCGAGGCGGGGACCACCCCGGTCACCATCCCGATGGTGGGCACGCTGATCGCCGACCAGCAGGCGCAGATCGCGGCGGACACGAACGGCGTGGTCGTCGAGACCCGCTTCGAACGTGGGCAACGCGTGCGGCGCGGCGAGGTGCTCGCGGTGGTGGACACGCGGATCAGCGCGCTCAGCGCCACGGCGAGCGCGGCGCAGGCCGCGGCCCAACGCGCCCAGCTCGAGGTCGCCGACAGCGATTGTAAGCGTTCAAAGTCGCTGTTTGACCAGGGCGTCATCGCGGCCGCGCAGTGGGAGCGGGTGCGCGCCGGATGCGAGGCGCAGGCGAAGGCCCTCGAGGCCGCTTCGGCCTCCGCTGACGTCGCCGCCTCGAACCTCGATCGTACGAAGATCCGCGCGCCCTTCGACGGGGTCGTCGGCGAGCGGATGGTGGAGGTCGGCCAGTTCGTGGGCGCCGCCAACCCGATCGGGTCGATCTACGCGTCGGGCCCCCTCCGCGTCCGGGTGAGCGTGCCCGAGTCCCAGAGCTCGGGCGTGCGTGTGGGCGGCCTGGTGACGGTCACCCCGACGGCGACGCCGGACCAGAGCTTCCAAGGGGAGGTCCGCTACGTGTCGGGCGCGATCCGCGAGATGACCCGCGACCTCATCGTGGAGGCCGTCCTCGCGGAGGAGCACGAGGTGCTGCGGCCCGGGATGTTCGCGCGCGTCGACCTCCAGGTGGCCGACCGCCCCGGGGTGCTGGTGCCCACCGGCGCGCTGGTGCGCGAAGGCGCCATCAACCGCCTCTACTTCGTGAAGGACGGGTTCGCGGTCGAGAAGGTGGTGCGCGTCGGCGCCGAGCGCGACGGAAAGGTGGCCATCCTGTCCGACGTGGTGGAGGGGGATGTCGTCATCGTCGACCCCCGCCCACCGCTGAAGGACGGCTCCCGAGTGACGGAGTAGCCCATGCAGTGGCTCGCTGAAGTCTGCGTTCGACGCCCCGTCTTCGCCACGGTGCTCTCGCTCCTCATCGTCGTCGTCGGCCTCGCCGGGTACTCCCGCCTCGGCGTCGATCGCTTCCCGAAGGTCGAGTTCCCCGTCGTCACGATCACCACCGTGCAGCCCGGCGCCGCGCCGCAGGACATCGAGACCGAGGTCACCGACAAGATCGAGGCCGCGGTCAACACCATCGGAAACATCGAGGAGCTTCGGTCGATCTCGGCCGAGGGCGTCTCGATCGTCGTCGTTCAGTTCAAGCTCGAGCGTGACGTCGACATCGCCGCCCAGGACGTCCGAGACCGCGTGGACCGGATCCTCCAGGACCTGCCGGAGGACATCCAGCAGCCGATCGTGTCGAAGATCGACCCCGACGCGGCCCCGATCATCTTCGCGGCGGTGCGCGGCGAGGGGAAGGACCCCCGCGACATCACCGAGCTCGCCGACACCCGGCTCAAGGAGGCCTTGGAGGTCCTCCCCGGCGTCGGTCAGGTGCGCGTGCTCGGCGGTCAGAAGCGCACGATTCACGTCTGGATCGACCCGGTCAAGCTTCGTGCGTTCGACATGACCGCGGGCGAGGTCGCCCGCGCGGTCGGCATCCAGAACATCACGGTGCCCGGCGGGCGCGTCGACACCGGCCGCGACCAGCTCACGCTCCGGGTCTACGGGCGCGTGACCTCCGCCGAAGCGGTTTCCACCTTGCCCGTGCGCGTCATGGGCGAGCGCATCGTCCGTGTCAGCGACGTCGCGCGCGTCGAAGACGGCGCGTCGGAGCCCGAGAGCATCGCCTCGTGGAACGGCACGCCCGCGGTCGTCCTCGCGATCCGCAAGCAGACCGGCTCCAACACCGTCGAGGTCGCGGACTCCGTGCTCGAGCGGGTCGCCGAGCTCCAAGGCACGCTTCCCCCTGGCTTCTCGGTCGAGGTCATCCGCGACGAGTCCGGGTCGGTCCGCACGGGCACGGAGGCGGTGCAGTCCCACCTTTGGGAAGGCTCGATCTTCGCGGCCTTCGTCGTCCTGTTGTTCCTCGGCAATTTCCGCTCGACGTTCATCGCCGCCGTCGCGATCCCGACGTCGGTGCTCGGCACCTTCGCGGTCATGGCGTACCTCGGGTACACGCTCAACACGATCACCCTGCTCGCCCTCGCCCTGTGCGTCGGCATCGTCATCGACGACGCGATCGTCATCCTCGAGAACATCTTCCGGTTCGTCGAAGAGAAGCACATGCCGCCGATGCAGGCGGCGATCGAGGGGACCAAGGAGGTCGGGCTCGCGGTCCTCGCCACGACGCTGTCGCTCGTGGCGGTGTTCGCCCCCGTCGCGTTCATGGCCGGCATCCCCGGTCGGTTCCTCAGCGGCTTCGGCGTCACGATGTCGGTCGCCATCCTCGTGTCGTTGTTCGTCAGCTTCACGCTGACGCCCATGCTCGCGTCTCAATGGCTGCGGGAGCACGATCCGAACGCGCCGAAGGGCTGGCTGGAGCGCCTGGTCGACCTCTTCTACAAGCCGATCGAGTGGGTGTACCTCGCGATGCTGGCGTGGTGCCTCCGGCATCGTTGGGTGGTGGTCGTCGCGTCCCTGTTGACGCTCGCGTCGCTCCCGTTCCTCGTCACCGTCGCCAAGAAGGGCTTCTTGCCCGTCGACGATCAGGGGCAGTTCGAGGTGACGGTCCGCACGCCCGAGGGGCAGAGCCTCGCCGCCACGCAGGTCCAGGCCGAGCGCGTGGCCCGCGCCATCCGGCAGGCCTACCCCGAGGTGGTGGGGACGCTCGTCACCATCGGCGACGACGACCAGGGCAACGACAACGTCGGCAAGGTGTTCGTGCGCCTGTCGGACCCGAAGGTCCGCGCGCGCACCCAGGAGGACATCAAGGACCTCGTGCGAAACGAGATCCTCGCCCAGGCAGACCCGTTGTTGCGCCTGTCGGTCAACGACGTCGCCGCGTTCGGCGGGGCCGGGCAGTCCACGGCACGCGTGCAGTACAACATCCTCGGCCCGGACATCGCCCAGCTCGAGAAGTTCGCGGGCGAAGCCATGGAGCGCCTCAAGAAGGTGCCGGGCGCCGTCGACGTCGACACCTCGTTGGTGATCGGCAAGCCGGAGATCGGCGTGAAGCTCGATCGCGAGCGCGCCGCGCAGCTCGGGGTCAGCGTCGGCGACATCGCCGCGACCCTGCGGCTCGTGGTCGGCGGCGACAAGATCAGCACCTACGAGGAGCTGGGCGAGCAGTACGAGGTGCGCATCCGCGCGGACGCGAAGTTCCGGGCGGATCCGGCCTCCCTGGCGCTCATCCCTGTCCCGAAGGCGACGGGCGGCACCGTCGCGCTCGGCGACCTCGTGACCTTCGTCGAGGGGTCTGGTCCGTCGGTCATCAACCGGCTCCAGCGTCAGCGCGTGGTCACGGTCGTCGCGAACGCCGCGCCGGGCGTGGGCGACAACGTCATCGGCGACGCCCTGACGAACATCCTGGAGAACGAGATCCAGATGCCGCCGGAGTACCAGGTTCAGCCGAACGGCCAGACGAAGCTCATGGCCGAGACCGGCGCGAGCGTGCTGCTGGGCTTCGCGCTCGCGTTCGTCTTCATGTACCTCATCCTCGCCGCGCAGTTCGAGAGCTGGATCCACCCCTTCACCATCCTGGTGTCGCTGCCGCTCACGCTGCCGTTCGCCGTGCTGAGCATCGTCCTGACGGGCCAGGCGCTCGACATGTTCAGCTCCCTGGGCATCTTCGTGCTGTTCGGCATCGTCAAGAAGAACGCGATCCTCCAGGTGGACCACACCATCCAGCTGCGCGAGCACGGCATGGACCGGACGAAAGCCATCCTGAGGGCCAATCGGGATCGGCTCCGGCCGATCCTCATGACCACGGTCGCGTTCGTCGCCGGCATGATCCCGCTGGCGCTGAGCACCGGCGTCGGCTCGGGCTTCAACAAGGCGACGTCGGGCGTCGTCGTCGGTGGGCAGACCCTGTCGCTCCTGTTGACCCTGCTCGCGACCCCGGTCCTCTACTCGATCATGGACGACCTCGTGGCGTTCGTCTGGCGGTGGTTGCACCGTTTCGGCCTCGTGAAGTCGGCCGACATCATCACCATTCGTGACGCGGAGGGGGCGTGATGCTTCTCGCGATGATCGGCCTCGCGTCGGCGATGACGCTCGAGGATGCCTGGGCGCGGGTCGAGGCCGACGGCCAGGAGACGACGCTGCTCACCGAGCAGCGCCGCCAGGCGGAGCTGTACCGGACGATGGCGTGGGCCACCGTGTCGCCGAAGGTGTCCGTCAGCGGGAACTTCAACGTCAACGAGCGGGAGATCGCGCTCGACTTCTCGCAGAGCTTCCCACCCGAGGTGCTCGACCTGATCGAGGGGTTCACCGGAGAGCCGGTGGACTTCGGCGATCCGACGATCATCCAGGAGAAGGACTACTTCGACGCGAACGTCACCATCGTCCAGCCCCTGTTCTCGGCGAAGGCGATCCCCGGCTTGTACGGCGCGCAGGCGCTCGCGCGGGCGGGTCAGGCGCAGGAGGAGGCAGGGCGGGCGCAGCTCCGCCTCGGGGTGGCGCGCGCGTTCTGGGGCGTGGCCGTCGCGCGTGAGGGGGAGCGGGTCTCGACCGACGCGCTCGACGTCGCGAAGCGGTACCTCGTGACGGCGAAGGCGTTGGTGGCGGCGGGCAGCGCCACGCGCCAGACCGAGCTCCAGGCGGCCATCGGCGTCGCGCGGGCGCAGCGGGACCTCGCGGCGGCGGTCGCCCGCCGCACACAGGCAGAAGAAGCGTTCGCGGCGCTGGTCGGGGTGTCCGACGTCGGCGCCCTCGACCTCCCCGACGGGCCGCGGAGCCTGCCGGTCGACGACACGGCGTCGGCGGTGGGTCGGGCGACGGACCGTCGTCCGGACCTGCGGGCGGCGGAGGAGCAGCTGCGCGCGGCGCGCCAGACGCGCCTCGCGACGGACCTCGGCTGGGTGCCGTCGCTCGACGGGCGCTTCACGCAGGCGTGGTCCGAAAACGCAGGCTTCTCCGGCGCGAACTCGAACTGGATGTTGGTGTTCACCGCGAGCTGGACGCCTTGGGACGGCGGGTTCCGCATCGCCGAGCAGGAGCGCACCGCGAGCGTGCTCCGACAGGCGACGGCCTCGGTAGAGAAGGCGCGGGAGGACGTGGCGACCGAGGTGCGCTCGGCCTGGGAGGAGCGGGAGCGCGCGCAGCTCGCGCTCGCCGCGGCGCGCGAGGAGCTCGGCCTCGCCGAAGAGAACCTCCGCCTCGCGGAGATCAGCTACGAGGCGGGCGCTTCTGCCTACCTCGACCTCGAGCAGGCGCGTGTGGGTCGCGACGCCGCGCGGCTGACCGTCACGGCGGAGACCATGAACCTGGACCTCGCCAACCTCAGCATGCTCAAGGCCACCGGCGACCTGTAGCGGGCCCGGGATAGGCGCCGGGCGAGGGCTCGGGTGAACGTACGTACCGAGGGGCTGCTGCGCGTGGGCGTCGTCGCGCTGGCGATGGCACTCCTCGTGCGGCTGGCGCTGCACTACAGGGCGTTGTTCCTCGGTAACGCAGTCGACGACGCCTACATCTCCTTCCGCTACCTCGATCACCTCCTCGCCGGCCAGGGCCTCGTGTGGAACCCGGGCGAGCGCGTCGAGGGCTACTCGAACCTCGGTTGGATCCTCCTCCTCGCGCCGCTTCGCGCCCTCGGGTGGGACGTGGTGGCGGTCGCGCAGTCGGTCGGGGTCGGTCTGGCCCTGCTCGCGGTCGTCGCCGCGGTGGTCGCGGCCTCGCGGCTCTTCGGAGTCCGCTCCGTGTGGGCGCTCGGCTTCGTGGCGCTCGTGCCTGCGACGAGCGGCTACTTCGCGGCGTGGTCCGTCGCCGGCCTCGAGACGAGCCTGCACGCGCTCCTGTTGCTCGTCGGGTGGTGGAGGTACGAGGAAGAAGCCCGAGACGGGGCGCTGCGACCGTGGTCCGGGCTCGTGTTCGCGGCCCTCGTGGCCACGCGGCCGGAGGGCCTCTGGGTCGCGTCGTTGGTCGCGGCGGCGCACGTCGCGCGGGCGCGCGCGCTCGGCGTCGCGCTCGGCGATCCCCGGGTGTGGCGCTTCCTCGTCGTGCTCGCCGCGCCGATCGTGGCGTACGAAGCGTGGAGGTTGTCGTACTTCGGGCCCTGGCTCTCCCCGACGTCGGTGCGGGCCAAGGTGGGCGCGAGCCTCGCTTCGGTGCTGCGCGGCGTCGGCTACGTGCACGACCGCTTCGCTTCGCCCTACCTGCTGCTGTGCGCACCCCTGGGCCTGCTCGGGCTCGGGCCGCGCGCCCCGGCGCTCGTCACCGGAGCGCTCCTGGTGGCCTTCCAGATCGCCCTCGTGGTGGGCGTCGGCGGCGATTGGGCGGTGGGTCGGCTCTTCGCGCCGATCCTCCCTCTCGGGGCGGTGGTCCTCGTCGGGGCCGCGGCCGAGCTCGTGGCCCTCGCGCCCGCCCTGGCGGCCCCCATGGTGCGCGCCGTCGCCGGGGCGGCCGCTGCGGCGTGGCTCGCGTACGCGGCGTGGGTCACCGGCCCGCTGGGCGAGGAGCGGTTCTTTCGGGGCTACGCGGCGTACGACGCCGAACGCGTCCGAATCGGGCTCTGGCTCCGCGAGGCGCCCCCGGGCACCCGCGTGGCGGTCTACGCCGCCGGCCAGATCCCCTACTACTCGGGGCTCTACGCGCACGACATGCTCGGGCTGAACGATCTCCACATCGCCGCGGTAGAGGTCGCGAACTTCGGCGAGGGCGTCGCCGGGCACGAGAAGTCGGACCCGGCCTACACGCTCGACGTCATCCGGCCCGACGTCATCGTCGACGGGCACCTCGTGCCCGGGCTCGCCGCGCACCCGTCGTTCGCGCGCTACCGCGAGCTGTCGGGCTTCGCGCACAGCCGGGTGTTCGTCACGGATCGCGCGGCGAACCGCTGAGGGGTCCGCAAGCGGCGCCCGCGGTCGTCGCCTCCTCGTGCCGGCCGAGCGCGTCCAGGCTGTCGGCGATCAGGCAGTCGAGCTGGGGCGGCGCCGCGTCGCGCCGCACCGCGCGCGCGAGCCGGAGGGCGACGGCAGGGCTGCCGGACAGGAAGGCCGCCTGCGCCGCGTCCCAGCGCTCGACGTTCGCGTCGGGGACCCGCAACGAGGGCGGAAGATCCTCGATGGCGAGGGCCCACGCGTCGGCGGCGACGCGGCGCTGCGCGGCGGTGTCGGCGCGAGACCACGCGACGCGGGCGAGCCGTGCCCGCGCGTAGGGGTTCGTGGGCTCGACCCGGAGCTCCGCCGCGAAGTGCGTCGCGTCGTCGGCGTACTCCCAGATGCGCGACGCGCTCCGCGGCGCCCACGCGACGAACACCGCCACCACGAACAGGGCGACGAGGCGTCGGGGGGCCCCCTGCGCCAGGTGCTCGAGCGGCGCCGCGCCGAGCGTCGCGAGCCAGATCATCGGTACATAGACGTATCGACTGGCTTGTACGCCGATGAACGGGACGCCCACCGCCGCCGGCGCGAGCAGCACGGCGGCGCCCACACACGCGGCGACCCAGGTCGACAACCGAGGACGATCCCCGCGGAGCCCCCAGGCGACCGCGACCGCCGCGATGGCCGTGACGACCCCCGCCGGCGCCGCGGCGAGGGCCGCGGGGTCGAAGAGGTGCATCGCCGTCGCGCGCGGCGGGAGAGTTGGCACGCTGCCGACCGCGTCGAGCCCCGCGAGCGCGACGTGTACGAGGGGAGTGCCGGACGTACCCGCGTAGGGCTCTCCCGTGACGGCGGCGTGCGCCGTGTACCAGAGGCCGGCGGCGATCGTGGCGCCGACCCCCGCGGCGAGGCCGGCGACCGCGCCGCCGGCGGGTCGCGCGGCGACCGCGGCGGCCGCCAAGGCCGGCGCGACGAGCAGGGCGCTCTCTTTGCACAGGCACGCCACCAGCGCCCCGATCAGGGCGACGCCGCCGGCGAGCAACGGCGGGCGCGACGCGGCGCTCCGGAGCGCCGCGAGGGTGCCCACGAGCACCAGGGCGAGCGCGATGTCGAAGATGTCCGAGCTCCAACCAACGACCTCGGGAACTGACGGGTGCGCCGCGACCACGAGTCCGACGATGAGCGACGCAGGCGGCGACGCCCCCCACGCGCGCGCCGCCACGGCGGCGAGCGCGATGACCCCAAGGTGCAGGCCCAGGTTGGCGAAGCGGAACACCTCGGGGGACCGTCCGAACGCCATCGCGAGGAGGTGCTGGAGGAAGGCCGGGATCGGGCGCCACAAATGCCCGCCGTCGCCGGCGGACCACGCGTACGTCGGGTGCGTCCACTCGCCCCAGGGGGCCCCGTGGTTCGCGTGTGTCGCGAGCGCGCGGGCGTCGTCGAGCAGCCACCCGGCGCGCGCCGCGGCCGGGCCGTACAGCACGATCGCGAGGCAGACCGGCGGCAGCCACGAGGGGACGGGGCCCGCGCGCGTGGGGGACATCCGCCGGAGCCTAAGCTCGCGGCGCCGCGCGCCGGCGGACAATTTCTGGCGGGCCCGTATGCTACGTTCCGGCTTCCGCGAGGCACTCATGGTCAACAAGGTCATCCTCATCGGCAACCTCGGACAGGACCCGGAGCTCCGCTCCACGCAGGGCGGCCAGTCCGTGTGCTCCCTCCGCCTGGCCACGACCGACAAGTACAAGGACAAAGAGGGCAACATGGTCGACCGCACCGAGTGGCACTCGGTGGTGGTGTGGGGCCGCCAGGCCGAGACGGTCAATCAGTACTGCCGCAAGGGCAAGCAGCTCTTCATCGAGGGCCGCCTCCAGACCCGGAAGTGGCAGGACAAGAGCGGGCAGGATCGCTACACGACGGAGATCGTGGCGGAGAACGTCCGGTTCCTCGGTGGTGGCGGTCGCGAGGGCGGCGGCGGCGACGAGGGCGGCGGCGGCGGGTACGGCGGCGGCAACTACGGCGGCGGGCGCGGCGGCGCGGGCGGCGCGTCGGGCGGCGGC
>CAMAXZ010000003.1:0-206676 GCA_945862325.1 Klebsiella pneumoniae
GCCCGGCGGCGGGCCGGGGCCGCGTTCCGGGGGTGGGCCGCGCGGCGCGAGCCAGGCGCTGACGCGCGACGCGGCGCTCGCCGCCGCGTGCGCTCCCGACACCACGGGGGATCCGAGCAGGTTCGACTTGGATCGTTCGGTTCCGTGCGGCGCCGCGACCTGTCGCGCGTGCGCGATCGCCGCGGCGCGCGCCGTCGTCGAGGGGTGTGGGCGAGGGCCGCGGGCGGCGACGTGTGTGGCGCGCGCGCTCGAGGGCGTGGACGACGCGACGACCCGCGCCGGTCTCGCCTACGGCGCGGGGCTGTACACGGCGTCGCCCGTGGCCGTGGGCGCGGTGGGCGCGCTCGACCCCGTCGCCTACGCCGCGGGCGCGGCGTCCCTCGCCGCCGGCCTGGACCGCCCCCCGGGGGCGGCGGAGTTCACGCGCGAGCGCTGACGCCGGTCAGTGGCCGTGCGGCGCGTGCTCGCCCACCGCATGCCCGTCCACCGCGGGGACCTCGGCGGCGAGCGGCGCTTCGGCCGCCGCGGACGCCGCGACCTCCGCGGCCTCCGCCTCCACCCTCCGGCGCACCTCCGCGTCGGCCTCGACCATCGGCGCCAGGCGCGCGAGCCCCTTCTCGAAGTCCTTGCCGAGCATCGACTCCATGTCGAAGAGCAGCCCGAAGGCCCGGCCCGCGAAGTCCTGCTCCGACGTGAACGCCCACGTGACGCGCGACCCGTCGCCTTCGGCGGTGATGAGCATCGTCACGGTGGCGTTCGACGCGAAGGGCTCGATGAAGGCGAGGTCCCACACGACGCGGCTGTCGGGCGTCGTCTCACGGATGGTCATCTTGCCGCGCCCGACCGTGTCGTTGCCCTGCCACTCGTACCAGGCGCCCACGCCGGACCGCGGCTCGGAGAAGGTCACCTTCTGGTCGGGATCGAGGTCCTTCCAGGGGTTCCACTTCATCCAGCCGTCGAAGTCGTTGGCGTAGGGGTACACGTCCGACGGCTTCGCCGCCACCGTGACCGACCGCTCGGTCGCGAGGGTAGAGGGCCGGACGGCGACCACGCCGGCGAAGCCGCCGATGGCGAGGAGGGCGACGGCGCCGATTCCGAGGAGGAGCTTTCGCATGGACCGCCCGTGGGGAGCGCGGCCTATGCAGGGCCGGGTGTCCGCGGCAAGGCCCCTGCGATAGTCCGTGGCGATGAACGAGCCCGAGCGCGGCGTCCCCGAGATCGAGACCCTGGCCACGCTCGAGCGCCTCTGGGCCCTCGATCACGGTCTTCAAGCGGTGTCACGCTCGATGTTGTCGCGGTTCGGCGTCACCGCGCCGCAGCGCTTCGTCATCCGCCTCATCGGGCGGGATCCGGGGCTGACCGCGGGCACCCTCGCGCGGCGCCTCCACGACCACCCGAGCACCCTCACCGCCACGCTCAAGCGCCTCGTCGAGCAGGGCCTCGTGGTGCGCCTCGCCGATGAAGCCGACCTCCGCCGCGTGCGCCTGACCCTCTCCGACGCCGGGCGCGCGGTCGACTCCACCTCCGACGGCACGGTGGAGTCTGCGCTCCGCGCGGCGCTCGCGCGGATGAGCGAGGACGAAGCGTCGGCCTTCCGGGCGGCGCTCGGCCGGGTCGCCGAAGAGCTCGAACGAACGGCCGCGCTGTCGCGGGAGCGCGGCCAGGATTGACGGGTGCAGTTGCGCCGTCGCGGCGTTCGGCGTAGCGGGCGCGCCTCGTGACCGTGCTCCTCCTCACGCTCGGCGCCCTCGCGGTGGCGCCGGCGATCGACGCCGCGCTGCGCGGGCGCGCCGCGGCGGAGGGCTTCGCCGACGGCGTGTTGATCGTCTTCGTGCCTGGGCTTTTGCTGCTGCACGTCCTGCCCGAGGCCGTGCACGTCGTCGGTTGGCCCGCGGCGGTCGGGATGTTGGGTGGCCTCCTGATCGCCAACCTCGGCGAACGCTGGCACGACGACGGCGGCCCGTCGTCGGCGTCGGGCCCGCTCGCGGTGGTGGCCCTGCTCGTCCATTGTGTCACCGACGGCGTCGCGCTCGCCCTGCCGGACGGCCACGGCGCCCCCCTGGCGTGGGCGGTGGCGCTGCACTCGCTGCCCGTCGGGCTCACCACCTGGCGCGTGTCCCGTCGGCGTGCATCGGTGCGGGCGTCGGTCGCCCTGCTTCTCGCGTGTGTGGTCGCCACGGCGGCCGGCTGGCTGGCGGCGGTGCCGCTCCGGACGTTCGTGCCGGCGGAGGGGATCGCGTTCGTGCAGGCCGTCGTGGCGGGGGCGCTCCTGCACGTCGTCGGGCACGTCGGTCGCGGCGCGCCCGCGCCCGCCACCGGCGTCGGGGCGCTCGTCGGCCTCGCGCTCGCGGGGGCCGTGTCGTCCATCGAGCCCCAGGGGGTCGCGCACCTCGGGGCGAGCGCGGTGTTCCTCGGCACGTTCCTCCACGTCGCGCCGTGGCTCCTCGCCGGCCACCTCGGGATGGCGGCGGCCGCGCGTGTCGCGCCACCGGGCGCCGCGGGCCCGTCGGGGGTCATCGGCCGCGCCGCGCCCGCCTTCCTCGTGGCGGTGGCGCTGGTGGGACCGTTGCCCGCGGCGGTGGGGGCGCTCGTCGCCGCGGGGGTGTGGCTGGCGGTCGGCCGCGGCGGCGCCGCGCCCACGCACGATCCGCACGCGCGGGCCGCCTTGGGCGCGCTCACCGGCCTCGGGCTCGCCGGGCTCCTGCAAAGCGTGCTTCCCCCATCGATCCTCGCGGGTCCCGGCTGGGTGGGCGTGGCGGTGGTCGCGCTCGTCGGGGGCCTCGTGTGGTTGCCGCCGATCGCGGCCTTGCCCGTTGCGATCACCCTGGTCGACAAGGGCGCGTCCGCCGGCGCCGGCGCCGCGCTCGTGGTGGCCGGCCTCGTGCCGGGCGTCGGCACGGTCTCGCGGTCACTGCGGATCTTCCTCGGGGTCGCCGTGGGCATCGTCGTGTTCCGGTTCGTCCCGGACGAGGCGCTGGACGCGCTCCCCGCCTCTTTCGAGGCGCCTGGGCCCATCGCGGCCGCCGCCGGCGCCGTGCTCGCCGCGCTCTACGCGGTGGGGCTCGTACGTGTGGGGGTCGACGGGGCGCGCGCGGCCCTGCGCGCGCGGCAGTAGTGCCCGCGGGCGGGCTCTGGTAGCCTCCGCGCCCGAGGTACCCATGCGCAACCTGCTGGTCATCCCCGTCGTGCTCGTGGCCGCGCTCGCGTGGCGCAACCCCGTCGACATGCTGATTCGTGGCAAGTGGGTGCGCCACTTCGACACCGGCAAGGGCGAGGCCACGTCGACGCTCTGCATCCCCGCGGAGTCCCCGGCGGAGATCGACGGGTTCCGAGGCGACCTGCCGGCGCGCGTGCGTGCGATGCACGAGGCCGGCGCGACCGTCGTGGCGATCGACCTCGATCTCTCGGCGCCCCACGCGAGCGACGCCGCCCTGCGTGACGCCGCCGCCACCGGCAAGACCCTGTTCGCGCGCAGCGCGGGAGCGTCGGCGTTCGCCGAGCCGAGCGGGCTTCGCGAGATGGAGTCGACGTGGTTCCTGCCGATGGTGCTCGGGGCGGTCGTCGCCTCGGACACGGGGGTGCCTCTCGCCGCGGCGGCCCTCGCCGCCCACCTCGGCACCGAAGCGACCCCGCAGGCCGGCGGTTCGGCGCGGATCGGGGACTTCCTGGCGTACGCCGACGGTCATCTCATGCCGTTCATGCCGTACGAGGTCCCGTTCATCCACTGGACGGACACCGCGACGTGGTCGACCGCGAAGGGGCGCATCGTGTTCGTCGGCGCGTGCAAGGCCGACCGTGAGCTGACCCGCTTCGGACGCCAGCCCGGGGCCGTCGCCCACGGCGAGCTCGTCGAGACCTGGCGCGACGCGCGGCGCCCGAAGCAGGCCCACGAGCTCGTCGACGTCGGGGTCGCGATGTTCGTGTACGCGGCCGGCCTGCTCGCGCGGATCCGCGCCGGGCTCGGCGGCGCGGCGGCCGTGGGCGCTGTGGCGATCCTCACGTCCCTCGGCGTGGCCCTCACGGGGTACTGGCCGGGCCTCTCCGGGCTGCTCGTCGCGACGATCATG
The DNA here is from genome assembly GCA_945862325.1 of Klebsiella pneumoniae. GTDB lineage: Bacteria > Myxococcota_A > UBA796 > UBA796 > SXON01 > CAMAXZ01. Next base: position 4,068 of record CAMAXZ010000003.1, read on the forward strand.
GCGATCGTGGTGCCGAAAAAGTGACACGCCGCTCGGGGGAGGACGGCCGCGTCGACCTCGTGTAGCATCGGCGGATGCTGATCTTCCTCCTCGCTTGTCAGACCGGCTCCGTGAAGCTCGCCGACACCGGCGTCGGGCCCGGGGACTCCGCCGCGGACACCGACACCGACACCGACACCGACGCCGACACCGACACCGACGCCGACACCGACACCGACACCGACACCGACACCGACACCGACACCGCCCCCCGGCCCGACCGTGAGGACTGCCAGGACTGGGGGTTGTTCGCCGCGTCGGCGCTCGTGCTCGAGACCTCGTCGAGCGTGGACGGGTGGGACTCCCGAGACGGGCGCTACGGGGCGGGCGCCGGCGAGCACCGGAACGCGGCGAAGGACACGCGCATCGCGACGAACAGCGCGGAAGAGTGCGCGATTCGGGTCGATGGGGGAACCGTGCGTGGCGACGTGTGGGTCGGGCCGGGCGGGTACCCGGACCTCGTCGTGTGCGACGCGCGTCGGGGCGTGCTCGGCGCCGTGCGCGAGCTCGGCGCCGCCGTCGACGTCACGTGGCCGAGCGCGCCGAGCGGCATGCCGGAGTCGACCGGGACGACGGAGATCGAGTGGGGCGACGAGGTCGTCTTGTCAGAAGACCGGCACCTCGACGCGCTGTCCGTGCGTACCTCGAGCACGCTCCACGTCGACCGCTCGATGACGCTCTGGGTCGCGGGCGACGCGGTGTTCAACAACGGGTCGCTGACGCTCGACCCCGGGGTGGAGCTGGACCTCTACGTGGGCGGCACGCTCACCGTCGAGTGGTCGAGCCGCCTCAACCCCGACGGCGACCCGGGGGCGTTGCGTGTGTACGCGCTCGGCGGGTTGTCGGCGTCCACCGCCGCACAGATCGACGGGCGGGTGTGGGTGGACGGCGACGCGCGCTTCGACAGCGCCTACTTGTCGGGCACCCTGGTCGCGCGCACCGTGTCGGCGTCGTGGACCTCGGGCCTGCGCGTGGACGCGGGGATGGTGTGCGCGGCCGAGGGCTCCGAAACGACCCGGTAGCGCGCGCGGATACACCTTTTCGTGTCGAGCGTGGGCGGGGTCGCCCACACTTGGACATACTGGCGCGGCGTGCTGTTCCTGCCGGTCCTGACCGCCGCCCTCGCTGCGCCGAAGCTCGTGCTCCCTCCGTCCGAAGCGCCGGCGGATTGGGTCGAGGTGGCCGCGCTGACCGGCTTCGCCTTCGACGGAGAAGCGGGCCGCGGAGCGGAGCTCGTGGCGGGCGCGTCGGTGTGGACCCTGCGCGTGCACGCCGAAGACGGGCGGGTTCGCGAGGCGACGATCCCGCCGCCGCGCACGGCCGGGCAGCGCGAAGATGCCCTGTGGCTCGCGTCGAGCCTGCTCCGCGCGGTGGAGGTCGAGCCGTCGCCACGGGTCACCGCGCCGCCGACGTCCGCGGCGCGCACCGTTCGGCCGGCCCCGGCGCCGGCCCCCGCACCGCCGCCCGCGCCCGCTCCGACCCCGGAGCCCCCGCCGCCCCCCCCCACGCTCGAGCCGGCTCCGCCCGAGCCGCCGGATCGCCGTGGGCTGATCCTGGTCGCGTCGGCGTCGGTGGAAGCGCGCCCGGACCACAGCGTCGGCGCCGCCTTCGAGGTGGGCGCGCGCGTCGATCTCGGCCCGTTGGCGCCCGGCCTCGCCGTGTCGGTGACGACGCCGACCCGCCTGCTCGGGGCGCGGACCGCCGACGTCCGGCTGTCGGCGGTGGACCTCGTGGGCGGGCTCTGGGCCGACGCCGGCGGCTGGGGCCTCGGTGGCCTGGCCGGCGCCTCGTGGCGTGACGTGCGCGCCGACGGCGTGATGCTCGGGTCGACCGTCGTCCCCACTTTCGGTGGCGAGGTCGGGCGGGTGGTTCCCGCGGGCCCGTTCGACGTCGAGCCGTCCCTGCGGCTCCAGGTCGACACACGCGCGCTCGACGTGGTGTCCGCGGTGGACGGTCCCTCGCGCGTCGGCGACTGGAGCCTTCGCGCGCGATTGGGAATTCGCTTCCGACCGTGATCCACGATTGCTCGAGCGGGCATTGAGGGGGGGACATGGAAGTCGGATCGCTCGCGATGGACCCCTCCTCGGAAGCCGATCGCTTCGCCGCGTCCTGGTTGCCCGTCGTCCTGCGGTGGTGCCGCCACCTCGGCGGGCCGAAGGTCGATGCGGAAGACGCCGCTCACGACGTCATGATGGTCGCCTTGCGCCGCGCGGATCGCATCGAGCCCGGGCGCGCCGCGGCGTGGCTGTTCGGCGTCACGCGGCGGGTGCTCGCCCGCCACCGCCGCACCGCGTGGGTACGGCGCTGGTTGCCCGGTGCGAGCGTGCCCGACCGCCCCGATCCGGGCCTCGGCCCCGCCCGGCTCGCGGCGGTGTCGGTGCTCGGCCGTGAGATCGAGCGCATCCTCGACACGCTCCCCGACGGGGAGCGCGAGGTGCTCGTGCTCTGCCTCGTCGACGATCGCTCCGACCGCGAGGCGGCGGAGATGCTGGGATTGCCCCACGGAACAGTGAAGAGTCGGCTGCGACGCGGCCGCGCGCGCTTCCTGGCGGCCGCGCAAGCGGCGGGCTTGGAGCCGGAGGAGGACGCATGACCGAAGAACAAGAGGCGCGCGACAACGCGCGCGCACGCGCGCTGCTCTCCCGCATTCCCGGCCCGGACGTCGGGTCCGTCGCGCGCGTGCGCAACCGCCTCCGGCGCGCCGCCCCGGCGCGTCCGCTCGCGGTGGCGTTCTCCGCGGCCGCGTTCGGGGCGCTCGCCGCGTCGCTCGCGTGGTTCGTCGTGCCGCTCGTCCGCCCGGCAAGCCCGCCCGAAGCCCAGCCCGCGGTCGCCGAGTCGCCCCTCGGCCTCGAGCTCGAGGCGTCGGGCGTGCTCCGGCCCGCCAAGGGCCTCGCGCTGCGCATGGACGGGCGCGGCACCGTGGGCGGCACCACGCGCCGCCCGGAGATCCAGCTCGATTCTGGGTCGGTGGTGGTCGAGGTCGAGCCCGACGCGGGGCTCGACGTGGCGGTGCGCACCCGCGAGGCGGAGGTGCGGGTCGTGGGTACGGGCTTCACCGTAGCGCGCGATGTGTACGGCACCGCCGTGAAGGTGCGTCACGGACGGGTCATCGTCCGCTGCGACGACCGGGACACCGCCGAGGTGACCGACGGCGGCTCGCGTCTGTGCCTCCCTCGTTCCGCCGGCGGCATGCTCGGGCGCGCGCGCGCGCTCGAAGATGCGGCGGCCCCGGCGTCGGAGGTCCTCGCCGCCGCCGAGCGCGGGCTCGCCTTCGGCGACGGCCCGGCCCCGTTGCTCGACGAGCTCGAGAGCACCCGCATCCGCGCGTTGTACGCCGCTGGCCGCCGCGTCGAGGCCATCGAGGCGGGCGAGCGCTATCTCGCGCGGCCGGACGGCCTGCGCCGCGACGAGGTGGCGCGCCTCGTCGCCGCGGGCGCGCTGTGACGCGCGTCGGGCTCGGGGCGCTCGCGGCGCTCGTGGTCGCGTGCACGCCGGCGACGTTCTACCTGGATGATGCGCCCGAGGCCGAAGAGCAACCGTCCGACACCGCGTCCGACACCGACACCGACACCGACACCGACACCGACACCGACACCGACCCGCCGCTCCCGGTCGCCTACGACGGCCCGATGTGGATGCGGTTCATGTGGGAGTGGAACGACGAGGACTACGACGTCGGGTGCGAGGGCGCCTTCAGCCTCGTCGTCGAGGCCGACGGGAGCCTCCACGGCAGCGGCACCTGCGCCTTCGACGACGACGATTGGGACGACGTCGAGGGCGAGCTCGTCGGCGAGGTCGACGACGACGGCGCGGTGAGCGCGACCTTCAGCTACGACCTCGCGTACGAGACCTACGACCTGGACGCCTCCGGCATCGCGGACGGGAGGCGAACGGAGCTCGAGCTCCGCTACGAGAGCGCGTGGGTGCGCGTCGACGGCGAGATGGACGGCGAGGCGTCCGCGGGACGCTGAACGTCGCCGGGGGCGTTCACGGCCGCGCGATGCGCCCCAGGAACGGGGGCGCGGGGAGTGGGCAGGTGTCGCACCAGAGGGCGACGAGCCACGTCCCCTCGGCGTCGAAGCCCGGGAACGCGCCGCCGTCGGCGTCCGTCGCCGCCGCGAGGTCCACCTCGGTCTCCGACCACGCGTCGACCGCCCACGAGGCTTCGGCGAGCGTCGCGTAGTCGAGCAGCGCGGCCTCGATCGCCTCGATCGACTCGTCGAAGCGGGCGATCTCCAGGCGCTGCACGTCACGGGAGTCGATGGCGTCGCCGAGCCCGTCGCGGGTCAACGTGTCCCACCGGACGCGCGTCTCCCCGTCGGGGACGCGCACGGGCTCGGTGGAGGCGAGGTCGACCCCGACCTCCAGCGACGCGCTGTCGGACGTGAGCGCGCAGCGCGCGGCGCCGGTGGGGGTCGGGCGCACCACCAGGACCATGCCGTTGTCGTCCTCGTGCACGGCGAGCCGCGCCATCCACGTACCCTCGGTGCCGCCGAAGTATTCGGTGTACGGGAACGGCTGCCCGAGCAGGCCGAGGTCCGCGAAGGTGGCGGAGGTCTGGCCGGGGGTGACGGCGCCCTCCGCGAACGCGCCGACGTCCGCGGCCTCGATCGACCCGGTGGCGAGCGCCACGCCGAGCTCGTCCGGGGCGATGTCGCGAAGCCACACGAGCTGCACGGCGCGCACGTCGGCCCGCGGGTCGATCGTGCGCCCGCGGAGGTCACGCGTGACCTCGCTCCAGTCGATCGTGGCGTTCGAGTACTCCAGCAGCTCCACCTCGGACACCTCGAGGTCGATCGTGTAGGTGTAGTTGGCCGCGTCGGTCAGCGCGATCGGACCGGCCACTTCGCCCGTGTCGACGTCGGGCGAGGCGGTGCATGCCAGCAGGAGGGTGATCACGGCGCTCCCGTGGCGCCGAGCACGGCGGGTACGTGGTGGACGTACCCAAACGCTGTTCCGACGTCGAGATCGGCCTGCCAGACGACCGCGCCGTCCGCGTCGAGCTCGAACGCGCGGCCCGCGCCGCCCCAGGCCGCGAACGTGCCGTCTCCCTTGGGCGCGACGTTGCCGAAGGTGGGCGTGTAGAGGTCGGACTCCGGCGTCCACTCCCAGACCGGCGTGGCCGTCCCCGGCGCGCCTTCGAGGGCGTAGCGCACCAGGCGCGAGTACACGTCGTCGCGAGACGGCTCGCGATTGTCGAACACGAAGAACCCGCCCTCGGTCGGCAAGACGGCGTGTTGGCCCGCGAACCCGTCCGTGACCATCACGTCGGAGTCCGGCCCGCCGATGACCAGCGGCGGGGACTTGGGCGCGAACACGTGCACCGCGCCGAGGTTGTGCAGGCTCACCCAGTAGCGCTCGCCGTCGAACGCGACGGAGTTGGCGTGGGTCCAATCGACCAGGTCCGGGTAGAATTCGAGGGACGGGTCGATCGTGTCGAGCGGCACGTGGTCCCACGTCGACCACACGAGGTCGGGCGGCCGTTGTACGTCGAGGCTCACCTCGAGCAGGACGTCGCCCGCCACGATGTGGCCGTCGACCTCCCGGCTCTCGACGACGAGCACGGCCACCTCGCCGGACGGCAGCTCCACGAAGTCGTGGTGGGCGAAGGGGATCTGGAGGCGCGTCGTCACGCCGGTCTGGAGCACGGTGCGGACGAGGAAGCTCCGATCGTTGTCCATCGCCGCGGGCTGCTCGAGCATCAGCACCGAGGTCCCGTCGCGGCTCAGGCGGGCCTGGGTGATCATCGCCCCCGGGGACGCCACGTACCACCAAACGGGCCGGCCGCGCCGGTCGGCGAGGATCACCGACGGGTTCGTGCTCATCATCGCGGCGAGGACATAGCCGTCGTTCGCGTCGCCCACGGTGTTCAAGCGCGGCAGATCGACCGGAGGCGCCTCACTTTCGAACACGGCGTCGGCGGAGGTGGCCGTGCCGTCCGCGGTGTCCGACACCGCACGCCAATGCCACGGCTCGCCCGCGGCGAGTCCGGCGAGCACGACCTCGTGGGTGCGCCCGTCGACGGACGTGGTGCCCTCGACGGTGGTGCCGTAGGTGGTGTCGACGCCGACCTCCACGCGCGCGTCGGCCGGGCTGTCCGTGGTCCACCGGATGGTGGCCACGTTGCCGATGGCGGCGTCGACTTGGAGCGAGGGGGTGAGCGCCGGCGCTGCGTCGTCGACCGAAGGAGCGTTGCAGGCGATGGCGAGGACGAGCATGAAGGGGTGTCGCTCCATCCCTACAATGCCCGGGTGACACGGGTCCGGATCGTCTCCGTCGCGTGGTTTACGAGGGGTTGACGAACCGAGACACGCGGCGGCGCCGTCGAACGAGTCCCAACGCCGCCAGGGGGGCGATCCAGCCCGCCTGCGACGTGGCGCCGCACCCGCAGCCGGGGTCCGATTTGTCGTCCGCGTCGGCGCTGGCGTCGGGGGCCGGTGGCGCGGGGACCCCGTCGATCGACGGCTCCGTCAGGTCGCCCAGGTCCTCGCAGGCGTCGGTCGCGTCAGGCTCGCACGGCACCTGAAAAGTGTGCTCGAACCGGCGTGTGCTCGCCTGCCCGTCGATCGTCTCGAGGCCGGTGCGCGCGCGCACCGTGTACCAGGCGCCTGGGGTGAGGTCGGCGAGGGGGGCGAGCCGCGCCACGCGTGTGTACTCCGGGCCCCACCGACTGTTGGCGGCGGTCGTCGCTACCACTGCGCCGTTTGCGTCGACCAGCGTCAGCAGGTCGTCGGTGTAACGAACGCCGACGCCGAACACGACCGTCACCCAACTGTCGGGGCTCGTCGCGTCCGCCGCCAGCAGTCGGCGCGGCGACTCTGGATACGCGAACACGGCCGCTTCGTCCGCGGTGATCCCCTCGTGAAGGCGCGCCCAGATGGCCTGCTGGTACCGCATCGTCGGGACGATCTCGCTGCGCAGGCTCCCAGGGATCTCCGTGTCGAGGTAGTGCTCGCGCGTCCACGGGATGATGTCGTCGTAGGTTTCGCCGAGGCTGCGGGCCACGCCCGGGCCGATCGTGTCGTTGATGTAGAAGGCGGTGACGAGGCCCACCGCGTCGGCGATCACGTCCTCGGTGATGGTCTGCGGGAGCTCGGCGTAGAGCTCGAGCACGGTCTCGAGCGGGATCCACTCCTTCGGCATGAAGCGGAGGTGCTCGTCCAACGCCAGGAACCCATCGGTGCCCGGGTCCGCCTCGCCCTGCTCCCGCCCGTCGTGTCGGTTGACCTGGTAGAGGAACAGGGTGTCGAACAGCTCGTCTTGCAGGCCGTGCGACGCGCAGCCCATCAGGAACGCCACGCGCTGCTTCGACTCGGTCGTCGTCCAGGGGGGCGGATCGTTCACCCGCATCCACTCGACGTAGTCCTGGATGAACGGCTCCCAGTGCGTGTGCTCCGCGTAGGCCCGCGACGCTTCCACGTCCATGGCGTAGCCGGTGTCGGTGAACGTCGCGCCGAACAGCAGCGCGTTGAACACCTCCGGTTCGAGGAGGAACGCCCGCAGCTCGTCGTCCGGCATGTTCTCGACGGCCCAACCCGTCACGTGGATGTGACCCCACAGGCCGTGCGCGTGCGCGTGCGTGCTCAGGGCGAGGGCGAGCGCGACCATTGGGGCCTCCGGGGCGGGCGGAGGCTACCACGGGCGGGGCGCCAGCCGCGCCCCGCCCGCGCGCGACGCGTCAGTTCTGGAGGTCGAACCGGTCGAGCTCCATCACCTTCGCCCAGGCCTCGGCGAACTCCTTCACGAACGTCGCCTCGGCCCCGTCGAACGCGTACACCTCGGCCACGGCGCGAAGCTCGGCGTTGGAGCCGAACACGAGGTCGACCTCGGTGGCGGTCCAGCGGGCCTTGCCGCTCGCGCGGTCGGTGCCCTCGAACACCCCGTTGTCCGTCTTCTTCCACTGCGTCGAGAGGTCGAGCAGGTTGACGAAGAAGTCGTTGCCGAGCGTGCCGGGCGCGTCGGTGAACACGCCGTGCGGCGCTCCGTCGGCGTTGGCGTTCATCGACCGAAGGCCGCCGACGAGCACGGTCATCTCGGGGACGGTGAGGTCGAGCAGGTCGGCGCGGTCGACCAGCAGCTCCGACGGCGTGCGACCGTAGGTGTCGGCGGTCGCGCCGGCGAAGTTGCGGAAGCCGTCGGAGAGCGGCTCGAGCGCCGCGAAGGACGCGACGTCGGTCTGGTCCTGCGTGGCGTCGGTGCGCCCCGGGGTGAAGCGGACGGTCACGGGGTTGCCGCCGTCGCGCGCGGCCTTCTCGACCGCCGCCGTGCCGCCGAGCACGATCAGGTCGGCCAGGGAGATCCGCTTCTTGCCGGACTTCGCGTTGAACTCCGCCTGGATCTTCTCCAGCGCGCCCACCACCTTCGCCACCTCCGCCGCGTCGTTGACCGCCCAGTCTTTCTGGGGCTCCAGGCGCAGGCGCGCGCCGTTCGCGCCGCCGCGCATGTCGGTGCTGCGGAACGACGCCGCCGAGGCCCACGCCGTCCGAACGAGCTCGGGCACCGTCAGCCCGGAATCGAGGATGGCCTGCTTCAACGTGGCGATGTCCTTCGCGTCGACCAGCGCGTGATCGACCGCGGGCACCGGGTCCTGCCAGGTCATCGCCTCGGCCGGCACGTTCGCCCCGACGTAGCGGGCGCGCGGGCCCATGTCGCGGTGGGTCAGCTTGAACCACGCGCGGGCGAACGCACGTTCGAACTCCTTCGGCTCCTTCTGGAAGCGCTGCGCGATCTCCTTGTAGGCCGGGTCGAACTTCAGCGACAGGTCCGTCGTGAACATGATCGGCGCGTGGCGCTTCGTGGGGTCGTGGGCGTCGGGCACGAGGTTGGCGGCCGCGCCGTCCTTCGGCACCCACTGGGTCGCGCCCGCCGGGCTCTTGGTCTGCACCCACTCGTACGCGAAGAGGTTGTCGAGGTACTGTGTGGTCCAGGCGGTCGGGCTGGCCGTCCATGCGCCTTCGAGGCCGCTCGTCACCGTGTCACCGCCCTTGCCGGTGCCGCAGCGGTTCGCCCAGCCCGTGCCTTGCTGCTCCACGCCGCCGGCGGCCGGCTCGGGCGCGACGCAGTCCACCTTGTGCGCGCCGTGCGCCTTGCCGAAGGTGTGACCGCCGGCGATGAGCGCCACGGTCTCTTCGTCGTTCATCGCCATGCGACCGAAGGTCTCGCGGATGTCCTTCGCCGCGGCGAGGGGGTCCGGGTTGCCGTTCGGGCCTTCCGGGTTGACGTAGATCAGGCCCATCTGGACCGCCGCGAGCGGCTTCTGGAGCTGGCGTTCGCCGCTGTAGCGCTTGTCGTCGAGCATCTTCGCCTCGGGGCCCCAGTACACGAGCTCCGGCTCCCAATCGTCCGTGCGCCCGCCGGCAAACCCGATCGTCTCGAAGCCCATCGACTCCATCGCCACCGTGCCCGACAGCACCATCAGGTCGCCCCAGGACACCTTGCGCCCGTACTTCTGCTTGATCGGCCACAGCAGTCGGCGCGCCTTGTCGAGGTTGGTGTTGTCCGGCCAGCTGTTGAGCGGCTCGAACCGCATCTGTCCGCCCGCCGCGCCGCCGCGGCCGTCGTGGACGCGGTAGGTGCCCGCGCTGTGCCAGGCGAGGCGGATGAACAGCGGCCCGTAGTTGCCGTAGTCGGCGGGCCACCAGTCCTGCGACGTGGTCAACACCGCTTGGAGCTCCTTCTTCAGCGCGTCCAGGTCGACCGTCGCGAACTCCGCGGCGTAGTCGAAGTCGTCGCCGAAGGGGCTGCCTTCGTGTTCGTTCTGGCGGAGCTGCGACAGTTCCAAGCGCTCCGGCCACCAGATCTCGTTCGGCGTGAGGGCGCGGGTGGTCATCCCGTGCGGGTTCGGCGCGGCCTCCTTCGGGGCCGTCTCCTCCGTCGTCTTGGACTCTTCGGGCGCCTTCGGCGCTTCCGGGGTGTCACAGGCGGGCGCGAGGAGCAGGGCGAGGGTGAGCAGCATCGGGCGAGTCATGGGGGGCCTCCGGGTGGACGGGCTCGGGGTTAGCAAGTCCTGTGCCGTTGTAGATGCGGCGTTCGAGGGTATGGGGATGTGCTGGTAGCGAAATGTCGTTGATGCTGGGCGGTCGGATGGCGGGATTTCGTTGCGTCACCCCCGCCAGCACACGCAGCGCGCGCACACCGGGTTGGTGGCGATGTCGAGGGCCCGGCGGGCGGGGCGGGTAGAGCGCATCGCGGCCCGTAGGCCAAACTCGGTAGTCGCAGTAGTCTCAAGAAAGAAGCAGTGGGACCAGGTACCCGTCGGGCCGACGACGCCGGACGTCCACGGTGCGGCGCATCGTGGCGGACTCGGCGTGCCATCAATGAGCGCGAGTAGGCGCGACTTCGCGTAGTCGGACATCGCGAGGAAACGGCCCTGACTCTCGGAGAAAAAGCGCCTCACCATGGTGCTGTCGGTGGCGGGCGCGTTTTCCACGCCCTGGCGCTTGCCGAAACCGCCGCTGGTCGTGTCGGCGGCGAGAAGGCTCATCTCGGTGAACCCGGTCTCCACCGCCGCGTCGCGGATCTCGGTCAGGTGGTTCACGTTCGCGTTCCACACGGTCACGCGGGCGTGGACGTACATGCCCGTTATCGCACGCACGCCGTCGCGCACCGCACTGAGCCCCCGCACGCCTCTGATCTGCTCGTACGTGGTCTCGTCGTGCGCGTCCCACGACACGAAGACTCTTGCCACGGTCGCGCGAACGACATCGGCGTGCTTCTTCAGCGCGAGACCGTTCGTCATCAGCGAGACCGGCAACTCCTGAGACGTCCGGCGTAGGATGTCCGCGGCGTCGGGCCGCGAGAGCGGTTCGCCTCCAGTGATCATGATTTCACGAAACCCGAGCTCACGGGCCTCTCGTGCAAGAGCCGCCCACTGGCGCCACCCCAACTCGCCCTGCTCGGGCTCGCGAAACGCGCACCCACCGCACTTGCTCGTGCACTTGTGGGTGACGTCAAAAATCGCCACCTCTGGATACAAGAGTCCGCTGCTTTTAAGTAACTGATTGCGGACCTGGCGGGCGAGCGGCACATGCTAGCATAACACGCGTGCGATACGCTGTGGACATGCTGTTCATCTTGCTCGCATGCCTGACGCGCGAAGACGTGTACGCGAGGCGTCTCGCCGAGCTCTCCGACATGGATGGGGACGGTGCCATCGCCCTGCTCGACTGCGATGACTCAGACCCTCGAATCTCCCCGACGGGCGAGGACGTGCCGTACGATGGGATCGATCAGGACTGCTCCGGCGCGGACCTCGACGACGTCGACGGCGATGGCTTTGCTGTTGCGGTCGATTGCGACGACGCACAGAGTAGCGTTCACCCCGACGTCGACGAGATTCCCTATGACGGCATCGACCAGGACTGCGACGGTCATGACTTGGTCGATGTGGACGGCGATGGATTCGACTACCCTGAAGAAGACTGTGATGACGCGGACGCGGCGGTGAACCCGGACGCGGTCGAGACCCCATACGACGCCGTCGATCAAGACTGCGATGGGGGTGATCTCGATGACGTCGATGCCGACGGATACGGCATCGATGTCGACTGTGATGATACCGATTCTACGCGGTATCCGGGCGCCCCTGAGGGCTGGGACGATGCGTTCGTCGACAACGACTGCGACGGTGCAATGGCGCTTGACGCCCGGGAGAGTTTCGGGGGCACTCTTTGGTACTCGCGCGAAGAGGGCGCCAACCTGGGTACGAGGCTTCAACCGTTCGACGACATCGACGCTGACGGCGTGGAAGAGATCCTCGTGTCGGCTGTCGGATCGAGTGATTTGTACTCGAACAGCGGCGCGGTTTACCTGTTGTCCGTCGCTTCCACTGGTGATGTGTCAACGGTCGCCCAACGCACCGTGCACGCGGGTGGGGCCGATTGGTATCTCGGAGTCGCGATGGCCGCCGGTGACGTAGATTCGGACGGCACGCCAGACGCGTTCCTGACCGCGACGGGTCAAGGTACTTTCGGTGGCGGCTATGTCGTGAATGGCGCCATGCTTTCGGCGCGGGATGTGAACTTGCCCGCGGACGCCTCGATGTGCGTAGACGGGGCCCGGTCCGGGGAGTATTGGGGCAGCGAAGCGGCCTTTGTCGGAGACGTCGACGGCGATGGGGTCGAGGAGGTCGCGATGTCTGCGTCGTTCGCTCCGGCAGGAGGCTACGAACGTGCCGGCCAGGTCGCGTTGTTCTCGTATCGAGAAGGGGTGTTTGACGTGGATGATGCCGACTACCTGTGGTCGGGTTACTACGACGACGCTCGGTTCGGCGAGGGCGTGGCGGGTGTCGGTGATGCCGATGGGGACGGTCGTCCAGATGTGATGGTAACGGCGGAGAGTGGGGACATCTTCGTCGTGCTTCCTGCCGAAACTGGTTCGGTGGACGACATCGCAATCTCGAGGGTCACGCGCGACGGTGATGCCGGACGATACAGAAGTGTCGCTATTGGGGACGCGGACGGCGACGGAAGCACGGACGTCTCTGTCCTGGGGGCCAGCTACGCCCGCGTGTTCATCGACCTTGGGGAGTTTTCGGTGCGCACCCAGGATGACGCGTGGATGACGGTGTACTCTGCGTCGGCCTCAAGTTTCTCCGATGCCGCGACGCTCGATGATTTGTCGGGTGATGGGCGTCCGGAGACCGTGCTGACGATGGCGTACTCGAACACCCACCTCACCGCGTGGGTTGGGTTGCTGCAAAGCGAGTCGCTCGGGTGGCGTGCGGAGGTCGAGGCGGAGTCCATGCCCTTGTCAGCGCTGTCTGTGCGGGACAGCGGCGGGTTCGGGTATCGCGCGGCGATTGTCAAGGGGCCGCCAGGCTACATGGTGCTCGCGGGCCCATTCGATGATCGTGGCGCCGAGGGTGGCGGCGCCGTTGCGCTCTTGAGGACCCCACAGTAGGTCTGGCTGCGCACTGAATACCGACGGGCGGTACCACGATAACGACCGCGGGTCAGTAGACGAGGCGGACGTGGACGCTCCCAGCGCCCGGTTCTTCGCACGTAAGTGAAACTTGCACTTGTCGAGTGCCGCCGCATTCCACCAGCTCTGCCGATTGTGATCCGCAGGGATCTTGAACGCGAATGGTGACCGCAGGCGATGTCGCGATCACGGCGCGTTCTCCATGACGGAGCGCCCGCGTGATCACAGTGTCTCCGCACTCCGCCCGCACGCCGCGGCCAGAGTCCCAAACGACGGCGCGCGTCCCTTGCACAAAGGAAAGCGACGAGGGCGCGTCCTGAAACTCAGCCATCGCCGGCCAGCGTCTTGTTCCCTCGGTGGCGATGCGTGTCGCGTCGTCCAGGCGCCCGTCGGCTGCAGCCGAAAGCGCGGCGTGCCAGCGGATGAAGGGCTGTGATGGATGTCGGCGCATCAGCTCCGCCCACCGTTCCGCTCGCGTTGATGCGCTAGGCAATCGCTGCGTCGTCGAGTACCATCGCACCGAACCCTCGCCGTACAGCAGATCCGCTCGAAGGGTGTACCCTTCAAGGAGCCAGTCCGGGTATCTCGGATGCGCAGCGCCGTCCCAGTTCGCCAAACGCAGGAATTCCGGACGCTCGCGCTCGGAACTGAGTAGACTCCGGAGCCACGCCTCGGACGTTCCGTGCTGGGCCGCCACGGCAGCCGGGCGGTGCGTCAGACCCCGTATGTCGAGAACGTTCAGTCCTGGGATATCACCTAACATGCCCACGTCGACCGCCGCGACCACGCCACCTGCTGGTACGTTGTTCGAAGCCCACGCGACGTCCTCGGCCACGGGGGTGTCGAGTCCGTGGTCAAGGTGATGCACCACGTTTGCGATGGCTGAGGCCGGACGGAGCCTGACGTCGAATCGACCGTACCCGCGCGATTCCAGGCAGCTACAAACAATTGTGGCCAACGCGGCCAGAACGCCAACGGAGATCGACGGTCTGGTCGGCGTTCCCAACGTTGCGTACGCAGCCACCGTTGCGACAACGCCGGGCAACAATAGTCGACCGAACGACATCCAATCGCCGCTGGCGATGACCAGAGTTGAGGCATGCACGACAAGAGGTAGAGCAACCCAGGCGACGTCGCGCGAGCGAAGCCTGGCAGATGCGGCGGTCGCAACCATGATGCGGGCCGCGGTGGTCAGGTCGCCCAAGAGCTGTGCAGCGCCGAATGTCGTGAAGCCTACGAGCTTTATCAGGGCCGGGGTCGGGGTGAGCGCACCGAACCAGGCGTACCGCGCGGCGTGGTAGGCGACGACGGCGCTGACGGTCGCCGCCGCCAGCATCTGGTCTCGCGGCGTCGAGCGCCGCCGCGCCGCTGTCGCGAGCGCGGCCACGAACAATAGTCCTCCTTCCGGGCGCGTGAGCGAAGCTGCACCTACCAGCGCCACTCCCAGGCCCCACTGCGCTCCGAACAGCAGACTCCATCCGATGGCCAGCAACGCCGCATAGAGCGTGGTCTCCAGCCCGATGACGCCCCATCGGTTCAGCGGAGCCCAAGATGCGACCGCCCACAACGCGACTGTGCCCGCGAATCCGGCCGTAAGGCGGGCGTGTAGGAGCGCCAACACCGCGACGGCACCGCCGACGGCGACGACTTGGGCCATGATGTCGAGATCGAGGCCCAACCGGGCGGCGATCGCCAGGATGGCGACGAGGAGGAAGTTCGAATATCCTTCGACGCGCTCGCCAGTGCTCCACTCCAGCGCGCCCGAATCGGCCCAGTGGCGCGCGTACGCGATCGTGATGTACACGTCGTCGACCGTGCCGGGCCAGTGCGGCGCCGCCAGAAGCCCGAACACGACCACCGCAACCACCAAGCGCACAGGACTCGATCTCGACATCACGGCATCACGGGTCCCCTCGCGTATCGCGACGGCAGCGCGTTTGCCGCCGTCGCGGCGCTCCCGTCGCGCCGCCGGGCGAGACCCGCTCCCCCGGATCCGTGACCGATCATTGCGTTGCCCGGCGCGTCGACCCCGATAGGTCGGCGGCCCGCGGTCTCCACCGCGCGGGTCGGAGGTTGCGTGCTGGCGTTGATCCTCGCGGTTGGCGGCATCGGCTGCGCGGAGCCCGAGGCCGCGGCGAAGCCGGCCGCGGGTCCGGTGCCGGTGCGCGTGGAGACGGTGTCGCCGCGGCGCCTGGAGCGCACGCGCGAAGCCACGGGGACGATCGACGCGATCGACTCCGCGGAGCTCCGGCCCGAGGTGCAGGGCCTGGTGGAGGCGGTGTTGTTCGAGGACGGCGCGCGCGTCGCGAAAGGGCAAGCGCTGGTTCGGCTCCGGGCCGCGGACGCCCGGGCGAACCTGAACGATGCGGAGGCCCGCGCGGCGCTCGCGGACGCGGGGCTCGGGCGTACCCGCACCCTGGAGGCCCGCGGCGACGTGGCGCGAGCGGACCTGGAGCGCGCCGAGGCCGAGGCGAAGCTGGCGCGCGCCGCCGTGGCCCGCGCGGAGGAGGCGCTTCGGCGGACGACGGTGCTCGCGCCCTTCGACGGCGTCGCGGGCCGACGCGAGGTGTCCGTCGGCGAGCTCGTCGACCCTTCGCGCGTGATCACGCGGATCGAAGGGCTCTCCCGCCTCGTGGTCGACGCCGCGCTGCCGGAGGACGCGCTCGCCGAGGTGGCCCCCGGGCAGGCGGCGACGGTGCACGCGCTCGGGCAGGACTTCACGGGCTCGGTCACCTACGTCGCGCCGCGCGTCGCCGAGGGCACGCGCACCGTGGCGCTTCGGGTAGCGCTCGCGGAGCCGGGGCCCCTGCGCCCCGGCATGACCGCCCAGGTGCGCGTGATCACGGCCGAAGTGCCGGACGCCCTGATGGTGCCGACGCAGGCGATCGCACGCTCGGCGTCGGGCGCGGCGGTTTGGGTGGTGGCGGACGGCGACACCGTCGAGCGCAGGCCGGTCACCACCGGGCAGCGCGACGCCGAGCGCGCCGAGGTGGTGTCGGGGTTGGCGGCCGGCGAGCGCGTGGTGGTGGAGGGGCTCGCGCGGATGCGCCCGGGGGCCTCGGTCGCCATCAAGGCCGACGAGGCGCCGCGGTGAACGCCACCGACGTGTTCATCCATCGCCCGGTGCTGGCGCTGGTCGTGTCGGTCCTGCTCTGCTTGATGGGCGCGCTCGGCTACACCCTCCTCGGGGTGCGCGAGACGCCCGACGTCGAGTCGCCGGTGGTCACCGTGACGACGGCGTGGCCCGGCGCGGATCCGGCGATCGTCGAGTCGGACGTGACCGAGCCGCTCGAGCGGGAGCTCAACGGAATCGAGGGGGTACGTACGCTCTCGAGCACGAGCACGGACGGGCGGTCGGAGATCACGATCGAGTTCGCGCTCGAGCGTGACATCGAGGACGCGGCGAACGACGTCCGGAGCCGGGTGTCCCGCGCGCGGCGGGCGCTTCCCGACGAGGTCGACGAGCCGACGGTGTCGAAGTCCGACGCAGGCGCCTCTTCGGTCATGTTCCTCCGGCTCGTCGGCGAGGGGTCCGACCTCCTCGAGCTGACCGACGTCGCGGACACCGTGGTGCGGTCGCGCCTCGAGAACGTGCCGGGGGTGAGCGGCATCGACGTGTTCGGCGGGCAGACCTACGCCATGCGGATCGACCTCGACGCGGCGCAGATGGCGGCGCGCGGGGTGACGGTGGCGGATGTCGAGCGGGCGCTCGATTCGGGCAATGTCGAGCTTCCAACCGGGCGGATCGAGGGCGCCGCGACCCAGCTCACGATGCACCTCGACGGCGGGCTGCGCACCCCCGACGAGTTCGGCGCGGTGGTGGTACGGACCGACGGAGACGCGAGGGTATCCCTGCGGGACGTCGCGACCGTGCGGCTCGGCGCCGCGAACGAGCGCACCGCGGGGCGCGCCGACGGTGTCCCCGCGATCTCCATCCCGATCGACCCGCAGGCGAAGGCCAACGTCGTCGACATCTCCGACGAGGTGTGGCGACGCATCCCCGAGGTGCAAGCCGACCTGCCGGACGGGATGCGCTTGGATGTCGTGTTCGACCGTGCCGAGTTCGTGCGTCGTTCGATCCACGACGTGCAGCTCACCCTGCTCGTGGCCTTCGGGCTGGTGGTGGCCGTCATCTTCGCGTTCCTGCGGGACCTGCGCGCGACCCTCGTGCCCGCGGTGGCCATCCCCGTGTCGATCGTCGCGACCTTCCTCGTCTTGTGGCTCGCCGGCTTCACCATCAACGTGTTCACGCTGTTCGGGCTCGTGCTCGCGATCGGCCTCGTCGTGGACGACGCGATCGTCGTGCTCGAGAACATCGTGCGGCACATGGAGGACGGGGAGTCGCCGATCGACGCCGCGATTCACGGCACCCGCGAGATCGCCGGGGCGGTGGTGGCGACGACCCTGGTGCTCGTCGTGGTGTTCCTGCCGGTGGTGTTCACCGGAGGGGCAACCGGGCGGTTGTTCCTCGAGTTCGGCGTGACCGTGGCCGCGAGCGTGGCGATCAGCATGGTCGTCGCGCTCACCTTGACGCCGATGTTGACGTCACGCATCGCGCGCGTGAGCGCCAAGTCGCACGCGACCCCGGGCCTGCTGGATCGTGGGTTCGCCTGGTCGTTGGCGGTGACCCTGGCGCGCCCCTGGCTCGTGCTCCCGGTGCTCGCCGGGGCGATGATCACGGGGGTCCTCGGGCTGCAGACCGTGCCGCGCGAATTCTTCCCGATCGAGGATCGCAGCAACTTCTTCGTGCGCGCCGACGCGCAGGAGGGGGCCACCTTCGCGTACACCGACGCGCGCATGCGCGAGCTCGAGGCGCTCCTGCTCCCGCTCGTGCCGGAGCGGCGGGTCGCGCTCGCGCGGGTCGCCACGGGTCGCGGGGGCGTGGCGGCGCCGACGAACGCGGGCTCGATCTTCTTCTCGCTGCTGCCGCCGGACGAGCGCGAACGGTCCCAACAAGAGATCGTCGCGGCGCTCCGCGGGCCGATCGCCGAGGTGACCGCGTTCCGGGTGATCCCGATCCAGACCCCGACGGTCGGTCGGGGGTTCTCGGCGCCGCTCCAGATCGTGCTGCAGCACCCCGACTTCGACACCCTCGCCGCCCACCTCGGGGACTTCGTGCGCGCGGTGCGCGAGATCCCCGGCTTGACTTCGGTCAACGAAGACCTCCGGCTCGATCGGCCGGAGCTCGGCCTCCGGGTCGATCGCGACCGCGCGGCCGCGGTCGGGGTCTCGGTGCGGGACGTCGCGCGGACGCTCCAGGTGCTCACGAGCGCGGCGGAGCTGTCGACGTTCAAGCGTGGAGTGCGTCAGTACGACGTGATCGCCGAGCTCGACCACGAGGGGCGCGACACCCCGGGGGACCTCGGCGGCGTCTACGTGCGCGCCGCGGACGGCGGGCTCGTCCCGCTCTCCAACCTCGTCACGGGCGAAGAGCGCGTCGCGGCCTCGACCCGGTACCACTACCAGCGCTCGCCTTCCGCCACGATCAGCGCCAACATCGAAGGCATCACGATCGGAGAGGGCATCGCGCGCGTCGAGGCGCTCGCGCGCGAGACCCTGCCGGCGGGCTTCCGCACCGCTCTCGCCGGCCAGGCCAAGGACTTCGTCGAAGGCACGTCCTCCCTCGCCACGATGTTCCTCCTCGCGCTCGTGCTCGTCTACCTGCTCCTCGCGGCACAATTCGACTCGTTCGTCTCGCCGGTGTCGATCATGCTGACGGTGCCGCTGGCCTTGGCCGGCGCCTTCGTCGCCTTGCAGATCACGGGGATGACCCTGTCGTTCTTCGCGCAGGTCGGGCTCATCCTGCTCGTCGGGCTCGTGACGAAGAACGGCATCCTCATCGTCGAGTATGCGCGTCAGCTCGGCCACACCGAAGGGCTCGACCCGTGGGCGGCGGCGGAGAAGGCGACACGCCTCCGTTTTCGGCCGATCCTCATGACCTCGGTCGCGACGATCGGCGGCGCCGTTCCCATCGCGATCGGGATCTCCGGCGAGAGCCGCGCCGCGCTGGGCGTGGCGGTGGCCGGCGGCATGTTGTCCGCGACGATCCTCACCTTGTACGTCACTCCGGTCGTGTACGCGTGGCTCGCGTCGTTCGGGCGGCGAGACGGTCACGCAGCGACACGGGCGCTGGTCGCCCTGCTGGTCGTGTCCCTCGCGTTGCCGGCGCATGCGTCGGAGCCGGCGAGCGGATCTGGCGACGAAGCGGCGTGGACGCTCCGGGATGCGCTCCGCCTGGCGCAGGCGGGTAACCTCGACGTTCGAGGTGCAGATGCCGACGTGCGGCGGGCCGTGGCCGACGCGGACGTCGCGCGGGCCGCGTGGCTCCCCAGCGCCACCGCCACGGCGACCACGCTCGCCGGCGCCACGGGAAACGCGAACGTCGCGGGTCTCGCGGTCGATCCTACCGTCATCGCCGCGGTGCGCCTCGACGTCCCGGTGCTCGACCTCGCGGCGATCGCGTCCGCCCGAGCCGCGCGCCTGGACGCGCGCGCCGCGGAGGCCGACCGTGACGCGGTGCTCGAGGCCGCCCTCGCCGACGTCGCGCGGCGCTTCGTCGAGGTGCAACGGGCCGAGGCCGCGGTCACCGCGGTGGAGGCGCGTCTGCGTCACGCCGCCCGACTCGCGGAGACGGTCGGGGCGCGGGTCGAGGTTGGGGCCGCTCCGGCGATCGACCTGACGCGCGCGCGGCTCGAGGTTCGGCGTGCCGAGCTCGGCGCGCTCACCCAGCGCACGGCCGTCGCCGCCGCGCGCCTCGCCTTGCTCGAGGCGTTGGGGGCGCCGCTCGACCGGCCCGTCCGCGTCGCGGTCGCGTCGCCGCTCGCGTCCCCGGCGTCGGTGCCGACCGACGCCGCGCTCACTGCCGCGCTCGACGCCGCCCGCAGTCAGCGCCCGGACGTGGTCGCCGCGCGAGCCCGACTCGACGCCGCCGCCGCCGATCGCCGTGCCGCCGAGGCCGATCGCCTCCCGACGGTCGACGCGTGGGGTGTCGCGCAGGCGCGTGTCGGCGGCGAGCCCGCCGCGGGCGGCGGTGTCCAGGCCAGCGTCCCTCTCTTTCAAGGTGGATCCTTGCTCGCCGCCCGACGCTCGCGCATCGCGGCCGAGGACGCCCAGGCCGTGGTGGTCGCCGCGTCCGAGCGCGCCGCGGAGGCCGACGTCCGCCTCGCCTTGCAGACGGCGCGGGACGCCGCCGCCGCCCTCCTCGTCGCAGCGGACGCCCTCGTCCTCGCCGACGACGAGCTCGCGAGGGCGGAGTCGCGGTATCGCGCCGGCGAGGGCGCCAACCTCGAGGTCGTCGCCGCGCTCGCGTCGCGTGCGGAGGCCGAGCTCGCCCACGTCGATGCAGTCGCGGCGTTCAACCTTGCGATTGTGGGTTGGTACGCGGCGAGGGGAGGGGTGAGGGAGTTGGGGGGGTAGGCGTCGGGCGTCGTGATACGATGTCGTTGGGGGTCTCCGCATGCTTGCGCTCGCCTTCTTCGGCGCCTGTTTGATCGACACGGCCACGTACGAGCGCCGCCGAGCAGCGCTCGCCGACGACGACCACGACTCGTACGTTCGGGAACTCGACTGCGATGACGGCGACGCATCGGTGTTCCCCGGCGCGCCGGAGCTTTGCGACGGGGTGGATCAGGACTGCGACGGCACCGCGGATGAGGATCCGGTCGAGGCGCCGATGTGGTACGGGGATCGCGACGGTGACGGAAGCGGGGGCGCGACGGGGTTTGGTGTCATGGCGTGCGAAGCGCCTGAGGGCCATGTGGCGGACACGCTCGACTGTGACGATGATGACCGGGACGTATACCCGGGCGCCGCGGAGACGCCGTACGACGGCGTGGACGACGACTGTGACGGCAGCGACCTCACCGATGTCGACGGCGACGGGGGCGTCGCGATCGAAGCGGGCGGGGACGACTGTGACGACCGCGACGGCGCGACGCACGTGGGGGCGGCCGAGGGGTGGGGAGACGACGGCGCTGACAACGATTGTGACGGCGACGCTCACGATCCCGTGGAGTGGACGACCGACCTGGCCCTGACGCGGATCGACGGGGTAGCGCCGGGAGGAGAGTTGGGACGCCGGTTCGACGTGTGGCTCGAGGGCGACTGCGTGTTTGCCACCGCGCCGTACGCCGACGCGGCGACTGGAGCCGTGTATGCGATTCCCGCGGCGCCAGGCGTCATCAGGGCGGACGCGGCGGGCTTCGTCGTCGGCAGCGTCGGCTCTTCATTCCTGTCGGCGACCGTGGACGCCAGCGCTGGTGGGAGCGTCGCAGTCTCTCAGGTGACCGATCGCGATGGCGCGGGCACGGTGTTCCTCCTGGACGGAACAGGGCTCTGCGCCGGCGACGCTGGAGTGGTGGACTCCTTGGCAACGTTGACAATCCGGGGGGTGGAAGCCGACTCCTACTTCGGGTCGGACGCGGTGTGGCTCGATGACGTCAACGGAGACGGGCTGTCCGAGCTCGCGGTGACCGCGCCGGGCGCCGACGGTGGTGGTACCGGTCGCGGCGCGCTCTACGTATGGGAGTCGCCGGGCTCCGGTACCGTCGACAGCGCGTCCGCGGACCTGGCACTCTTTGGAACGCAGGATGGAAGCGGACTTGAGGTCGTCACCACCGCGTACGACGACGCCGGCCCAGGCGTACCTTGGGTGGTCGTCGGCCAGCAAGTAGCTACCCCGGGCACCG
Source organism: Klebsiella pneumoniae (assembly GCA_945862325.1). Taxonomy (GTDB): domain Bacteria; phylum Myxococcota_A; class UBA796; order UBA796; family SXON01; genus CAMAXZ01. The sequence goes on from CAMAXZ010000003.1 coordinate 25,715, forward strand.
TCGGGCTCTTTGTGGTCGACGCGCTCTCCGCCAGGAGTGGCCCGCTCGACGCCGCCGCCCGGGGCGGCATCGTCACGTGGTCGACCGGTCGCCTGTTCTCGGCCACGACAGTCGGCGACACGGACTTCAATGGGGCCGACAACCTGGTGGCCGGCACTTGGGCCTTCGGGTTGTGGGACATCTCGAACCTGGACGGCGTCGTCGACGAAGCGGACTTTGAGGCGCTGCTCACCCACAACACCGACGGGGAGTGGATCACCGGGGTCGCGCGCGTCGACGACTACGACGAAGACGCGCGCGCGGACATCGTGTTGCTCGCGGACGACGCACCGCAGGGCACTGGGCGCGGCCAACTCGCTCTGGTTCCCGGTGCGCGCACCTTCGGTGGGAGTCTGGACTTCGGCACGGTGCCATTCACGGCGCTTGGCGGGACCGGCGAGAGTTTTGCTTATCGGGCGCGGCCCGCAGGGGATCTCGATGGCGACGGCGTGCCCGAACTCGCGGTCGCAGCGCCGGGTGCGTCCCACGGGGCTGCCAACGAAGGTTCGATCTACTTTATGCCTTTGCCCTGAGTCGGCCGCGCGTCCGCCCACGCACCTGACAACGGGCCCACTTGGACCGGCTGGTGTCCCTCCGGGGGAGACGCCTCCAACGTGGCACCGCCTCGGACCCAGTACAAGACGTCGAGGTCCCATCCGTGCGCCGTCGGGTACACGTGTTCAGCCGGAGGTGCAGAGAAGTTCCGCAGAAACGTTCGCTGCGCCTCGAACTCAGAGCGAAGCTGCCGCCGATGGGTCTCGAAGTCCACGGCGGGACGCAGGCCCAGAACCGCGATGGCCACCCAGAGGACCGGCGCCGCCGGTAGCCTGGCCGCCATCGCGACGATCAGGATGATCCAGCCTTCGAGCATGTACTGGCGCGCGTGCGCGCTGCCGAGGAGCGGGAGCGCGAAGGCGACGGTGACCGCGGGGAGCCACCGGCGCTCGCGCGCGAGGAACGTCGCGGCGGACACCACGAACGCTGCGGCGTGAACGGGGCTCGGAAGGAAGACAAGAAGCATGGGAAGCCCCAGCGTCCAGGCCGGTAATCTGGGAAAGCTCGCCGCGATCATGACCGGCACTGCGGGCACGAACAGCGCGAGCGTGTCGATGTGGTATCGGACGTTCTCGGGCACGTGGGCCAGGCCCAGTTTCTCTGTCGACGTGGCCGCGCCCACGGCCAAGCCTGCCAGGAGGAGCGCCCCGACCCCGCGGTGCCGCGACGTGGCCAACACCCCCGCCAGCGCGACGGCTGCCATCTCCTTGAAGCCGAGACTAAGCGTGCCGAACAACGCGATCACGAGCGGTCGGCGTCGATGGCGCATGGCCACCAGGGCGAACACGAGGAACGCCAGACTGCCGGCGGTCGTGAGCCAACTCCGCCACGTCAGCAGGTCTACGAACACCTGGTTCGTCAGGAGCAACAAGCCCAAGGTCGTCCAGGCCCCGATCGACGGGCGCGCGAGCGCCAACATCCCGACTCCGCACGCGACCCAAAGGCCGACGAGGCACCAGCGAGCGAGTTCGCCGTCGATCCCCGATTGTGCGCTCAGCCACCAAACGAACGCGTTCGCCGGCCGGCGGTAGCTGAGCCACTCCGGGCCGTACACCCAGGCCAGCGGCGCGCCCTGCGTCTGCAAGCCCCACATAAGATACCCGAAGTCGTCCCGGGCGACCGGCGTCCGCGACTCGAACGCCGCGAATCCGAGCAGCGCCGCAGCCGCCGTGAGCGCACCCGCCGTCGATGGCCAAGGCGCGTCGCCGGCACCCGAGGGATCGGCTGGAGCCCCCTGCGGCGCGGTCACGTTCGGGGTCCGGACATCGCTGTTGCGTATCCGGCGCGCTCGCTCGCCGCCCGATCGCGCTGCGGCTCGTGCTACCGGGCAGTGGCCGCCGCGGGCACCGCCCCCCGCGCGCACCGCCCCCCGCGCGCCGATAGTGGCGGCGCATGCCCTTCCACGACGAACTTCCCCCGGCCCTCGAGCGTCCCCAGTTTCCGCACCGGTTGCCCAGCGACCACCCGCCGCGCATCCTGATGTTGTACGGCTCGCTCCGGGCGCGCTCGTACAGCAGGCTGCTTGCGGAAGAAGCGGCGCGCGTCCTCGAAGGTTTGGGGGCGGAGGTGAGGTGGTTCCACCCGCACGAGCTGCCGGTGAAGGGCGCCGCCGACGACGATCATCCCAAAGTGCAGGAGCTCCGCGGGCTCTCGGAGTGGTCGGAGGGACAGGTCTGGTCGGCGCCAGAGCTGCACGGCAACGTGTCCGGCCTGTTCAAGAACCAGATCGACTGGATCCCTCTCAACATCGGCGCGATGCGCCCCACGCAGGGACGCACCCTCGCGGTCATGCAGGTCAGCGGCGGGAGCCAATCCTTCAACGCCGTGAACACCCTCCGCGTGCTCCGGCGGTGGATGCGCATGATCACCATCCCGAACCAGTCGAGCGTGCCCAAGGCGTTCGAGCAGTTCCACGAGGACGGTCGCATGAAGGACAGCGCGTACCGTGACCGTGTGGTCGACGTGATGGAAGAGCTCTGGAAGTTCACGATCCTCACGCGCGATCATCGGGATTTCCTCGTTGATCGATACAGCGAGCGTCGGGAGGCGGCGGCGGCGGGTCGGCCGGACGTGCGGATTGGGTGAGGCTGCGGGCGCGTGGCTACGCCCGCTGGGCGTCCACGAGGTAGACGTCGTGGTCGGACAGCCGCGCACCGTCGGCTTCCGCGGCGATCCTCCGGACGCTCGCCGACCACGCGCTCGGGATGGCCACGTGGTCGATGCTGAGCAGGCCCGGGATGCGATGGCGAAGCAGGGCCGTCGGTACGTAGAGTCCGCGTGATTCGACGAGGGCGGCGATGTGGACGCGCCCCTCCTTGCTGCCGGCGTGCTCCGGGCCTGTGATGGCGTGGTTCCAGTCGCCGCCCCAAACCAGGGGCCCAGGTGAAAGCGCGCTGGCGAGCTGGTGCACGGCGTGGTGGGTGCGCTCGCCGTGGCGGCCTTCGATCCAGGGATGACCTGACCCACAACCTCGCCACGGCAGGATCGAGCTGCACCAAGTGACACCGTCGATGCGCGCGGCCGCGCTGGCAGGGTGAGGGTCGTCGAGGGGCGCCAGTTCCCGGCGCGACAAGACCCGCGCCCAGGCTCTGCCGTGAGCCATGTCTCCACCCGTCGCGCGCCACGTCGCGGACGACGGGAGCGCGCCCTCACCACCCGTACCGGACCCGATGGTAATCGAGCCAGTCGGAGATCGCCGGTGCCGAGGGCGATGCGCGCAGGCCGGCGACGATGCGCTCGGAGGCCGCGAGCGCGATGCCGTCTGGCGCGCGCAGGGTGGCGCACATCAGCTCGCCGACGGTGCATAGCCCAGGGAAGCGGCGAGCCAGCGGCGTGGACGCGACGGCGCGCGCGTAGTCCACGTTCGCCGCGGGGCACACGACGACCACCCGCGCGTCGACGACGGCCAACCCCGGCGCGACGCCGGAGCGCTGGAGCTCGTCGGCGAGCAGACGGAGACGGAGGAGCTGGTAGAACGGCTCGTACAGGAAGTCGTCGATCGGCACGCTCCCGACGAAGGCCGAGTCGCGCGCGAGGTACCTCCCCGCGAACCTGCGGCGGCGGGTCTCCCCCGACGGTCCGGCGCCCTTGTCTTCGGGCCGTAGGTACTCCTCGCAGTACTTCCACTCGAACACGAGCGCGCGGAGCCCGGCGGCGGTCCGCCCGACGATCAGCGCGTCCGCGCTGGTCTGCATCGCCCCTCGATTCAGCCGGCCTCCTTCGATCGGCGCACTCCAGCCGACCCACTCGAACTGCACGAGCCCCGCAGGAGCGCCCGAGGGATCGGGGATCGGCACGAGGTCGAGCACGTCCGGGTCGATCTGGTGCACGAACGCCAGGAGCAGCGCAGGGTTCGCGGCGAGGGGAAGGAGGAAGTTGACGCAGGCGACCTGGGAGCTCGCGAGGTTGCGCGTCGGCCCGTCGCCCGGCGCATCGCCGCTACGACCGCTCCGCCACCACGAGATCTTTCGCTCACGGAAGACGTCGAGCGCGCCCCCCGGACCACGAAGCCCGGGGAACAAGTTCTCTTGCTCGTGCCCGAGGGCGACGAGGTGGCCGTGTCGTCGGCCCGTGTCGTCGTCGGGGGTCCGCGCGCTCGCGGAGAGGGTGTCGCGGAAGCGCGCCTGTTGCGCGCGGGCCTGGATACCGAAACGCATGGTGCGGGTAGGGTAGCGCGGCGGCGTGGCGAAGGTCACGACGGGCGTGGGCGCGCCGGCCGCCGGTGATCGACAACGACAAATTCGAGCGGGGTTCTGTCCGTACGAGCCCGCCGTTGGCGTCAGGTCGGGCATGGAGACCTGGATGCCAACCCGACGCCACCGACGCCTCGTCCTTGTGTCCCTCGACTGGCTTCGCCCGAAGGATCCGCGCGTCAGCCTCGGTCACGCCTCGCTCCGCGCGCGCCTCGCCGACGTCCCCGACCTCGAGGTGTTGGCTGTCACCTGCGCCGTGAACGCGCCGGGGTTCGACGGGGAGAGGCTGCTCGCAGACATCCTCCGCGCCTCCCGCGGCGGCGCGGACATCGCCATCGGCGTCTACGTCTGGAACGAGCCCGTCGTTCAATGGCTACTTCCCGCGCTTCGGCGCGCAGGCTTCTCCGGCCGGATCCTGCTCGGCGGTCCCCAGATCAGCTACGCCCCGTCGGGAATCCAGGCGACGTACCCGGCGGCGGACGGCTTCATCCGCGGCTACGCCGAGGAGGCCCTCGCCGCGGTCGCCGCCACGGATGCCGCGATCGTGCTCGACGGCGTCAGCTGGCAGCGTGGGCACGACGCGACGACCCCGGCTTCTGCCGAGCTCACGCGGCTCCCATCGGCGATCCTGACCGGGATCCTCCCGATCCAGCCGTTCATGCGCTGGGAGACGCAGCGCGGCTGCATCTACTCCTGCTCCTTCTGTCAGCATCGCGAGTCTGGTGCGCGCCTGCGGCAGCGTGTTCTCGCCGACGACCGTGTAGCGAACGAGGTCGACGCGCTTGTTGCCGGTGGGGCGCGGGACATCGCGGTGCTCGACCCCATCTTCAACGCGAATCCGGCCGCCACGGACATCCTTGGTCGCTTCGCCAGGAAGGGCTTTCGCGGGCGGTTGTCGCTCCAGTCGCGGTTCGAGATGGTCGACGCCGACTTCCTCGACGCGTGTGGTGGGCTCGATGTACGGCTCGAGTTCGGCCTCCAGACGATTCACGCCTCGGAGATGCGGGCGAGCGCCCGGATGAACGACCTCGTCCGCACGGAGGCGGTCATCGCCGAGCTCCACCGTCGCGGTATCGCGTTCGAGGTCTCGCTCATCTACGGGCTCCCGACGCAGACGCTCGCCTCTTTCGAGGCCAGCGTTCGCTGGTGTCAGGAGCGCGGGGTGCCGGTCATACGCGCGTTCCCGCTGATGCTCCTTCGTGGGACCGCCCTCGAGCGCTCGCGGCGCCGTTGGTCCCTCGTGGAGAGCGACGACACAATCCCGGTGGTCGTCGAAAGCGACAGCTTCAGCAGGACAGAGTGGGAAGCGATGCGGGCGCTTGCTGACGCCTTGCCCGTAGACGACGCTCCCCGCGTCCTGGGTGCGGCCTGAGCGGCGGTGCGTTCGTCGTTCTGGAGGCGGTCGGGGCGGACCTCGCGGCGTCCTATGCGCGGCCTCGAGGTGCGTCCGTGGCCCTCGATGCCTTCGAACGCAGCGTGGCCGAGCCTGGCATCCCGTTCCTCCTGACCCTCGACGACGGCGCGCGGTCGAGAGCTCCGGCGGCTCGGTGAGCGTGCTGGCGTGAAGTGTGCGGGTTTGAGTTTCAGAATCAGCGGATCTATGAGTACCGCGACGGCGGACTCAGCGTGAAGTGGAAGAAACGCTTCGATGGACTGGCTGAATCCATCGAGGCCGCAAAGACGCCGCTATCGACGAATCGAGCGACGCCTATCAAGTATGGCTCCGCGTGCCGTCCCTGACGGGAAGTCCCGCACTCGCTCCACGACCGCCGGCTCCCCCGTTTCCCCGTCACCCGACTTCGTCGAGTGAGGCATCACCAGCTCATCCGCCAGGAATTTGACCCCGTCCGGGTCGAAGGGGACCTTGAAGTGGATGTCGATAACCCGCCGGTCGCGGACGTCGATCTTCTCGATGAAGTGGAGGATGACCTCGCGCTGGAGCTTGAAGGGGACGGTGTCGAAGCGCTCGCGGAAGATGGTGGCGAACTGGCGCAGCAGGAGGAGGTTGCGCTCGATGGTCTTGCGGTAGGTGGCGTCGTTGCGCACGAGCGTGGCCTCGCGCTCGATGAGCTCCTTCTCCCGGTTGAACTGGTCGATGGCCGCCTTGAACCGGGCGACCTCGACGCCCTCGCCGATCGCGCGCACGCAGTTGTCGATCCGCCGGTCAAGGTCGGCGATCTTCGCGTCGATCACCCGTGCGTCGGAGCCCAGGGCGCGTCGCTCGGCCTCCACGCGATCCCGCACGCGCTGCTCCAACTCCACGAGCGCCTCCGGCTCGCAGAGGCGGGTGCGGATGATCTTCAGCACCGTCTCCTCCAGCCACTGCTTCGGGATGGGAAGCGAGGTGCAGACATGCTTTCCGCTCTGGAGGTAGCCCCCGCAGTAGTAGGCGAAGCGCTCCACCTTGGTGCCGCCGGTGGACCGCTGGACGAGGCGCCGACCGCAGAAGTTGTGGCCGCAGGCGCCGCACACCATGAGCCGCGAGAGCAGGTAGGCGACCGGCCGGCTCGGTGAGGTGTGGGCGTCGAAGCGGCGCTCCGCGGCGATGGCCTGCCGGCGCTCGAAGAGCGCGCGGTCGATGATCGGGGGGTGCGCGTTCTCCACGACGATGCGGTCCTTCTCGTGGGTGCGCTCGCGCCCGTCGCGCCCCTGCTTCCGGCTCTTGAACCAGACACATTCGCCGATGTACGCCCGGTTGTTGAGGATGCAGTCCAGCGTCGAGCCGCTCCAGTGGCGCCCCCGCGGGGCGGGCACGCCGGTCCGGTTGAGCTCGTTGGCGATGGCCTTCACGCCCATCCCCTTGAGCGCCGCCATGTCGAAGATGTCCCGGATGATCTTCACCTCCTTCTCGTCGGCGAACACGAGCTCGCCGTGCTCGCGGCCCTTGGCGTCGGCCACCTTCTGCACGCGGTAGCCGAAGGGGATGCGCCCGCCGTTGACCCAGCCGCGCTCCGCGTTCTCCTTCATGCCCTTGAGCGTCTCAGTCGCGAGGTTCATCGAGTAGAACTGGTTGATGACCTCGATCATCCCCTCGTAGAGGTAGCCGGAGGGGGTCTCGGGATCGAACTGCTCGGTCGCCGACTTCACCGTGACGCCGTTCTTGCGGAGCAGCCCCTTGAAGAGGATCGACTCCTCCTGGTTGCGGCTGAACCGGTCGAGCTTGTGGACAAGGATGGCGTTGACCTTGTGTTTCCGGCAGAAGGACACCATCTCGCAGAAGCCGGGGCGCTTGCTCGCCGGGGCGTAGGCGGACTCGCCCTCGTCGGCGAACTCGGCGACCACGCGGTGGTCGTGCCGCTCGTTGACCCAGCGCGTAAGCTGCTTTCGCTGGGCGGGAATCGAGAGGTCCTTGAGGGCTTGCTCCTCGGAGGAGACACGGCAGTAGGTGACGACGTTGACCATCGGGGAGGCTCCGGGCGGGGTTCAGGTTGGGGAGGACGACCCCCTCGCACCCTGACTGCAAAAGGGATGCCATCGCCCGGCACCTGTCAAGGGCGACCAGCCCCTCTTTCTTCTTCCTGGTCGATCCAGGCATCTTGGCCCGCGCACGCGCGAGCAGAGCCCGTGTCAGGGAACCCGCCAATCGGGCCACGGGGGCGCTCGAACCGGGCCACATTCATTCCAGCGGCGCGGCGATTCGTTCCAACTCTGCGCGGTTTCCATCCAACTCAGCGGCGGATTGTTCCAACTCGCCGGGGGAATCGTCCATCCGGCCGGCGAATCCATCCAAGCACCTAAGCGCAGGCGGTCCACGGGGGCGGTGATCGGCTTGTGATGCGGAGAATCGTGGACGGCACCCGCCTTGCGCTTGGTCCCTGCACGGCCCCCGACGGGGTCGTCCAGGAGCCTCGCCGTGAAGCCGAACAAGCAGCCCCTCCGCATCCAGGTGACGCCGGTTCCCAAGCCGGACGCCCTCCGTAGCTGGAACTCCGTGATGGACCTGCTGGCCGACTGGCTGGCGGCGGACATCCTCGAGCGGGCCCGCGTCGAGGCCGCCGCCGAGCTGGGCCTGGCCCCGAGCGACATCGCCCCCGACCCGACCGGCCTCGACGAGGCGATCCGCGCCCATGGCGAGAGCGTGGTCGGAGCGGCCTCGTGACCACGCCCCGCCTCGCGCTCTCCGTACGCCCCGCGCTGGAGATGGGCGCGCTCCAAGCGGTCGCCGAGGTGCAGGACCCCTCCGTGGAGGTGGCCGGCCCCGCCGACGCCGAGGTGCGCCTCCGCATCTTCGAGGGCGCCGTCGACCTGTCGCTCTGCTTCCCCGACCGGGACGCCCTCCGCCGCTTCGCCCGCCGTGTCGGCGCCCTCGGGCTCCGCCGCCGCTGACCGCCCCCTGCCGACCGGCAGCGGTCGGCGTCACCGGCGAGCGGGCCGTCCCGAGCGCCACAACCGAGAGAGAACCATGCTCCCCATCACCTGTCTCACCCGTTCGTTCGAGGGCAAACCCCTCCCGTTCTTCACCCTCGACGGCAAGCTCGCCACCCTCGCCCGCCACCTCGGCGCCCGCCTCGGCTACGCCCGCAGCGGCGAGCGGCTGGTCACCAACGTCATGGGCGACTGGGCGTCCGAGTTCGTCGAGGGCAAGCACTGGGTCCCCATCACAGACGCTCGGCACACACAGGGACGGCGAGGCCGGCAGGTCTTCTGGTGCGGCGTCCCTCTCTCTCTTTCTAGGATCAAGAAGAAGAAGGAAGGAGAGAAGCTGGGGAAGCGGAAGGGGATGGGGAAGGCACGGCCCTCGGTTCGGCTCACCAAGGAGCGTCTCACGGCGCTGCTGGACGGCGTGGTCATCAAGACCCGTGCCGACCTCGCCCGGCACCTCGGGGTGAGCCGGGCCTACGTCACCCAGGTCCTCGGTGCCACGGTTCACGCGGTTCACGCCGCTGGAGTGGATGTCCGTGATGGGGGAGAGAGCCGCGCCGGTGGAGGTGGGCGATGAGCGCCGTGACACATCAGCGTGTATCAGATGATGTATCGGTGAACGGCGTGAACCGCGTGAACCGGGCGCAAGGCGGGACTACACGAGCGCAGGAGGATCATGGTGGCACCGGCAAGAGCGCGCGGCAGAGCTGGAGCAATGTCGAGGCGCTGAAGGGGCTCCTCGCGCGAGCGGATCGTGAACTCGCGCGTGAACCTGGGGGGTACGTGGCCGTGGCGGCCGTCGGCGCGGACAAGAGGGAGGAGCAGGTCGGGCGGTGGGGCTGGGCGGGGTCGCGGGATGCTGGGGGGCGTGTCGCGGTCTTGGGGAACGGCCTGGTCGCGGGGGCTCGCGGGCTGCGGGTGCGGGTGCATCGGGAGGGCGGCGGACTCGTGGGAAGCGCGCTGCTGAGGAGGACGGAGACCTCGCCTCGTGAACCCGACCGCGCCCTGCCGCCGGTGAGCAACCCCCTGGCCGCCACCGTGGAGACCGGCCGGCTGGCGGCCATGGAGGCGCTGCTCGCGAAGGTGCTCGCGCGGTCGGCGGCGCAGGACCGGGAGATCACGGCGCTCCGGGGAACGATCGCGGAGATGGGGCCCGTGCGGGAGGGGATGGGGAACCTACACGCGAGGCTTGATGAACTCGAAGCGGTAGCGCACCGGCACGACCAGGAGGAGGACGCCGAGGAGGTCGACGACGAGCACGAGGACGAGGAGAACGGCGAGTACGACGAAGACGAGTGATTGTTGCGGGGCTCCGACGGCTCCCCCTTCACGGCGGAGCTGCGCCGTCCACCAGCCCTGTTCCTTCTCGGTCCACGGGATGCTGTTCATCGCGTAGATGCGCCGATGGCGCCGAGCGTCTCGGGCTCGGTGTTGTACTCGTGGTTGATGACGTCCCAGGACTGCCACGTCGCCGTGTTGTGCAGCGCCGCATGGATGGCATGGCGAAGACGACGGGGATGTCGGCGGGATGCGCGAGGCACGGCACCCCCTTCGTGTCGTCGGACGGGTTGACGTACGTTGGCCTTGAAGTATCTGAACTCCTCGTTTACCGCCACCGTAGGTGGCGACGGTGAGCAACTGTTCGGCTAACGCGGCTGGCGTCCGCTGAAACGCGGTTTACTCCCAAACAACGGTCGGTAAATGCCCCACATGATCCGAAGTGCAGTCTCAGACGCGACGTGGCTCGTGCTCGCGCAACCAGCTAATCGCCTGCTATGGCCCAGCAGAAGCACCGAGACCTCGCCGCCTTCCGCGCTACCATCGGCGACAGCGTTCTGGCAAAGTGTGACCGCGTTCGCTGGATCATTGGCGGCGAACATTGGGCGTCCGACGGCACCTACAAGGAACGCCTCATCCGCGACGCTCTTCGAGAGGTTCTCCCTTCACGCTACAAGGTTGGCGAGGGCTTCATCGTCTCCGAGCGCCGGCTCGGCGGGGAGGACCCCGTCCGCCAGTCGGGGCAGCTCGATGTCATCGTCTACGACGACACGGACATGCCGCCCATCTTTCGGGACGGCGACTTCGTGATCGTTCACGCGCTGACAGTCGTGTGTGTTCTTGAGGTGAAGTCAACAGGTGGCATCCGGGAAATCAAGGATGCGATTGAGGGCCTGTGGGCCGCCACGACAGTCTACAACGAGGGGCGCGGTCACGGCTCGAAGGACCGGATGTTCACGGCGCTGATTTCCTATCGGAGCACCTATGCGTCGAAGGAGGGGCAGCTCAAGCGTGGCGGGATGGACAAGATAGTGGCCGTTCTCCGCGATCACTACCACTCGCTGCTTATGCGCCAGTACATGGGCGGTCGGCACCGATCCCTGACGCGTGAGCATTTCACACGCAAGTTCGAGCGCCATGTCCCCGACCCCGACCCCGTGATGTTGGTTGCCATCGAGGGCGCTGGTTGGGCTGTCGTCCAGCAGTTCGAGGAGACGAAATCGATGGAGGAGGCCGATGAGGACTTGATCCTGCCGGTGATTCGCTTCGTAGACACGAAGGTCAAGGGCAGCGACGGGCAGATCAAGAACCACTCTCTCAACTTCGCCACCTCCAACATCGTAGAGGCGGCGATGCGACAGATTTGGCGAGACTCGGACACGAAGAAGACACAGCGGCGACGGATGGCACAGAGCAGATGGATGCAGGGCTACAGCACCTTCGGACCGGGGTTCGCGCTGGTACGACCTCCCACTGACGTGCAGAGTGCGTTCACGGATATTGAGTTCCCCGGCGAGACGGGATCTTGAAGGTGCGAACCAGGAGGCGAACTTGGGAGTGAACCACGCGTGGTTGACGTACGGAGCGCAGCGCGGAAGTCGCGAGCGCGCACGGCAAATCGTGGCGGCATGGGTCCACTACGGAACGTCAACCGCGCCCTCGATGGCGCAGTTGCGCAAGATGCGGCAGCTCACCTGGAAAGACGCCAGCGGGCAGCCAACGTCGCGTGCCTGGCGTTTCGATACCGTCGTCGAGGAAGTATGTCGAACATGCGACTTCGAGCCGAAGGACATGGGACTGCCGTCCGCTGGAAGCAGGACCCTGACTTCGGATTTCAGTTATGCCCATGACGTGCCAGCGATGGCGGACGCGGCGGGACCGTTTCGGGTGAAGGCTGTCGGCTCGTTGGGGGCCTCGTTTCCCCTGATTCCGACCCTCGACCGAGAAGGCGGAATCTTCACATCCTTTGAGGATGTGCTTCAGCAGAGCGTAGTTGAGAGCCACGCCCGGCTCGTCGACAGTAGTGATGCCATGCTCCATCCGCCTTGGGTAAACAACCTGAGGATATTGATAAACGACGTTGTCTCCTCGGTAGACATCGCCCTGAACTACCTCTACCTGCTGGCCGAGCACAACCCCAAGCTTGGCTGGCGATTCGACCGTACGCAGCTCGGCGTCCGTCATGGGCGAAAGATGGAGGACAAGCTGGGGTGGGTCGAGAAGATTACGGGAAGGCCCCTGAATGCCCGGGACGAGCGTGCTGCATTCCGAACGCTCCGGGAACTTCGGAACCACCTGAACCACTTCGATCCTCCCTGCTTCGCCTACACGATCGAAGACGCAGCCTGTTGGCTGAACCTCGTGCCCGAGGTGGGACTACTCCTCTGGGAGATGCGGAAGTGTATCGGCGAGCCCCTTCCTCGCGGTCTCGTCCGCTGGTTGATGCTCCGGCCCGTGAACTTCTCGCCGAAGGACAGTGCGAGACCGAGGCCTCCGCAGTTGCCGACGGCGGGGTATGCCAGCACCCGTGTTGCCTATCGCAAAGACGATGTGGAAGTTGAAGAAGGTTGGAGCGAGGGAACGGTGGTGTTCCATGACGGCACGAGGCGGCACGGCTGGATTCGAGAGCGTGATGGACTCGGGGTTGTCTACGGCCCAAACGGCACCCCGTATGGCTTCGACCGGTCGTCAGGTTGGCTCGTCATCAACAAAGACGGCACCCTCCGCGAGTCGCACTTTCAGGAGGGCATCAAGGTGGACCGGAAGGCACCGCCGCTCTGGCTCCTGAACGCGGGCGAGTAGAGGCCCCTCGAAGGAGCGGGGTCTTGACGGTCGCGCTCGCGGTGCCTATCGCGTGTGGCTTCACCAGAGACGACGTTTATGGCCACGCCCCGCACCCTTACCGCGACAACATCGCTGCACTCCCCGAGGTGGGGACACGGCGACGCCTACTCGTTCGTGTTCGACGCCAAGGGGATCAGCGTCGAGGGCACCAAGGGCGCTCACTACGACGGCGCGAGCGAGACGTGGTCCGGCCACCGAGGGAAGCATGCGCTTCTCAACTGCATGAGCGACGACTCCATCTACGCCCCGAAGGTGGTCGAGTCGCTCGTCGCCCGCATCTGGAAGCAATGGAAGTCCAAGGAGCTGACCGACGACCAGGCGCGTCAGGCGATTTCGGACCTGGGCAACTGGATCAACGCCTGCACGGCGGCGAAGCCCGGTGGCGACCTCTGGGACCGGATCTGGTAGCCGTCTTGGACGACCAGTCCATCCCGTGTCCCTCCTGTGGGGCTCCCGTCGGCGAGCGGTGCAGAGCCGCCTCGGGCCGACCGACCGGCACTCATGGCGCACGCCGTTCGGAGGTTCAAGCGCGTGACGCTGCCGACAAGCAGGCGAAACGAGATGCCTACGTGGCTGCGATGGAGGCGAAGTTCGGCTGGGCCGCGAAGTTCCCGCTCACCGAGGACCACTTGTGGGAAGACCTTCGGAGCGTGCCACATGCCCGCCAAATCCATCTCGGACGTGCCGCGCAGCGGTGGGGGCTTCATCCGACAGTTGCGCGCGTCCTCATCTCTGACATGACGCAGGGCTACACGGAGATGTTCGAATCCTGGGATCCGACCGAGCTGAACGGCGGCATGTTCCCCGAGGATGTTTCTCGCTGGTGGGGATAGCGAATGGCCGACGAAATCCCGGAGTGGTGCCGGCTCGGAGGCCACATCCGGTTCCACGATCACCCGACGGGCTGGTACCGCTCGGGGCCACGTAGACGGTGGCGGACCGAGGAGCTGATTCCCTACGGTAAGGCGACTCCGGCCTACCGAAGCGAGCACTTCACCTGCCCGGAGTGCAACATCCCGCTCAAGCCCTTGGTCGAGCCGAAGTACAAGTTCGAGTGCCCGACCTGTAAGACGGTCTTCGGCTGGAGCTTCGGCGGCCTGACTGGCCCGTAGGTCCGTCCGCGTGCCGGGGGCCTACGCGACGAGCGCGCGAGCCTTCGTCCAGTCGTCCTCGAACTTCGACGTGTCGATGTCGAAGTCGCGCATCCCCATCTCGTCGATGACGCGGAGCACGCCCGGCGCGAAGGACTCGGGGAGGCACTTTAGGAACGTCCGCATGAACAGCTCCATGATGGGCACGCCGCCGATAGTCGCGAGCGGCCGCGCTGCCCACGTCCAGCCCTTTGCGGTCTTGAAGGGGAACACGGTGATGCCGTCCTCGAAGCCGTCGCCTTCCCTGAAGCACATGATGGGCATCTTCGCGGGGATCACCTCTGCGTTAAGCAGGGCGGGAAGCTCGCGGGGGTCAGCGAACGACATCCCCTCATACACCTTGTCAATCTGCTGGAACCGCGACAGGTCGACTGTTCGACGCTTCTTGGGCCCCAGCGGGACGATGGACAGGAGGTACTCGCGCATCCTCTCGTCATCGGCCACGTACATGGCGACGTAGCCGGCACGTGCGAGGTCGGGGAGGCGAGCCCGACGGACTTCGGCGACCGCGTCCTCCTGCAACATCTTCGCGAACGGCTTGAGCATCTCTTCGAGGTCGTGGTGCGACATCTTGGCGAGGAACACCCGATGCTGGGGGTGGTCTTCCCAAGTCAGATGGATGTCGAGCCCGCCATGAAGCTTGCTTTTCGGAAAGATGGTCAGGTGAGGCCAACGGCGACCGTCGCGCTGACGGTCAGTTCGCCTGAGGACGCAGATCTGGTCGCCAGCGTCGTTCTCGTTCAGGTCCAGGTGAAACGGTCCGAATGCGAAGAGGAGCTTGCCCATGGGAGGCCTCCGGCTGAAGATCAACCCACTCCCATATTTGATGATGAGCTGGCGTCAAGGGCGACGGCTCATTTTCATCAGGCTGTTGACGGTCGAGGTCGCGGTGCCTAACGCGAGGGGATCACCGGAAACGACGACATGAAGGGCAAGACCACCACAGGGAGCGATTGGGAGCAGAGCATCGCGCTCGGCTCGAAGAGCGAGGAGCAGGTCCGTCAGGAGGAGGACGCGCGGAAAGCCACGAAGGATCGGGAGCAGGCGGCACGCCAGGAGGAACGCATGTACAACATCCTTCGGGAAGCGGAGGAGGCGTTCCAGCACATCTGGAAGCTCGGCCTCGACAACAAGGGTGTCTCGCTGAACCCGCTGACCGGGACCTCAACGGGGTTGTCGCACGGCGACGCGTCCGTCTTGCTCCGCCTTGCGGACGGGAAACTCGACCTCGTCGTGGACGGCAAGCCCTCGCGCGTCAACTTCCAGGACATCCTGATGCCTGCGGCGAGGAAGGGAATCTGGCTCTTCTTCGGGGACAAGAAGGATGAGGCTGTGAGGATCAAGGATTTCCTCGGCCGCGCAGTCACCTCGTGGGCCGGCCAGCACGGCATCATCCGGAAGGTGTAGTCTCATCGGGCTTCCGCAGTACGCGCAACACCTTCCGACGACGTGATCCCCAACATCGCGGGGATGGGGCCGGTCGAGGCCGTCGCGCTGGTCATCGCGTCGGTCGCGAACGTGGACGGCGTGGACACCCGCGCGATCGTGGCCGTCGCGGAGCGCGACGGGAAGCGGGCGCAGCGCGTGATGCCGCTCAAGTTCGGTCCCGACGGCAAGGTGGAGGCTGTTGCCGAGCGGGCTCGACTCAGGTACGTTCGCTCCACGGCCTCGGTCAGGCCGAACCCTCTCTGGTCCTCCCACGCAGGCCAACAACACGAGGGCAAACTGGACACTGTCCGGGGCCGGCTTCCGAACGGACTTCCCGACGGAGCGCATTCGAGCATGGGTCGGAGCGCTGCGTCCATAGGGAGTTCGAACCATGGCAATCAATAAGAAGCTCAATCAGCTCGCCCGCGAACGGATGAAGAAGACGGGCGAGTCCTACACGGCGGCGCGGCGCCAGATCATGGAGGCGCACGCTCACGATACCGGCCGGAAGGACGGCTTGGTCCCCGATGCCGCCAGCCGCTGGACGGCGGCGTGCTCGTCCATGTGCGCGCACTGCCCGAACCGCGACGCGGACCCCGCCGCGATGGGCTGGGCTCCTGACGGCGCGGCCGTTGCCAGCCGGTTCGAACTCGCGCCGTCCCGGTGGGGCAACCCCTTCCGCTCGTTCGGCATCCGGGTGCTCGGGCGCGACTTTGCGCTCACGATGGACGCCGCGGGAGATTTCACGCTGTACGTCAAGTACGTGGACCACGAGGACCATGTGGAGTGCCCCGACGGGACGGGCTGGATGGAGACGGCCTGGGGCTACGTGAACATGAAGAGCGGGGCCGTCACCGTGGACAGCGGATCGGAGGGCACCGGTTGCGATTCGGGCGAGGAGAACGGTGGCTGCGATTGGCTGGATCTGGCCGTCACGCCGGCCGCCTTCGGCGCCCTCACCGCGGAACTCGAAGCCGACCTTCGCGCCGACGCCACGCTGCTGCCGCAGATTCGGGCGGCCTTCGATGAGCGTGAGGGGCGCGCGTAGAACCGCCGATGAGAGGTTGGGCGGGCAGATCCTTGCTCGCCCAACCTTGGGATTCGAGGAGGCGCGCCGGACCCGTCGCCCTCCTTCACCCAGGAAAGTCGGCCGAGGACAGTCCGCGCGCGAGGACCTTCCGCTGGAGGCCGCGCCGGCTGGCCGCACCACGGGGAGCACGTGCGGAACGCGGGCCTGGTGGGGGAGGCGGTGGCCCGAAATGAGCCGCCCGACTGACCTCTCGGGGGGCGCGGCGCGATAGTGTTCGATCCCGCTGACGGAGCCCGCGCCATGCCCCTTGAACAATCGATCGAGGCGACGACAACCCTTCTCCGGCAGGGGCGGCTGCCGAACGAGCAGGCGGTGTCGCAGAGCGTCGTTCTGCGGCTCCTCAGCGACCTCGGCTGGGATGTCTACGACCCGGCGGTGGTGTGGCCGGAGTACGCGACCGGCGAGGGGCGGGTCGACTTCGCGCTCTGTCATCCGCCTACGCGACCGAAGGTTTTCATCGAAGTCAAGCAGATGGGGAGGGCGGCCGATGGCGTGAGGCAGGCTCTGGAGTACGCCTTCCACACCGGCGTCCCCCTCATCGTGTTGACCGACGGCCGGACGTGGAGCTTCTACCTCCCGGCCGAACAGGGATCGTACGAAGATCGGCGGGTATACATGCTCGATCTGTACGAGCGTTCCGGACAGGAAGCGGCGGACACGTTCCGGGAGTACCTGGACCGGGCGCGAGTGAGTTCCGACGCGGCGATCGAGCACGCCCGCACCGAGTACCGGCGGAGGAATCGGCGGGCACAGGCCCGCAGCGCCTTGGTGCAGGCGTGGAGGGACCTGGTGAACCAAGGAGACGAGACCCTTGTTGAGCTCGTCTCGGCTGCTGTCGAGTCACGAGTCGGAATCCGGCCGGATGGCGACGATGTCGCAGATTACCTCAAAGGACTGGGAACACTCGGGATCCCCGCGCAGGCGGAGGCGTCGCCGACCGGCCCGAACCCGCCCCGGGAATCCACTACACGTCCTCGGCCGCCAGCGGCTGCCGCTGGGGCCCCGCCGCGGCCGGCGCCCCTCAACGTAAGCCCGCCGCCTGCCGTCCCAACCGGGCAACGGGCGGGGACGCTCCTCATCCGGGGACAGAGCTTTCCCTATCAGAACGCCAAGGACGCCATGAACCTCGTACTGCGGACGTTGGCCGAGGCCGACCCGGGCTTCATGGAACGTCTGGCCCGGCACCCGAGGCTCGCAGGTAGGACGAGGCGCTACGTCGCGACGAGCACGGAGCTGCTTTACCCGGACAGGGAAGATCTCCGAGACCTTCACGAGCAGCTGACGGGGGGGTGGCTCGTGTCGACCAACCTGAACAACAACCTGAAAGGGACCATCATTCGGGCCGCATGCGAGGTCGCCGGACTCGCCTTCGGTCGCGACGTCGTGGTCGATTTCTGAATGCCCGCGCTCCCAACCCCGGCGACCACTGCACCTGCTCGTCGAGCGGCGTCGTCTCGGCTGGCTCACGGGTGACGCGGCCCGCACGTTGCCCGAGGTGATCTGCTCTCCGTCGCTGTCGATGGCCGCCCAGAAGAGCGTCAGAGGCGGTTCTGTGCCCTGAAGGGGAGCTTCGATGGACGCAACGAGCCTACTCGTCCTCCTCCTTCACCCCCACGAGCCGCCCGAACACAATCCCCACCTGCTTCGTGAGCGAGAGGACCTTGCGCTGGAGCCCGTTGTGCGCGTCCACCAGGTCGTCGATGCGCTGGTGAACCTTCGCCATCGCCTCGCCACCCTCGGGCCGTGCCTCCAGCCGCCGCTCGGGCCGCGATTGAGCCAGGCCAGCGACCTGTTCGCCGAGCTTCTCCACCGACTGCCGCGATGCCGTCGCCTTGTCCACCTTCTCGATCTCGCGCCAGACGTGCCGCAGCTTGTCGTCGATCAACCCGGCGATCTTGGTCATCGTCGGCGCCTCGATCTGCGCCTTCTCCAGCCGCTCAACCCGGTCACGCAGTCCCACGTCGCTCGCCCTGGCCCGCTCGACGAGCTTCTTCGCCTCGTCCACGAGCTTCTTCGCGTCGTCGTACCAGTCCTGCCACGGCTGTTCGATGTCGTAGGCGTTCATCCGGAGCTCCAGCTCCCAGAGCCGCCTCTCCATCGCCGTGGGGTCGAGCTCGGGCTCGCGCGCGTGCTCCATCGGGGGACGGTGGACGACCGGGGGCTCCCGCGGCGGGCGTGGGGTTGACCCGGGCGGCGTGTCAGCCTGTGCTGGCGCCGGAACGGAGGATCCCGGGAGGAGGAGCGCAGCCGCGAGGCCCTCGGCGACCGCGGTCTGCGGATGCGATCCGAAGACCGAATCGGTCTGCGGATCGGCGGTGGGCAACGCTGCCTCGGGCGGGGGCTTCGCCCTGAGCCCCTGCCCGTACCGGGCGCGGCAGTCGTCGTCGCAGTGGAGCGCCCCGGCGCGCTTGTGCTCGATGCCCTTGCCGCAGGTTCTACAGGTTCTCATGTGCGTGCTCCGAAAAGTCGAGTAGTTCAGGTTTGATCAGCCAGACGGGAACCTTGGCCTTGGTCTCCGGGTCGCCCTTGCGGCCCGCGACCCGGTCCTTGCCCTTGGCGACGATCGCGCCGATGGCCTCGAGACTCGTAGCGATCGTCGGGGTGCTCGGGAGCTTGTCGTCGTCGCGATGCAGGAACTCGTTGCAGCGCGTCACCGAGACCCCGGGGAACACGCCGATCCAGTCCGGACGGACGAACCCCACGCGGATGCCGCGCGCGCCGGGCGGGGAGAGATCGTCGATCCGCAGGATGTCCGCGGCGAGGAGCTGGCGGAGGTCCGCGAGGTATCGCTCGCCGGGCGACAGGCTGGCGGTGCGGATCACCTGTTCGACGGCGATGGCCGTGATCGCCAGACGCACCTCATCGACGCGGCGGACGGCGTCCTCGGCGGCGATCACCCCGCGCCACTGGGCGATGGCGATGAGCAGGCGCCAGCCCGAGATGATCGCGGCGGCCGAGGCGGCGACCCGCGGGCGGTTGTCGCCCTTCGGCAGGATGGCGTCGAGGCCGACTCGCTCCTCGAGGTAGCCCGTGTGCACCAGATCGAACCAGGCCGGGCGGGCGAGCAGCGTCTTCACCACCGCGACGGTGACACAGGGGAGCGCGCGCCGGAGCTGGTCGTGGACGCGGAGCGCGCTGTCGTTGGATTCGAGCGGCGGGGTGGCGGGGAGCGCGAAGTATCGGGCGCGGACCGACGCTTCCTGGAACAGCACGTCCTCGCCGTTGACCAGCACCGTGGCTCGACCTCCGCGCGCTCGCTGCTGCGCGCCGTCCGACCGGAGTCGCGCGCGCCCCGTGCGGTCGTGCAGACGCTGGAGCACGCCGATGATCGCGGCGCGCTGGCCGGGTAGGATGACCGACTCCTTCGCATCGTCGACCACCATGAGCGCGCCGCGGAAGTCGTGGGCTCCGTCCTCGATGGAGAAGGGGGTCGAGCCGAACGACACCAAGCGTCCGCGCTCGCCGAAGGCCCCGAACAGGCATTGGAGTGTCGCCGCGGACGTGCTCTTGCCGAGCCCCGACGGGCCGGTCACCCAGGCGCAGAGCGGGGAGATCCCGCCGTCGCGCGCCTCCAGCACCGGCGCGACCAGCGCCCACATGCCGACGCCCAGCATCGCCCGCGCGGCGAGCTCGCCGCACGCGACGCGCGGCCAGCGATCGAGGAGCAGCCGCAGGGCTTCGTCGACTTCGGTGTCGGAGCCCGAGCGCAGGCCGAGGTGCGACGCGAGCGCCGTCGGCACCTCGAAGCGCACTTCGCCCTCGGGAGTCAGGTCGAGCCCGACGAACGAGGTGCCGTCCCTCGCCAGGCCGAAGTCGCGGCTGACCCGGACGCGGCGGATCTCGCTCGTCGCAAGCCAGGCATCGCGGGCCACGTTGATGTTCCGGGCGTCGAGGCCGCGGTAGTCGGTGCCCATCGCCCCCGCGAGCCGGCGCCCGAAGTCCTTGGGGTCGGCGAGCGACTCGCCGGGGAGCTCCACCCGGTGGACCCGCCCGCCCGGCGTGACGGCGTCCAGCCCGAGGCGCTTGGTGCCCTCGGGGAGCACGATCTCGTCGGTGAACTGGACGGTGAAGTCGGCGACGAGGCTGGGCGGCTCCTCGCCATTGAACCGCCAGGTCCGCCCGCCGCGGAGGAAGCCGGCGCCGACGGCGGTCGGGCCGTGGGCGATCAGCGCGGCGGGCGATCGGACCGGAGCGAGCGTGCAGACGCCGCTCGCTGGGTCCATCTTCGGACAGGTGAACCCATGATCGACGAGCTTTCGGCAGGTCGGCGGCTGGTAGCCGCGTTCGCGGGCGTACCGCAGCTTCGCATCGGCGGCCGCGGCCTCGTACTGCGGGTGGGCGCGCGACAGGGCGTGGAAGGCTGCGTCCCCGGCCGGGCCGCTCGGGGCGAGGGTCCAGGCGAGCGACGTCCAGAGCGGCTCGGGGAGCGTGGCGGCGCGCTCGCCGCAGTGCCGGACGAACGCGCATCGGTCCAGATGCGGAAGCGTCTCGACGGAGGGTACGACGGTGCTCCCGACGGCCGGCTCAGGCGCGGGGCCCCGCGCACGGCGCTTCGCCGCCGGGGCCGCCAGCTCGGCGAAGCGCCCGAACGGGTAGGCGCGGTCGGAGTGCGCCTCCAGCACCTCGACAGGCGCAGGCACGTCGTACCAGGGCTTCACGTTGTGCGTCCCGGGCAGGCGCAGGACGCGGGAGCAGTCCACCACGGCCCGGTCGCCGCCGATGCGCGCGGCGATGGCTGCGAGGACACGCTCGAACGGACGCTGGGCGTCGCTTCCGACGAGCGCCATCGGCTCGTCGAGCCGCCACCAGAAATGGAACTTGCCGGGGCTCGATCCGACGATCAGCGTCGGGAGCAGCCCGAGACGATCGAGCTCGGTGAGGGCACGGTCGCGCGCGGGTTCGCCGCCGTCGTCGAGGTCGGCCCAGACGCACGCGCTCGCGACGACGCCGGCCTTGGTGCCGTCGCGGCCCTCGCGTACCGCGCCGCCGACCCAGACGTGGCGGTCCTGCGGCGCCTTCCAGGCCCCGAGGGCCTCGGCGCTGGCGAACCACTCGCGCCGGTCAGGCTGCGGACGGCTCCACGTCGGGCTCCCGTCCGCCGCGGGGGCGAGCGGGCGCTCGGGGCGCAGTACCCGCACGTCGATTTCTCGGCCGGGGGTCAGGATCGTTTGCGGGAACAGGATCGAGGCGAACGTCGCCCGGTTGAGCGGAGTCATGGCAGGGCTCCTGGGTTCCCTGCGAGACAGCGCGCACCGCGGCGATCGCCATCAGCCGGGCGATCCGGTCGCGGCGGCCTTCGATGGAGTCGTTACGGAGGTCGTCGCGTGGCCGAGCCGAGGCGACGACCGAGGCACCATGACGCATGGTGGTTCCTGGGTCGTTACCGCCTGGCTCGCGCGCCGACGGGGTCGGCGGGGGCTGGCTACCGCGGTGGGGTTGGGGGGAGGGGGGCTACGCGGCCTGCCGTGCGGAGCCGAGCTCGTCCTTGTTCAGGAGGAGCCCGCCGTTTCGGGTGACGCGCAGGACGTACGTGACCTCGCGGTGGCCGTCGCCCTCGGGCAGGACGAGGACGATCGGGCGGGGGAGGTCGCCGGGCTTGACGATGAGGGGCTGGGGCTTGGTCATGATGGCCTCGCGGGGGGTGGATGGGCCACGGGCACGGCGGCGTTGGGGCCCCCTCTCGGGAGCGCCGTGGCCGTCTCGCTCGTGCTCCTGGACTTTAGCTCCACCCGGACACGCGTCCACCCGGTTTCGCCTACCGCGCCCCGGCGGCAAGCGCGGTTAGCGACGTTGAAGGCTGCTGTAAGCGCTGTAAGCTTTTTCTTCGGTGCTACGCCGGGATTCAGATGCGATCGGAATGGGTACCCTTACTTGATAGGGTTCGAACTCTTTGCTTAAGAGCGGGTCTGCGTCACGTCGGGCGAGGGCCACAGCGCGCGGCGGAGCGGCCCTTTGGATGGAGACGGCGCGCTGGAGCAACGCGTTCGGACGGCCGCCCGATGGCGACGCCGTTTTGGCAGCGTCACCAACGGCAGGAACGATCGCGCCGGAATTGCCTTGCATGGCGGCGACAAAGGCGCCGCCCTCGAGACGGCGGACGACCCTGACTGGATTCGAACTTTCCGGAACCCGCGCATCCGGCACGGGGCGCGGGCGCCATCAACGGACGCGCACGTCGAATCCCCAGGCCCGCAGCGTCCGAACCGCGCGGTCGTTTCGGGGCGGGCAGTCGTTCGGCCTCGCGTACCCGATGAGCTCGCCGAGGCTGCTCTCCCCGAGCCTCGGCAGCTTCCAGCGCGGCGTGTGGGTCGCGCTCCAGACTCGCGCTGCATGGTCGTTCTCCGGGGCGCCCCACAGCGCGAACTGGAGGACTTCGCGGATTCCGTTGTTGCCTTCGGCCGTCTTCGCCTGTATCAGGAACCGTGCGAACGCCTCGCACCGCCCTTCGAGGGTCATGCCCTTGCGGAGGCCCATCCCCTCGTCGCTGGTCTGACGGATGTGCTCGCGCCATGCGTGGGCGAGGAACACGATCTCGCTAAGGGTGGACTCGTTCAGCTCGCGGAGCGCGGGAGGCTGAAGAAGGAGGTTCAGGCGCTTTGGGTGCTCGTTCGCCCACTTCGGCCAGGGCCATCCGCCCGAGCCGTCGAACTCCGACCACTCCGCGAGCGCGTCACGCACGGCCCGATCCCCCCGTCCGGCGTTCCGCTGGTGCAGCGACTCGATCTCCGTGTCGCGGTCGTCGTCCTCTTTGTTCCTACGGATGTGGTGGTCGTACCACCACTCGGAGGCCTGGTCGAAGACGAAGGCCGGGTGCACGTCGGCGTTTACCCAGGCCGGTCGTGGCAGTGTACTCACGAGGTCCTGGAGGCGTTGGAGCGTTCCAAGGCAGTCCTGCCAACGTGACACGAATTGGGCGCGGGCCTTTCCGCCGTCGCCCTTCTCCGGCTTGGAGACGCGCGCGGGTGGCTGCCCGCCGGGCACGTTGGCGAGCTCCTTGTCGGCGAAGGCTCGCAGCGCCTTCTGCCGCTCGGCCAGCTCCTTCCGACGCGTCGCGATCCGCCCGAGTGTGTCGATGTCGGCTTTCACCGCTTCTCGGGACCGACCGCGAATGACGCCGAACATGTTGTCCAATTCCTCGTCCCAGCCCTGCTGAACCAGCTCCGCCTCGTCAAGCCAGATCCCACACTCCAGGTTCTGCCACCACGCCTTCTGCGTCAGGTTCGCTGACCCGATGTAGGCGCCCACGCCCACGAAGCGCGCAATCTTCGGGTGGTAGAAGTCCCGCGTGAGGAACAGTTGCCACCTCACGCGGCCGCTGCTCACAAACCGGCGAACCACCTCCGTTGACGGAAAGCCGTCCTCGTTCACCAGTGCGAAGAGCCGGAGAGGCACGTCCCGCTTGGTTGCGAGCTCGAAAATCGCGTCCATGTCACGGACATAGGCCATCGCAAGGTGGATCTCCGTGAGCGCGGGCGTGTCCGCGTCAGAGACGAGATCCGGGAAGTAGGAGCCGTTGAGGGCGTTTCCGACGAGCTTCATGGTCATTGGCTCCGAACGATGGTGGGCTTGGCAGACAGAGAACGCATCGCGGAAAAATCATGCACCTGTGGGCCTCCCAAGCCTTCGACGAGACCAGCGGCAAGCTCGGCCGGCCCGGGAATCCCCGTCCAGTCCAGCGCCCCTCCATCCACGCGTGCCTCCACCACCGGCACCTCGTCGAACTGTGCGCGAACGCGATCGTCGTACCGGGAGGTCAGGTACACGAACTCCTGGTTCGTGCTCCCATGCCAGCCCCGTCCGTCGTTAGCGCCGCGCTGCACGAATGGGCCCGCGATGAGCAGGTCCGTCGCGTCGAGTAGCTCACGGACAGCCGGGAGACGCGCAGATTGCAGGTAACTCCATGTGTACCCGGAGTAGGTGACGACCGACCCGCCAAGCGTCTGCGCCCGACGAGCGAATGATGCGCACGCGGCCGCCTGCTCCAACGGCTCCCCGCCGAGGATCGTGACGCCCTCAGTCTCCGCGTCTCCCGCCAGCTGGTCAGCCAGGGCCTCGGGGTCGAACAGCGTGCGCTCGTCGTGCGGGTGAGTCTGCGGGTTGAAGCATCCCGGGCACCCGATGGAGCAGCCCTGCACCCAGATCGCGTTGCGCAGGCCTGGTCCGGTCACGCGAGAGTGCCGACGGATCGCGGACACGTTCAGGTAGCGGTCACGCATCCACCAACTCGAAGTCCAGCAGCTTCCCGTCGAGCCGAACGAGGATCGCGCGGCCTTTCCGTAGCTTCGCGTGGTTCTCGAAGAGGAACAGCGCGAGCGGGTTCATCAGGTCGCGCTCGACGGCGTTGAGCAGTCCGCGTCCGCCGTGATCGGTCCGGGCAGCGTCGACGAGCCGGCCGAGGGCGTCATCGTCGATGCGAAGGTCGACGCCCCAGCGCTCGCGGAGGTGACCCTTGAGCGGGTCGAGCTTGCGCGCGAGGATCCCGAGGCGATTCGCGCGTTCGGTGACCGGCTGGAACACCACGATGTTGTCGCCGAGCCGGTTGAGGAGCTCGGGGCGCTTGAGCCGCTCGACGAAGTCCGCCTCGACCGCAGCCCGGAAGTGCCGTTCGTACTCCCCGGACTTCGCATCCTTGGGCGTGTTCGCCGCACCGATGTTGCTCGTGAAGATGATCACGGTCTCGCTGAACCACGAGGTCTCGCCGCGCCCGTCCGTCAGGCGCCCGTCCTCCAGGATCTGGAGGAACTTGTCCAGGACGCGGGGATGGGCCTTCTCGACCTCATCGAAGAGGAGGACCGAAAACGGCCGTGCCGCGACCGCGTTGGTGAGCTGGCCGCCGTCCTCGAAGCCGACGTAGCCCGGGGGCGCGCCGACCAGCCGCTGGTCGCTGTGCTCGTGGTTGTACTCGCTCATGTCGAAGCGGATGCAGGCCGCCTCGTCGCCGAAAAGGAATTCGGCGCAAGCCTTGGCGAGCTCGGTCTTGCCGACCCCCGTCGGTCCGACGAAGAACAACGTGCCCTTTGGCTTGGTGCGTCGCGCGGAATGCTGGAGCCCCGCGAGACCGAGCCACGCCCGGACGATCATCGTCGAGACGTACTCGACGGCGGCGTCCTGCCCGATCACCCGCGCGCTGAGCGCTTCGCGGACACCGTGAAGCTTGTCCTCGGAGAGCTCCTCCCAAGGCGAGCGTTGGTCCCCCAGCCGGTACAGGTTCAGGAGTCGATCCGGCCGAAGCGCCGGCTCGACCGTTCTGGACAACGCGACAACCTGGCGCAGGTCGGCGGTGGTGAGCTGGTCTGTGAGATCCGCGAGAGCCTCGACCTTGGCTCGACGCTCGGGCTGAGTGGGAGCCCCCGGGGCGGCACGGGGGGCCTCGACGCGAATGTCGTCCGCGTGCCGGTCGAAGAATGCGCGTCGTTCCTCGCGAGAGGGGGACGGAACGGCTAGCAGGCGTACGCGCGGCTCTCCCTGGTAGAGCACGGGCGGCACGGCGCCGAGGCTCGCGGCGACAACAACGAGGAGCCCACGACCCCGTGCGAGCTGATCGCTGTCGACGCGCTGTACTGGCTCGCCGACGAGCGCCTTCCCGAGTTGCAGGATCCACTCCCGCTCGTTCCCGTCCGGGTGGGCAGGTTGTGTGACGAGGAGATGGGACCAGTCGAGGATGAGGAGAGGGCGCTCCTCGCCGGCTCCGAGTACGGCTCTGTACTGCGCGAGCAGTTCGACGAGCTCGAGCCTTCGCCCGATTGCCGAGGGCGGTTCGTCGTCCTCGCCAGTGTCGTAGGTCGCGCCCGATCGCGCGCCCCCGCCGACCCGCGCGGTGACAGCAGCGTCCCACCGTTCGGCCTCGCGGTCGGTGCCGAATCGGAGCCCGTCGACGCGGTCCCAGACCGCGCGGATGGTGTACCCGTCGGCCGACTCCGAGAGGAGCGTCGGGAGGGTGACGTAGCGCGACCCGCCGGCCGGGAACACGTCTCGCGTGTTGCCGTACAGCACGAGTCCTGCGCGGACGCGAGCCTCACGCAAGACAGCCTCGAACCAGTCCGGGCGCTTTGCCATCCTCAACCTCGCTTTCGGGTATTGCCACCCGGGATGTCCTGAGCGCCCTTCGTCAAGCGATCGGGGCTCTTCCAGACCACCTGCGGAGGTCCGAGCTTCACGCCGAACTTGTCCCGGAGGGACACTTCGACCTTCTCCAGGTCCCGGGCGCAGGCGCGCCCTTCGTAGCCGTCCAGGTCGAACGTCATGCGGCCTTCGACGCTCACTTCGAACCGCGCGCGGCGGCCCGAGGCGAGCCGACCTTCGAGCACCACCACATCCGCGGTGAGCTGCGGGCCAACCGTGACGAAGCCCATGTCCTTGAGCGACTTCAGGAGGCCCTTCACGACCTCGCGGCGGACCCGCTCGTCCAGGTCGCTCGCGCGAGCGGCGACGAGGTCGCCTTCCGCCGCGACGAGCAGGCTCATGGACGCGGCGACGTCGCCAGCCTCTGCCCGTTGGAGCGCGGCGCGGGCGGCGATTCCAGCGGTCCCAGCGTTCCCGGGCCCTGCATGGAGCGTCGCCACGGCGTCAGTGCGCTGCACGGCGGCCCGCGCGCGGGCGACCGCTACGGTCTGTTCCTGGCTCCAAGCACGCGCCTTCGACTCGGCCCCTGCGAGCGCAGTCTGGAGCCGCGCTGGAACGTCCGAGAGGTCCTGGAGCGCGGCGTCGGGCCGGTCCGCGATCGCCGCGCGCCCGAGCGACAGGGCCGCCGCAACATCACGAAGGTCCGTTGCCGCTAACTGCTGAACCGACACGTCTCGGACCTCCCGGAGCGCTGCCTCGCAGGCCTCCACCAAGGCCGTGCACTCGGCGCGCACCTGAGAGAGGCGGAGCTGCTCCTTCCGTGCCTGCTCCAGTTCGAGGAGCCGCTGTCCGCTCATGCTCATCGGCGTTTCTTATCCTTCTTCTTCAAGTTCTTGCTGCTCGGCTCGGGCGTCACCGCGGCAGTCGGGTCGCTGGCGACGTCGTTGAGCGCGCCCTCTCCGTACCCGAGACCGAGCCAAGCATCGCGAGTCTCGCGCCACACGGAGGATCCTCGCTTACGCGCGTCGCGAAGCGCCGCGGCGTGCTCCCGCACCACGGCGAGCGCGACGGGGACCACCTCCTCACCGAGGGCCGGCGCGAGGGCGGCGATCTCACCCAGCCACCACACCACGCCCTCGATTCTGGCGGGGCGTTGGATTTCGGATGTGAGCCGCCGCGCCCATTTCGTGAGCGCCTTCCTTCCGGCGGGGAAGGCCAGATCGGACGCGAACCGTGCGACCTCGTCGCCGTGTTCCGGCGCGTTGAACATGCCCAACCAGTCGGGGAGCGAGCGATCGACGAACGGGGTCCAGTCCTCGTCAGTGATCCCCTTTGCGCCCCCCTGCGCGAACGCCGCTCGAACCCGGGCGATGCTCTGGGTCGTCGGAGTTTCGCCGAGGAGGATCGTCGCGAGCCGCATTGCTGGGAGGAGCGATCCGACGAAGCGGAGAGTCGTGCCGGCGTCGTTCGCGCGCCCGTCCAGAAGGGCGCTGACGACCTCCGCAGCACGATCCTCGAAGCGCGGGCCTGCGAGCTCCCGGAGCCCTTCTGCGCGCCCGCCCCACATCTGCATTCCGGCGAGGGAGTTCGGCCGCGGTATCTTCGTGAGACATGCGTCTGCCCATTCCCGGGCGTCGCTCTGGCTCATCAGGCGCGTGACCAGCGCGGCGCGCCGCTTGATCTTCTCCTCGGACCACTCCTCGGGGACCAGCACCTCGTCGCGCGCCTCGCGCCAGGAGCGGCAGGATCGCGCCACTCCTGTTCGCCAGCGGGAGTCGGCCGCCGCTGCGATCGCGACGAGCCGGTTGACGCCCTCCTCGATGCCTTGGGTGCGCTTCGCCCATGCGGCCACGGCGAAGTCAACGTAGGCGTCGGCGGTGACGGACGCCGGGGCCCAGGTCGCGAGGCGCTCGATCAGGCCGTCAGGGAAGGCCGGGCTCCGACGACAGGCCGCCACCACGCCATCCCAGGCCGCGACGCCGGCCTGCTCGAATGTGGCGGTAGAAAGTGCAGGTGCGTGGGCCCGAGCGGCGGCGCCGAGGCTCCGCATGAGCGGCACCCGCTCGATCCCCGGCGCCAACGACGCCGCCAGCCGCACGATGGAAGCGGCCTCGGTCCCGACGGGCGCGAAGGCAAGCCGCGCAAGGGCGACGCGCACCCGATCGTCAGCGAGGAGCCCGTTCACCTTTGCATCCACGCCGTCGAGCGGGCTTCGGTCGATGGATGGCTCGGTGGGGATGACGGCGACCAGTCCGGGCAGGCTTGCGAGCGCCGCGTGGACCAGCTCCTCCCGGCACGTGGCCGCAGGAGCATCCCGCAGAGTGCCGGCAAGTTCCATCACGAATGGTCGGCCGCCGCACCTGAGCTTCACGTCGTCGATCAGGAGGCCTCGTGTGCCATCGACGACCAACGCACCCGACACCGCGCCGTCGATCTCCACCTGAAGTCCGATGCCCGTCCGCCCTTCCCAGGCGAAGATGCTGGTGTCTTGTGCACCCACGACGAGCACCCGCACGCCTCGCTGTGCCGCGGCCCGGAGATCCTCCTCGAGTCCCGCAGCGCCGCCCCAACAGGCATGAAGCACGATCTCGGTCATGGCCTCGCCGAGCATCCTGCGCGCCCGTGCTTCGACGTCGGCCGCGGGGACGAGCTCGCCGACGCTGCGCCGCCACGTCGAGAACGCACTCTCCTTGGAACAACGCGGCGGCGTCGTCTCTCCCCACTCGCCCGTCACGGGATGGACTGGTAGGACCCCGTCTTGTTCGAGGTCACGACTCGCCAGGAACTCCCGCGCCTTCTTGGTGATCCCCTCCGGCTCCGCGGAGAGATCACCATCGGCGGAAAGGTGAAGGTGTACGGGGACGGGCCGCCAGTGCACCGCGGGAGCGCCCACCCATACCGACTCGCTCGACGTGTGGATCGCGCGTACCTCCGCGTCACCCTTGAGAATATCGGGATGGAACCGCCGCATCACAGAGCGGACCCGTTCGAGGCCGAGGGTATCCCGAGGCTCACCCACCTCGCCTTCGAGAAACCGGGCCTCCACCCACCGCTGGTGGCCAGCGGGTTCGGGCAGGTCCTCGTTGGTGAGAGCGTCGACGTAGAAGGTGACGCCGTGGGTGGACGGCTCGGCTTCGATCTGGCCCCTCCGGTAGAGACGCTCGCCAAGCTCCGTAAATGCCAGGTCTGAGAAATCGGTCGTCCCGCCCTCGCGGGGCGCAAGTGCGCGCAACCGGACGACCTCCCGAAGCGTGTCGCGGAGGAACCCGGGATCGTCGAGGCCGAGCTCCTCGGCCACCTCCGACAACGGCGGCGGTCCGTCACGGAACTCGTCCATGATGCGCAGGAGCGCCCATTCGAGTGCGGTCAGCCTGCGCGGCTCGACGACCTCGACCTGGAGCGGCACGACTTCGAGCGGCCACCACAGCTCGAAGCTACATGTCGCGCTATCCGAGGAGCTGGCGGGCAACGCGCCTCCCACCGCTCGTTCGCGCGTGATCGAGGATGTTGGCGTAGACAGCTCGGTCCTCGGGGGGGCCGCCCGCGATAGGGGGCAGCGGGACGGGTGCGTTCTTCCACGTGTCGGCCGCCCCGACGATGACCAGCAACTGCTGGGCGCGCGACAGCCCCACGTTGATCCGCTGGTACTCGCGGACGAACTCCCCCATCTTGCCTCGCTTGGAGCGGACGAGGCTGGCGACGATGATGGGCTTCTCCATGCCCTGGAAGCGATCTACGGTGTTGGTACGGAGGTCCATGCCGACGAAGGCGTCGGGACACTCTTTTCGAGCTTCATCGAGCGTTGTTCGGATCGCGTCGAGCTGGGCGGCGTAGAATGTCAGGACTCCGACCTCGCGCCGCGCCCGTACTTCGACCGTCTCCCCAGCGCGCGCGGCCCGGTCGGGCTTCTGTGCCCGCCCTTCAACACGAACCCGTCGCTCCTCGAACAGCTCGTCGAGCGTCTCTCGCGGCATTTTCGGCAACCGGCCGACGAGGATGTCGAGGAGGCTGCGACCCTCCTCCTCGCGCGAAGGGATCACCTCGATCTCGCCCGTGTACCCGCGCTC
The DNA here is from genome assembly GCA_945862325.1 of Klebsiella pneumoniae. Classification (GTDB taxonomy): domain Bacteria; phylum Myxococcota_A; class UBA796; order UBA796; family SXON01; genus CAMAXZ01. Next base: position 56,283 of record CAMAXZ010000003.1, read on the forward strand.
GATGAGCGCCCTGCCGATGCGGACAACCGTCGCAACGACGAGGTCCACCTCCAGCCAATTGCGCTTGCCGCTCAAGACCTGTTCTTCCTCGAATGGTTCTCCCTTGGGTGTGAGCGAGGAGTCCACCCACAGCAGGTGCTGCCGGGGTTCGAGGAACAGCCCGCCGCGCTTGTCGGCGATCGTGAGGTGGTGCGGGCGCCGGGCCGCGAGCGTGTCTCGATCGGGGCCGGCTTCCAAGCGGCCGTCGTAGAACTGGTTCACGACGTCCATGATCTGCGGGTGCATCCGGTACTGCGTCCAGAGTGTGGCCTTGATCGCGTCGTTTGCCTGTTCGTACAGCTCTTCGAAGAGGCTCGCGGTCACCATGCGTTTGTAGGCGTTGAACTCCTCCTCCGTGATCTGCCCCTCCTGCCGTGCCTCGCCGAACGACCCGTCCTGCTCGCGGAACATCGGGGGCAGCTGCCGGTGGTCCCCGACCAGCACCACCTTGCGCCCCAGCAGCATGGGCAGGATCAGCTCTGGAGGCGTCGCCTTGCTCACTTCATCGACGATCACGATGTCGAAAGGCTTGAACTCCTTGTCCTGCCAGGTCTTCTTCTTTCCCGCCTCGTTGCAGGTCATGCCGAGGACGTTCGCCTGCCGGATGTAGAGCACCTGAAGCTGCTCACGGTCGGATTGGGAGATCTTGCCGAGACGATCAAGCCATTCCCCCTGCAAACCCTTCCACCGCCGGGCCCTCGCGCGCCGCGCGGCGCTCTCGGCTTCGCGCTCGCTGACGACGCGCGCAGCCCGCGCGACCTCATCCAGCGACGGCGACGGAGCAGTTTCGCCCAGGAGGTCGCGCCAGTCCGCGTCCCATGCCGCCGTCAGCGCGGCCAGCATCCCTGCCGTGCGTAGGCTTCGCGCGCTCGCGCTCTCCACCGCGGCGCGGGCACTTTCGAATGCTTCCCGAGAGTGGCGGACGCCGTCCTTGCCGAGCGTAAGCGCCTCCTCCGCGGCGGCGGCTGCCGCGTCGATCGCGACGGCGACTTCACGCCGTGCCTGAAGTGCCTCTTCGCTCTCGGCGAGTCGGGCGCGGACGCCGGCACGCGCGCGCACTACGGCGGCGAGCCCCGCCGCGTCGGGTCGAAGCGAGTCGGCGACCGCCGCCAGGTCGGGTGGGACGTTGTCTCCGTACAAGACGAGAGCCGACCGATGGACGGTGCCCGTCGCCTTCGCCCACCCGCCTCGCTCGAGCTCTCTGAGCCGACGGTTCACGTCAATGATCCGCAGAGCATCAGCCTCATCCTCGGAGTCCGACAAGCGCTGCTTCTCCCGGCGGAGCTGGGCGACCTCCTCGGTGGCGCTTTCGCGTACGCCGGGTTCCTCCAGCGCGTCGAGCGCGTCCGCCAAGGACCGCAGGGGCCGGATCGCCGCGATCTCGGCAGCGATACGGCGAAGCTCCCCGGTGTCGATCTCTCCCTTGATCGGGGAGAGGTCCTGCGGCTGTTCGGCCGCTTCCTGTGCCCACGAGCGGAGGCCAGCCCACACGTCGCGTCGCAAACCGGCAGCTGACTGGACACTTTCTGCGGTTGCCAGGTCGACACGCGAGCGCGCGGAAGTCGCGAGCGCGGCCTCGTGTGCTGCGTCTGCCTCTCCGGCATCCCGAACGGTTCCCTGATGCTCTCGGGCATGACGGCGCAGCGAGGTGATCAGCGCCGCCCGCCGCGAGGCGTCGGCCTCCATGCCGGTCGCGGCCTCCATGCGCTGCCGGCACTGCTCGGCGATGCCGGCGAACCATCGGCTGACGACATTTTCGGCGAGGAAGTCCTTGAACTCATCATCGACCTTGCTCGGATCCCCCAGGCGGAGGCGACGAACCGCGGGCGTGTCCGAGAGCCGGGCCAGCGCGTTGTCCACCGCGAGGTTCGTCTGCGACGCGACGAGCACCCGCTGCCCCGCCAGGGCGGCGCGAAGACAGATATCGGCGATGACCGTTGTCTTGCCGGTTCCCGGTGGCCCTTGGACCAGGCAAAGATCCGGAGCCGCCATCGCCTTTTGCACGGCCTCTTGTTGGCCCTCGTTCAGCTCCCGGCCGCCGCGCACGGTGGAAAGCGGATCTGGTTGGGAAACCGGGACACCTGCACTGGACGCGCTGAACACGAAGTCGGCCAACCTGGGGCAAAAGCCCTGGCTGTTCTTCAGCCGGTCGATCCCCATCCGCTGGTTGCTGATCGGACTGAGGTCCCCCGCGATGGCCGACATCAGCTGACCGCGCGTGGGCAGCTCGCGCTTCTGGAGCGCTTTCGTGTCCTCCTCGTCGAGTCGGATGACGAGGCGCTTCTGCCGGTCCGTAACGATCGTCGCCTTTCCCCAGCCCTTCGTGTCTTCGTCGTGCCGGGGGTTGATCGGGTAGATCTTATCGATTTTCGCTAGTTTGACGAGATCCGGATCGCGCTCACGCCGGCGTCGTCGCTCCGAATCGCCGCCCTCCGGCTCGGGGTCCGGCGGAGGTGGCGCCGCACCGACCTCCAGGCCCTGCACCCGCCGATCCTTCGGAATCGCGTCCGCATCCACGAGAAACGCGATCCGATCCTCGGCCTCCCAGCGCCACGCCAGGTACGGGAACTTGATTTGGTTTCGCAGGACCAGCTGCTCCTTCCAGTCCAGGTACTTCCGCCAGGACTGGAGGCGCTTGTTCGTCTCGGCGCGGTGAAGGGGAAGGCCGCCGAGCCGCTGGAAATCCTCGGTGGACATGAACTGTTCGGCATCATTCCAATGGATGCACCCCGATACCTGCGCTTCGAAGTCACGGCGCAACACATGGGGGGTGACCTCCCATCGGTTCACCACGAGCTTGCCCTGCTTCCGGATCGCTGAGAGCCCGAGCGTGAACCCGCCCCGCCCGAAGGTCTCGGCGAGCGGACCCTCGCATACAGGCCGGAACAGGAGCGAGCGGAAGTGCTCAGGCACGGGGCCGGGACTGTCCTCTATGTTGGACACGAGCAGGGTTCCGGGGACCCCCGCCGGGAGAACCGCGTTGAGGTACGCGGAGAGCGCGTCGTTGACCGGCATCTCCTCGCCGACGAAGGCGATGAGGAAGTCGCGGATGGCGCCGCCGCGCTCCTCAAGTCCTTGGATCTCGAACGAGAGGTTGTCGAGGTGGATGTCGTCAGGCGGGCCCGAACGGGCCGCCGGAGAAGCCGCTGGCCGCGGCCGGAACGGCGGGAACGCCGCCAGACGGCCCATGAGGGCTCGTTGAGACGGAGTCATCGCACCCTCTCCCGAGCCCGAAGCGCGACGAGGTCGTCCAAGTTCTCACACCCGATGACCTCTTCAAGGTCAACGGGTGCGTTGTAGTCGAAGTCAGTGCAGGGGCGTCCCTTGGCGCTCCCGCCACCGCTCAGCCGGGCGATGTCCAACATGGCGGCAAGGAACGGCACGCCGACGTCCCCGATACCCGGCAAGGCCGCGAGCGCCGTGGGTGTGAGCCTTATCTCCGGCACCTCCGCCACGACAGCGTCGTGAAGAAACTTCAGCACGGCCTCCACGATGCGCCGGGTGTCCTCGCGCCGCGCGGTCTGGGTCATGCCCGAGAGCGTGGGTGTATACCGGTCGTCCGGCAGCTGGTCGTTCCGCCGCAGCCATGCGGGGACGCAACCGTCCAACGCCTCGTTGACGCGGATGGCGCCGACATCCCGCATGCGCGTGCGGATCCGCAACCCCGAGAGGGGCTGGCAGGCTTGAAGGTAGTGCTCGGCGATCATGTTCAGCAGGTCGTGTTGAAGCTCATCGGGCACGTCTGAGTGCGGGGGGCGCGCGGGCGCTCGCGTGGCCTCCAGGCGCGAAAGTGCCTCACGCAAGGACGCGCGGGTCTCGTCGCCATTCGCACGATACTCCCGCCCGATCTTGTCGGTCACGAGGACGGTCTGGATGAGGTCGAGGTCGCCCTTGACGCCATCAGAGATTGCCACGGCATCCAATGACACCTGCCACGAGTCACCTGACTCGAGCACCGGAGCGATGATCGGCCGGCCGTACACGGCATCGACCTGCGGAGCGAGGAGCCTCCGATCGGGCAAGGGGAGCAGAAGGCTCTGGAGATAGACCCGTGCGGGCGAGTGATTGGCGACCGTCACCATCAAGAAATGAAGGCCGCCATGTGGGGGCCCAAACGTTGCCCCTGCGCCCGCGGTGACTCGAACATCTGGCATCGGCGCGGTGAGCACCCGGCCCGAACCGAGTCGGGGCTCGAAGTCCGCGAGCGCCTCCTCGAACGCTCCGCGGAGGACCGGGATGTCGAGAGAATCCCGCGAGAGGCGACGGAGACGCTGACTTGCCTCGGGATCGAGGTCCGAGTGGAACATGATCTCGGAGAGCATCGCGAGCAGGCTCCGAACATCCTTTCGCACCTTCTCGTCGCGGCTCGCGGTCGACAGCACTGCCAGAGTGCCTCGGTACAGGATGTCGATGATGCGAACTGAACCATTGTCCGCTACCAGGACGTTCCCATCGTGAAGGTCGCCGTGAGCGACGCCGGCCGCGTGGATGTCGGCGAGCCCGTCGAGCATGCCGAGACCGACCGCGCGGACGTGGCTCCGCGAGAACATGACCCCCGTGAGACGGCGACCCAGTTTCTCGCCGGCGAAGATTTCCATCAGCACAGCTGGATGACGACCGGTTGGTTCTGGCGGTTCCACCTCATCGAAGTCGTACACCTTGATGACGTAGGCGCTTGCCACGCGCGCCAATGCCCGAGCCTGTTCGAGCACACGCGCATTGTCCGCGCAGGACGGGCGGAAGACCTTCACCGCGACCATGCGCTCCAGCTTTGGATCCCAGGCGCGCCAGACATCGGCCTCCGCACCGTCCCCGAGCCTTCCCCGATACTCCAGTTCCCTCATGCGATCCTCGCTTCCACCAACACCCCTGCTGCCACCAACCTCTCGAACTGCCCGACCACCCCCCGCGCGAACGCCGCGTCATCGATCAGCACCCCCGCCTCGACGTTCCGCTCCTGCGCGGCCTCGGTGAGGTTGGCCGACGTGATGAGCGTCTGAGTGTCGTCCTGCACGATGACCTTCGCGTGCAGGCAGGCGCGCGGCCCGTGCCCCGGCTCCAGCGCGCGGCGGTCGTAGAACACCGCCGGCCGGGGCTCCCAGGTGAAAACCTTCTCGCGCAGGCGATGGACGTGCTCGGCGAGTATCGTGGCCGAAGGCCGGTCATCGCCGTACTCCCGCGCGAGGTTGACGTAGAAGCGAACATCCAGCTCGGGGTGGGCGATCATCCGCATCCGCAGGATCGCGAGCAGGTTCTCGCCCTTGGCGCCCTCGTCGAGCGCGTAGGTGGACACCAACAGCGAGCGGTGGGCCCCCGCGAAGAGCTGGCGCGCGACGGCGCCGGTGTCGCGGGTCTCCGTGACCACGTCCTCGGGCCCGGTCCAGGTGAGCGCAATGCCGTCCCACCGGAGCCGCCAGCCGGCGCGCTCGTCCGCGAGGAGGCCGACCCCCCAGGCCATCGCCGCCGGCGTCAGCCCCTGCGTCGTGAGTGTGGTCAGCTCCTCCGCGAGCCACGGCGGCCCGCCGACGATGTGCTCGACGGTCGCCCGCATGAACGGAGGCTTCAACTTGCCCATTCGGAGCGCGCGCACGAGCGCCCACAAGATCCCCTCGGGGACCTCGCGCAGCCGCCCGCTCATACGTCCCCGAAGAACGCCGCGTTCTCCGGGCCGACCGTCGGCACCACCAGCGCCCGGTCGAGCAGCTCGTTCCGCTGCTCGCAGCTCGTCTCGCTGATGAGCAGGCAGGCGTGACAGGCTGCGCCGTGGAGGTACCGCTCCTCGTGAAGGTTCTTGGGCTCGTGGTACGCGCACACCGGGTCGTGCGAGCACAGCCGGCCCCGCTCCAGCGCCATCGCGATGTGCGTCTCGATGCGGCGACCGACCTGGACGAGTCCGCCGAGGGTGCCTTCCGCGTCGGTCGTCCCGGTGTACAGCAGGATGCCATAGCCAACCTCGGGGATCGCGTAGACGCGCTCGCGGATCGACGTCGAGGCGTAGCCGCAGTCCAGCGCGACGCTCGTGATCAGCAGGTGCGAGAGCGAGTGCAGGAAGAGGTACGGCAAACCTGGCAGCTCGCCCCGGAACTTCGGGTGCTTCTGCTTCCAGCGGTCCTGCCCCTCGCGGAGCGCCTTCCAACGGGCTGACGGTCCCGGTCGCTTCGCCCAGCCCTCGATCGCGGCCTTGTCGAACGCGATGAAGATGCCCTCGCCCCGGTTCTCGATCGCTGGCACCCACGAGAGATCTTTGGCGATCGAAGCGCGCCTCACACCGAGCCCGAGCTCGCCGTCTTCGTCGGGGACCGGGGCTTCGAAGCGCGTAAAGCCGATGAGCGCCATCACCTCGCGCAGCCGGTGGACGAGGACGACGCGCTCGATCCCTGCGTAAGGAAACCCGGCGGACAATGGGAGGCGGCGCGCATAGAAGTCCCCGTCCGGCTTGTCGGTGCCGAGCTCGTCCTTGCTGTCGAGGAGCATCTCCAGCTCGGCGTGCTTGAAGCCCTTCTCATCGACACCGCCCGGGGAGCGCTTGCGGCAGATCGCCTCCCAGACGCGCTCGTCGGTCCACTCGCCGAGCGCGTTCCGAACGGGAGCGAACTTCTTCCTCGCGAACGCCAGCTCCTCGATAGTGTCGATCTCGGCGAGAAGCGCCCAGGCGCCCTCGATCACCTTCATCAGGTCGGCATCGACGTCGGGGATCGAGATGACCGACACCGTCTCCGAGAACCAGGCGTTGGAGGCGGAGCGAATGAGCAGGCGGTTGACCTCAGTCTCGCCCTTCTCGTTGAGACACTTCTCCGTCGACTTGGGCCCGAGCCACGGTCGCCGCCCGCGGCAGTAGCCGAGCGGCGCTTTGCCCTTGCCATCCCGCCCGGAAGCCGAAGAATCGACCTCCGCATCCTTCATGCTGCGGAATTCGGCCGTCGCCATCGAGCGAGACTTTCCGCAATCGCAGCGGATCGTCACGTTGGTCAGGTCCCCCGTCGTGCCGCGCTCGTCGACCCACAACTGCCGGCGGCAGGTGTCCGTGAGGTCATGCAGGAAGCCGTGCCAGTCGATGTCGTCGATGTGCCCGTTGATGCACGCGCGCACGAAGCGAATCGGCACGACCTCCTTGTTCTGGTACCTTCCGTCGAGCAATCGCTCCCGATGCACGAGCGGCCGAGAACGAGATCCGTCGGTCCGGGGGTTCGTCTTGTCCGGCTCGACGTACGGACCGACGAACCACTCGGGGAAGATCCACGCCGTGATGCCGGTGTAGGGCTGCGCGGGATCGCCGGCGTCGCCCGGCGGGGTGAACAGCTTGAGGCCTGGAACCTTCAGCTCCTTCTCCAGCCGGCGTGCGAGGCGGTCCTCGAAGACGGGCTCGCGCCCACCGTCAGACCAGGACTCGAGCCCGCCGATGATGACGGACCGCGTGGGGAGGTCCACCATCGCGCCGGGGCCGTAGGTGGTGAGGATCTGGCTGCGCCGGATGCTGCCGTGCGGACGCTTGCTCATTCGTTCTCCGCTTCGACGTCGTGCCCGTCGAGCGTCTTGGCCCACAGGTTCACCGACAGCTCGACATCGCGCATCGAGCGGTTTGCCTTGAACCGGCGCTCTTCGGGGGAGATGCCGTCGAGGTCAGGGGAGAGCGGGTCGCGAAGGAGGATTGCGTCGGTCCCCGGCTCGTATTTCTGGTAGCGGAGTCCGGCGCGGGTGTTGTTCTTCCGGTCGGCGATCTTCACCCAGTCATCGAGGAGGTCCGCCACGCGGCCGCGAACGTGCTGCCGAAGCTCCTCCTTCTCCGCCTTCGTGAACGACGGGTCGCGGTTGTGGTCGGCGCCGCGGTCGGCGATGGCGTCGGCGACAAAGGCCACGCGGCCTCGCTCCAGGCGCATCTGCACGGCGCTGGCCGATGCGGTGAGGTTGCGGTTTCCGTGCCGCGCCAGGCTCACCGCTACGCCGGCGATCCCGCGGTCGATTGCCCGCGGAGAGAACGGCGTCACGCTGGTGGCCTCCACGGAGCGATAGAACGACGCGTGCCACGCGGAGAACCGCTCGTAGTGGGAGCGGTCCCGCGGACGGTGCATGTTCATCAGCGTGACGACGAGCCCTGGGCGGTCGGCGTCGCGTCCGACGCGGCTGGTGGCCTGGATGTACTCCGACGACATCTTGGGCTGCCCCGCGACGACCATCAGGCCGAGCCGGATGATGTCGAGGCCGACGGAGATCATGTTGGTCGCGAGCGCGACATCCACGCGGTCGTCGTCGTGGAAGGTCAGCTCCAACCGGCGCTTGGTGTCCGCCACCTTGCTCGTGCTCTCGCGGCTCGTGAGCTCGACGGGCTGGCCGATGCGACGGTCCTTGAACGGTCCCTTGGCCTCGCCCTCACGGCGACGTGAGCCGTACCCGACGAGCCGGGATGCGACTTCGTCCTCGACGATGCGCCGGCTTCCGCCCAGCTCGCGGAGGCTGTTGAAGTAGGCGATGACCGACATGTAGGGGTCGGCGGGGTTGCTCTTGTTCCGCTTCCCGCCGGCCTGATCCCACGCCGTCTGGACCGCTCCCATCAGCGCGAGGAGCGTTCGAAGGAAGACGACCTTGAGGCTCCGCCCCTGCGCGGCCACGCCCACATACCGGCGGCCGTTGCGCGTCTCGACCGGCACCGTCTCGGCGAAGAAGCTGTCGCGACGGTCGGGTCCTGGCGGAGGGAACACCTCGACCGAGGCGCGCCCGAACAAGGCCTGGATCTGCCGCTCAGCCCGCCGCACGGTCGCGGTTGAAGCGACGATCTTCGGGCGCACCTCGCGGCCGTTCACCTGGCGCGCGCAGAGCGCATCGAGCGCGGCCTCGTAGAGCCCGACCATGGTACCGAGCGGCCCAGAGATGAGGTGAAGCTCGTCCTGGATGATGAGGTCGGGGGGCAGAAGCGTGCCGTTCGGCAACGGTGCGCCCTGACCGGACTCAGTGGGTCCGTAGAAGCCCGCCGCGTCGTGGCGCTCGGCCTTGCCGAGGAGCTTCCCCGACTCGCCGACCCACGGGAGCTGGGCGAACTTGTCCACCGTGGCGACGATGAAGGAGGGTAGCCGCCGGTAGATCGGCTCGTCCACCGTGAGAATCGGGAGCGGGTTCCGGCCTGTGAACGGGCACGTCCGGCTCGCGCAGAGCAGGCGCAGGTCGGTCGGGTAGTTGGCGTTTGGCATGAGCTGGAACGAGAACGTCGGGTTGAACCGGGTTCCGCACCACGGGCAGGTCTCCAAGGGGATCGGGCTCGGCCCCTTGTTCCGGGCGAATCGGTCGACCTTCACCCGCGCCGAGTCCGGATCCGGGTGGTCCTTGCTCCCCATCCGGTTCGGGGTGGCGGCCTTGCCGACCCAGAGGCCGATCTCGAAGGGCCACTCCCCGAGCAGCGCCTTGTCCCGCTGACGCTCCAGTTCCAGAGCGCAGATCAGGGCGGCGGCGCGCCCGAGCTGGTCGAACGTCAGGAGGCGGAGTGTGTAGCGCATGAGCACCGACACGCCCGCGCTGCCGATGCCGGGGTTCGATAGGCGTCGCCACAGAAGCGTGAACGCGGCGAGGCCCAGGTAGGCCTCGGTCTTGCCGCCGCCGGTCGGGAAGAACAGAAGATCGACGGTCTTGCGCTCGTCGTGCGTCGGATCGACGATGCCGTGAAGATTCAGCAGCAGGAACGCGAGCTGGAACGGGCGCCACGTCGGTGCGTCCACCTCCGCGGGTGCCTTGCCCAGCTGGACGCCGACGCGCTGCCGGCCCGAGGCCGCCATCGCGGCGTTGGCGAAGGAAAATGCCTTCAGCACCTCCGGTTTGTCGAGGAGCGCGATGCCCGCCTCGATGCGTCGCCGCGCGTAGTCGGCCTGGTCGAGGAGCTCGGTCGCCAGATCGCGGCGGGGCTGTGTGTCGAGTCGTGTTGCCCGCTGGGCGAGGATCCAAGCCGCGTACTGTGAGGGGAGCTCCGCGAGGGCCGCGCGCGCGGCGGCACCGTCGGGCAAGGCCGCGAGCCGCTCCATGCCGAGTTCGACGCCCCCGACCTTGCAGGGCTCGACACGCTCGACATCGGCAGTGGGGATCCACTGGGTACGGACGGACCGACACAACCGGTCAAGGCCGATGTCCGCCACCGTCGCCACGCCGTGACCGACTGCGTATTCGAAGACATCGCGGTACTGGAGCTCGGCGACGCGATCGTCCCGTTCGCTGCCGTCGTGGCCGCGCAGGTCGGGACGAGCGACGAAGGCCGCGTCGCCCCACACGGCAAGGCGCACTTGGAAGGCGAACGCGGTGTCCCGCCCAACGTCAGGAGCCGGGGGACGCTGGTTGACGACGAAGATCGAGACGGCCTGGGTGCCGGCCGGGACGAGGGGGTGGTTCTTGTCCGCGCCCGGGCGCACCTCGCGGCAGGCGACCTGGACCGCCAGGCCTCCGCTGGTCGGGAGCGGTTGTGGAGCCCGATCATCGAGCTGAACGGTGATCGAGGCCGAGCCGGGGCGGCGGCTCCAGCTCTGCGGGCCGAACTCGGCGCCGTCGGGGCGCGGAAGCGGGGTGTAGTCGCCCCACGAGACGTCCACGCCGAGCTCGTGCACGCCGGCTGGGACGAGTAGGGAGATGCCGATCGACGAGGGGAACGGCGCCTTTCTGGCCGAGGCCTTCTCGGGCGCGGCGTCGTCGTCCACACCGGGGCGGGGGCGGAGCATGTCCATCTGCTCCGACGCGGTGTCGTCGGGCTCGGCGGCCTGGAAGGGGACGAGGAAGCCGGTGAGGTACCAGGTCGAGGGCTGCGACGGGAGCGTCTCGGTGGCGTGGACGGCGTGCGTCGGCTCGTCGGGATCGGGGCCGACGAGGTCGAGGCGGAGGGCGTCGATGAGGGTGTTTCGGACGGTGGCGGGGGTCATAGACGGCCACGCGTGGAGGGCTGAAGGGTTGTCGGGTCGAAGCAGGGCGCCGTACCAGCGAACGCCTCGTTCAAGCGCCGAAGCATGTCGGCGTCTCCGGCAAACACCGTTCGCCAAACAGACCAAAAGCCGTTCCCGGCTGCCAAGTCCGCTGCAGCTTCGCGGAGCGATAAATTGGCTGGTTCTGCTGCCATTTTCGCACGGTACCGTTCGGCGAGCACCCACTGAGCATCCCGAAATTCCCAGCGATGGTCCTTGGGGCTGTCGGGAGGGTTCGGAGAGCCGGGTGTCTTGTGAAAGCCGGTCATCTTCCGCGTCGCCTCCGCCAGTGGCGTCAGCGGACCGAGCCCGAGTGCAACGCTGATTTCGGTGCGGGAGTACACGAAGGCACGTGCCGTATTGTCGGTATCCGGCCACAGATAGGCCCAACGATCGATGCGGGACGCCGGTGGCGAGACCATGATCTGTTGATTTTTTTTGGTGTCATTGCAGGACTTGCAGGCCAGAAGAAAGTTTCCCCAATGCAGTCGAAGATTCGGGTACTCCAGCTTCGGCAGAACATGTTCGACGTCTTCCGGAAACGGTCTCTCGCAGTATGAGCAATATGCGCCGATCGCCCGCATCAGGTCGCCCTTTGCGAGAGGATGATCGGTATACTTACCAGGCTGCCCGCCACGTCGGACCGGGCGCATCACCGCACCCCCGCGGCTGCGGATTCGGCGCGGAGCAACGCGGCGTAGGCGGGGTCGTGACCATATTTGGCAGCGAGGCGCTCGTATTCAGCCTTTGCAGAGGCCAGTCTCGCGGGGTCCGTGTCGAGATCGCGCAGCAGAGAAAAGTACTGCGCCGCCTCCTCCCGCATCTGGAGAAACTCCCGGCCACGTTGAATTTCCGGGAGCCCCATCGCGTCCTCGACGATGTCCTCAATCCCCTCGCGCCAGTACTCCATGGGAGGCCGACCTTCAAGGTTGATCACTTCGTTCGGATGCATGCTCTGGACGATGAACGGAGAGTGCGTCGTGGCGATGAACTGGATCCGTGGGAACGCGTTCCGCAAGTCGTCGACCACCCGCCGCTGCCAACGTGGGTGCAAGTGCAGATCGAGCTCGTCGATCAGCACCACACCGCTGACCTCTCGTGCTACGTCCGCACCTAGGGCGGGATTGAGCACGGCCGCCCGCCAGGCGATCTCACCGACCAGCGCGAGCATGGTCCGAAAGCCATCGGACAGCCGCCAGATCGGGTGTGTCGTTCCGTCGATCGTGACGACGATCTCGTCGAGCTTCGGTATCAACCGGAACGACGTGCAGCCGGGGATACATCGGATCACTGTCTCCCGCAACGCCTCCACCGCCGGGGCGCGCTCCCCTTCGAGGGCCCACTGCATCTCGTAGCCCTTGAACCACCCCGCGAAGTCGGCGAAGTCCGCATGGAGGTCGAGCGCGTCCACGTAGCCATCGAGGCGACGAGGGACGCCGGCCAGCTTGATGCGCGGCTTTCTCTTGCGCGGCGGCTCGCGCCACGGCGAGAAGTATGCCAGCACCGGGAGCGAAACGTATACGTCAGCATTTGCGGCGCGGTGGAGGCGCCCGGCGCGCACATTGCCAACGATGTTCTGCCCGTCGTACTCCTTGTGGTCGAGCGGCATCCCGTCCGGTCCCTGCCCGAGGACCGCCAAATGCCACGGCTCATGGGGTTGGCGATAGGGTGTGCCGTTCTTGACGTGCAGCGTCTCGCGGACGAAGTCCTTGCCTGCGACGGTGCGCGGCTCCGACGGGGTCCACACCGCAAGCACGCGCTTCAGCAGCGTCAGGAGCGTCGTCTTTCCTGTCCCGTTGTCTCCGATCACGACGGTGAACGAGGGCGCGAACGTCGCCTCGAACTGCTCGAAGCGCATCACGTTCGCGACGTTGATGGTCTCCAACCGCATGGAGGCCCCCACAGCAGGTCGCCCAGCCGGGCCACCTCCTACTCCCGTCGCCTCGTCTCCAGGCAATCCAACAACCCGAAATTGGCGGTTGACAACCGCGGCGGCGCCCAGGGTCTGAGGCGCGTCCGGGGGCGGCGCATGTGGCCAGAGGCGGATCAACGTGCCAGCGGCGCCCCATTTCAGGACGGGGCGCGGATTGTCGGTGAGGTAGCCTTGTCCGGGAGTCCCGTGCGCGGCAGGACTCCCCCTGAGGAGGGGCAGGAGCTCTCGGTTACTCCGGGCTGGGCCCGTCATGCCGAGGCTCACCTCGCCGTTACCAATGTCGTGGATCCAGAAGACGAGGTCAGCGCGGGGCTTCACCTTGGCCAAGTTCTCTGCGAGCGCCACAAGCACGGGCAGCCAGGCGTCCGAGTCCGGGAAGTCCAGCCCTGGGAGGTACACGTTCCGGGAATGCACCCTCGGGACCCCTTCGAGGTCCGGACTCGCGCGCACGGGAATGAGTTCGATGTCAGTAGTCAAAATGCGCTCCTGTGACCCACGAGCACTGGCTGGTGCGGATGATCGCTGTCAGCACCGGGTGCCCCGGCGACGGGTCGTGATGCCGCGGCAGGCTGTCGCGCGCGTGCGTCGAACGCGCTGGTTCGAGGTTTGTCATGGCTTCCCCCCCTTCGGCGCGCGAGAGCCGGGGTTCACTCTCTCACAGTAGGCCGCGACGACCGGCCACCAGTGCCCGGCAAGGTCCGCTGCGAGCCTGCTGAACATCTGGTCCTTCTCGACCGCAACCGGTTGCGAGTAGCAGTATGCCTCGGCTCGGCCGTGGATAGGCTGGTTCGCTTCGAGCCACTGCAGGTGAACGTCGGGGCCCGTGATCGAGGCCCAGAGCTTCACGGTACCGTCCGAGTCGGCCTCACACGACACACAGAGCGCGCTGCGCTTGGTTGAAGCCCCGATGAGCTCGAGTTCCCACCATGCGTTCTTGGCGACCGTTTTTGCCACGAGCTTCCCGGTGCGGAGCGTCGTGTATCGCGTCGGGTGCCGCGCCTTCGTCGCGAACGCCTTGCGACAGTAGAGCAGCATCTCCGCCGTGCTCTCCAGGACGTGCCTCCTCGCCGCATCGAACGCCTCCCGATCCTCGCCGCCGATGCCCAGATCGCGAGCGGGATCACCCCGAACAATGCTCCACCACTGAAGCGAGCTGCAAGCGAACGCCATCGTCTCTGTTACCCTGTCCACCGCCATGATCACCTCCCCTCGATCAGGCTCAGTGTCGCCCCCTGCTGAGCCCGGTTCCAGGATGAGAATCCGCCGACACCCGACAGACTGAGAATGGGCCCCAGGATCGTCCTCATCCAGGCGCCGAGGATCCAGTGCTCGCCAGAGTCCCCAGAGGCAGCAACCGGCAGGAGCGCCTGCATGAGATCCCGGTAGGAGACGCCGATGGCCGGGTCACCGCCGGGTAGCTCACTCCCTGGGTCCTTCGCCAGGAAGACGACCCATGCCTGCCGGTTGCCAGCCCTGGCGCGCTCGTTCGCTTCCTTGCGATAGCCGTCGAGCTGCCCGTCCGTCAGTATATGCTCGATCTTCGCCTCGATTGCGATGACCGCGCCGGAGAGCTCCACCAACACGTCGATGCGATCCCCCCCGCCGCACACATGTTCAGCGATGGCGCCGGAGGGATGCTCTGCCCACGCTGGATCGACGGCCGCCCCCTCTCCAGCGCGTCCCGCCAGTAGGGTGAGAAACGCCCGGAGTGGCGCCGCGCCGAGGTGCGTGAGCAGGGTCGGGGAGAGGAGCCAGGCCAGGAGCCCGGTGTGGAGGGTCTCCCGGTGGGTGGCACGGAGCGGGGAGAAGAGGTCCGGCGTGGCCTCTAGGACGGCCAGCAAGTGGGTTTTGTCGCCGAGCTTCTCGAGGCGCGCCGCCAGGCCGGCGTCGAGCTCGGCCAGGAAGGCCTCGGGGCGGCCAATCACGCGTTCGCGGAAGTGCTCGAGGCGCGCCACATCCTGCTGCGGACAGCCCCAAAGCTCCGCGCGGCGGTGGGTGCGCCCGAGATCGACGAAGCGCCGGATCGAATCCTCATCCGTCATCGCTTCTCCGGATCACCGAACAGGGAGGACTGACCCGGCGCGGTTCGCTTCGCCAGCGCCGGGCCGGCGCTGGACGGTCTCAAGGTCGGCACCTTCTTCGCCGCCTTGGGCTTCTTTTCGGGCGCCGCCATCTTCCGCTCCTGCTCCGCGCGCTGCTGGTTGAGCGCGAGGAGCCGGGCGAGGACCTCGTCGTGGACGGCCTCAGGCCAGCGGAGGCGCCACGGCTTCTTCTTGCGGCGCTTCTTGCCCGTCTCCTCGGCGTCCTCGGCCTCGGGCTCCTCGTAGTCGAGGCGGAAGACGCAGTCGGTGGGGATGTCGTTCCAGCCGTAGGCGTCGAGGACGGCGCGGTCCATCACGGCGTGGAGTTGCCGGAGCGCGAGGATGTCGGGGCCGGTCTCGTCGGGGTCGTGGAAGCGGTTGTAAGTGGCGGTGAGGCCTTGGTCGTTGCGGATCATCAGGGCGGCGCGGAAGTCGTCGTACGCGCGCCCCGCGTCTTGGACAGTAGGGTTTTCGGTCCAATCTGGCGGGAACGGAAAGGGCAGAAATGCGCTCGTCGGAAGGTAGTTCAGGTCGGACTTCATTGTCATGGCGCCGGGCCGGTGCGCCCAATGCTCGTGGACTCGCGATGACATAATCGCGAGCGCCCCCGGCGAGCCCGTCGCGAATACTACTAATCGATCCGAGAAAATCGCGACGTTGGGCACGAGGGCAAAGCAGTGATGGGCACTCACCCTCGATGTTGCCAACACGCGTGGCAACCCGGCAGTGGCAGCAAACAACGCGGGCCTCCAGAGGCCAAATTGCCACCAACGCTCCTGTAGCATTCGGTTCCAAGCCGTCGTCCTTGGCAGCGCCATCCTGACCGGCAGAACGCGGGCCCGCACGATTTCCAGCGCGAACGGGTAGTCTATCGCGCGCGGCGGAGTCGGTCCGTCGAGGGGGAGGTCTCGAAAGCTCACGACCCACCGGGTCGGTGATTGATCTGGTTGTTCGTTCAGATCGCTGCCAACTAGGTAGGGGCAGACGACATCTCGATAGCGCACGTCCATTCCAATGATCTGCAGCGCTTCCTCCGGCTCGATCACGAACCCGATTCCCGCCACCTTTACCCCCTCGAAAGCGAAGTTCTCATTCGCTCTCAAAGGCACCGGGTCGGGTCGGGTGGACTCCAGCGCGGCTAGCGCGTCGCTGATGAACGGCACCGGCGAATTGTCGAGGAGTACTGAACCGCCGCCTCCGCCGCGTCGTAGCCAGACCAGCGCTACGTGTACCGCCGCTTCCCCGGGCCAGGGGGTTGAACGATTGGCCGCAATTATCACACCGCCGAGGCTGAGGATGCGCTTCAGGCCGACGATGCGCGAATCTCCCTGGGCAATTGAATTGGTCGCAACGAGCCCGAAACACGCCAGTGTTCGCAACAGCCCGAACACCCGCAGGTAGAAGTAGGCGCAGATATCGGCAGCGCCGCGCACGCCACGATCGTCTCCACCGATTTGTTCAACGAGCCAATCTCGATACTCCTCCCCGAGCGCAGAGTGAATCTTCGTCCCTCCCAAGAACGGGGGATTCCCGACGATCGCATCAAACCCCCCGTTCTCCCGGTCGAACACCTCTGGGAACTCCACCTCCCAGTGAAACGGCATGACCGGCCTCTCGCCCCTCCGCAGTCCGTCGCGAATCGCCACCACCTCAACCAGCGCCTGGCCGTTTCCCGCACGCCAGCGCCCGATCAAGTCCTTGTACTCGCGGCGCGTCTCCTCCCGCGCCTTGTCCTTGTCCGCCGCGAAGAACGCTGCGATGCACAGGTCACCGGCAACGCGTGCGGGCTCTACGGCGTCTTCAGCTTCGAGCCACTCCGCGCGTTGGGTCAGGTCGTCGGCATCGCCGGCTGCCTGGATCGCGGCGCGATGCCCCTTCGCGCTCGCGGTCTGCTTCTCGATCCACGCGAGCAGCGACGGCAGGTTCGTGTCGTCGCTAAGCCAGTCGAACCGCCCGATCTGCCGCTTCGTCAGCCCGACGAGCGAGTCGCCATGCTTGAGCGCGTGATCGAGGAACGTGAACGGATGGTCCTTCGCCAGCGTGACGAGCCACAGCGAGAGCTTGGCCAGGTTCACCGCGAAGATGTTCTTGTCCACGCCATAAAGGCAGCGTTGCGCCACCAGCCGGCGTGCATGAAGGACCGGGTCCTCGTCGGGCGGGATCGGCGGCGTCGCCCGGTGCACCGACCAGGCCTCGACCAGCGCGTCCCCGAGCTGCCGACACGCCTCCACGAGGAACGCGCCGCTGCCCATCGCCGGATCGCACACCTTCAGGTCCAGCAATTGTGTCGGCGTGGGCCGAGCTCCCAACGCCTCCAGAATGGGCCGAAGCGTGGTCCGCACGATCGGCTCGGTCAACGACCGCGGCGTGTAGTGCGAGCCCGAGCGGCGACGCTCCTCGCCCGGCTGGAGGTAGAGCCCGCCCTCGGGGATGATGCGCTTGTCGACCGCCTTCTTGTCGATCGCCGCCGCAACCTCCTCGACGGTGCGCGCCACCTTGAGCGCCTCGGCCGCCTTGCCGGTCAGCTCGCAGTCGGCCTCCTCGGAGAGCACCTTGGTGCGGTCCTCTGCGTCCAGCACCCGCCTCAGCGAGACGACGACGCGCTTGGGCTTGACGGCCAACGACGGCGCGAACGCACGCCGAAGTTCGAAGCCCATCATCGCCTCGTAGACCGACCCGATCTGCTCCACGTCCAAGGCCCGGTACGAGAGCCGCTCGCCGTCGAGCATGAGCAGCTTCTCCAGCACGCGCCAGAGCACGCCGTCGGGGACGCGGGGCACATGGATGGGCGCCAGGTCCGACGTGATCTGCCGGTAGGGGCGGCCTTCGAGGAAGGCGTAGCGCTCGGGGTCGAAGAGGGTGCCGTGGCGGGCGGGGAGGTAGAGCTTTGCGTCGCCCCCGCCGTCGTGGACGAGCCGGAACAGCGAGACGAGCTGGGCCCACGCTCCGAAGCGCTGGTCCATCGTATCGGGGAAACGGCCCGCGTCCGCCCTCAACTTGTCGAAGAGGCCGGACACCGAGTAGTGCCGGATGTAGACCGCGTCGCCGGGTGTGAGCGCACGCTCCTCGGCGTACAGCACGAACACCAGCCGCAAGAGCACCGTGATGAGGCCGCCGTACACATGCTGCGGGTCGTCGGCGATCGCGTGCCGCAACAGGTCGCCACCGCGGTCGGCGTCGGCCAGCTCGAAGCCACGCACCAGCTCGTCGAGCGCGCCGAGCACCTGCTCCGCGAGCCGGGTGGACACCTCGTTCTGGTACTTGCGGCTCTCCTTCAGGACGTTCGGAAGCCGCTTGTTCGGCGGGACCTGAAACAGCCGCTCCGCGCCGAGGAGCATGCAAAGCGCGCCAAGGATCGGCCGCCCCGCGACCGTGCGCATCTCGGAAAGCCGGAACGTGACGTGACCGGAAGACTCGCCGCGGGGCGCCGAGACGAGGCGCAGCCGCGTCTCGTTGACGAGCAGGCCGACCGGAATCTCCTTCTCGCGCAGGAGGCGCTCGATCCGGGCCTGTGGGCTCGCGCGCCAGCCGTTGCCTGCCCGGCCGGGCGTGGCGTCCTCGGGCGTGGCGTCGAGGTCCGTGTCGGCGGGCACGCGCACGATCAGCATCTGCCAGCCGGGCTCCGCGTCGCCCTTCGGGACGGCGAAGCTGGGGCGCAGGGCGTCGCGGTAATCGGGGAGCGCGACTTCGAGGTCCGTGAGCTCCTCCGCCAGCACGAGGTCGGTCGGCTGCCAGTCGAGAAGCGCGCCAAGGAATGTGGCGAGATCCCCGATGCGGCCGTCGGGCGTGAGCGAGAGGAACGTGGCCTGGCGTGCGGGAAGGTCGAGCGGGAGCGCGCACTGGGCGTTGACGAGCGCGGGGGGCGAGACCACGAGCCCGACGGGCTGAACGTAGCCGAGCCAGTTGACGTGGACGCGGAGGGCGGGGTCGGTTGCCATGCTCAGCCCGTCCTCGGCCACAGGTAGACGATCCCCACCGGCTCGATGCGGCGGGCCTTGACCACGTAGCCGGCGCGGATGCGATCGGGCTCGGTCACGAGCTCGCCCTCCAGGCTCTTCAGCCTCCCCTCCTGCCACCGTCGGTCGGCAGCGAGCTGCTGCTGCTCCTCGACCGCGAACAGCGGAACCTGTTGCGGGCCGGCCGGAGACTTGAGGGCCGCCTCCTTCGCCTTCCACTCGAGCAGCGTCTCCGCGATGCGCTTCTTCTGCTCCAGCAGGATCGCGACCATGTCCTTCGCCTCCTGCTCTCCGCGTTTCGTCAACTCGCGGAGCGCAGCGCTCGCCATCGTCTCCGCGCGGCGCTTGAGATGGCCGGTCAGCTCATCGACGTCGCGCGTGGCAATCTCCGTGAGCCGGGCTCGGACGGTCTCTGGGACGGGGCGCGCGTGCAGCAGCGACGACTCCAGCAGTGCTAGGGTCTGGCGCTTGTCTTCGTCCCCGAGGGGGCGGAGTTTGCGGGTGCGAAGGTCGGGCTCTACCCACTCCGCGGCCGCGACGAGCACCTCGTCGTGCAGGCGCGCGGCATGGTCGCCGTAGAGCGAGAGGCGGCCGAGGACGAGGACGTAAGGCGTCGGGTGGTCGGTGAGGACGACGCAGGCTCGCGAGAGGTCGTCGTGAACGAACCCCTGAGCAAGGAAACGGCCCAGCAACCTCTGGACTACGCGGTGCTCCAGGTGGAGGTGGACCACCTTGCCGTCGAGCGACCCCGGGTCGCGGAAGACGATGGGCCGGAGCGGGGCGTCGCGGCGCCAGTCCGCCTGCTTCTGATCGCGCCGCCTCGGCACCCGGAGCGCGTCCAGGGTCTCGGCCCAACCGTGGCCGGCGGCCGTGCGATCGAGAGCCGGGAAAGTCCAGGGGACTCGGGCCGGATCATCCGCGAGATGCGCCGTGTCGCGTGGCGACAGCGCCGGGGCGCCGAGAACGGAGAGGGAGGCCGAGACGGCGTCGCGGAAGGCGTCGTCCTCGAGCCCGAGCCACGCTTTGGACTCCTCCAGGAGCTTGCGGAGCACGTCGAGCTGCTGCTTCAGCGCGTGCTGGCGGGCCCGGACGGGCTCCAGGTCTTCGTCGATGGCGGTGCGCGGCGTGGCGAGGTCGCGGATCTCGGAGGCGAGCTGGTCGGCGTCGGCGTGGCGGATGCCGCCGACGAGCTTCTTCTCGACGAGGCTGTCGAGAAGCGGCGGGAACACGCCCAGCTCCTTGTGGATTCGCTCGGTCTTCTCGATCAGCACGTCGAGCACGCGATCCTCGGCCCGTTGCGGGAGCACGAAGTAGTGGCAACGGACCACGTCGGCGCGCTGGAGCTTGCGGTCGATGCGTCCGTTGCGCTGCTCCATTCGGCTGGGGTTCCACGGGATGTCGAAGTGGAACAGGTCGGCGCAATGGTTCTGGAGGTTCACGCCCTCGCGGGCAGCGTCAGTGGCGACCAGGATGCGCACGGGATGCTCGGACGGATCGGCGTTGAAGGCGCGCTTGACGTCCTCCCGCGCGTTCTCGTCCATGCCCCCGTGGTAGGTCAGGACGCGGCTGCGGGCGTCGTCACCCAGCGCGGACTCGATCTGCGCGATGAGGTAGCGCTTGGTGTCGGCGTACTCGGTGAAGATGACGACGCGCCGCTCGTTCCAGCGACTCCCCGTGAACAGCTCGGCGCGGATCCAGCGGTTGAGCCACTTCATCCGCTCGTCGGGCTGGTGGCGCGAAGCCTCGGCGATGCGTGTCATCCGGTCGAGGATCGCCGTCTCCGCGGCGAGCGCGTGCCCGGTGGAGGCGGCCTCGACCTTCGCGGCCGCCTCCTCCTCGACCTCGGCCTCGGGAAGCTCGGCGCGGTCGTCGTCGCTGGACGAGTTGTCAGCGAGCGCGTCGAGGTCCAGATCGCGGGGCGCGAGCTTCCGGGCGATGCCGGCCCGGTGGGCCCGCAGCGTGCAGGCGAACGCCTCGGGTGACGACAGCAGCCGCTTTTGGAGCGAGATCAGCACAAACATCGCGTTGTTGAGGGCGCTCTTCGGCTGACCGGCAAACCGCTGCTCGCGTGCGGTGCGGTAGCTGGCGAGGAGGCGCGAGAGCTCCAGTTCCGGCGTATCCTCGGGGAGGTTCTTGAGGACAAGCCGCTGGGGGTCGCGCCGGGGAAATCCGCCCTCGATCTGGCGAAGGTCCTCCTTCAGCCGCCGGACCATCACCGGCTCGGTGATCTTCGGCGACGGCTTCACGCCGCGGCAGAATCGCTGGGGGTCGAGGATCTCCAGCAACGCCGAGAAGCTGCTGCTGTGCCCGTTGTGGGGCGTGGCCGACAGGAAGAGCCGGTGTTCGAACCGGGGTGCGAACTCGCGGACCCGCTGGGTGAACTCCGACTCGACGGGGTACAGGCTCCCGCTCGCCGGCGCCGCGTTGTGGGCCTCGTCGAGGATGAGCAGCGCGCCCTCTGCGAAGTCGCCGAGCCAGTCGCGGAGCGGCGCTGCGTAGGTCTCGTCGCGCAGCAGGGCGTGGGAGAGGATGAAGCGGGTGTGCGTGTTCCACGGGTTCACGCCGAAGCCGCGCTCACGACGGCACGACGCGACATATTCGCGGTCGAGCACAACGAAACCGAGCCCGAAGCGGCTCTCCATCTCCTCCCGCCACTGGACGACCACCGACGGTGGCGCGCAGATCACCACGCGGCGCACCTTCTGGCGCAAGAGGAGCTCGCGGACGATGAGGCCCGCCTCGATCGTCTTTCCGAGGCCGACGTCGTCCGCGATGAAGAGGTTCACGCGGGGGAGGCGCAGCGCCTTGCGGAGGGGTTCGAGCTGGTAGGCCTTGACCTCGATGCCCGCGCGCCACGGCGCCTGGAAGAGCTCGGGGCGTGTCGAGGTGACGCAGTTCCAGCGGAGCGTGTGGAGCCAGGCGGAGAACAGCTTCGGATCGTCGAAGCCCTTGTGCAACGCCGCTTGCCACGAGGCGACGCGCAGCTCGGCATCGACCTCGCGCTCCCAGAGGACCTCCAGCTCATCCCCCTGAGCGTCGTCGTCGAGGCAGGACATGCGGACGCGGGAGTCGCGGGCGGGGGTGGCGCCGGCTGCGGGCGCGCCGGGGCTCACGTCCTCCACGAGGTACTGGCGGGAGCGGACGCGGACGATCTGGCCGGGTTCAGGGAGCACACGCCCTCCGCCGTGGCGTCGCGCCGTCAGGGGTCGATGATGATGAGCCCGCGTGCTTCATGGCCGGGGAGAATTACCACGGCGAACGTGCGGAGGCAGCCATGTACGCGCGCTGAGCGTGCGGCCGCTACGCGCTCTGCCCTAGACTCCGCCACAGCTGCCACGCATTCTCGACCGTCCGGGGCCCGAAGCCATGAATCGACGAGAGGCGCGCCGTGAAGGCGGCGCGATCGTCGGCGGCCACCAACTCACGAAGAACGTCTAATCCTCCCGCCGATATCGCCTCCATCAACGGGTAGAGTCGGAAGGAGAGGATGGGCACAAACCCTCCGCGGGCGTAGCCCGCCTCGATCATCCGGCTCATGACCTGCCCCTGGTCAAGCGTGACGTAGGTCGTGGGGTCCAGCAGCCCGAGCGCCTCGAATCTGGGCATCAACGCGCAAGCCCGCTCGACCGAGTAGAAGTTCACCGCCAGTAAGGCGGCCACCAGGTTGGAGATCTCGGAACGCGAGAGCGGCATGAGGATGCCTTCTACCCGCTGGGCGTAATCGCGACCACGCCGGAGTCGCGCACGCCGGCGGCGTCGGAAGCGGCGGTCGGAATATTGCACTTCCGCCTACGCTTCCACACCCCCGTGAAAGCCCGTGAAACCTGGTTGCTACCGCTTGCCACCGGCTATCCGGTAGCGTAAGGATGGTACCGAACCGTAAGGCGCAAACATGTCATCCGAATCCCAGCAGATGATCCGCATCGCCCTCTACACCCGCTCCGCCACCGAAGCGGACGACGCCCTCAACACCCAGGAGTCCCGTCTCCGTGCATCCGTCGCCGAGATGCCGACCCCGCACGTCATCGTCCGGACGTTCCGCGACCCGGCAACGAGCGGCCTCACGCTCGACCGCCCTGGCCTCCGCGAACTCCTCGCCGCCGCCGCCCGCGAGATCGACGTGGTGATGGTCACCAGCCCCGACCGCCTCTCGCGCTCGCCCCGCGACCTCGCCCACCTCCAGCAGGCCCTCGCCGCCCACGGAGTCCGCGTCATCACTCCCGAAGCGGAGCACCAGCCCGCCGTCACCGCCCTGATCCAACAGTTCACCGCCCTCGCCGCTTCGTAGGTCCCCACATGGCAACCCCGACCCGCCCCGTCGCCAACACCCCGGTCGACGCCCTCCGCGTCGCCCTCTACACCCGCGTCTCCACCGACAACCAGCTCGGCGACGAGGGCTCGCTGGAGACCCAGGAGGCCCGCCTCCGTGCCTCCGTCGCCTCACGTCAGGCCCCCCACCTCGTCGCCCGCGTCTTCCGTGAAGAGGGCGCCAGCGGCAAGAACCTCGACCGCCCGCAGCTCCAGGAGATGCTCGCCGCCGTCCGCGGCGGCCAGATCGACGTGGTCATGGTCACCCGTCTCGACCGTCTCTCCCGTTCGTTGCTCGACTTCTACGAACTGCATCGCGCCTTCGAGGCCCGCAACGTGCAGTTCGTGTCGCTCAACGAGTCCTTCGACACCTCCCAGCCCATCGGCCGCGCGATGCTCAAGCTCGTGCTGGTCTTCGCCGAGCTCGAACGTGAGCAGACCGCCGACCGCACGCGTATCGCCATGCAGGCCCGCGCCGAGCGTGGCCTGTGGAACGGCGGCGCCCCGCCGCTCGGCTACGACTCCGACGGCAACGGCCACCTCTCGGTCAACGAGGCCGAGGCCGCCATCGTCCGCGAGGCGTTCGAGAAGATGATCGAGCTCCGCTCGGTGCGGGAGATCGCCCGCTACCTCAACGCGAAGGGCTACCGCCAGAAGCGGTACGAGTCGCGCCGGCAGGGCGACAAGGGCGAGCGGGTGTTCAGCAACGCCGTCGCCGAGATCATGCTGAAGAACCGGCTGTACCTGGGCGAGGTTCCGCACTGTGGCAATTGGCACCCCGGCCAACACAAGCCAATCGTCGATGCCACGACCTTCGACCGCGTCCAGAACATCCGGGAGGACAACCGGCGCGGCGCCAAGGCTCCGCGGGAGAACAAGCCGCACGAGTACCTGCTCACCGGCCTCGCCCGTTGCCCTGCCTGCGACTCGGCGCTGACCTCGGCGACCACCACCAACAAGGCCGGCACCCGGTACTTCTATTACCGCTGTGTCTCGACCTCGAAGGAGGCAACGTCGACCTGCCCCATCGGCCAGCTCCCGGCCGGACCGCTGGAGGAGGCCGTGCTCGCGGTCGTCCGGCGCGCAGCGTCCGACCCGGTGCTCGTCGAGCGCGCCATCAACGAGTCGAACCGCATCGCGAAGGACCTGCTGGAGCCCGCCCGCGAGCGGCTGAAGGTCCTCCAGACCGAGCTCGCCGCGAACAGGACCGAGCGCCACCGCCTGCTGGACACGCTCCTGGCGCTCCATGGCGCAGGCTCCGAGACGGCGCGAGAGCGCATGGCCGCGTTGGAGACCCGTGGCCGGGCGCTGCAACAGGCGGTTGCGGACGAGGAGGGCAAGCTCGGCGTGGACGAGACGCGCTCCCTCTCCCTCGCGGCCATCCACACCGTCCTGCGTGACTTCGACCAGCTCTACCCGCACTTCACCCCCGGCGAGCGCAGGGAGCTGCTGCACGAGATCGTGGACGAGGTGCGCGTGCACCCGGACCGCGTCGAGGTCGCCTTGTACGACGGCACCCACGCCTCGGCGCCGATGGAGCAGGCCGTGCGGAAGGTCCGCGGGCCGGGTGGCGGCGGGGGAGGGAAGCCCTCGAAGCTCAACGGCATCTCGGCGAAGGGCGCCGAGGTTCGCGCGGTTCACGGGGAGGTTCACGCCCCAGCGGAGGAGCGTGAACCATCACCCGGGACCATGAGGCTGCGTGCGGCTACTGTGAAGTTAGCGCAGCGCGTGGAGTGGCTCCCGGTACTTGATCAGGTTCGAACTTTCGTGTGCGACCCGGATGAGGACGAGCGCATGCAGCTCGACCTTTACGGCGGCTTTTTCCCCAACGGGCCGAGGGCGGCGATCCAGCGCTGAAGCGGAGGCGTGAGGGGCGCAGCTGGTCGAAGGTCGACACACCCACCGATACGCGCGCCATGTATCAACGATGTATCAGGCGGAAGGACGCGGACCCCCACGGCCCACCCGGCGGCCAGTGGTCCGGGCGTCGCCACCACGAACTGCGCCGAGCAGCGGGCGCACGAACCGGTCAAAGCCCGTGCGCGTAGACAAGTTTTGCACGCGGTGTCCCGTCGGCAGCTTCCCACGCTCTCCCAGCGAGCCGCTTAAAGAGACGATCTGATCGCGACGTGGCCCTGTCCGCACCGGCAGGCGATCACATCGTCTCGCATAGAGATACGCTCGCGCGGTGGTTCGACGTGGTGCACTAGCCGACTTCGTGGACGACCTCCAGGCCGGGGGGCGCCTGACCTTCACCCGCGAGGAGGCGCTTTCCGCGCTCGGGGTGTCCATGCCCGCGCTGAAGCAGGCGGCCCTACGGCTGGCGAAGCGGCGGCGGCTGGTGTCGCCGCGGCGGGGCTTCTACGTCATCGTGCCGTTGGAGCACCGAGACGAAGGCGCCCCGCCGATCAATGCGTGGCTGCCCGAGATGCTGCGCTACCAGGGCGCACGGGAGATCGGGCGCGAGTGGGACGGGGGCGAGATCGTGGTGACGGTGGACCGGTTCCAGCGGGCCGTCGTCGTCGGCCGGAACCGGGTGCGGTTCCGCGTGGGGCGAGGGTGACCCGCTGCCTTCGAGGCGCAGCGCAGCGCGGGGAGGCCTGTGCGCGCCGGCGCAGAATCCTCCCCCCGCCGGCGCCGCCTGAGCGCGGCCCACAAGGCCGGCGCAGTGCGCGCGTAGAAGCATATGGATTTGCGGCGGGTTGACCTGAGAGGATCAGGCCTCCGAGGGCGGGATTGGGTTGAATGGACTAGGCTCGGGGAACCTCAACATCCCGAGCCCGAGCGCGATGACGACGAGGCTGACGCCCATGTCGGCGGCAACGGCGATCCACAGGTTCGCGATCCCGAGCACCGCCAGCACCATGACGACGCCCTTGGCGCCGATGGCGAGCCCGACGTTGAGCTTCACCCTCGACAACGCCGCGCGTCCGAGGCGGATCGCCCAGGCCAACCGTCGGAGGTCGTCGCCCATGAGCGCGACGTCAGCCGCCTCCATCGCGACCGCGGTGCCGCGCGTCCCCATCGCGATGCCGACGTCGGCGGCGGCGAGGGCCGGGCCGTCGTTGATGCCGTCGCCGACCATGCCGACGAACCCGTAGGTTGCCTTCAGGTCCCGGATCGCATCGACCTTTCCACCGGGGAGGAGATCAGCCATCACCAGGCCGATCCCGACGGAGCGCCCGACGGCCTGCGCCGTCCCTGCGTTGTCGCCCGTCAGGATCGCGAGCGACACGCCCGACGCCGCGAGGTCCGCCGCCGCCGCCTTCGCCTCGGCACGCGGGACGTCCGCGAGCGACAGGTGCCCCGCCAGCTTCCCGTCGATGCCGACGTAGACGACGGTCCGGCCCTCCGCCATCCACGCCTCCAGGCGGGTGTGCTCCTCCTCGCCATGCAGGCCGAGGCGCATCGCCATGCGGTGGTTGCCGACGTGTACCGTGCGTCCCTCCACCGTGGCAACGACGCCCTCGCCCTCGATGGTCTCGTACGTCGCGGCACCGACGATCTCCCTGGTGCCGCCTACGTGTTCGAGGAGTGCGCCCGCGAGCGGGTGGCTCGACCGCGACTCGACGGCGGCGACGACGTGGTGCAGATCGGCCTCGGTGAACCCGTTGAGCGCGATGCAGTCCACGACGCGAAAGCGGCCTTCGGTCAGGGTTCCGGTCTTGTCCATCGCCAGCGCCCGCAGGCGGCCCAGCGTTTCGAGGTGCGCGCCGCCCTTCACGAGCACGCCGGCCCTCGCGGCCCGCGCCAGCGCGCTCACGATGGTGACCGGCGTGGAGAGAACGAGCGCGCAGGGACACGCGACCACGAGCAGCACGAGCGCCTTGTAGAGCCAGCCCTGGAAGTCGCCCCCAAGCAACCAGGGAACCACAGCGATCCCGAGGGCAAGCGCGCAGACGACGGGCGTGTAGACGCGCGAGAAGCGATCCACCCACCGCTCCGTCGGCGAACGCGCGCTCTGCGCCTCCTCGACGAGGCGGGCCATGCGGGCGACTGCCGAGTCTCCGGCCGTCGCCGTCGTCTCGACTTCGAGCACGCCACCCTGGTTCACCGTCCCCGCACAAACGGCCGCACCCGCCTTCTTCGCGACGGGAACGGACTCGCCGGTCAGCGCGCTCTCGTCCACCGAGGACTCTCCGCTCGCGACGCGACCATCGAGCGGGATTCGAGCGCCGGGTCGGATGAGCAAGCGGGTGCCGACCGCGACCCCGGCGGCCGGAACGTCGGCGCCCGTCGCCAGTGTGGCGGTGTCGGGCGCGAGCTGCATCACCGCCGCGATGGCGGATCGGGCCCGGTCCATCGCGCGATCTTCGAGCCACTCGGCGACAGCGAACAGGAAACCGACCGTCGCGCCCTCCCCCCACTCGCCGATGGCCACCGCTCCGACCACGGCCACCGTCATCAGGAAGTTGATGTCGAGCACTCGCTGCCGGAGGGCGAGGAAGCCCTTCTTCGCCACCGGAGGAAGGCCGATTGCGACCGCGACCAGCGCCGCGTACTCGGCGGGCGGGAACCACGTCGAGAGCATCGAGACGCCGACCAGGGCGCCGATCGCCACGAGCCGCAACGGGATGCCACCCTCGACGCCGCCGTGGTCGTGGCCACCGTGTTCGGGTGGTTGTACCGCCGCAGGTTCGGCATTGCCGTCGCCGGTCGGTGCCGCTGCCACGAGCGCAGCGCCCAGAGCGAGCGGCTGGAGGGCCCGCAACAAGTCGGCCGGGGACACGGCACCCGTGTGCCGAATCCACGCCTTCTTGCCCAACACATCCACATCCACGCCCTCGATACCGGGGAGAGCGCCGAGCGCGTTGGACACCATCCGGGCCTCCGACTCGCAGCAGACTCCCGGGACGACTACGCAGGTGCGCTCAGACAACGGACACCTCTGGCACGGGCTCAGTAACGATCTCCGGGGCTGAATCGTCCCCGCCCATCCACCACGCATAGAGCGTCGGGAGGACGAGCAGCGTGAGCGCGGTGCTGGTGATCAGCCCGCCGATGACCACCGTGGCGAGCGGTCGTTGCACCTCCGAGCCTGCCGAGCTGGCCAGCGCCATGGGCAGGAAGCCGAGCGCCGCCACCAGCGCGGTCATGAGCACCGGTCGAAGCCGTACTTCGGCGCCCTCTCTCGCCGCGTTCGCCGCTGTACTTCCCGCCTCCTGGAGCCGCCGCACATAGGAGACGAGCACCACGCCGTTCATGACTGCGATCCCGAAGAGCGCGATGAAGCCGACCGCCGCAGAGATCGAGAACGGCAGTCCCCGAATCGCCAGCGCCATCACCCCGCCACTGACGGCGAGCGGCACGTTGGCGTAGACCAGCGCCGCCAGCTTCACCGAACCGAATTGAAGCTGGAGGATCACGAAGATCAGCAACAGCACCAGCGGGACCACGATGGCGAGCCGCGCTGAGGCGTCCTGGAGGTTCTCGAAGGTGCCGCCCCAATCGAGCTCGTACCCAGGGGGCAGGTCCACGTCCGCGGCGATGCGCTCCTGGGCTTCGGTGACGAGCGAGGCGACGTCGCGGCCACGCGCGTTGACTTCCACCGTGAGCTTGCGACGCCCCCCCTCACGGCTCACCTGGGCCGGCCCGGACTCCTCGGTGAGCGTCGCGACCTGGCGGAGAGGCACCCGTACGTCGGCGTTCCCGACGAGGATCTCGCCGAGCCGGTCGACGTCCGTTCGAACCTCCGCGGGGAACCGCACCTGAATCGCAAAGCGGCGCTGCCCGTCGATGACCACGCCAGCCTGCCTCCCGGCGATGGTCTCCACCGCGTCGAGCACATCCCCTGCGTCGATGCCGAGCCGAGCGATGGCCGCGCGGTCCACGATCACGCGGAGCAGCGGCAACCCGGCGACCTGCTCGGCCTTCACGTCCTCCGCCCCCTGTACCGTGCCGACGACCCGGACGATGTCGTCCCCGATCCGCTTGAGCGTGGGGAGATCATCTCCATACACGACGATGGCGATGTCGGACCGCACCCCTTCGATGAGCTCGTTCACCCGCAGCTCGATCGGCTGC
Source organism: Klebsiella pneumoniae (assembly GCA_945862325.1). Lineage (GTDB taxonomy): Bacteria > Myxococcota_A > UBA796 > UBA796 > SXON01 > CAMAXZ01. The sequence goes on from CAMAXZ010000003.1 coordinate 85,549, forward strand.
GAGAACGAGAAGTTTGCACCGGGTACGCCGTCTTTCAGCACCTCCTGAAGCCCCTCGACGAGATCCTCCTTGTCGTCAACCTTGGTCCAGCCGGCCACGGGCTTCAGCATGACGAACACGTCCGAGAAGTCCACGCCCATCGGGTCCGTGGCGATCTCGGCGCGTCCTGTCTTCGAGATGACGGTAAGGACCTCATCCGGGTACGCCGTGAGGATCGCGCGCTCGGCCTCACCGGCCTGTCGAATGGACTCCTCCAACGACACGGACGGCAACCGGGCGATCTGCAAGGCGATGGCGCCCTCGTCGAGCTTCGGCACGAACACCGCACCGAGGAACGGGGCGATGCCGAGGCTCACGAGGAAGGCCGCAGCCGCGAGCCCGACCGTCAGGACGCGGCGCCGCATTGCGATGGCCAGGAGCGGCAGGTAGACGCGCTCGGCGAGGCGCATCAGCCACGTGTGTTTCTCCTCGGCGTTGCGCAGCGCCATGGAAGCCAGCACCGGCATCAACGTGAGCGAGAGCAGCAACGACCCCACCAAGGCAAACACGACGGTGAGCGCCATCGGCCGGAACATCTTGCCTTCGATGCCGGTGAGCGTCAGGATCGGCAGGTACACGAGGATGATGATCCCGACCGCGAAGACGACCGGGCGCCCGACCTCGCGTGCGGCCGCCAGGATCGTGCTGTCGTCGACCTTCTCGCCCCTTTTTCGTTTCTCACCCACCAGGCGGACGACGTTCTCGATCATGACGACCGAGCCGTCCACGATCAACCCGAAGTCGATCGCGCCGAGACTCATCAGGTTGCCCGACACCCCGGCCATCAGCATGCCGGTGAACGCGAACAGCATCGAAAGCGGGATGGCTGCAGCGACGATGAAGCCACCGCGAACGTTGCCAAGCGTGAGCAACAGCACCGCGATGACCAGGACGCCACCCTCGAGCAGGCTCGTCTCCACCGTGCTGATGGTGCGGGCGATGAGCTCCGTCCGGTCATAGAAGACCTCGATCGTCACGCCGTCCGGCAGCGTGGGTTCGATCTCCGCCATCCGGTCCTTCACGGACTCCACGACGGTGCGGGAGTTCTCGCCGAGCAGCATCATGACGATGCCGGTGACGGCCTCGCCACGACCGTCGCGCGTCACAGCACCTTGACGGAGCATCGGCGCGAAGCGCACGTCTCCGAGCTCGTGGACGTGGATCGGCGTGCCCTCCGGCGTGGTCGCGACTACGATGTCGGCGAGATCCTCCAGCGAGCCGACCAGGGCCTCCCCTCGAATGAGCATCTGCTCGCGGCCCTTCTGGATGTACCCGCCGCCGGCCGCGCGGTTGTTCCTCTCCAGCGCCTCGAACAGGTCGGCGAGCACCAGCCGGCGCGCGGTGAGCGCCTCGGGGCGGACCGCCACTTCGTAGGTGCGCAGCTCGCCGCCAAAGCTGTTGACCTCGACCACGCCAGAAACGGCGCGTAGGCGGGGCGCCACCTGCCAATCGAGGATGTCGCGAAGCTCCATGGCCGTGAGCCCGTTGCCACGGATCTCGAACTGGTAGATCTCCCCGAGCCCCGACGACACGGGGCCCATCTCGGGCTGACCGTAGCCCTCGGGAATTGCCTCGCGCGCCTCGTTCAGACGTTCCCCGAGCACCTGTCGTGCCCACCAGATCTCCGTGCCTTCCTCGAACACGACCGTCACGACGGACAGGCCAAAGCGGGACAGCGACCGCATCTCCTCGACCTTGGGCACTCCCCCCATGGCCTGCTCCACGGGAACGGTCAGAAAGCGCTCGACCTCTTCAGGGCCAAGCCCTGGCGCTTCGGTGAGGATCTGGATCTGGACGTTGGTGACGTCCGGCACGGCGTCGATCGGCAGTTGCAGCACGGATCGGAATCCGAGCGCGGCCATGACGAACACCAGGATGAGGACGAGCACCCGGTTGCGAAGCGACCACGCGAGCACGCGATCGATGATGTCCGGGCCACCGCCGTGGAGGAGGGGGTCAGTGGGCATGACCTTCCCCCATCTCCGCTTTGGCGAGTTCGCTCTTCAGCGTGAACGCGCCCTTCACGACGATGGGCTCACCGGGTTCGATGCCGGTCAGGATCTGCACGTCCACTGCGGTGCGCTGCCCGAGCGTGACGGCGCGGGCCTCGAACGCGGCGCCCTCCTCTACGAACACGGAGGGGCGGCCCTCTACGTCCTGCACGGCCTCAGCCGGAACGACGACGGTCGACTCTCCGAGAGTGGCGCTTGCACCCAGGTCCGCCCGCCCGAACATACCTGGTTTGAGGCGATGTTCCGGGTTGTCCACGACGAGTCGCACCTCGATGGTGCGGGAGTCGGCATCCACGATGGAACCCACCCAGTCGATGACCCCCGCAAACGCCTCGCCGGGCCAGGCGTCCACGGTGAACCGCACCTGCTGACCACGGGTCACCCGGGAAAGATCCCGCTCGAACACGTCCAGCACCACCCAGACGAGGTCGAGGTTGCCGACATGGAAGAGCTGCGTGCCGGGTGCGACCGTTTCACCAATGGATACGTCCGCCGCGAGCACTTCGCCCGCCACCGGGCTCTTCACCGGAAACCTCGACGGGAAGTGCTCGTCGTCGAGGGCGCCCGGGCTGACCCCGAGCACGCGGAGCCGCTCCTCGGCGGCCTCGTAGGCCGCGAGCGCGCCTGCCCCCTGAGCGTTTGCCTCCGCGAGCTGGGCCTTGGACGTCGACCCGCTCGCCTCCAACTCGCTGAGCCGCGCGACGCGCGCCAGGGCGACGTCGCGGTCGGCCTTCCGCGCGTGGTAGGCGCCGATAGCCTCGCCGAGGGCGGGAGAGCGCACCTCTGCCAGAAGGGAGCCCACGCCGACCGGATCTCCGGGCTGGAGGAGGATGCGCTCAACCTGTCCTTCCGCGGAGACGCCGACTCGAGCCTCGCGGCGAGGATCGAGTTGCACTCGCGCGGTTGTACCGAAGCCCCCGGACCAGGCGCGGCTCTCCGCGGGCTGAACGACGAGCGCGGCGGCGGCGCGCGCCTCGGGGGACAGGGTCACGCTCTCGGCGTGACCGCCTTCCTCGGCGTGGCCGCCTTCTTCGCCATGGTCGACGTGGGCCTCCTTCTCAGGAGCACCCCCGGGTATAATCGTGGAACAGGCGAGTAGAAGGAGGGCGATCATCGGGAGGCTCCGCCGAGGAGGGATTCGTCTTCGGTGGCGAGGAGGAGGTGAATGCGAGAGAGGGCAAGGTCGCCGCGGGCTTCGGAGAGCGCCTGCTGGCCGGACACGACCTCGTCGCGGAGGAGGATGGTGGTGACGAGGTCCATCTCGCCGGAGCGGACGGCGGCTTCGATGGACGCCAGCGCGGCCACGGCGTCGTCGGCGGTGGCGGGGACGCTCGCCATCGTGGATGCGGCGTCGGCGTGGGCGTCGGCGGCGGTGCGCTGCTCCGCGGCCGCGCGAGCCGTGGTCGCGTCCAGTTCGGCGCGGGCAACCCCGGCTTCGCCGCGCGCCTCGGATACGCCGCCCTGGTTCTGGTGCCAGAGCGGGAGCGTCACCCCGAGCGACGGCCCCGCGACTACGCTGCCCCCGTCGTTCTCGTAGAAGCCTCCGATCGTCACCGGCGGCAGGGCTGCGGCGCGTTCGCGGGCGACGGCCGCCTCGGCGGCGTCGAGCGCGAGTCGGGCAGCGCGCACGTCAGAGCGTTCGCCGTCGGTCCCGGGACGGGGCTCAGGCGCGGCCGTCAGGGGATCGGTGTCGAGGTCGCCGCCGTTCACCGCGCGCTGGGCCAGGGTCGACAGCGTCGCCAGCACCTCGGCCTCGGCAGAGCGAGCGGCGAGCAACTCCCGCGCGGCCTTCGCCTGGTCCAACCGGGCAAGCCGAAGATCGAGGTCCGCGGCCTCACCGACGCGCACTCGCGACTCCGTTGCGGCGAGCTGCCGGGTGGCGAGGTCGAACGCCTGCCGCGCGAGCTTCGCGCCCTGTTGGGCGACGACCGCTTCGATGTAGGCGGTGCGTGCCTCGGCGGCGACTTCGAGCCGGGTGCGCGTGAGGCCGGCTTCGGCGGCGGCGACTCGGGCGCGGGCGCTCTTGTGCGCCGCCAGCCCCTCGCCGCTGATCGAGAGCGGCTGGCCGATGGAGACGTCGATCTTGTCGCCGATGACCGCATATCCGGCGTCGATCACGGGGTTCTCACGCAGGAAGCCGGACTGACGAGAGGCACCCTTCGCGGCGGTCAGCTCCGCGTCGGCGCGCGCTACGTCAGGGTTGGAGGCGAGCGCGGCGGCGACCGCGTCGTCAGGAGTAAGGGGCGCAGCGAGTGCCGCTCCGAGCAGGAACAGGAACAAGGAAGCTCCGAAAGCGTGGGAGAGTCACCAAGGGGTGACCGGGACACGTTCGGGCCTCGATGGGTGGTTCCGAACGCGCAGCTTCACGACGCCGCCGCTATGGGAGCGTCGAGTCGGAGCTACGCGTTCGCGGGCGGGGTAGGCGGCGCGGTGGAGCGGTTGGCGGGCGCGATGTCGTTCCCGCTGATTCGACGAGCGGAGGCGGGGCGGCGACCGGCGCGCTCGGCGTCAAGCATCCACGTCAGCCAGTGGTCCGTCGGGAAAGCGCCCGCTTGGGCCTTCGCCTGCGTGGAACTGGCCTGGCTGTGGTGGCACGGACAGGCATGCTGGATCGGGGAGCATCCGTGCTCCGCCGCGCGCGGGTCGGCCTCGCCCGGGACGCTGTGGGCCGGGTGCCCGTGCCGAACCAGCTCAGAGACATGTTCGACCAGCAGCTCGGAGCCCGGGAGTATCCCGAGAACCGAAACGAGGATGAGCAGGTGACGGAGGAAGCGGCGAATCATGGGGCGGGTGGAGGCTAACCCCACAGGCGCACGGGTGGCGTCAAGGAAGGTCATCCGTGGTGCCGGTGGTGAACGTCTTCGCCGTGGGCGTTCCGGCGATCGCGTGGCCCGTCGGAGTGGGGGTGCGCGTGTAGCGTTCCCGCCGCGAGGCCATCGTGGTGATGGTCGTCGCGGTGCCCGTCGTCGTGGGGTCCGGGCATCGGTTCGCCACGCGCTACACCCCGCCCTCAAGAACCTGCATCTGAACGCGAGTTTTCGCGCTCGGCCTCAAGCAGATGGTTCGAACTCCATCCACGAAGGGGACCGCGCGTGGACGGCTCGACAGCAACGCGCGCCGGTGCAAACTACGGCCCCCTCAACCCCCCAAACTCCTCGACCAACCCCGAGTCGTCCGACCTCGTCGCGGCGACCATCGGCGTCACGCCGCCGTCGGGGCTGAGCACGAACGCCCCGACCGCCTTCCCGCCTGCCGTCCAGCCGGTCGCCGGGGCGATCCCGATGTACTGCGGGTCCGCGAGCGGCTTCAGCTCGCCGAGGAGCGCGATCAGGTCGGGGAGCGTGGGTACAGCGACGGGCTCGCAGGTGCCACCGACGTTCACCCACACGAAGTAGTCGTACGGGGGCCGGGTCGTGCCGTGTCTCCCGCGATGTACCTCGACCATCAGCCCGTACTCGCGCCCGTAGGTGAGCGTGCAGGGGTCGTAGCCGGCGGCGGCCATCTCGTCGTCGAGGTCGTGGCTCGTCGCGTCCTCCTTCCAGGTGAAGTCGGGAATGCGCGACCAGCCCCCTCCCCGACGGTAAAGCCAGATTTCGCGGCCAGTGCCCGGCGCCGTGAGCGCCGGCACGTCGAACCGCACCCCGGCCGCCGCGAGCACCTCGGCGACCGGCCGCTCGAACAGCGCGGCCAGCGCGTCGAAGATCGTGGGCGACTCGATGCGGAACCGGCCGCCCGTCTCCATCTTCTGGAGCTTGGCGAAGGTGACATCGAGCTTGGTGGCGGCGTCGCGCAGGGAGAGGCCCCGGCCCACGCGAAGCGCGCGAAGGTAGGCCCCGAAGCTCGCCTTGTGCTCGCGAAAGAGGACGGTTTCCATCACGCAGCCTCCAGCCCGAGCTCGCCCCAGGTGCCGAGCGGGATCGCCTTCCGCATCCCCGGCCGGAGCCGCAACGCGAACTCGGTCACGGTGCCGCCGGCACCGTTGTCGTTGTTGGCGGGGCCGAGGGCCTCACCGTTCGCCAGCTCGGTGGCGAGCTGCGCGCGCACCAGGTCCACCATCGCGGGGGGGACCTGGAGCACGAGGGCACCGTGCAGGTTGCGGAAGCCGACGCCCCCGACGAGCTTCACCGGGATGGTGAGCCCTTCACCGTTGGGGATGGCGAGCGGGTACACGTCGATGACGCCGCCGAGGATCGGCCGTTGGAACTTCGGCCCGACCATCATCGGGGCGAGCAGTTCGGCAAGCTCGAAGCCGAGCAACGCCTTGAGCCCGTCGAACGAGAAGGGACCGACGCGGATCGCGGTCGTCGGCGCAGTGAGGTTGACCCGCAGCGCGCGGGGGTCCTGGGCGAGCGCCGGGTTCACGACGCACCCCCTTCGGTCGGCACGGGGCGCCGCGCACCAGCGGGGATGACCTCGGGCACGATCGGGGCATCGCCGTTGCCGTGGTCCTCTTCTTCGATCTCGTCGGCATCGACGGCGTCGGCGAGTTCGCTGTCCTCGTCGTCGTCGTCGTCGTCGCTGTCCTCTCCATCGGCGTCGTCATCGTCCACGTCGTCGCTGTCCCCGTCGTCGTCATCGTCGCCAGAGACGCCGCGGGGCGAGCCGTTGGCTTCGAGGACCTCCAGCATCTCCTGCTGGCCGCGGGCGATCACCACCAGCGCGCGCTTCACGCCGGGGAGGTGCTTCAGCGCCGCGAGCGCCTTCGGGTCGAGGGTGGCGAGGCCGCGTTCGATGCCCTTGAGGGTGTCATGGATGTCGCCGAGCGCCTGGACCTGCCGGAAAGCGAGGTGCGCATTGTGGAACGATTGCTCGTCGGGGTCCATCGAGGCCCACGCCTCGGCAGAGTCGAGGAGCGCGGCGCGGTCGGTAGCGTCGAAGCTGTTGGCATAGAAGCGACCGACGACGTCGGCCCACTCGGGCTTCTTGTCGGTGCGGCGGGGAAGGCGGGATGCGGTTTCGAACACGGGAGACTCCAAGGGGGATCGTGAGGGTGGGTGGGATCGAACGGGGGATCAGGCCGCCTTCGGCAGGTCCGTCGGCGGGTTGGGGGTGGGAGGGGGTTCCGGGGAATCCGGCACGGCGGACGCGGCGATGAGGAGACTCGCCAGTTCCTTCCTCGTCTTCTCGTCGCGGAGCATCTTGAGGACCTCGGGGCGACGCATGGCCTCCATCAGCTCGGGCGAGGCGGTCACGATGTCGGCGAGCTCGACCATCTCGGGCGCCATGCCGAACTTCGCGGTGGCGAGCACACGGCCCAGGCCGCCCAGCTCGGAGATGAACTGCTTTCCCAGCTCCTGGTTCACGCGGGAGCTGGCCGCTTCCTCGCGACCCTCGTTCTCCGCGAACTCGGTGCCGACGCGCAGCGTGATCAGCCGGTCGGCGAGACTCTCGATGATCACCTGGTTGCGCCGGTTCTGGCCGCCCATCATGGAGAGGGCGTCGTTCTGGAGCTCGGACAGGCCGCCGAAGCCGCGCTCGTACAAGGTGAGCAGGTGCTCGTACCCGCCGCCGAGCGCCTTCCACACGCGGCCCTCGGGGATGGCTTCGAGCATCACCATCGCCGCGCTGGGCTTGTCGCCGGCCGGCGGGGTGGCTGCCGCGGCGGGGTTCGCGGGGTTCCGCAGGACGGTGAGGCCCCCCGAACCGGGCACCAGCACGGGCGGCCGACGGCGCTCCTCGAGGTCGTCGTCCTCCTCGGCGGTGTCCCAGTCCGGATTCTCGCACGAGAAGCGGGCGCTGTAGATGAGGCGGTCGCCCTTCGGGCTCCACGCCGAGAGCTTGAACTTCCGGCGGCGCGTGGAGTTCATCTGCGCCCCGGCCGTCTCCTGCACCCAGCGGACGGCCGCGCGGGCGATGTCGGCGGGGGTGGCGTCACGGATCGGCCCGTCGAAGTGGTCCTGCACGTCGTCGTCCTCGTCGCGATCGGCATCCCCGTCGCCGTCGTCGTCGCGCTCGTCGTCCTCGTCCTCGGCGTCCTCACCCGTGCGGGCCGCGAGGAAGGGTGCGAGATCGGTCTCGTTCAGGTTGACGCGCGCCAGCTTGTCGGTCTGGCTGCGGCCCGTCACCTCGGCGAGGACGACGTAGCCGAGGTCGTCGGCGAGCTGGACGAGGCGCTTCTGGATGGGGTCGAGGTCGTGGAAGATGTAGGTGGTCATCGTGGGGTGTTCCGATGTGATCGTAGGTGGTTGACGCTGCACACATGATGTAGCTTCGAGACTATGTCTTGACCCTGAAAAACCACTTGCCGCCGCTTGCTGCACTTGCTGCCCGGGTGGTTGCCGCCCTTTCCGCCGGGCCTTGCTGCGGTTGCTGCCGGGCGATCCTGGCTTGCTGCGGTCCCTTTCCGCCCTTGCTGCGCCGAGCCCGGAACGGTTGCCGCCCTTGCTGCGGACGCCGGTTTCGGTTGCCGCCGTCGCCTCCCAAGTTGCCGCAATTGGCCCCGCACTTGCTGCGCTGCGAAGGCCGGAAAAGCGGCAAGCGGCGGCAAGTGAAAGTCCCTTCCATCCTCGACTTCGGCGAGCAATGTGGTCTGCGTCAGCCGGGCTCATCCGGCCCCCGACTCCCGACCGGCCCGCCGGTCACTCCACCCCCGAGGACCCCACGATGACGACCAGCCCCCTCAAGACGGCCATGACCGGCGGAAAGGTACCCGACAGCAAGATGAAGGGTGTCTTTTCCGAGGCCATCGCCAAGGCCAAGAACCTGACCGGCCGCTTCAACAAGGCGCGCGAGATGTCCGAGGAGCTCGCCGACGCGGTCATCGCGACGGCCGAGACCCAGGGCACCGTGTTCGCAGCCACCTTCGCCGAGGGCTACCTGGGCGAGGAGAAGATGGACATCGGCCCGGTGGACCTCCGCCTTGGCGGTGGCCTCCTGCTCGGTGGGTACGGCCTCTACAAGACGATGTCGGGCAAGGGTGGCAGCCACGCGCTGGCCCTCGGCAACGGCCTCATGGCCGCCGGCATCGGACGCATCGGTCGCCACGCGGGCCGCGCGCTCGCCGAGAAGAAGAACGGCTCCGCGACGCCGCCCGCCCAGGCTCCGGCTGCGGCTCCGGCCCCCGTGGCGGCCCCTCCTGCCCAGATCAAGGGCGACGACATCGGCGAGATCGCCCGGATGGTCCGCATGGTGCCCGGCACCGAGGGCGAGGACGTCGCCGGACGCCGCCGGGCGCGGGTCCACCGTCGCAACCGCGACGAGGACGAGGACGTGTCTGGGCGGAGTCGCTTCATCCGCGAGCGCCGCTGATTCTCCGCTTCCACCCTTCCACCCTCACCACCTCCCACTGACCGCTTTCCACCAAGGACGACTCCAATGACCACCGCACCCATCTGGGCCCTCGTGACCTTCACCGCCGACGGGCATTGCCTCGTCGATCGCACCTCCCTGCGCGCCTCGCTTCACGGCCTCGACCCCTCCTTCGGGGCGGACCTCGACGGGGACGACGACGACGACGATGACGACGACGACGACGACGACTTCGGCGACGACCTCGGCGACGACCTCGGCGACGACCTGGGCGACGACTTCGGGGATGACCTCGGCGACGACCTCGGCGACGACCTCGGCGGCGACTTCGGCGACGAGATCGGCCTCACGCCCAAGCAGCGGAAGCTCCGCAGCATCCACCGCCGCCAGAAGCGCCTCGCGGCCCGCGAGAAGAAGCTCACGCAGAAGAACCGGGCCGTCAACCGCAAGATCCGCAAGTCGCGGAAGGGGAAGATCGTGGAGCGCAACGTCACCGTGAGCGGCATCGTCGCCACCGCCGTCGGGCAGTCGATGAGCGTGACCCTCACGCCGCGCACCAGCCTGCACCTGTCGAAGATCTTCGCGACGGGTGACACCGCCGCGACGATCAACACCATCATCTCGGGCGACGACCCGGTGGTGCTCGACAACCTCGACGCGGCGCTGATCTCGCCCACGGCGTACCACGGGCCCTCCTTCGGCGGACGCATCCTGCGCGCCGGTGTCCCGGTCACCATCAACTACACGGCTGGCTCGACCACCGCCGCCCTGAAGCTCAGCTTCTACGGCAAGGCGCGGGTCAAGACGCCGCGCTGCTGATCGGGCGGGGGTGAGCCGTGGGCGTATGCAAACTCTCCCGCCGTTCCGGTACTGCGAAGCTCTCCGCTTCGACGGTGGCCGGCTCGGCGGGGGCAGAAGGCGAGGTGCTCACGGCGCAATCCGTCGGCGTGGGTGACGGCGACTGGCGCATCATCGACCTCTGGTCGGACGAAGGCTCCCCCTGGGAGGCCCGGCTCGTCTGGTCCGGCGGCGGCGGTGCCCAGCGCACGGCCCTCTTCGACGTCCCGAAGTGTACGCGCATCTGCGTCCACGCCACGACCGTCCAGGTGTTCGGCTCCAACCTGTCTACTTCGGCCAACATCCAGGCGCGTGCGGCGATTGCCGACGGCCAATGTGACACCGAGAACCAGTGGACGGTGCGGGGATCGAGCGCCCAGATCGTCGGGGGCGGCGGCGGAAATATCGATGTGATCCCGCCCCCGTGGGCCAAGTTCGTCCGCCTCGAACTCTCGGACAGCACCCTCCTTTCCACGGCGTTCGTCGAGCTCCTCGACGTGAACGCCACCGCCCGCGGCCGGTACGCGGCCGACAAGCAGCCCGCTCCGGGCGCTCCCATCGGGGACGCCGCGACCATCCGGTGCGTGCTCCCCGCTGGCACCTACGCCTACCGCGTCGTCTTCCTCCTCCACCTTTGACTCTCCGAGGGCCACCGCCATGAAGTGCTACGCAAATCGGGTCACGACCCGCCTGATGAACACCCCGCCGCAGACGCCGGTCACGGTCACCCAGAACGGCCCGGGGGTGCGAATCCTGCCCGACCAGAGCGATCGCCTGAACGACTCCGTGCAGGAGTTCAAGTTCATCACGCTGCTGACCTTCTCCGGGGGCGCGAACTCGCCGACGGCGCAGCTCATCATCCAGGGGTCTGTGGACGGGTTCGCCTGGGTGGATCTGGTGCTGGGCACCGTCCGCACCGACCCCGGCACCTACGCTGAGGCCCTCGACAGCGCGAACGTCGGGCTTCTCCCTTGGGTGCGCGCCAAGCTCGTCATCGCCGGTGGCACCGCGCCCGGCGTCGTCGCGTCGGTCGACATCGTGTCGACCGGCGGCTTCCAACTCTCCTCCTCCTGACCCGCGGACATCCTCGTGAACATCACGGTTGCCCTCACTTTCAACGAACGCGACGCGGTCAGCCTGCTCAACTGGCTGGCCCGCTGCAACGCGCGCCTGCTCCGCGAGCGGCCGACGCTGCCGTTGCTCTACGCGACAAGCGTTCGGTACGGACGCGAGGAGGAGGAGACCTGGTCCGACTACATCCAGCTGCTCGCGCAGGGCTGGGAGGATTGCGACGCGCTCGCCGCCGCTCGGGCCGGTGAGCTCATCGCCCGCGGGTGGAAGGCGCTCGCGCCAAACGACCCCGGATACGCCGCAGCGAGGGCCGCGCGCCTGGAGTCGATCCCCAGCGAGGTGGCGCTCACCACGTCGATCAAGAAGGGCGAGCACGGGCTCTACCACTGCGTCGTCCGCTACGTCGTCAACGGGACCGCCTGGTTCGACGACCCCTCCGCCCGCCTCGGGATGCTCGAGGAGCGCCTCGACGGGCGGGCGTGCCACGAGCGCATCGTCACGCGCGTCCGCCTCGCCGGGCTCCGTCGCGACCCCGATCAGGGCCGCCGCCGTTCCCACCGTTCCACCCACTCGCGCCGTTCTCGGCGCCGGGAGTCCTGATGTCCAATTCTCGCTTCATCCGCGCCCGTGTCGTCGGTCCCGTCGAGTTCGCCGGGGAGGCCCGCCGCGCCGTCGTTTCAGGGCCGAAGCGCAAGCTCACGGCGAAGGACCGCCAGATCCGGGCGAAGCTCCGACGCGCCCGTGCGCTCAAGCGCCGCATCGCCAAGCTGTCCGCAGGGCACCCGCTGGGTTGGAAGGCCGCGCTGCGCCAGGCCAAGCGTCGGCTCGCCGTCGTCATGGTCGATCTGCGCGCTCTCGGCTGGAAGCCCAAGAAGCCGAGTCGGGCCCGGAAGCCCGGCGAGGACGACATGGACGCGGCGCTCGACGACATCCCCGACGCCGAGCCCGGCGAGACCGAGGAGCCTGACGAGGGCATCGAGGACGCGCCCGAACCTGCCGAGGACGAGACGGAAGGCAACTGGCTCGACGGCTACGTCGGCGTGGAGCCTGCGGCCAAGCCCAAGAAGCCGAAGCGGAACTTCCTGGAGGAAGCGGGCAAGCTGTTCGCGGCGAAGTGGGGCCCCCACAAGCCGCTCGGCGACGCCGCGCGCATCCAGGCGAAGGCGGGGCAGAACGCGATGGTCGCGACCGTGAGCCCCGGCCTGTTTATCGTGCAGATCGTGTCGGACAAGGCGGCCAAGCGGATCGCGGGGGACAACGTCGGCATCCTGCCGCTGTTGCTCTACCCGCTGGTGAAGGACAAGATCCAGAAGGCGCTGGCGCCGAAGCCCGCACCCGCCGCTCACCCGGCGCCCGCACCGGCGCCGGCTGCCCCGGCCGCTCCCGCGCCGGTGGCCGGCTACCTCGGATGCGACGACGGCCGCCGGTGTGGGAGCTGAAATGGCCACCCTCCCGGTCAGCACCGAGGCCGTCTCGGAGCGCATCCAGGCGATGCGGATCACCGCCGAGCAGTCGCTCGCGCGGGTGCAGAGCTACGCGGCCGAGAACGCTCAGGCGCTTGCGAAGGTCGTGGCGGGCTACCGCGCGATGGTCGCGGACAGCGGCTCGCGGCTGATCCGCGCGCAGGTGATCGTCATCCAGGCGCTCGCGGCGAAGCCCGGCGACCCCGCGCTCACGGCGATGCTCCGGCGCACCATCGAGCTGCTCACCTCGTGGAGCGCCCACGCCAAGGGGTACGGCGCCTACGAGCGCCCCGCGACCGCGTCCGAGCGTGGCGGGGCCATTGAGGTTGGCGTCGCGCCCGTCGTGATCATCGCCATCGCCGCGGCCGGCGCGGTGATCGCCGTTTCGATGACCGGCCTCGCGTGGGCCGTCGTCCACTACAAGGAGGCGCAGGTGCTCTCCGACGAGATCGCGATCATCGAGCGCGATCCGGCACTCGCCGACGCCATCGCCAAGATCAACCAGTCCGCTCCGTCCTCCTCCCCCACCGAGGACCTCGCGGAGGCGGGCGGTGGCGGCTGGGGCTGGCTCCTCGCCGCGCTCGGCCTCGCCGGGGCCGCCATCTTCATCGTCCCCAAGCTGGGGAAGGGCTGAACCATGACCACGACCAACCCCGAGAAGTTCCGCTTCAACATCGTCGGCGCCGACGAGGACGTCCCCCGCGTGCTGCTCGCCTACGGGCGTGGCTGCGGCGGCGAGGTCGCGTTCGTGATGCGACCGCGGGACAACACCGCGCTGCTCGTCCACCAGGTCAAGCGGCAGCCCGCGAAGGTGTGGCGCACCGACCTCGGGCTCGCGCCCTCGCACGCGCCCGAGCTCGACGCCGATCCCACCTCGGCCGTCGCCGAGCTGCGGAAGCTGAAGTCCGGTCCTCCGCCCGCCGGGCCTGCCACCCTGAAGGGGAAGTGGGCGGGGCTGCTGCTCTGCACGGACGGCACCCCGAGCATCGTGCTCGAACGCCGCGTCGCGTCATACGGGACGCTGAAGCTCACGTCGAAGGCGGACGGGCGCTGGCTCGCCACGTTCGAGCGCGCCGAGAAGTGGTTCAGCAAGGCGAAACAGGAGAGCATCGAGCGCTCCGGCCTGGCCGAGGCGATCACCGCCGGAATGGGGCTCGTCGTCGGGCTCGTGTCCGAGGCGTGCAGCTTCCGCGACACGCATCGCCGCAACACCGTCGATCCCGCCTTCGCCGCCCAGTACCCGCCGCGCCCGCTCGCCGAGCAGCGTGATCCGACCGAGCGGTACAAGGGCAAGTCCAGCTTCCGCGCTGTGGAGCGGGATGACGGCTGGGTCGTCGTCAACGACCTGGGCTCAGTCGTGGCCATGTTCGGCAAGCGCGAGAAGGGCAAGGCCGCAAAGCACGCGAGCGCGCTCACCCGTGGGACGGTGCCCGTCACCGATGCGCCGGCGCGGACGCCGGGGGTGCTCGTGCCCTCGCTCGACGCGATCCCCGCGCCCGAGCCGCCCTCGTGCCCGATCTCGGTCGCGCGCATCGCGTCGGCCACCGAGAAGGAGTCGCAGGCGCTGGAGGAGCTGGCCGGGTCGCTCTGGGGCTCGACCGAGGCCCCCGATCTGCTGACCCGCGCCGGGAAGCTCATCCGGCACGCGCAGTCGCTCGTCGCGTCGCCGCTGTGTTCGGGCAAGGAGCAGAAGGCCGCGATGGAGGACGTGCGCCGCGCCGCCGGGGCGTACCAGCAGGCGTGGGACGCCATCGGTCGCGGCGAGAGCCCCGACATCGTCACGACGCTGCGGCGCATCTCGGAGCGGGTGTCGCTCGCCGCCGCGCGAGCTGCGAAGTCTTGCGCCGCCGGGCAGCAGAAGCTCACCGGGCCCGTGCGGACCTCGGACGACATGGCGAAGCGGATCGCGTCGCGGGAGGCGCCCGCGCCGGTGGTGTCGATGCAGCCGGTGTGGCCGCCCGCCGCGCCGCCGATGGCGGTGCCGACGACCGAGAAGCCGAAGCGCACGCGGAAGGCGAAGAGTCCGGAGGTTGATCCGGCCAAGGATGCGGCGCTGGTCGCCGCGTTCTCCGACGCGATCAAGCAGGCGGCGCAGCAGATGGGGGGTGGGGCTTGAGCCGCTGGATGCTGGGAGTCGGTCCCGCGATCGTGCTGGTGTGGTGTGCGGTGGCGTTCGCGCAGGATGGGGGCGGAGCCGTGGCGGCGGTGCCGGGTCCGAGCTCGATGCCGAGTGCGGACTTCCTGCTTTCGATGGGGCCTTATGGGGCGCTCGTCTGGGGCGCGTACCTGCTCGGGAAGGGGGTGAAGGTCACGGTGCAGATTGAGCTTTCGGAGCGGGATCGGGAACTAATCCAGGAAACTCGACGCTCCGTGCAGTAGTCCCCACAACCTACGGCCACCCGAATGCCATTACCACTGCGCCATCAGCGTCGGTGCAGCCGCTGTACGGCGAGTCGAGCGCCGGGCGACTCGTGCAGGTGGCCTGCTCGTAGATTCCGTCCTCTCGCTCAAACCGACCCAGGTCACCAACGCACGAGCCGGGAGTACCATCCGACAGCTTGACAGGGCAGAATCCCGAATCAGTGCCGTAGTACGCTTCGCCGTTCTCAACGAATGGGGGTTGGACGCCATCTGACGACCCCCCACCTGCGAGCTCCGAGCCGAGCTCAACTCGCCAGAGCAACGCGCCGTTCAGTGGATCGTAGGCCGCCACTTGGTCGTAGATGCTCACTCCGCATCCCGCTTGCAGCAGGGTTCCGTCAACGGCGTGGAGCCCGACGACGAAACACTCTTCATTCGGCTGGCTCCATACCTCAGCACCAGTGGCAACGTCGAAGGCTGTCATCTCACCTGTCTGGCGGTCTGAAGCCACGACGATGCCCGCAACCGGAACCACCACGGACGCGAACCAGCCCTCAGCGAGCCAGCGCTCATCTCCTGACGCGGCATCGATCGCTTGCAGGCCGCCTTGACCGGCGAAGAAAACCGCACCGCTATCTGCGTCCACTGCGGGACTCGCCGACGGCTCGATCGCGTACCCGTTCGCGATAGCCCAGATCTGCTCGCCGGACGCAGCGTCGAATGCAGCGGCGCCCGCCCAGCCATCCTCATCGTCGCAGGCGGAGAAGAGCATCCCGTCGCTAACCAGCGGCGAGTAGTTCATCACGCTGTCCGAGCAGCCGCGCGTACTCCAGATCACGCTCCCGTCGGAAGGGCTGACGGCCGCCAACACGTCGGAGCCGGGGTGATTGTTGGGCTGCGCAACGACGTAGAGGAGCCCGGTTGCGGACGAGTACACTGGCGTGCCCGGAACCACTGGGCCGCCAAGGGCGGCGTCCCAAAGGACCGCCCCACTGCTGGGGTCCAACCCTACGACGTGCCCGGATGCTCCCGAGCAATTGTCCGTTACGCCTACGACAACCGTGTCGTCGACAACCTGGGCGAAGCCCTCGATCCTCGCGGAGCAGAGGTCAAGTTGGTCCTCCAGCTTGAGCGCCCAAATTAGTTCGGGAAGTTCCGAAAGATCACCGGTGTCGTCGGTGAGTGGAGGCGACGCCGGATCGTCGCCGCCCGCGCACGCTGCGAGGAGCAATAGACCGCTCACGCGGGAAGTCCAGATCATTGTTGCGCTCCGTAGACAAAGGCCGATTCTCATACCACGAACACGGCCCGAGGGCCGCGTTCCTTGGCGGGGTTGCGCCCGGGGGTGCGAGGCCCCGCGGCAAGTGAAACCGCCCCGCGGCAAGTGAAAGTCGCTGCCTTCCCCGCCCGCTCGCGACTAATGCCTCCCCATGAGTGCAGTCGCCGCCCAGCTCCTCGACGCCGTCGTCCCCCTCGTCCGCACGCGGCTCCCGAGCGGCGTGGACCTCGCGTACCTCGACGACTTCCTCGCCCGGAACCGCTGGGCGCTCGAAGCCGTCATCGAGCAGAACCTCGGCCCGGTGCTCGCCCGGATGCAGGCGGCGAACAACGCCGCCTTCCCCGTCGAGGACATCCCCGAGTTTTGGACCGCCAGCAAGCGCACCGCGGCGAACATCGCCGCGATGGCGACGGCCGCGAACCTGTACGCGCAGAAGCGCGCCCCGAACCCCGACGAGCGCGCCGTGCTCGCCGGGTACTCCGGCTGGGGCGGGCTCTCCATCCAAGCCGCCGCTGGCAAGTTCCCGCCGGGCTTCCCCCCGCCGGAACAGCGCGGACTCATTCATGAATTCTACACGCCGAGCAAGGTGGCGAAGGAGATCGCCCGCCTCGTAGCTCCACTTGTGCCAAGCCTCCCACACGACGGCGAGACCGTCCACGCCCTCGAACCGTCGGCCGGGATCGGCCGCTTCCTCCGCGCCTTCGAGCCCGTGCCGGGCATCACCTGGCACGCCGTCGAGTGGTCCGAGCTCTCCGCCCGCATGCTCCACGTCCTTCGCCCCGACGTGGACCTCACGCTTGCCCCCTTCGAGCGCTGGGTCCGCGAGAAAGGCGCCGGCGCCGCCGGGCGCCTCGGGCTCGTGGTGTCGAACCCGCCCTACGGCATCCGCGGCGCCTCGATCGCAGAGGACCCCGACCGGGCGTACCGCGAGAAGATGGCGTACCACTACTTCCTTCGCCGTGGCCTCGACCTGCTCGCGCCCGACGGGCTCGGCGTGTTCCTCGTGCCCGGCGGCTTCCTCACGTCGCGGACGGCGCAGTTCGTCGCGCTCCGCGAGAAGGTGCTGAAGCGCCACCACCTCGCCGCAGCGTTCCGGCTCCCGAGCATCAACGAGAAGCGACGCGAGGCGATCTTCCCCGGCGCGATGCTCGTCACCGACGTGCTCTTCTTCCGCGCACGCGGCGGCCAGCTCGACGCCCTCGACAGCGCCGACGAGGCCATCGCCTCGGGCGGCTACTTCAAGGAGTTCCCCCGCCACATCCTCGGCCGCGAAGTCGGCGACGACCACGGCGAGGACGACCAGACCGCGAAGCCGCGCTGGGGCTACCAGGTGCAGGGCGAGTTCACCGGGCTCCCCGCCCTCGTCGAGCGCCCGATCTGCGGCGACTGCAAGGTGATCGCGTTCCCGGCCCGCCAAGCGGCCGATCCTGCTGGCGGCGGGGGTCGCGTGGGCGTCACCCGCGTCACCGAGGCCGACGTCGCCGACCTCCCGCGCGAGCTCGCCAGCGCGGTCCTGCTCGGGCTGCGCGTGGACAGGTACCTCGCGCTCGTCGCGGCGGAGAACGCCGAGGAGCCGCCGCTCTTGTGGCCCGAACTGCACGAGGGCCTGACTGCCTGGCACACGGCGAACGGCAACCCGCACGGCCGCATCGAGCTGGTGAAGCTGGCCCGCGGTGGCAACACCGGCGCCGAGCGCTTCCTGTCGGCGTTTGACCGCGCCGGGCACCTGATCGCCGGGCTGCGCAACAAGCCGCCGGTCATCGAGCCCCGGTTCAACGGCCGGGCCGACGATGTGGTCGCCCAGGCCGAGCACCTCTACCGCCACGCTCGGATGCTGTCGGTACGCGAGCTGCTCGACTACCACGCCGGGCTCGGCGGGCCGTTCACGCCCGACCAGGTCCGCGCGAAGGTGCTCGCGGGCGGCTGGTGTGTCGATGGCGACGGGTGGGACGAGCTGTTCCCCGCCGAGGTGTACCTGTCCGGGTCGCTCTGGCCGAAGATGGACAGGGCGATGTCGCGTCCCGACGACGCGCAGGCGAAGGCCCAGGTCCGCCGACTCCTCGACGCGATCAAGCCCGCGATCTTCGACGACATCGAGGGGGTCAGCGCCCGCCAGGGTTGGCTCCCGCTCGACCTCGTCGCGCAGTGGGTGAACGCCACCTACACCGGCTACGACGACGTCACCTTCGTCCGCCAGGGCGGCCTCGTCGCGCCGCAGGGCTGGCAGTACGACAAGATGTCGAAGAAGGAGAACGCCGGGGACATGCACCCCGAGGTGCTGCTCATCCTCGGCTGGATCAACCACGACAAGACGATGTTCGCGCCCTCGAAGAAGTTCGACGACGACAACGAGAAGGACATCGACAAGATCCGGATGAAGAAGGCGGCCGAGTGGGACGCCAGCTTCAAGGGCTGGGCCGGGGCCACGCCCGAGCGCCGGCTTGCCATCGAACACGCCTACAACCGGCAGTTCCGGGGCTACATCGCCCCGACCTACACCGCCGAGCCGTTGGCCATCGCGCGCTGGCGGAAGGACGGCCCCCGGCTTCATCCCCACCAGGTCGCCGGCGGACGCCGCATCCTCGCGAACCGCGGCGGATTGCTCGCCTTCGATGTCGGGGTAGGAAAGACGTACACGGGCATCGCCGTGCTCGCGCGCGCTCGCCAGGAAGGTTGGTGCAAGCGGCCGGTGGTGCTCGTGCCCAACTCCATCGTCTGGAAGTGGGTCGCCGACATCCAGCGCGTGCTCCCCGACTACCGGATCGCGGTGATCGGCTCGAAGAAGAAGACGATCTCGCGCGGCGAGCGGAAGGGCCTCGCCACCAGCGACACCGACACCCCGCAGGAGCGCGCGGAGAAGTGGACCCGGTTCCAGGCCGGCGAGTACGACGTGGTGCTCCTGACCTACACCGCTCTCGGCCGAACGCGGATGAACGAGAAGGCGGTTCGGGCCTACGCCGACAAGACCGAGGCGATCCAGCGCGAAGTCGCGCTGCGTCGTCGCAACGCCGCGAAGCGGAAGAAGCTGTCTGAACGGGACGAGGCCATCCTGCGCGAGGGCATCGCCGCGTGGGTGGCGCAGCAGATGGAGCTCGCCGATGGCTGGGAGTATGACCCCGGGATCGCGTGGGACGACATCGGCGTCGATATGCTCATCGTGGACGAGGCACAGAACTACAAAAACCTGTATCTACCCGAGGATCGCGAGGGTGGGGTGCCCCGGTTCATGGGCAACCCCGGTGACGGCAGCAAGCGCGCGTGGCAGCTCGACTTCCGCTGCGCCGCGGTGCGGAAGCGCACCGGGGGGACCGGCGTGGTGTTGCTCTCGGCGACCCCGGCGAAGAACAGCCCGTTGGAGTTCTACAACCTGATCCAGTACGTCGATCCCGACGCCTGGCGCCGGATGGGCATCCGCGACCCCGAGCAGTTCATCGATCGCTACCTGCGGATCGAGATCCGGCCCGTCGTCACCCCGAGCATGGAGGTCGAGGAGCGCGGCGCGGTCGTCGGGTTCCAGAACCTCCACGAGCTGCGCGACACGATCCTTCGCTACGGCGAGTTCAAGACCGCCGAGGACGTGGGGTTGAAGCTGCCCGATCCGAAGGTCGAGATGGTCGAAGTGGACATGGACGCCGGCCAGGACGCCAAGTACGACCGGTACGTCCGCGAGATCGAGGCCGCGCTGAAGTCGGACGACCCGTCGGACAAGGCGAAGATCCTCGGCCTGCTCGCCCGGATGGCGCTCGTCGCGATCCACTCGCAGCTCGACCAGGGCTACGGGTGGAAGAACGCGGACCAGGTGAGCGATCCGAGCTCGCCGAAGTTCGAGGCCCTCGCCGAGCGCGTACTGGCGAACCGGACGTGCGGCCACATCGTCTTCGTGGACAACGTCGCCGCGCACCGCTGGGTCAAGATGGTGCTCGTGCGGGAGGGGATTGCCGCCGACCGCATCGGCGTGCTCAACGCCGAGGTGGCACCCAACGCCGCCGACCGGCAGCGCATCGCCAAGGAGTTCAACGGCGACACCGAGGAGGGCATGGCGCCCAAGTTCGACGTCGTGATCGCCAACCAGATCGCCTACGAGGGCATCGACCTTCAGACCCGCACCTGCGCGATCCACCACCTCGACCTCCCGTGGGAACCTGCCACGTTGCAGCAGCGGAACGGGCGCGGCGTTCGGCAGGGCAACACGCTGTCCGCCATCGCGATCTACTACTACTTCGCGCGCCGCAGTCAGGACGGGCTCCGCTTCAACCTCATCCAGGGAAAGCGGGGTTGGATGACGCAACTCATCAAGTCGCAGGACCGGGACACCAACAACCCCGGCGCCCAGATGGACATGGGGCCCGAGGAGATCCTGCTCCTCATCAGCCGGAACCCCGAGCAGACCCGCGCCCGACTCGAGGCCGTTCGCGCCCAGCGGGAGGCCGAGGCGAAGAAGAAGATCGCGGCCGAGGCGTCCAAGCTGTTGCGCGCCATCAACGCGCGCTTCCGCAACGCCGAGCGTACGAAGGACGGCATCGAGGCGGCCCGCCTGCGCGGCGAGGCCGAGGAGCGGCTGAAGCACCTGTCGCGCGTGAACGTGGACGCATGGCCGTGGGCGCCGACCGCGGTGGTCGTCCGCGAGCGCCCAGTGCTCGTCGCCGAGGGTGGCGGTCCCGTGTACGAGGGGCTCCGGGCGGGCATTCCGAGCGCGTGGAACGCCTCGCGCATCGACTACATCGAGTTCGGGAAGGTCACGCGGGACGGGCAAATCGCGCTGCGCTCCGCGGGCGACGCGACCTGGAAGCTGGCGAAGGCAGACGACGGCAAGTTCACGTCGCTCAAGCCGGAGAACTACGGCGCGACGTTCCCGGCCGACGAGGAGTCGTCCACCATCCGTGCGGTGACGCAGGCCGCGAACGACCGGCTCCGCTACTCGGGCGACTGGCCGGGTCTCGGCTGGCAGCACGCACCCGACGCCTGGGTCGAGCGCACCTGGCCGCAGGTGGCCGACACCGTGCTCGGCGCGCTGGCGAAGGTGTCGTACTACAACCAGCAGAGCCAGAAGATCCCCGTGGTGGCACCCTCCGGGCTCCGCGTGGTCAACGCGGGCGCCGCATCGGGAACCGCTGGTGTCGATGTGCTCCCGCCGACGGAGGGCGGCTGGCAGGCGTTCCTCGCCCAGGCCCCGGCGTCGGGGCTCAAGTTCGGCGAGCTCGCCGAGGCCGGGCGCTGGTGGTGGGGTCGGTCGATCCCGCGGAACCTGCTCTCTGGCGAAGCCGACGCGAACGACGACGTCGGCGAGGGGGCAGCATGAGCAAGGGCAACAACATGCCGCTCCTACTCGGGGCGGGCGCGTTCGGGCTCCTCGTGCTCGCGGCGGCGGCATCGCCGTCGGCGCGGCGCGTGGCGAAGGAGACCGCGGAATCGGCAGGAAAGGCAGCCAAAAAACTGGAGGAGAAGGTGGAAGAACTCATCACCGATTGGATCCCGACGCTCCTCCGCAAGACGAGCGAGCACGAGGGCAACTACTGGTCCGTGCAGGCGAACCTGGACGGCAACGGCGTCAGCTACGGCATCCTCCAGTGGACGCAGAAGTCGGGCTCGCTCGGCCGCCTGCTCCGCCAGATGGCCGCCGCCGACCCGCTGGCCTTCGGCCGCTTCTTCGGGGCGAGCTGGGCCCGGCTCCTCGACGTGACCGGACGTGCGAGCCTCGAAGCCGTCGATGGCGTCGCGCTCTGGGCCGAGCCCTGGGTGTCCCGCTTTGCCGCCGCCGGACGTTGGCCTGCGTTCCAGCAGGTGCAGGCTCGCGTCGCGGCCGAGTCCGAGTACATGGCCGGTGCCGTCGAGATCGCGGGCGTGCTCGGCGTCTCGACCGAGCGGGCGATGACGCTGTACTACAACCGCACGGTCCACCAGGGTGCATCGGGTGCGCTCGGTCCTGCGAAGCGGCTCGTGGCCTGGTACGCCGAGGACCCGCGCCGCCGTCCGGCGGTCCCCAACGATGTCGTCGCGCAGTACGCCTGGACGTGTGCGTCCAAATTCCGTCGCACCTCCGCCCCCGCGCGTCGGAACTACAACGACGACGGCAACATCTGGTGGTCGCCGGTGCCGACCGAGTGGTCGGAGCTCGGGCTCGGCGCCTACCGCGTGCGCCGCGTCTCGGTGGCGGGGGTCTGGCACGCCGTCACCGGCCCGCCGTCGAAGCCGTGGAGCCTCTACGACCTCATCACGAAGCGGTCGAGCGACATCCTCACCGACATCACGCTCCGCGACGTGCCCGTGGACCTCGCGGCCACGCGCCGCGCCGCCTGACCCTCCCTCCCGATCCCACCCTCACCCCAAGGACCAACGCCATGAATCCGAACCTCCCCGGCGGCGCGAACTACCGCCGCTCTCCCGCGCTCACCGCCGAACCGCCGCCCCCGCCGCCGTGGGACCTCTCGATGGTCGATCTCCCGCCGTGGTTCTGGCCGCTGCTTCGTGACCTGATGGAGCTGGCGGAGCGCACCTTCGGACCCGAGAGCGGGCCGTACAAGCACGACTTCGTCGCGACGGCGCTGCTCCGGGCGCTGGAGACTCACCCGTGCAGCGACCTCGAAGACCTCGGGCCCGAGGACGTCCGCGACGACCTGCTCGCCATGTTCATCCGGGGCGTCTGCGCGCTCCAGTTCCCACGGCCACGCACGCCCACGTCGGCGCTCCAGATGGCGGTGGACCGGCTGAGGGAGGCCAACAGCCACCTCACCGAGGCTCGCGAGCGGGGCTTCATCCCGTCCTGACCCTCCTCCTCGCAAAACCGCGCCACGGGCCCTTCCTCGGGGTCGGCGAGCGGGCCATCCCGGACCCCTCCCGACCCCCCAAACAGGGCTCCTGGGCCGTCCTACGCCTTCGAGTCGTGAGTGAATCGTGTTTGCCTTCCTCCGTCGCAACCCGTCGCCGCTCGCGCATCCCGCGCGCGGCCGAGGTGCGTCGTGAGGGTGCTCGACCTGTTCGCCGGTGCGGGTGGAGCCGCGCTTGGGCTGCACGACGCCGGGTTCGAGCACGTCGCCTGCGTCGAGCGTGACGCCTCGGCCGCCGCCACGCTGCGCGCCGCCGGTTTCCCCGCCGTCGAGGCGGACGTGCGCGACCTCGACTACGCCGCGCTCACCGGGACCATCGACGTGCTGTGGGCCTCGCCGCCCTGCCAGGCGTGGTCGGGGTTGGGGCAGCGCGCGGGATCGGCCGACCGCGAGCGAAACGGGTGGCCGTGGACCCTCGATGTCATCGACCGCGTGCGGCCAACGTGGGCGATCATGGAAAACGTCGCGGCGATGAAGGGGAACCCGTACCTCGAACGGTTCGTGCTCCCTCCCTTGCGGAAGCGCTACGGCCACGTCTCCGCCCGCGTTCTCAACGCGGCGGACTTCGGGCTTCCACAAGCCCGCCACCGGCTGTTTGTTGTCGCTGGCCCGCGGTCAATCCGATGGCCCGACGCCACGCACGGGGCCGACGCCGACCGGCCCCACGTTGGGGTTGCCGAGGTGCTCGGCTTCGGCGACGATGTCGTCGCGATGGCGCACGAGTGCAACGCGGGCTGGGGCCTCGCCCGCGTCCCGATGCCGCTCGACCTGCCAGCCCCCACGATCACCGCTGGCAGCCGCCGGAGCCACGGCGGCAACGGATTGCTCTTCGTGCGGCGGGGGGCGCGAATCGGAAGGGCGTTGCCGCCGGGTTCACCGCTCCACCGTCGCGCAACACCCGAGGAGTGCGCGGCCTTACAGGGCTTTCCGGTGGGCTACCCGTTCGCGGGGGGCTCGACGGATCGCCGGACACAGGTTGGAAACGCCGTCCCGCCGATGCTCGCCGCGGTCGTCGCCCGCGCCGTGCGCGCAGCCGAAGAAGGGGCGTCCACCGTGCGGGAGAGCCTGCCCGTGCTCGCGTCCCGGGTCGAGCGTGCGCTCACCGCTGCCGTCGCCGGCGTCCGTCGTCACCCGCCTCGTGGTGTGGCGCCGGAGGACATCGACGGGTTCGTGGCGCGGCACGCCGCCCGATTGCGGCAGCTCGTGACCGACACCCTCTACCAGAGTACCGCGTGATGGACCTATTCGTACCCGAGACCGTCGCGCATGGTCCGGCGCAGGACGGTGAGCAGCGCCTGGGCCGCCTCAGATTGGCCATCGAAGTCGAAGTCCACTTGGTCGTCGCCGGAGAAGCCGAAGGCGTTGTTGCACTCCCAGCAGAGCGACGCTTCAACAACGATGTTTCCCGAGTGTCGGAAGCGGAGTCCGAACGGCGGAACGTGACATCGCATCGTCTCACCGGGCGGAAGCTTGCGCCACAACTCGGCGACGGCCAGTGCATCGCTGCCATCCAGGCGCATCCAAGCGCAGCGGTCGACGTGGCGCATGTACTGGCTCACGCGAGGCGGGTCGCTGCCGCGGAGGCCGAACACCTCCACGCAATCGACTTCGGGCAATTCGGCTGGCTGGTACACGACCCAGAACCTACCTCGCCGACCTTGGCGTGCACGACGGAGAATCTCCGATGACCTGCCCCTGCTCCCACCCCATGCCCGCCCCCGGCGCGATCAAGGCCACCGCCCGCGTCCGCATCGATCACCTCGCTCTCCGGCGCGAGCTCGGCGGCGTGCCCGAGATCCGCGAGGCGATGACGGCGAAGGCGTCGGGCCGCCCGTCCGCCAACGTGTCCGTGCTTTGGGGCTACTTCACCAAAGCCGTCTACAAATCTGGCGATCTGCCGTGGCTGGCGACCCGTGAAGCGTTGCAGAATTCCGTCGACGCGGTCAAGGCCGCGATCCGCGCTCGGAAGCTGAAGCCCGAGGACGGGTACTTCGCCGTGGCGTGGGACGCCGCCGAACGATCCTTGTCCTTCGCCGATAACGGGATCGGCATGGACGCCGACACGATCATCGGCAAGTTCCTGTCGATCGGCGACAGCGGGAAGCGCGACGCCACCGACTCGGGCGAGGCGGCGGGCGGATTCGGTGTCGCGAAGGCGGTGATCCTCGGGGTCAGTCGCTCGTTCAAGTGGAGGATGCACACGCGCGACAACCTCGCCATCGCCGACGGGGCGGACGCCGAGGTCCAGGTGTACGACGCCGAGCGCCGCGACGGCACGATGCTCACCGTCTACGACATCGACCCCGACTCGATCCGGTACTGGGATCGCGCGCGCGGCGTCTACGTCGGCATCGAGGACCGCCTCAAGGAGCTGCTCGCCGCGAACGACCTCCCCGGCATCCGCCTCACGTTCAACGGCGTCGAGGTGAAGCCGATGTTCAGCCGCCGAGGCGGCTCCCGCGTGAGCGTCGAGGGATCGTGGGGAGACGGCACGACGGCCGCGGTGAAGGCGTATCGGCGCGCACCCGGCGACCGCGGCGGGGCATACTACCTCCGTTTGGGCGGCTTGTTCCAGGTGAAGAGCCCTTCGCAGCGTGGCGGACTCAAGGCCGACGTGGTGGTGGACTTCTCCACGACCGTTCGCCCGGGGGCCCGAGGCTACCCGATGAACGCGGCTCGCGACGGGTTGCAGGACCAGGCCGCGTGGACCTTCTCCGACGTGGTCGACGACGTCGAGCGCGAGAACGAGTCGGTCGGAAAGAGCGAGGAGGACGAGTGGATCGACCCCGAGGGCGATGACGACACCGGCGGCGCCGAGATCGCCGACCAGATGGCGGAGGCGTTCGGGGACGCCGACGTGCAGCGGGCCATCGCCGAGGCTGCGGGGGGAATCCGCGACTTCTACGGGGAGCAGGCCAAGTACGGCGGCGTCGAGGAGGTCACCGCCTCGGCCGCTCCGCGCGGCACCAAGGCCGTCGCCGAGGGGGATGCTCCCGAGCGCGGCTGGGTGTTGCCCGCCGGGATGGAGGTCGCGGCCGGCGGCGGCGGGCTGGCGGCCGACATCGCCGCGCCGTCCGACGTGCAGGCGGCCGGGGTGCTCCGCGCGATGCTCACCAGCGCCGACGATCAGGGCAAGGCGGCGGGCGGGGTGCGCGTCGTCATCGTCACCGAGCAGGTGGACCAGGCGCTCCGTCGCGCCGAAGCCGGGCAGCAGCTCGACGGCTGGCAGACCCAGGCCGTCGAGGCGGCCATCGACCGGGCGGCCGAGGCCGCGCTCGCGCCCGGCGGCGGCGGGCTCATTCAGGCTGTCGCGGTGTCGAAGGCGACGACGGCGCTGGACGCGATCACGCCGTCGTGGGCGAAGCAGCTCGACAAGGCCGAGCGCCGGATCAAGAACCCGTTCGGTCGGTTCGCCGGGATGCGGATCAGCAAGAAGACCTACGACCGCGATCGAGCGCGGCGCTTTCGGAAGAACTACGCGAAGTGGGTGCCTTTTCTGCTGGCGTGGGACGGCACGCTCCGCATGGTGGCGACGGAGGCCCGCATCCGGCGCACGTTCCGGCCGGGCTTCGTGCTCGACGACAACGTGGTCGCCGAGGCCGTCGAGCGCCCCGGTGGTCGCCGCTTCGTGTTCATCCACCCCGATCGGATGGCGCAGGTGGTGAAGGCACATCGCGAGAGGCCGCTCGCCCTGGCCGCGTTCCTGCACGGGGTCGCCGTCCACGAGCTGACCCACCTCGATGGCCTCATGGGGGAGGGCCACACGGAAGAGTTCGTGTCCAGAAGGGAAGATCTGGGTGCCGCGACCGCGCATCTGCTCCCGGCGATCGCCGTCCTGGCGACGAAGCTGCTCCGGCTGCCCGAGCGGGAGAACGAGGACGCGCGGCGGATCGCGAAGCTGGAGCGGCAGCTCGCTGCGGCGCGGGATGCGGTGAAGGCCGAGAAGGCGGCGAACGTGGCGATGGTGAGGGAGCGCGAGCGCGCTGCGGGGCGGATGGCGCTGGAGCCGGTGGCGACGTTGCCTGGTGCGAGCTCGCGGGCCGAGCGGCTACTCGAGGTGGCGATCGGGATGCTCCGGGCGCGGCCGCCGGTGGGGGTGGAGGCGGCGTACATCGAGGGGTTCGTGGGGCGGAACCGGGGGGCGCTGCTCGGGATCGTGCAGGGGGCGTTCGGGGGGTGACGTAACTTCGGCCGGTTCGGCACGATCCACCGGCGCTCCTCGACACGCGCGTCACGGCAGCCGTCTCGGTTCCGCGGTACATGGGACCGTGCCTGCGCGCTACGAGATCGCCAAGACCTACCCCTCGCGGGGGCCGATGCAGCAGTACCGGCTGGCGTCGTCTTGCTCTTTCGCCTGCTTCAGGTGCCATCAGGCGAAGACGTCGAAGTTGGTGACCGTCGCGAACGGCTCCTGGTCGAGCCTCTTGTGCAACGGTTGCTACGGTCGCTTAGTCGCTCTGCACGACATCAAGGCGGGGGCGGACCCCGTCGAGGAGAAGGCCTCCAAGCTCGCGGACCGCCTGTTGGAGCTCGCGTCCAGAGAGGATGTGGAAGCTGTGTCGAGGCTGCTTCTGGTACGTCGTGCTCAAGCGAGGCTACTCACGGCGGCTGGCCTTCGGTTTCTGGCGACGTCGAAAGTGGTCGCGGAGGGGCTATCGGGGCACATCGACCTCGATTGGTCCGCGGCTGTGATCGGCCTGGGTAAGGCGTTCGAGGTCGAACTCGTGCACCGCGTTGTGGAGCCGCTGAGGGCCGCTTGCAGCGGAGTCGACCTGTCCAGCGACATCATCGACAAGGACCTCGGAAGTCTGGCTCGCTATTGCTCCGGCCGACACCCAACGCCACCGTCCATCGGAAGCGTACGTCACGCGCTCCAGACGGCCGAAAACTCGAAGGTTAGGGCCGCGTCGAGCCCCCTGGTGAGGGCATTTCACGCAGTCTCGAGGCGGTGGCCGAAAGCAGACTGGCTCACGCGCGCCGATGGTGGGCTGGCAGCCATCGAGGAACTCACCACCCGATACCGCAACCGGGCAGCCCACACAGACGTGCTCACGAAGCAGGACTACAACGATTGCCTAGAGCTCGTGGCCGGCAACGGCGGCGTCTTGTGGGAATTGATCCTATCGACATCGGGTAGGGAATAGGGCTACGTGACGCCTGCCGGCCTCCCCGGCGAAGTACCGGGCATAAAATAAGATAATCTCAGCTCGGAGCGGCGTGGAAGCGCCTCGTTCCCACGGTGCGCCTTCGCAACGGCTCGGGCGGCGTAGATCAGAGTTGCTTGTTTCGAGCGGCGTCCTGATCGTCCAGCATCGCCCCGTGGATCAGAGTCAATTTCACGGCGTTCATCACCGCGAGCAGCGGAAAAATGAGCAAGTGGGTTTTCGCTAGAAACGCCGAGTACGGCACCGAATCCTCGCCTTGGACGCGAAGTTCCCCAGACTGCAGATGGTGCCGGACCTTTGCGTGACCAATCTTGTTCCGAAGTCCTCGGTCGAGGGTCTCGGTCCAGGCAGTTTCCCAAACGGGCAGCCCACGGAGATACAGCGCACGCTCCCAGGAAGTCAGTTTATGGAACGCCGCCACCGTCTTTGGCTGGCGCTTCGCGGAAAGCTCCGGTGGGTGGACGAACGCATCGATTGACCCGCGAGTTGACACGTTTAACCGCCCCATCAGGAATGGAAGGGCGGAATGGCAGGCCTCAAATACACGGATGTACAGATCGCGGAGGGCGGGGAAGTCATCCCGATACACCCGCAGATCACCATACTGCGCCCGTGGCTCCGGCATGAGGTTCATGGTGAACCCCGGCATCCACGCGTCGTGGTTGCGAATCCACAACCGAAAGCAATCGAAGAGCTCGTTCTGAAGGTCAATCAATTCCGACGTCGCAACCGCGGTGCGCGTCGCGACGAGAAGGGCGGCGCTGTGCGCGCAGGCCGGATTCTGCACCTTATTCCAAGCTTCCTTCATCCGTGGATAGACATCCGCTGTCCACACCGGGGCAGTCAGGAGGTCGAGGAGCCTGTGCATCGTGTCGTGGCGGTGCCAAACGAGCGTTGGAAGGTTCTGATCCGGCCAGACCTCGGGTACCGCAGCGTCGAAAGCGGACCAGTTTCTATCAAGGTAGTATGTAATGAGGCGGTCTATACGCTTGCCGTCGGCTTCGATCAGCCCGCGAAATTTGCCCGACCCCTTCACGTAAAGGTCGAGCCTATTCCCGAGGATCGTGTGCAGGTAGATGAAAGGCGAACCCCCGACGTCCCACAGCTCCTTGGCGCTGCCGAGTAGGGGAATACTGGAATCAACTGTGACGACCTGGGTGTCTGGCGGTTCCTTGTCGAGGTACAGCTGCTCGCCATCCTCAAGATTCAACGCGACCTTCGGCGGTGCGGAGGCATCGATTGCCCCGCGAGTGGCGACGCCGCACGCGACGCAGACATAGTAGAACGGCTGTGTGTCCGGCCCGCCGATGCTCAGACGCAGGGCGATCACCTTGGAACAACCAGGGCAACGCACATGAGTGCGGGC
This sequence comes from Klebsiella pneumoniae, assembly GCA_945862325.1. Lineage (GTDB taxonomy): Bacteria > Myxococcota_A > UBA796 > UBA796 > SXON01 > CAMAXZ01. Next base: position 115,214 of record CAMAXZ010000003.1, read on the forward strand.
GATCACGGGGCCTCCTGGCGACGTGGTGACCTCAAGCGGTCTCAGGCTCGCTGGCCCCGGCCAGCCACGCCCTGGGGATGAGCTTGATCCCTTGTCGCCACTCGTCCACGAGATGAACCCCAACCACGCCACCCCACACGTCCGCTCCCGCATGATCCAACACAATCGCCTGGAGCCCACCCTTCAACTCCGCGACGACGAACGCCATCGTCTCGAAAACCTTCCGAACCGCGGCGGCGTCTTCGTCGCGCAGGTGGGGGTCCAATTCCGCGTCGGACCCACCTTTCCCCGCGATGCGTTGCGGAAAGTACACCTGACTCGGCTGATCGTAGACGAGAAAGCTGGGGACCGGGCTCGAACCCTCGGACTGGAAGAACCACTGGAGCGCGAGCGAGTATGCCACGTGGTAGGACAACCAGTTGGCGCCGCTGCCAATCTCCCAGAGGTAGTCGATCCGGTCGAGCCCATGAACCTGAACGGTAAGGTCGGGGAGCGACAGGGAAACGGGATCGTTCGGTCGCTCGGCATCCAGCTTCGGGACGAGCTGACCGGCGAGGGCAGCCACCTTCCCCAGCGCGCGATCAAGCCGCCCCTTGCTGCCGGCCGCAGAGAGCTGCTGTTGAAGCGCCGCTTGCCGCTCGCGGAGGTCCGCCACCTCCTGCGCGAGCTCGCTGTCGGAATCGACCGCGTCGTGCGTGAGCAGGGCTTGCTCCAAGCCGCCGACGTAGCGGCTGGCAGCGTCATTTCGAAACTTCTGCTCGTTCGCGGACTTTGAGTGGCTCTGGAGGGCGGAAATCCGGATAGAAAGTGCCTTGAGCTGCTCCGTCGCCTGACCGATCTCTTCCTTCACTCTCTGGCTTTCCCGCTCGAACGAGACGGGAACCTCCCGAATGGCCACGGCCTCTTTCTCAACCGCGTCAAGGGCGACGCAAAGGTCATCCAGAGTCGGATGCGGGTCCCCGAGCGGTCCCTCACAGACCGGACAGGCCCCCTCGGACGCACTCAGACTCCGGAGCCACCTCGCGAGCGCCAGCCGGTCGCGCTGGACTTGCAGGGCCGCACCGTAGCTGTCGCCCGTCTTCCTGAGCCGCTCCATCTCGCCGTACCGGCGCCGAAGCACGGAGAGCCTAGCGGCTACCCGTGAATCCTCCTCCACCAGCGCATTCAACTCCTGGACCGCAGCCTCGACCTGGCCACTGTTCATTGATATCTCCGGGCGCCTGCCGACCGCGTCACGGAGAACAGCGACCAACTGTGCCCGGGTTGCCCCGGCAGGAACCGCCACGGTGACGAGCCCCAGCTCGCGGCCGCGGCTCACCCACGCCTGCAGGTCCGCGATCCAACGCTCCGACACACGACGAAGATTCGTCAACTCGCGGTCTTTCCTCAGAAGTTCCCGGCGGACCGTTTCCAGTTCATGCTGGGCGGCGAGCGTCTGCGGGGTCACCGCCTTGAGCACGTAGGGGAAAATCGTCTTGAGCTTCTCCCTGTGCTCGTAGGTATCTGCCTTGTAGAAGAAGACGTCCGGGTTGGCCACGATGTTCTGGGGTTGAAACACGAACGCCATGAGATCGCGAAAACTCGGGCGACCCTTGAAACCACTACCAAGGCCCTCAAAGTCAAAATCAAGGAGGGACAGACCTGCGAGTTCGTCCAGGCGATGCTTCACGGCGTCCGCAGTCGTGTTCTTCTCGGTGATGACGTCGGGAACAACCACCCGTTCCGCCTCGATCACGAACATGTCGGACGTGCTCTTCTGCACACCCGGCTCGCGGCGGGCAAGGAGGAGCTGACCGCGCGTCGTCTGCACCACTACGCCGAACCAACTCGTGCAGTTACGGATGGTCTCCACGGGGATGGCGCACTTTTCAGCGCCCATGCAGTAGTCAATGATGGGGACGATTGCGGTCTTGCCGGTCTTGGATGCCCCCGTGATCACGTTCACGCAACCGGGCGCGAACTCCACGATCCGGGGCTTGTGGCCAGAATCGCGAGGCCACAATACTACCGAAAGGACCTGAAACTGCATTAGAAACTCACCTTTAGGATGGATGCGACTTCGAACACTGTCAGCTCGGCAAACCACCGCCCGAGCTTCTCTGCGCCCGTGAGGAGCGGCCGGACGTTCGCGGTCGCTGCGGAAGGGCGGGCGTCGGAAAGCGCGATGAGGCGGCCGCGTTTCGAGTCGACGCTGACCAGCCGGGCGCCGACACCCAGGCGCAACGCCTGAAGCGACATCGGTCGCCATGCAAGCAGTCGATCATGGATCGCAAGCATCTTGTCCGCACCGGGCTCGTTGGACTGCGCGAATTTCTCCGCGAAGGCGCGCAGCCCGTTCCTGGTCCCCTGAAGGTGCTCCATCGAATCGACGTGGAGCACAAGCGGTAGGACCAGGAATGCGAAGGTCACCGGCGGGGAGTCCGCCGTGGGGTGTTGCGCTTGATAGGCCGAACAAAACCGCCACATAAGAACGGCGCCCAAGGCAGGATTCTGCACCAGTTCGGCTTCGCGGGAGAGGCTGCTCACGTTCCACCGGTTCGACGGGGCAGCAGCGTCGAATAGTCAGGGTGCCAACCGATTGTCAGCGCGTCAGACAGCGAGTGGAAGCTCCCCCGCGTGAAGTATTCTGGACACTGCTGGCCGTTTACCGCTGCCCGGTGCTCGGCGCAGCGCAGGAAGAGCAGCCGACCTCTGGCCTCGGCGCCTAGGGCCGACTGTGCTAGGGCGGTCTGATCTCGATGGTTCTTCCAAGTCCGCTTCAACTCCTTCTCGTAGGTCTGGAGCATTTCCGGGTCGACATAGCCCTTCTCAGCCCAAGTCGTGCGGTCGACGGCCGCTCGCAGGTGGTCGTTCACGGCTCCAAGAATGTCCTCGTCGTCGGCCTCGACGAGCTCAAGCTGTCGCACGTAGTTCCTAAACTGCCGGTGCGCGTCAATCTCCGCTGCCGACGGCTCGCCGGCAAACCCCATCAGCATGTCAGTGCGGTCGTGGGTGCGGCAGAAGGCCAGGAGAGCACCCTTAAAGTCGTCGTAAGCCAGGTATGCTGGGAGGCTCTGTTCGAGGAGCTTGTCGGTTTCGAGCTTGACCCACCCCAGCGCCCACCTCGTGACCGTCTCACACATTTCGGGGCTGATGAGTTGACGAGACATGAGAGCACGAAGGTCCGCGGTCGGACTCCCAGTGCCAAGCACGATTTCGAAGTTGGCGATGATGTCCGGGAGATGCCTCGAAATGGTGGTGTCCGACCACAGACGAGCGATCTGAAAGCCCAGCTCCGCTGGAAGCTTCTCCCGCGTCGAGAACTCAGGAGCCGAGCCCCACAACCCCTCGCGGGCCTTGCGAAGCGCGGCGAGGGCCGAGGCGCCATCGCCCGCTTGGACGAACGACTGGGCGACAACGCCGGGCTCGACGGGGATCGAAACGTAGAGAACAAACCTGGTTCGCTTTGGGGAGATCGCGCCCACTTTCGCGGCGTGGAGCCAGTTCGCGAGGGTCTTCCAGAGCGAGACGGCCCGGTCAGAGACGGGATTGTAGCCGTGCGTGCTCTTCGTCTCCTCGGCGATGGCAGTGCCGTCGGCCTTGGCTACGCCGACATCGCTGAAGGCTTCGAGGCAAACTGAATCCCCAGGGGCGCAGTCTTCCAGAAGGCGCGCCAGGAGCCGTGTGACCTGGAGAGAGAAGCCGAGGCCCTGCCCAGCCGCCGTGGCCAGCTTTGGCGGGCCCGACGTGCGCCTCTCTCGCTTGCGGTTGGTGGCCTTCACGGTGGGTCGTCCGCGACTGACCGCCGGATCTCGCCGTACACCTGCGGCATCAGGAGGGCGGTGAAGGCGGTCTGGAACTCGCGATCGTTCATGAACTTGGCGAAGAACTCCTCGTTCTGCTCCATCCGGTCGATGAACAGGCGCTCCAGAGCCTTGGTGAAGACGTACCGGAAGTGGTCGAGGGTGTTCGCCTGCGCCGTCCGAACGAGGTCAGGGTCGGCGACGGCCTCGGCACGAATCTGCTCGACGAAGAGCTGGTCCGCGATGGTGAAGTCAGTGCCGAACCGCTGGTTGAGCGCCTCGATGATCGTCGCGAGAACGACGTACTCGGGTTTCGCGTTCCCGGACCCAACCTCCGTGGGCCCCCACACCGGCGCGGGCTCGTTCACCGTGAGCCCGATGTCGCCCTCGCTGGCCTTCTGAAGCCGGTAGTATTGGAGCGCCACGTCGCCGCCGAGGTCCACCTCGGGCTCCCCAGCCTCCCGCTTGATCTTGGTGAGCAGGAAGCGGCCGTAGGCGTACCGCTTTTCCAGGTCAGCATCCTGGTAGGGGAGGATCTGGGAGAGGAACGAGTAGAGGTGAACGAAGGTTCGGAGAGACTTCTTGAAGGCGTCTTGCTCTTCGGTGGTGCGGCCCTTGTACCGGCTCACCGCGGGGTCGATGAAGGCGTTGAGCCTGGCGTGGTCCTTCATCCCGTGCTTCGCGGCGAAGAACACCTTGGCGAAGCCCTCCACGTCGGAGCGGTACCAGATCTGGGCCTCGTCGAGCGTGGACATCAGCTCGTAGAGCCGCTGGGGATCGACATCTTCGCCGATGATCGTCTGCTCGTAGAACGGCTGGAATGCCTCCTGGATGTCCGCCGGCTCGTTCACGAAGTCGAGGACGAACGTGTCCTCCTTGCCGGGGTGGATCCGGTTGAGCCTGGAGAGCGTCTGCACGGCGTTGATGTTCGCGAGCTTCTTGTCCACGTACATCGTGTGCAGGAGCGGTTGGTCGAAGCCGGTCTGGTACTTCTCGGCGACCAGGAGGACCTGGTACTCCGGCTCCTCGAAGCGCTCGGGCAGCTCGGCCTCACGCAGCCCGCCGTTCATCCCGACCTCGGTGTACTTCACCTTGGTGTCCGGATCCTCGACCTCCCCGGAGAACGCGACGAGCGCGTTCACGTCGGTGTAGCCCTTCTTCTTGATGTAGGCGTCGAACGCGAGCTTGTACCTGACGGCGTGCAAGCGGGAGCCCGTGACGACCATCGCCTTCGCCTGACCGCCGATCTTCTTTCTCGTGAACGACCGGAAGTGCTCGATCATCACCTCGGTCTTCTGGGAGATGTTCGTTGGGTGCAGCTCGACGAACCGGGCGAGGGCCTTCGCCGCCTTCTTCTTCTCCACCTCCCTGTCGTCGCCGCCCTTGTGGAGCAGCTTGTAGTAGCGCTTGTAGGTCGTGTAGTTCTTCAGCACGTCGAGGATGAAGCCCTCTTCGATGGCCTGCCTCATGCTGTAGAGGTGGAACGGCTCGGGCTTCCCGTCTACGCCGGGCCGGCCGAAGATCTTGAGCGTCTTGAACTTCGGCGTGGCGGTGAACGCGAAGTAGCTGAGGTTCGGGTGCCGCCCTCGACCGGCGGCAACCTTGACGACCTCGTCCTGGGCGTCGTCCGTGTCGTCGTCGCCGGGCACGCCGAGCAGCCCCTTCAACTTCCCGGCAGCCTCGCCGGTCTGCGAGCTGTGCGCCTCGTCGACGATCACGGCGTACCGACGCTGGGGGAGCTCGCCGACCTTCTCCGCGACAAACGGGAACTTCTGGAGCGTCGTGATGATGATGGGCACCGCATTCGTGAGCGCGTCCGCGAGCTGCTGCGAGTCCTTCTCGATGCGCTGCACCACCCCCTGCTTGTGCTCGAACTGGTAGATGGTGTCCTGCAGCTGGCGGTCGAGCACGAGACGATCGGTCACAACCACGACGGAGTCGAAGATCTTGCGGTTGTCGCCGTCGTGGAGATTGGACAGGCGGTGGGCGATCCAGGCGATCGAGTTGCTCTTTCCGCTGCCGGCCGAGTGTTGGATCAGGTAGTTGCGTCCGGCCCCGCCCTGCCGGGCGTCCGCGGCCATCTTCCGCACCACGTCGAGCTGGTGGTAGCGCGGGAAGATCATCGCTTCCTTGCGGACGACCCGCCCATCCTTGTACTTCTTCTCGCTCACCGCCAGGTGCATGAATCGACCGAGGATGTCGAGGAGGCTGTCCCTCCGCCACACATCGTCCCAGAGGTACGCCGTGCGGTGCCCGCGGGGATTTTCCGGGTTTCCAGCGCCTTTGTCGCGGCCGAGGTTGAACGGGAGGAACGTCGTGCCCTTCCCGTTGAGCTGGGTGGTCATCCACGCCTGATCGGTGTCCACCGCGAAGTGGACCAGCGACCGCTTCTTGAACGCGAACAACAGGTGGCGCGGATCGCGATCCTTGATGAACTGCTTCGTCGCGTCGGCGTGCGTCTGCCCGGTGAAGGGGTTCTTCAACTCCACCGTCACCACCGGGATGCCGTTCAGCAGCAACGCGAGGTCGACCGAGTCGTTCTTGTCAGGGATGAACCGGAGCTGACGGCTGACGGCGAGGCGGTTCATCGCGTAGCGAGCGAGGCTGTCCGGGTTGAGGGTGTTGGCTGGAGCGAAGTAGGCAAGGTGGAGGGTCTTGCCGAAGAACTTGAAGCCGTGGCGCAACACCGAGAGCGAGCCGCTCGTGTCCAACGCCTTCACCAGCGCGTCGAGAATCGCCACCTCGAGCAGGTCCCCGTGGTGCTTCGCCAGATCTGCGAGGACCTTCGGCTGGCTCGCGCGCAAGAACGCGAAGACCTCTTTCGGATTGAGGCAGCGGACCCGGTCGAAGTCGCCGGAGGGCACCGCGCCGTAGCCGCCGTGTGCGAGGAGCTCGGCCTCGATGAACTCCTCGAACGCGCGTTCGCTGACGATGCTGGTCAAGAGGCTCCTCCGGTCGAGAGCAGGGTATCCGTGGCCCGCGCTTGGAAGTGCCGGCGAACGTCGCGGCCGAGCGAAGTCTCGCGCTCACCGAACATGCCGAGGAGCTTGTCGAGCGCGTCGTCATTGCGCTTCGAGGTGAGCAGGCGGTTGAAGTCCGCTCGCACCCCGAACCAACTACTCGCCCGGTCGAACAGCTCCGGAACGGGCAACGAAAGCCCAAAAAAGCCGACGTTGAGTGAGAGCGCCGTCGAGCCAGACGGGGAGCTGCCGGTGAGCCGCGCGAGGTCGCGGGCGACGGCGTCGAGCGTCTTTTGGTGCTTCGCGAGCGCTCGGGGATCCTGCTCGTCCATCGCGGTCTGGTACTCGCCCAGCCACGTCCTCAGCCTCCGGTACTCCTGCCGAGCCTGGACGGCGTTGAGCAGGAGGTCTTCCGGGCGTTCGGAACCGAGGATGAGCTCGGTCACGATGGGAGGCAGCTCCACCACAGCCATGCGACGATCGCTCCCTGGGGACAACTGCTGCATGAGGCGGGTCCGCTCGCGCTGGACCCATTCCACGGTGCCACGAACGACGTCGGGTCGGGCGACCGGAAATGTGGTCTGCTCCATGAGGCGGCGGCGATAGGGGTGGGCAGAGTGCACGAGGCCCAAGGCCGCAGCTCGCGCGAGGTTGCCAGCGGTTCCCCACAGGAGTGCGCCTTCATGTTCATGAACTGACTTCTGCGTGCGGGCGAACGAGACCTCGTTCTCCCGCTGGACCTTTCGCAGCGACTCGGTGGCACAGAAGTCATCGACCAACACCCGCTTCTTGGCCTTGATACGGTCGTCCTGCGGTTGCACCGTCGTGGTCAGGATGTGGCCCGCCTCCTGAATGTTGTTCAGCACGGTGCCCTCGACGCGCCAAGTGTGAGCGTAGGCCTCCTCGATGGTGACGCTCTCTCGCAGAACGAGGTCGAGCATGAGGTCAAGCAGACACTCTACCTGGATAGCCGCCTCCGGCGCGGTGTCCCACTCGTGCGTGTCCCTCTCGCCGTCGAGGCGGATCGTCTTGATCCGCGTGGGCGACAGGCCGCGGGCCAGCGCATGCGCCACGTCCTGGAGGGTCCAGTTGTCGAGAAACGCGGCGTCACGAGCGGTCATTGGTCAGACCCGGCTGAGGAGCGGACGTCGAACTGCCCAGTGACAGCCTCGGTGATGAGCGCGAGACGATGGCTTTGGAGCGAGTCTATCTGCCGAGTCAACGCCGCTTGGGCGTCGCTGACACCCGCGAGCTGTTGGCGAATGCGGTCGACAATTCGCGTCTGCTCGGCCACCGGGGGTACAGGCAGTAGCAGGTTCTTAACCGTGTCCTGCCCAATGTTCTGCATGGAGCCGCTGGCGCCGGTTGCCTCCGCTTCCATCTGCTCCCGTGCTACGATGGAACGTAGGAATAAGGTCAGGTACTCCCCGTCGAAGGTGGCTGGGCTGTACCTAAGCCGGTAGAGCTTGTCGCAAAGCAGCAGGCGCCCCCGCACGTCCGTCACGAGCGCGGCGGAGCCGACTAACTCTCGGGTGTTCGCGCGAGACATCAGGACATCACCACGCCTCACCTCGTACTCGGGGGCCGGCTCCAGGTGCGCAGGCAGTGCTTTGGACTCGTTGGGATCAAAGGCCCACCCGTTGACGCACCCAACCTTCAGCACCCCCCACTCGTCGTCGTCGGGCACCCGATTCTCACATTGCGGGCTCCATCCTTGCTCAATGCCCAGCAGCACGAACTTCAGCCGCTGAACCCGCCAGTGGGCAGGGATCCGACCGAGGAAGGACACACGGCTTTCCTGCATGCACACGTCGGCGTCGATTCCGCGAGTGACGGCGGTCGCGATGAGCGTGTGGCGCTTGCGATCCATGACGGCCAAGAGGCCCTCTTTAGCCGCGGTCAATCGGTCAAGTGCTGTCGTTCGGGTGTCCAGGAACGCACCGATCGCGCGCTGTTCGGCCAGCGGTGGCCAGGCGGCGCGAAAGTTTCGGACGAAGTCCTCGGGCACGCGCTTCTGTCCACCGGCCCCGTACATCTCGCCGGCGCCCAGGCTTCGGAATGGGTGGCTTTGCGTCAGGTAGAACAAGTAGCGGCCGTCGACCTCGGGGCCGGGCCGCACGACGTGCAGCTCCGTCGTCCCAAACCCCACTCCGTACGAAAGGCCGTCCATCAGCGCGCCCTTCCCATTCTCGAAGCATGGAGTGATCTTGGCGAGCACGACGTCGCCGTTCGCGAAGGGGGTGTACCCGGTGGTCAAGTCTCCCAATGGCCGGGAGGAGGCGAGATCAAGGCTTCCTCGCTCACCGATGGCCTCCATAGGGACGAAGCTCACCTCGGTATCGTCCGATAGCCCGGCCGTTTGGCGTCCAGGGTTGACCCTGGCGACGAATCTGAGCCGTTGGAGGCTCCAGTGCGCTGGCGCCTGCGGCCACCACGTGAGGCCCGTCTCGCAGTAGTCGGCGTAGGCTTTCACGCCGGCCTCGGCTTGGGAACTCGTTGGGCCGCGCCCCCGCGGGCACTGAAGGCGGTCCTCAAGTCATCACCATCTTCAACATGCCGAGGATTTCCGACTCCAGTTGTCGAATCTCCGAGTCGATCTCCGCCAGCGGCGGGAGGGGCGTGTACTCGTAGAAGTGCCAGGTGAACGGGATCACATACCCGATCTTCGTCTTCTCCTCGTCGATCCATGCGTCGGGCCGGAACGGTGTCACCTCCCGTGCGAACCACTCGTGGATGTCCTCTTTGAGCGGCACATTCTCGGTGTCGCGCAGTCCGGAGTCCGGCACCTTGGCCCACTTGCCCTTCACGAGGTCGAGGAACGGCTCGGCCCCCGAGTCGCGCTCGCCGAGGCTGCGAATCAAGGCCTTGTAGAGTGGCGTGTGGGGCTTGAGCCCTGCCTTCGCGAACAGGCGGCCGAAACCGGCGTCGAGCGCATCGCGAACGAGATGCTTGCGGTCTGGCTCCACCTTGGAGATGCCCGCTCGCAGCACCTTTGCCGCCTCCTCGTCTTTCAGGCCAAGATCGTCCCATTCCGTCGTCGCGTAGAAGCGGCGCCGCCGGATGTCGTCGTTCAGGAAGTTGAACCGGGCAGGCCGCTCGACGGTGATCTGACGGTACCCGAAGTCCTCGTTGTCGAACACCTTCACCGCTGGTCCAGGCTTGGCGTCAGCGTAGAGCCGGGAGACCGCCGCGACGTGCTTGGCCGGGATGAAGTTGCGCTTGTTCCCGAGGGATTTCCGCATCTTCTCGTACATCCCTGTCGCATTCACGAGCAGGACCTTGCCCTTGCGACGCGGAGACTTCCGATTCGTGACCACCCAGATGTAGGTGTAGATGCCCGTGTTGAAGAAGAGCTGGTCGGGAAGCCCGATGATGGCTTCGAGGTAGTCCTGCTCGATGATCCAGCGTCGGATGTCGCTTTCGCCCGAGCCGGCGTCGCCGCTGAACAGCGGTGACCCGTTGAGTACGATGCCGATGCGGGCGCCCTCGGGGTTCGCGTCGGTGATCGGAGCCATCTTCGAGATCATGTGCAACAGGAACAGGAGGGACCCGTCGCTGATCCGTGGAAGCCCCGGACCGAAGCGGCCGTTGAACCCTTGCTTCTTGTGCTCGTCCGTGACCTGCTTCTGGACCGTCTTCCACTCAACCCCGAAGGGCGGGTTCGACAGCATGTAGTCGAAGCTCTCGCCGCGATGACCGTCCTCGGTGAACGTGTCGCCGAAGGCCACACGGGTCACATCCTGCCCCTTGATGAGCATGTCGGAGTTGCACACCGCGTAGGCCTCAGGGTTCATCTCCTGCCCGAACACCAGCAGGTTGGCGTCGGGGTTCAGGTCGCGCAGGTACTCCTCCGCGACGGAGAGCATCCCGCCGGTCCCACAGGCCGGATCGTAGAGCTTGCGGACGATCCCCTTTCTGGTGAGGGCGTCCTTGTCCTCGGCGAACAGGACGCTCACCATGAGCCGGATGACCTCCCGGGGAGTGAACTGCTCTCCGGATGTCTCGTTCGCCTGCTCGGCGAAGCGCCGAATGAGCTCCTCGAACACACTCCCCATCAGGTGATTCGGAACCCGGCTGGGGTGGAGGTCGATTTCGCAGAACCGCTTCACGACCATGAAGAGCAGGTTGCTGCTGTTGAGGAACTCGATCTGCTCCTCGAACTTGAAGTGCTCCAGGATCGCCTTGGCGTTCGAGGAGAACCCCTGGATGTAGAGGACCAGGTTCTCTGCGAGCTTGTCCGGGTCCGACAGCAGCGACCCGGGGATGTCCAGCCCATCCGGGCCCTTCCGCTTGTGCGCGAAGTAGAACGGACTGGTGTTGTGGAACGCCTGCCCGGAGACCTTGTTCAGCACCCCGGCTGCGGCGTCACCCTTGATGCCCCGTGCCTTCAGACCGGCAGCCGTGCTCGTCACGACATCGCGCGTCGGCTCGAGCACGCATTCGAGGCGGCGGAGCACGGCGAGCGGAAGGATCACCTTCCCGTTGTCGTGTTGCTTGTACCGGCCACGGAGAAGCTCCGCAATTGACCAGATCAGGGCACCGAGTTCTTGAAAGTCGGCCATGCAGGGGCCCCTGGAGCGCGCGGAGGAAGGTGGAAGGAGATGGCGGGGATTCAGGCTAACACGACGCCTGCACGCCGATTAGACGCACCCACCGCGCGGAAGGATGCCCCAAACCGCAGGTCTCCCCGTCCCCTCCGGCCACGACCGTTCCAGCCGGTACCCCACCCCGTCCACGTCGAACCGCGCGTCGGCGTACTCGCTGAACAGCGCCCCGACGATGGTCGCCCGCGCGCGCTCCGACCGCACCTGCCCGTTCCGGTCCTTGAACCTGTCCTCCAGCACGTCGCCAAGCACACCCGCCCACTGCCCGGCGGTCATGGGCTCGCGCTCGTGGTGCGCGCGCACGAGGTCGAGCATGACCTCGTACTTCGGGTCGAAGGCGTGCTCGCTGGCCTCGAAGTTCGACAGGAACCCCGGCATCCCGGCGTGCGCGAGGATGCCGTCGATGGTCGCTGCCCACCGGTGCCCGGTGCTGTGCCGCGCGGGCACCTCGCTCAACGGTTTCTCGGCGTCCATCCACCGCCGCACCAGGCCGAGCAGCTCGGCGAGCGCCGCCTGCCGGTGCTCCTGCACCCAGCCGAGCACGTCGTCGTGTGTGAACGCCGCATCTCGTACGTCGGCCGAGAGCTCCAGGTTGACCGGGAGCGCCCGTCGGCGCAGGTCGGCGCCGAGCTGGACGAGGTTCATGGTCAGGCAGAACAGCACGTCGTTCTGTGGGCGCCCGATGCTGGTGTTGGAGCCCAGCCGCCGGAAGTTCAGCCGCGTGTCGGTGATACACCGTTCCAGGACGGGGCTCTCGATGGGCTTCGCCGTCTTGGCGTTGTCCACGATGATGACCCGGTCGCCCGCCTCGACGCGGGTGGCGAGCTGCTTCTCGAACTCGGCCTCGTCGGGGCACCAGGACACCGTCGACGGCTCGGCACCGCCCTCGGCGAGGACGCCGAGCACCCGCGCCAACGTGCTCTTGCCGACGCCGGGTTTGTTGCCATTGATGGCCACGAACGGGTGACCGCGCGTCCACATGGGCATCGTGACCGTCGTGAGCAGCGCGCCCAGGAAGTTGACCCGGTCGGCGTCGTCCTTCCAGCAGAAGCCGCCAAGGGCGGCGTCGAGAACCGCCGTTCCTTCGCCGGGCTCGACGACCGGTCCGTCGTAGAAGGTCCCGGATTCCTCGTGGAAGCCGGGCCGGGCGATGAGTCGCCCGGCAGCGTCGAAGAGCGGCGTACGGGTGTATGCGACGAGCAGCGGCAGGCTCGTGGCGACCCGCGGGGAGTGGACGAACGCCCGGGCGAGGTCGGTCGGGAGCACGTCGTACCGGAGCAGCTCGAGCCCGTCGTCGTGCTCGTGGAGGAACCGGAGCTCGACCAACGCCGAGAGCAGCCCGGCGACGTTGCGCTCGGTGATGGGGATCGGGCCGATCCCGCGGCGCACGAAGACCAGGTCCCGCTCCTGGCGGTAGAAGCGGGCAACCGGCTTCACCGCGTTGACGATCGCGTCGAACAGGGCGTCCACGGTGTCGCGGTTCTGGATGTAGTCCACGACGGGGCGGCCCCGGGGCGTCGTGGCCTGCGCTCGCGCGTGCTCGTCGGCACGTCGCCCCGCCTTTCGGACCTCGGTGAGCGTGCGATGGAGGAGGGCGGCCGACAAGTTCGTCAGGTCGCCGATGGCGTCGAGCGCCTGGCGCTGCTCGATCGCGGGCATCCGCGCCGTCGCGGCGACGGCCTCGCGGACGGCGGCGTGGCGCTGGGCATCGTCCCGAGCGGTGGCCCACCGGGCGCGAAGGCGGTCGAGGGTGCCCTCGCCGACGATGGCCGGGCCCGGCAGCGGTACGCCAGACAGCTCGGCGATCCGGCGACACGCTGAATTGAAGTCCGCTGCTTTCCCGTGTGCGATCAGGAAGTCGAACACGGACAGCGTTCGCCCATCCCGGAACGAGTGGAAGGACGCCCGCTCGGTTTCGGGCGCCGTGTCGGCGACTCCGGCCGAGGGGTTCTGGTCGCCGCTCGGCGAGTCGGGATCTCGGCATTGGACCCAGCCGTTCGTGACCTTGCCCGTGAGCAGGTCGCCGTACACGGCATCGAGGGACAGCGCCGCCAACGAAGCCGAGCGCCACTCCGACCATGGCGTGCCAGGCCGCGGGGCCGCTCGCTCTCGTGGCGGCGGGGAACTCCCAGGCGACTCGGGCTTCATGCGATGCCCGGCGCGTTCGGCCAGCCGAGCGATGACGTCCACATCGGCCGGGGGGTTGCTGATGTCGATCGTGGCAACGCGGTGGGGGTACTCCGGCGTGTTCTCGCCCTTCATCGCCAGCGACCCGTACAGCTTCAGGATGCGCGACGGGTTGTAGACCGACGTGTCCACGCTCGCGCCCTTCGTCGAGAAGCGCCCGGCGAAGGCGCGCAGGACGCCGTGAACTGCGTGGGCCACGGGACCAACCTCGTCGCCGGTGGCGGCGATCAACGGCACCAGCAGGTGGTAGCCGTTGCCGCTGTCGGCCAGCATCGCCTCGACCTTGGCGGCGCGCAGCTCGTCGCGGACCGTGGTCGCCACGGCGAGGGCCTCGGCCTTCTCGGCGTCGGTCGCCGCCCGGTCGCGGGGCATCCGCTCGGGATCGACGTCCACGACGAACATCGTGTAGGCGAGCACGTCCTTGTCGCGTGTCGTCCGGTTCACGCGGGTGAACAGGGTTGGCCCGCGGTCGGGCACCGCCTCGGGCTTCACCGGGTTCAGGCTGAAGTAGAGGTTCGCCTCGCCGCACCGGGGCCAGTCGGGGAAGACCGGGCGGGGACTTCCCGGGAGCGGGGCGAGCGCGTCAATGACGGCGTCGATGTCGTCGGGGCCGACGAACGCCGACCAGACGCCCTTCCGAGGGCCTCTCCCCAGGGCACGAAGCTCAGTCATGCCCCCGAGCTTGGCGTGCCTGGGGAGAAGCCAGAGGAGGAAGGCGCGGACCTGGTCGGCGTTCCAGCGCATCAGGCTGCGAAGGGGGGCTGGGCGGTGTCGAGGCCGAACGCCGGGAGCCACGAGCGGAGCGGGCGGCCGAGCAGCTCCTCGACGGCCTCGACACGAAGCGCGGCCCACTGGTCCGTCGTGATCAGGTCCTGACCGCGCAGCTCCTGCGCGAGCCGGATCATCTCGCGGTAGTGCTCCTTGCGGCGATCGAGGGCGTTGAGCCGCTTCACGGCGGCGTTCAGCTTGTCGGCCGCTTGCTGGAAGGGGGTCTTCGGCATGGGCACGGTCTCGCCGTCCATCGCGCGCTGGAGCGCCGACCGAATCGGGGTCGGCGGCGGCAGGGGCGCGGGCGCGGGCGGCGCGCCGTCGTCGGTTCCGCCGCGGGCGGGCGTGTTCGCGTGGTTGAACGCGATGACGCGAGAGAGCACCTCGTCGTGGAGGAAGCACACCAGCTTGCGGGCCGCGCGGGCGTGGGACCGGACCAGGCACCGCTCGGCACCCGTGGGGAAGAGCACCAACGCCGTCGTCGTGGTCGGCGGCAGCGGGACCTCGCGCTTGAGCACACCGAGCTCGTTGCCGACCACCTGAGCGATGTCGTCGTCCTCGTCGAGACAGGCCGCCCACTCGCGGACGATCTGGTCCACGAAGCGTTGGCCGTCGTCGGCGTACCCGGCGGCGATGCCGAGCTCGTGGGCGAGGAAGGCGGTGCGTCCCCGGATCTGGAGGACGGTGATGGGATGCTCGTTGAAAAACGCGGTGAAGAGGACGGACACGGCTACTCCTGGGTGGATGGGGACGGCGAGATGGGGGCCGGGTGCGACCCCGACGCGGCGGTGGCGGCAGCGGCAAGCCTCGCGGCGCGGCGCTGACGCCAGTCGTTGAGGACCCCGAAGGCCCCGAGCACGTTGGTCGCCATTTCCCGGCCGTCTTCCTCCGACTGCGGTTCCGTGTAGAACCGCTGGAAGTGGTCACGCGCGCTGCGGGCGAGCGCGGGGGTGACGAACGGGAGGGTGGGGACGACCATCGCGGAGGGGCTCTCGGTGAACGCCTCTCCGTTAGGCCGACCCGCCTCCCAGGACTGTTACGCGACTGCGCCCTCGGAGGGCCCGGTTGCGCCCCCGACGCGCGTTTCGTCGCGTCATCGAGGTGCGTCGTCGTGGGATTGCGGTATTTTATCGAGCCGAAAAACTGCGCTCTGACTGCGCCCCGCTACGCGCCCTTCGCCGTCGCCGCCCGGGTGCCGACCCACGCGCGCGCCGCCACCTCGAGGGAGGCGTGGTCGCCAGAGGCTCGGTGCAACTCGGTGACCAGATCGGCAACCGTGGCCGCGACAGCTGCGTCGGCGTCTGCGAAGGCTTCCTGAAGCGACTTGCCGGGCGCGGGCTGCGCCGCGCTGCCGTCATGGGCCACGACGACGAGATCGCACGCCTTCGCGAGCTCGGCGCCCCCTTCGTCTGCGACCCGTCGGCGACGACGACCCTCGAACGGCCACGGCAGGGTGACGATCGCGATGGCCGCCGCGCCTGCCTCACGCGCGACCTTGACGACGACCGGCACTCCGCCGCTGCCGGTACCGCCCCCCAACGCGGCGATGACGATCACCACCTCGGCGCCGGCCACAACCGCGGCCAGCGCCTCGCGGTCACCGGCGACGGCATCCCGGCCGGTCTCGGCGTCGCCGCTCGCGCCGAGCCCCTTCGTCAACTTCTGCCCGAGGAGCAAGCGTACCGGGGCTGCTGACCGTTTCAGGTCCTGCGCGTCAGTATTCACGGCGATGAAGGTGGCATCGATGCCGCCGGCGCGCACCATCCGGTTTAGGGCATTGCCCGCGCCGCTGCCGATCGCGATCAACGTGGGTGGCGGCCTCATCGGTAGAAGCCGGGCTTCGGCCGTGGGTCGCTCACCCGAGGTTGTAGCTGTGTGGCGTGCACCGGCTTCTTAGCCTCTCCTTCCATCGATTTTCGAGGCGATCAAGGCGCGACTTGGTGGCCACGCCAAGGGGGACCACCTCCAAGATCGAGAGCTTCGTGCGGCCCATCGGGAGGCCATCCGGACGGAATGCGGGATGCTCGTTCGTCGTCTGCCCGAGCGCGTACTGCACCCATCTCGCCCAAAATCCTCCTTGCTCCGCTCCTGCCTGGCCGACGTAGACCTTGTCGTTGGCTTCATCGGTCAAGAGGTAGATACCGCCTACCGAACCGAGCCGCGACGGCCAGGACGGATTGGCCTCCTGCCTCCCAGCGAGGAACTTCAGCTCGGCAAGCGTGACCTCGACCTCCGCGAAGGCCGGGCACGCCCGGATTTGGTCGGGCTGACGGAGTTCCAGAACTGGCTTGTCGAGGCTCCACTGATGCCACTTTCTCGTTCCTTCGCCCCATGCGATGACGGGCCTCATCTCCAGCGCCGTGAAGCGCTCATCGCGCTTGAGGTCGTAGCGGTAGTTTTTGGCAACTCCTGCCTCTGCCGCTTTCCAGCGCCCGAACATTGGTCGCAGTGCGGCGGGGATGGCAGGATCATGCCCGTCAGGGAGTAGCGCCAAGGTCCCCGGCCCCAGGACTTGGTAGGCGGCCATGAACTGCGCCCGCTTCCCCGGCAGGCCAAGGAACGAGAAGAAGCCGTCGCACGGTGCGAAGATGTCCGATCCCTGCCAACGCTGGTACTCCTCGATCGCTTCCCGGCCGGTGTGGAACAGCGCCACCAGGTCGACGTCGGCGCTGGTGTCCAGATGTCGAACCACCTTCCAGCGTCCGTGGCTGTTGAATTCCGGTGCCACCCGGGCGATCAGGTCGGAGAACGCGAAGAGCTCGTCTGCCATCCGCCGAAGTAACTCAATGGCGCGGAGCACTTCGGTCGTCGCCTGCCGTGGCTGACCGGGCCGAGGGTACCCCTCCGTCCCGGACCTCCCGGACCTCCCGGACCTCAGCCGATCACCTACGTCCCGCAAAACATCCAAGCTTCCCCGACGATCCCTGACCTCTTACAGACCTCCCTGACCTCTTCCCAGCCCCCCTCGTGCGGGAGAAGGCTTTCGGCTTCGGGGTGATCAACACCGTCCCTCTCTCCACTACGCCAAGGGGGGATCACGTCCGGGAGGTCGGGGCCACGTCCGGGAATGCAGTCGCAACCAGCGCCATCGACGGATCGCTGAGGTCCGGGGGCAGGTCAGGAAGGTCCGGCAGGTCCGGGACTACGCCGCGCGAAGCTGCTTCGCCGCGAGCGCCAGCCGGTAGCCACCCGCGCGCTCGCCGCCTCGGGCGTTGTCGACCACGTCGTCGCCCAGCGCGGCACGCACCTCGGCCACCGCGTGCCGGAGGCGGGAGTCGAGTAGGTCTGGGTTGACGCCACGGGCCACTTCACCCGTTCGCGTGTGCTCTTCCGGAAAGACCTCCCGCCAGAGCTGAGCCCGGGGGGCCACGCCGGGGTGGTGCGTCGCCAACGCCCGGAGCAGCCGTAGGGCCCGCGGCTTCAGCGCCACCGCGGCGCCTCGCCATGAGACACCGCTCGGCTCGATCGCCAGTCCGTCGAACGGAAGCTCCAAGGTGAAGCCGGGAAACTGCCGACGCACCAGCAACGGCCGAAGGTCCGCGCGAAGGCCGCGGTCCACGACGAGGACCTCGTCGAGCCCGACCCACACCAACTCGACGCCGGCGATCTCGGGGAGCGCGTCGGCCGGGATGCGCGCCGAGTCGGGGACGAGCAGCACCCGCACGCGCGGCCCGCTGCGGGCGAGGCGGTAAAGCGCATCCTCGAAGCCGCGGCGGTCTGGGTGCGGGCAAAGGTCGAACGCCACCATCTCCTCACCGAGACGGCGTCGGCCCAGAGGGACGATGCTGTCGCCGGTGCCGGGAGCGCCATCCAGCGCGAGGGCCTCGGCGACGCGGCGCGCGAGTTCGCTCGGGTCGGTGGACAGCCGGTAGGGCGCGGGCCCGAGTTCCACCGCTTCGCAACCCATCTCTCCCTCGCAGATCAGCACGGCCCCGGTCGGTTCCCAGATGACGCGAGCGTGCCAACGACACGACGGGCAGGGCACCTGCTCGAACGGCCGGATGGCGACCTCGCGCAGCACGCCTGCCGCGACCAGGCCCTCGATCCGGTCATGCCCGAGGGCGGCAACCATCTCCCACGACGGCAGCGAGGGTGCCCAATGTCGCCCCGCCAACGTCCAGAACGGCTTCACGCCTCCACGCGGAAGGGGGCACCGGCGAGGATGCCGCGAGCTTCCAGGTACGGGCGGAACAGGGTGTCGTCCAGCTTCCCGTACTCCACCCGGTTCGGCACCCGAGCGCGCACCAGCGTCGAGGCCGCGATCCCCGGCCGGTAGATGCGGAAGCTCGCCTCCAGCAGCTCGCCGTCGGCGAGGGTACTCCGCATCCGGTTGTTGAGGAACGGCCAGATGTCGTCGGAGTCGATGGCAACGGTGCCGCGGTCGCCCTGCGGGTAGCGCACGATGAGGCCCACCACGCGAACCTCGGCGAGACCGGGCGTAGGCTCCTCGATTGCGCGCCCGAGGCGGACGAGCGGCTCCAGGCTCACGACGGGGTCGTTGCCGAACCACTCGACGTCGCCATGGAGGAGGTGGCCGAAGGCGCGTCGGTACGCTTGCACGCTCGCAGCGTCGCCCGCGCGAATCCGCAGTTGTCCGCTTGCCGAGTCGTAGACCACCACGTCGCGGCGCTGGGGCCGGTACCTGAGCGTGTGCTCGGTCATGTAGACCGGCACGGCGGAGTCGCGCACCACCATCACCCCGCCTTCGAGGGCTTCGTCGGCCCGGACCAGCGCGCCGCGCGCGATGGTGAACACCATGCGCTCGGCGTCCCGCCCCATCGCGACGCGGCAGTGCGGGCTACGGGCGCGCGCCTCGAAGTGCTGCCCCATCTGGGCTTCGAGCGCCTGCATACCGGCGAGGGTGGGGGTCGGCGCCGCTACGGCGCTCCGCCCGCCGAACTCGGTGGTGCCGCGCAGCGCGGCTACCACCTGCCGACAGTGCGCCGCCTCGAACACGTCGCCGTGGTCGAGGAAGGCGTGGACGGCCACTTCGAGGGGATCGAGGCCGAGCCCGCATACGTCGACCCCAGCACGTACGCCGCTCTCGATCAGGGTCGATGCGCCGCGGTCGCTTGTGAGCTGGTCGATGCGCTCCAGGTCGTCGGCCAGCGCCATCGGGAGGACGCCAGCCCGCTCAGCGAGCCACAGGCCGACCATCGCGTCGTCTTCGCCGCGCACTGCACCGACGTCAAGACCGAGCATCGAACACGCGAGAGCGTGGCGTAGAACGAGTCGTTGTAGCGCACGGGAGGGGAAGAGGCGAAGGGCGCGAGGGGTGTCCGGATAGTGAGCGAGTTGCATGGTCGACCTGGAGTGCTCACCCGTATACCTGAACGAATCGTTCAGTGTGAGCCAAAAAATGGTCGCCTGCCGAAGTATCTTCAGGATGCCGCTGGCCGTCCGCGCTTTCCGTTCCCGAACCTGTTGCTAACCCGTTGAGATTATGTCTACTTGAAGCGGCCAGATCGCTCTCCCGGAGTCCCCCGATGCCCCGTTCGCCCGCCGCTCGCCCCGCCGTCGCCCTCCCTGCCGGGCGTGGCGCGCCCCCCCAGCCCGTCGCGCCCCCGAAGGCGCTGACGCCCGCCGTCATCTACGCGCGCGTTTCGTCGGCGGACCAGGCGAAGGAGGGCTTCTCCATCCCGGCTCAGCAGAAACTGCTTCGCAGCTACGCCGAGGAGAAGGGGTACGCGATCAAGGAGGAGTTCACCGACATCGAGACGGCGAAGAAGGCCGGGCGCACGAGCTTCACGAAGATGCTGGCGTGGCTCCGCAAGAACAAGACCTGCAAGATCATCCTCGTCGAGAAGACCGACCGCCTCTACCGGAACCTCAAGGACTGGGTCGAGCTCGACGGGATGGACCTCGACATCCACCTCGTGAAAGAGGGGACCGTGCTCTCGGACGCATCGCGTTCGTCCGAGAAGTTCATCCACGGGATCAAGGTGTTGATGGCCAAGAATTACATCGACAACCTGTCCGAGGAGGTCAAGAAGGGGATGCTGGAGAAGGCCGAGCAGGGCATCTGGCCCGGTCCCGCGCCGCTCGGCTACCTCAACGTGTCGCGGGCCGACGGCAAGCGCATCGTGGACACCGACCCCGACCGCGCCCAGTCGGTGAAGCGCCTCTTCGAGATGTACGCGACCGGCCGGTACACGCTCAAGGACGTGTCGAAGCAGGCCGCGACGATGGGCTTGCTCTCCCGGAAGGCCCAGAAGCCACCGCAGATCGCGCAGCTCCACCTGATGCTCCACAACCCGCTCTACAAGGGCGAGTACCTCTGGCGGGGCCAGTGGTACCAGGGGAGCCACCCGTCGCTCGTGTCGCCGGAGCTGTGGGACCGGGTGCAGGACATCATGGCCGGGCGTGGCACGGCGCACCCCGCCCCGCAGAAGCACCAGTTCGCGTTCACCGGCCTCATCCACTGCGGCGTGTGCGCGGACGAGGGCAATGCTCGCCTGCTCGTTGGGGAAATCCAGAGGAAGAAGTACATCTACTACCACTGCAACGCCTGCCAGGTCGCCGGGCGGAAGCCCAAGTTCGTTCGTGAGGAGGTGCTGAGCGACCTGTTCACGCCCCACCTCAGGCGCCTCAGCCTCGACGGCCCGGTGGTCGAGTGGCTGAAGACGGCGCTCCGCGGCTCCCATGAGGACAAGCAGAAGTTCCACGACGCCGCGGTCGCCCGCCTGACGAAGCAGTACGCCAACCTCCAGCGGAAGCTCGACCTGACCTACGACGACCGGCTCGAAGGGCGGCTCACGCTGGAGCAGTACGAGGCCCGCGCGAACGCCGCCCGCGAGGAGATGGCGCACGTCCGCGCGGAGCTCGCGCGCTACGAGAATGCCGACCGCGCCTACACCGAGGAGGGGATCGCGCTCCTTGAACTGTCAGGAATGGCGCTTGAACTGTACGAAGAGGAGGACGCACCCGAAAGGCGCCGCTTGCTGGACTTCCTGACCTTGAACACTGAATTCCGCGACGACCACATCGTCGTCAAGTGGAAGAAACCCTTCGATGGACTGGCCGAATCCATCGACGCCGCAAAAGCGAAAGGCGTCGCAATCGACGAATCGAGCGACGCCTATCAAGTATGGCTCCCCAATCGGGGCGGTAGCAAGAACGTGGCAGGTGGAGACCGACGTGCCGCGGAAAGACAGGCGGAAGGCGGATAGTGTGTCGAATCAAACACCCAGTGAACGGGTCGTGAAAGGGGCTCGGGCGGTCGAATGGCAACGATTGTTAACCGAGGGTGTACACAAGTCGAAAGCGGACCTGGCGAGGGCGATGGGGGTGTCGAGGGCGGCAGTGACGCAGGCGTTGGGCCCGAAGCTGAAGGGACGCTGATTCGCTCAGGCGCGATGAGCCGCCGTCCATCGCTCATACCGCGCCTGCGCGCGGCGGGGCCACTTGCTCGACCGCCGCGATGTAGGCACGCCGCGATCGGTGAAGGTGCGCCACGCCGAACACCATCCGCACGATCTCCCAGCACAGCCCGAGCGCCCGGTTTACCGCGTCCATCTCGCTCGGAGCCGGAGGTCGTGCATGATGCAGCAGGTTCGAGCGTACTTTGTACCCCGCGCGGAGCACGTCGCCGGACTCATTTTGCGCATGATTCCTGGACAGGATCACGGCGCCGCGTCGGGCCACCGTCTCCTTGATCGCCTCGTGGCTGTTTCGGAGGAGTAGCGATTCGACGGCTACGAAGGCGTTGACCAGCCTGTCCTCGGCCCGCATGAGGTCAGCGCCCCGGGAGATCCGACGCACGGCCGCGTACGCCTCGTCCTGGAACGGCGTCGCCTTCGGCGCGCCCACCAGCGGTCCCATTCTGCCAAGGCCGACCGCGTTCAGCTTTGGAAGGTCCTCAACACCAATAATATGTTGGAGGCCGAAGCCACTCTCGAGCGAGGATGTGAACGGAAGCGCTGCTCCGGCATCTTCTCGGTAGAGAACCGATGAACGCCGAATGACCTGGCCCCTGCGCCCGATCCAACTCTTGGCAAAGACGTCGAATGAAGACGGATGGAAAAAGCGAAGCAGATCCAGGGCCTCGTCCACCAGGAGGCCAGCGCGGCGGGCGGCGAAATCACCTGCGCCTGCCACGGCCACACGGGCACAGACCTGACCAGCAAGCTCGTGTTCGATGCGCTCGACGACGAGCTCACGTCGCGCGACCTCGTCGGGAATCCGCTCGGTCGCCCGCCGCGCATCCTCCTGGGTGAGAAAGACGAACTCGACCGGGCCCACCGCGAAGGAGGCTTCCACGTGGAGGCCCTCGACTGGGAGTACGAATACGTGCTTTTCCGAGTCCGATCGTAGCGAGTCGTCCACGGAGTCCAGCCATGCCGTCTGGCACTCTCCGTTCACGCGCGCTTCGAGCCATCGCAGCAGGTGCGCCCGGATGAGAGGCATGTCGCCCGCTGCGTCGCCGCTGAGGTGGTGAGCCGTCCAGTGCGCCAACTCGTCCACCCTGCGGCACGCCTGGCGCTCCAGGGTCGCGCGGCGGCCCTCGTGCCAGAACTCGACAGTGTGCAGGCGATCCGAGTCGTCGATTCGGGCGGGAGGGCCCAGCCTGCGAACCTTGACGCCGTCAGCGATGATGTGGGCGCGAGGGAGTACCTGAGCGAGCGACCCCGCGAGCCCGTCGGCCCCCCCATTGCGAGCAGCGTGCACTTCTTCGAGCGGCGGGATCGACGACAGGATTGCGTCGGCCTCCTTGAGGAGCCAGCGGCGTGTCCGCTCGTCGAGGCTGGCGCTGCTTTGCGTTGCCGCGTTGTCACTGCGAAGCGCCAAGGGCACCCTCCACCGGCACGGAGGTCGAGCGTCGGTGTTCGATGAGCCGGAGTCGGCCCTCGGCTCGGGGTTCGGCGGCTTCCGGCTCTGACCCGGCCACGTGCGAGGCGAACTCCGCGCCGCCTGGGACTTGATCGGGGCCTTGATCGGTGACTTGATCGGTCATCCCGAACTCGCCTTCTTCGCCGCCCGGTACGCCTGCTCGGGGTGGCTCGGCGTCTCCGGGTGCGTGCGTTCCAAGAGCCCGGCGTCCACCATCGGTGACAGGTGCCGGTGGACGAGCATCCCCGTCGACGAGAGCGAGAGGACGTTGGCCAGCTCCGCAGGTGCCCACGGCCTCACGGCGCACAGATCGGTGATGACGGGCCAGAGCCGCTCCCGGCGCGGGCGTGGGCCGAGCCCCCGAATCGCGGCCTGGAGGGTCTTGGGGAGCTGGGCCAGCACCTCCGGCTCCGGCGTCGCAGCGGAGAACCCCTTGCCATCGGGCACGAACCCCTTGCCATCGGGAGCGAGCCCCTTGCTATCCGGGTGGGACTCCCCCCCATCCGCGCCTGACGGCCTGCGATCCGCCGCTCCGCCGGCGGCCTTCCGCCCGACCAACGTGTAGTAGCTCGCCGCTCCCCCGCCGTGAAGCTCCAGAAGCTTCCGGTCGCGAAGCCTGCCGAGCATCCGGCTGGCCGCCAGCGTGTCCAGCCCGGCCAGCTCGCGGAGCCGCCCGTTGTCGACACTCCCATGCCGATGGGCCTCCAGCAAAGCCCGGAACTCCTGGCTCGACAGGTCCTCCGATCCCAGGGACGACACCCACTCCCGATCCTCGATCGAGAGCGTGGGCGTGTTGCGCAACACCACGCGGAAGGCGCGCCGGTCCGACGTGAGCGTGGGTTCCGGGAGGAACAAGCCCTCCATCTCCGCGAACATGCGCGGGATGCCCTCGCCCTGATCGCGAACCGCGCCAAGGTCGACGAGGGCGCGGACGAGCCGCGGGTTGCGGCTCCGGTGCAGGCGCTCCCCCCGCACGAGCGCGTCGA
This sequence comes from Klebsiella pneumoniae, assembly GCA_945862325.1. Classification (GTDB taxonomy): domain Bacteria; phylum Myxococcota_A; class UBA796; order UBA796; family SXON01; genus CAMAXZ01. Next base: position 139,330 of record CAMAXZ010000003.1, read on the forward strand.
GCGACACCTCGGCGACGAGGCCGCCAGGGCTCTCGACCTCCATGCGGTCCTCGAACAGCCACACTTCGGTGCAGTTGCCCTCCACGCCGTAGTCGCGGTGGGCGACGGCGTTGAAGAGAGCCTCCTTCCATGAGAACTCGGGGTACTCCGGCACCTCTCGAAAGCGGTTGCCGATCATTCGGGAAGGGTGCCGGAGGAAGCCCGCGATCGAGGTCAGCGCCTCGTCGATGACGCGCGGGAGCGGGCCCTCGATGCGCGGGCGCTCCTCGACGTTGTGCTCGGGACCGAAGCGCCGCTCCGAGCCGATCACCCGGAACACGCGCACCCCCGCGTTCGGGTGGTCGGGGCCGTTGATGGCGAACAGCAGCTCGGCCGACCGGCGAAGGATCAGCTTCGACCCGCGACGATCGGCGAGCTTGCGGGCCAGGAGGTACTCGGTGTCGCTCCAGGCCTCGCGCCCCGCGCCGCGCCGCGCGCGCAGGAGCAACTCGGGATCGAGATCGGTCAGGGTCGTCGTGGACGGCCGACTCTCCCAGCTCTCCGCGAGCCCATGGAGCTTGAAGGCTTGGATCTGCGACTCGCTCGATTGCACGGTCCGGTCGCCGATGCGAAGCGGGAAGCCGTCGCCGTCGATCTGAACCGGGACCTCGAAGATGGGAACGTCGAAGACCAGCAACTGGACGCCGGCGTGCTCGACGACGAAACCCTCGGGCTGGGCCGGGATCAGCCGGGTGCTCGGCACGCTCAGGATGGCCCGAACGGCGTCGTCGGGAAGGCTGTGGCCGGTCGGCGTGCCGTCATCCTCGATGCCGAGGATAAAGATACCGCCTTCGGCATTGGCAAACGCGGCGACGACCTCGGCCACGTGGTCGCGGATCGCGCGGCGATCACGCGCGCGCTTCCTGCCATCGGGCCCCTCGAACATCGACTTCCGCTCGAAGTGCTGGCCTTCGTCCTGCTGGAGGAACGGCATGGGGTCGAAGGTGGAGGGGGACGGGCGGCTCATCGTGCGCCCATCGTAGCGCCGGTCGGTGGGGTCAGGAGGCGGCCGAGGGCCTCGCCCGCCCAGTTCGCGGGACGCACGCAGCACGGATTACCCACGGGTCGTGCCCAAGCTGATCGACTGCCTTTCGCGTGGGCCCGGCTCGCTCCTCGACAAGCCGAGCGAGCTGTAGCCGACAACCGCCGGGGCTCCGCGCCTGAACAGAAGCGAGAGGTTGATTACGAACGGCTTTCCCTTGTGCTCGATGAGCATTTTCCCGCCTTCGCCCACATCGTCGAACCAGTCCACGTCGACGTTGCGGTCCGTGCCGAGCCGGCACTCGTCCTGCACGTCGCCCCAGCGCCCCTGAGACGAGAAGACGATGTCGCCCACCCGCATCCAAGCGCCGCCCGCCGCGGCCTGAAGCGCGGTGAACTCGCCCCAGCGCGCCCTCACATCCCGCTCGACCTCGTCCAGGGCGGCCACCTCCTCGATCGCTGCGGCGCGCGATGCTGCGTGTTCCTCCGTCACCCGCACCGCTCCTAGCAGCGTTCCAACCTGCTGCCCTCCGCCGCCAGGCTGTAGCCGTGACGCCGACAACACGCGCCTCGTCCACACGGCGCGAGTGGTTGGCTGCTCCCAACCCACGATGGCCACGGCGACGGCCGCCGCGGCGAGCAGATGCCCATCGCCGAAGCGGTGCTGAAGTTCCGCGTCGCGACCGGCGGCCAAGAGGCGATCGTACGCCGCCGAGAAGCAGGCGGGAGCCAGCAGCTTGGCGATGCAGGGCTCCACCCACCCCCTCGCGTTCGATGGCGCCAACCAGCCGCTGGACATCCCGACCAGAGCAAGGGCAATGGGGAAGGCGTACGCATGGAGCAGGTCCTCTGGAGAGCACCTCGCGGCAAAACCAGCGCCCGCCAACTCGGCGTTCCATCTCTCAACCTGCTTCGTGAGACGATCGACGTTCGCTTGTGAGAGTTGCACGCCGACCACGCCCGTCCGCGCGCGCTCGCCGCCTGCTTCCGGGGGCTCTCGGCGGCCCGCGCGATCCCCCTCATCGACTTCCGATCCCCCGCCAGCGTCGGGTGCCTCGCCACCGTCCTCGTCGTCTTCAAGCGGGGCGTCGTCGTCGAACCGAAATACGGCGCGCAGCAACCCCGAGAGCGACGCCGCGGAGCGGTCGAGAACTAGTGGAATCGCTGAAGGACCAGCGTGAGCCCGCGCGGACGCGAGCAGCGCCGGGTCCAGCGCAGATGCGTTCTGGACACCGCGGTCAGTGGATTGGCGCGGCCCTCCCCCAGTGCCCGACGCGTGGCCGGACGCTTGGAAAAACGTACTTGAAAGGCGGACGAGATCGTCAACGATGCGACGCTGATCGTCAACGCCCCCCAACTCGCGGAGTCCATCGATGGAGTCGTGCCAACGTCGCTGCTCCGTGGTGTCCAGGAGTTGCCGCACGTCGGCGAGACAACAGAATGGGGTGGTGAACTCCTGGTGATCCGTGCGGACCACGCACCATCCCGCCCTGCGCGAGTATGCGCCCATTCGAGCACACCACACGGCGCCTCGCGCCTGGAGTTCGGTCACCGGCCCGTCGTGGTCAACCAGTTCGACCGCCGCTCCGCTTGGCGGGTTGGGGATCAGCCGCGCGACCACTTCCCCGGTGGATGCGTCCCATTCAAGCTGCACGAGGTCGTAGGCGGGAGCGCGCGCACGCTCCTCGTCCTCGGTGGGCCAGCGTTTGGCGGGCAGGACCGAGGCGGGGTCCGCCGCATCACGGGCGTCGGCAAGGAGCTCATCAAACGCCTCGGCCGTCGGCGAATCATAAACCGCTACGATCTCATGATTGCCGCCATCTGACACCGGACGAAGCCAAGCCGAGGCAGAGCAGTTCGCCGAGCCCATCACCGCCGCGCTCCCATCCGGTCCGTTCAGCCACAGGACTTTCGCGTGCAGGGGCATGTTGCCCCTGTCAAACGGCGCGATGCGAACGCGGATCGGCAAGCGCGCGAGCGCTGAGGCGTCGAAGGATGCTCTCGCCGGAGTGAGGATGACCGTCGCCTCCTCGACCCCGAAGGTCTCGGATGCCCAGCGCAGAAGCGCGCCGTCGACGTCGGTCGAGCCGGTCAACATCGTGAGTGACGTGAAGCGTCGGCCCCCCCAGCGTCGTTTCAGCTGCGTGGCCAGGGTGGCGCGCCCTGACCAGAGCACGGTCGCGTTGGAGCTAGGCTCCGCCTGAAGCCAGCCGAGAGCGAGAACGTCGTCAAGAATCGCCCGCGCGCTCTCGCTACCACAGCCCTCCCGGACGTCCTCAAGTACGGGCCGGAGCCATGTCCCGTCGTCGTCGGCGTTGCGACCAACGGGCCAGTGGGAGCCTGTCTCCCACTGCCCGCCGCAGCCGAACGCAGTGAGATTGCCTGAGCCCACCCAAACGCGCCCGTTGTCGGGGCCGGCGCGCAGCCACAGCTTCGGGTGAAACGCTCCCCCGCCCTGAACGCTGTCGAGCGCCCACTGCCGTCCGAGATCTCGGATTCGCCCCTCGGCCACCGCTGACCGGAGCTCACCCGCCAGCTCGTGTAGCCGGCCGCGATCGGCGACCACGAGCACCCTCGATGCGCCACCTGCGCGCAGGTGTCGGAGAGGCAATCGCTCAAAGAAAACGGGATCGAGCGACCAAGTCAGGAGGATCGCAGTTCCGGACCCAGGCGCGCGTAGGAAGTCGCGCGGCTTCATCCGAGCGGCTCCTGTTCGAAGTGCCTGAGCGCGGCGGCCAGCTTCCTCTCCCCGGTCGCCGTGAGGCCCCGTGCGTCGATCAGCCCGAGCTGGGTACACCAGCGCGACGCATTGAGAATCCGTGACGCTGCGCGCCCAGGGTCGAAAAGCGTCCGAAAGCGCCAGCGGTCACCCTCAGCGTAGAGGTGCGCCGCATCACTCCGCGGATTGCTCTGCATGCGGGTCCACGCCACATCGAGGTGGTGCCGAACGGTCAAGTGAGCGATTTGCGCCAGAACCGAGGGCAGGGCTGGATTCTCCTGGCGCCAGGCCGCCACACGCGAGCGCACGCCACCGGCTAGCGCCAGCTTGCCTCCAGCGAGGTGCGCGGAGAACGGCCCGCCTCCAAGAAGGGCGGGTTCAACACGTCGAAGGGCGAGTAGCCACGCCACGGGCAGCAGCGCGAGCGGCGCCGCCGTTCGCGACCGCGAAAGAGCGAGACTTCCGACATCCCGTTCGCTCAGGCCACCCTTCCACCGGCGCACGCCGCCTCGGCTCTCTGCACCTTGATCGGTGTGGACCTCCACCCGTTCGGCGAGCGCGTTGAATCTGAGGCTGTGGAAGTGCTCACCCGCGTGTAGCAGGCCGCATTCCCGGAGCGCCGCGTCGAGGCTGGTCTCGTCCGACAGCAGGCTCTGGATCAGGCCCGCACCCCCGACGTCGCTCCCCTCGGGCAGGTCCTCCAGTGCATCGGTCACTGCCGACATCGCCGCTTCATGTACCGAAACGAGCAGGTCCTGAGCACCGAATACGGCCCACCCGTCGAGCACCGGCCACAGCACGCTCGTCAACCCGCGGCCGCCTTCTCGGGCGACCTCGAACACGGCTGGCTCCGTCGGCACGCCCCCCGTCTTCGAGAGGGCGAGCAGCGTCGCGTAGGCGGCCAGCCTCCAGCGGGCCCGGCGGCGGAAGGGCTCGGCGGCCGGCGGTTCGGCAGGCATGATCACGTCGCACAACGCGTCGCGTTCCGCGTCGGACCACCTGTCCAGGTGGGCGGCTGCACCGAACTCCAACAGATCGGCGCGGGTCGCACTCTCGGGTGGACCGGAGTCGCTAATCACGGCGCCGAGCCGCGTGTCGCGAAGGCGGGCATCGGCGAGTTTGGCAATTGCGGCTCCCGAATCAATTGTCGGAGCCGCCACGGGTCGGGAAGTCCCATCGATGACCGTCGTGTCCAGGCCCAGCTGTGCGCACGCCCCAGCGTAGATGCCAGCGGCAGGCCCCTCCACCACAGGGCCGAGTCCGACTGGGTCCTCCTCCAGCGACAGTCGCCTCGCTGCCTGCCTGCCGCCAACCAGGTGCGTGTCCGACCGCCCGGCCAGAAGGTTGCCCAACGCAACGGCGGACTCGACTCGGAGCGCGAACTGGTGGAACGCACCCGCGTTGTCAGGCCGCCCTTGCCGCCAGTAGGCATCGAGCATCCACTGACGTAGCGCCAAGTAGCGAACGTGCGGGGTGACCGTCGTGATCCCGTCCATCAGGGCGTAGCCGAGGCGTTGCGGAGCGGCCCGGAGGCCGAGGAAATCCTGCCCGCCGGCGGGTGCGTCGCGCGTGTCAAGCCACTCCGGCGCCGGGGGCCCGCCCGTCACGGCAAGTCCCGCTGGAGCGAGTCGCACATTTCGACCGCCGCGAAGGCCGCCGCGATCGCGATGCCACCGTCGATGCTGCTGTCCTGATGCTGCCCGAGATCCCCGTAGCCCTTCACCTGTTCGACGAGGGCCACCGTTCGGCGTGAGACGTGCTTCGCCTGGCATTGCCCGATCGAGTCGTCGATGATCTCCCAGAGAAGTTGGCACTGGCGCCCCCGGTCCCCCGCGGGGAAGCCCTTGCCCGGCCACCGGGTGTTCCCGTTCTTCGTCCAGGTCCCAACCCACGCTGCCGGGAAGTTCGCCCCGGGGGCCTCCTTCTCAAGCACCATATCCAAGGCACGATTCGCGAGCGCCCGGAACTGGTACAGGCAATCGCCGGGACGCTCAATGTCAGCGAAGATTCGACGAAGGTATTCTCGAAGCGCGGGGTCCTTGGTGGCCACCTGCGCGGCCCGAAACGTCAGGACCTTCCCGATGTTCGACACGTAGGCGTCGCGCGTGCCGAACAGGCGATGCAGATCTCCAACTGCGGATCCTTGGTCCATCGCGAACATCTCCATTGCCCGCGAAGTGATCCTCATGGCGTCGCCCGATTGACGCACCAAACCGTAGCGGTCCAGCGCGCGCTTCCGCTCTGCTCCGAGGTCCACCGCCCTGACGGTCGATCCAGCGATCAGGCGAAGGTCCGCCTGCGCCTCGACCCCCAGATCGTCCCAAAGGTCCGCGAGCGTGTCATCACGCTGCGAGACCAGCCTCCCCCCTTCGCTGGCGACCTGACCGGTGCTGACAGGCCCAGGGAGGGCGAGCCGACCGGCCAGGGCGGCGACCAACGAAGGGTACCCACCGGTCCACTCGTGGCAGGCGTCACGCGCCCCCGGCGCGGCTACGGCCCCCAAGGCCGCAAAAACCCCGGCCCACTCATCCACCCGGAGGGCGTCGAGCTCCAGAAGCTGCTGGAAGCGAAGATGAAAGTCAGAGGAGCCCTTGTCGTCGTCGCGACAGAGGTCACCGAGCCTCCGCCGGGAGCCAGTGATGAAACGCACACCTGCCTCGTCCGCGAGGTTGCACAGCCCGTCCCATGTGTCTCCGGGCGCGACCGTGGACTTCAGTACCTCGTCGCAGCCGTCGAGCACAAGCAGGACGGCCTTCCCGGTGGGCTTGAACTCATCGATCGTCATGCGCCGAAGCTTGGTGAACAACCGCTTCCCATCCGCCTCCGGATTGATGTCGTCAGCAAGCAGCGACAGTTCGTTGTCGTTCCCGAGCCCCCGAAGGCTCTGCGCGAGGGCGTCCGCTATCGGCCCGTAGACAGCATGGTCGAACCCGGGGCGACGGTGACGGAGGTCCACGTAGCAGGCCGTCAACACGCTGCCGCGACCCTTCGCGTAGGTTCGAGCCACCTCGCGGAGAACCGCCGTCTTCCCGATGCCTCGCGGACCGACAACCGAAACGTTGTCCGGGTCAGGCTTGGCGAGAGCCGCGTGGATGGCCGCAAGCGCCTTGGGCCGGGGCCAAAATGCAGTGCTCACGCGGCGCCTCCTAGGCTCTCCTCCAGCGCGAGCTGGAGCTGGTGTGGGAAGTCCTTGTGTCGCCTCATCCACCGGGCGAACAGGGGGATCGCGATGCGGTATTCCGGGCCGGAACCACGGTCGTTCGTGTCGAGCAGCTCCAACTCGACGAGGGAGTCCAAGTCGGCGAGGAGCGCCTTCGGGGAGACGGCGATGCCTTCCTGATCGAGACGCGACCGGAGCAACTCGACGCCCAGCCGATCGGACCCACCCGACAGGCGATCGACGAGGCAGAGCAGGTACCGCCGGCGCTCTCCGACCGGGCCATTCCGATCGCCGGGGTCTCGCCGCCCGGCGTACCCCCACAGTGCGGCGAGGTGCTCGTAGTCCTCCACGGTGCGTCGGAGCGCCTCGTCGAGCACGCTGCGGTTGGCGTGGGCGCGCCGGGTTTCGGCGAGTACGTCGAACACCTTCGCACAGATGTACTGGATGATGTAGGGCTGGCGGGCGCTTTCCTTGACGATGGCGTCCACGACTGCTGAGTCGTACCGTACCCGCCCCGCCACCGGGGCCGTCACCAACTCCCGCGCCGCCTCGTCGTCGAGGGCGACGACAGGAATGCGGTAGCCGAAGCCGAACAGCGCGGACCAGTACTCCTCCCGGAGCCGCTTCAACCGGCGGGAGCCAGTCAAGATCGCGTCGACACCCTCACGCGTTTGGAGGAGGTGCCGGATGTTCTCGGGGACTTGCGGGCTGGTCACGCCGGAGTCGATGCCATCTTGGACCTTGTCGAACTCATCCAGCATCAGAAGTAGGTGCCGGGGCGCGATCGCCTCTATGACCCTGTCAACGTAGGACCGCAGCGCGGTGTACGGATCTCGACTCACGACGATCTCGAACGATGCGTCGACGAATGCATCGACGAATTTCCGCGGCGGCAGGTTCTCGGGCATATTCGGCAGCGGGACGGGGCTCCCGTCCTTCCAGCACGCCATCCCGATCTCTTCGATGAGCAACCTGAACAGCTCCGCCGTGCCGACACCGGCCGTCTTGGTGGCGCCGGAAGTACCTTGAAAGCTGCACTCGACGGGCAGCCACTGGGACCTCAGGCCCATCTCCGGCGCTCGGAGCCGGCTGAGAATCGAACTTTTACCAGCGCGGCGGTTCCCCTCCAGCAGCAGCACCTTCGCGCCACCGCATAGGTGGCGCTTCACGGCCGCGAGCACGTCCGCTCGCCCCTTGAACAATGCCGGATCGCTGATCACCGCTCCGGGCTTGTAGGGGCTCGTGCCGATGTCGACCTCTTCCTCGACCTCCGGCTCGTCGGCTGGGGCCAGCATGAAGTACACGTCGGCCGCAATCGTGCCCTCGGCCTCCGTGCCGTCCCACCGCACTCCGGTCCAGAACAGCTCGACCTCGAACGAAACGCCCTCGTTGTCGACACGCCCGGTGGCCTGGTCCTCGGTGAGCGCGAGGGTGAGGGTGTAGGAGTCCCCTGGGTCCAGGTCGCCGATGTCGATGGCATCATCGTGGCCCGGCGTCGCGTTGATCAGCACGGTGCGCAGCCCGCTCGTTCCCGTGAGTTTGACCTGAAGCTGAGCGGTGCCGTTGCCGTCGCCGTCGGAACTCTCCCCCACCTGTTCCGCGACGAGCTCGTAGCGAAGTGCCGCGCGACCAGCCGCACGCGGTAGCCAGGCGAGCAGCGCGTCCGTGAGCCGCGCGCACAACCTCCCCGCGGGACTCTCCACCTCGCCCATCTGCACGAGGGCTGTTTGGAGCATCATCCCAAGGGCGGAGAACGCTTTGCCATGGACGAACCCGCTCGGTGCGTCGCCCGAGGAGAAGGCGATGGGCCCGATCAGTTGCACGACGTTGATCCAACGCTGGGCGTCCTCGGGTGCACCAGCGACCTTGCCGAAGCTCGACCCGCTCACCGCGTGGAGTGCGCGGAACACGTCGGCGACCAGCGCGTCCTCGGCCGGCTCGTCTACGCGACCAGCCGTGAGCCGCTGGATTCCCGGGTGCTCCTGGAGGAGGCGGGTAAGCGGGTCCTCGTCCGTGTCCACTTGAAGCGCCGCGAGCGCCTCGATCGCATCGCCCCCGCGCGCTTGTAGTTGGCGCACGACTCGAGCCTGAACGGCGAGGGGAGGCACCGGGATCTCGACGCGTTCGAGCTCACGCACGGAGATGTGTTTGACTGCCGCACCGTGAGCGAGCGCCCGGAGACCAGCCTGGATGCTCGCGCTTTGCAGGATGGCAAGTAAGAAGCCGCGGTCGATCGACTCCTTCGCACGGATGCGCGCGATGTCCCCGCTCACCACGACCGCGGCGGCGCGAAGCCGCTGTGGGGTGTCTTCAGGCCAATGCCGCTGGTCCGCGGGCGCGGTCTTGCCTATTGTGCCGCCAACCGAGAGCAGAACATCGCCTGGCGCAACGAGGCCGGACTCCCCGGCACCGGGCACAAGGTACCGGCTGCCGAGTTGGACGCGCGCGCCGAGCAAGTCGGAAACCCGGACGAAGGGGCGAGCCAGTGGGCCCCCTTCACCGCCGTTTCCCGAGCCATCGCCGAGGCCGCTGCCATCACCGCTTCCGGACCCGTCGCCCCCGCCGTACCCGTACCCGCTGCCATCCCCGCGCCCCGAGCCGTCACCGGCACCCGAGCCATACCCGTCGCCGAAACCGTACCCATCACCGTTCGACAGGGCGACGCCATAGCCCCCACCCGAGTGCGCGACCCCTTCGGGCAGCACCTCGTCGCGCTTCGGCCGGTACCCACCGCGAACCTCGGTGACCTCACCTAGTCTCCGCAACGGGACACGCTCACCGAGCTGGCGAAGCATCGCGGTCGCTCCGTCCTCGGCCGCAGGTGGCGTGAGTCGGTAGGCGTCCAGTCGGATGCGAGCCATATCGACGTGGTGGATCTCGTGACCGGGAAGCTTCGGCTCGGCCGCAACGATGGCCGCCGCGAGTGCCCTCGCCCCCGACGCCGAGTCAGGGAGAGACCGCAGGTTCACCAGCGTGACCTTCTCGCCGAGCGGCGCACGCCGGAGCACCAACAACGACACGGGGACGTTGGTGTAGGGGCGTAGCGCCCCTGGAGGGAGGTTCACCACCGCGTCGATCCGAAACTCGTCCACGAGCCACTTGCGGATTTCCTCGTCCGCGCCCGCACGGAACAGGAAACCGCTGGGAACCGCGACGACCCCTCGTCCTCCGGGTCGCAGCGACCGGGCGACGTGCTGAACGAAGTACCCCTCGATGGTGCGCGCGCGCACGGGGAAGTCGTACACGTCGGACCGTCCGACGTCCTTCCCCCACGGCGGATTGGCGAGCACCAGGTCAAAGCCCTGCTGGTGATGCCTTCCAGCGGCCGTGCGTTCCAGCGCGTCGCCGAGCTCCAACGCGGGCTTGAACCCGGCCAACATGAGGCGGATGAAGCTGATGAGTTGCGAAGCGGGGTTGATGTCCACGCCGAACACCGGCTGCTGGACAGCGCGCCCCCACTCGGCGGGCGAGAGCCGGCGCCCCTGCTCCCACATCGCCGCGGCCGATGCTGCAAGCCACGACCCGGTGCCGCAGCACGGGTCGTAAACACGCTCACCCGGCTTGGGGTCTCCGAGCGCCACCGCGAGTCGCGTGAGGGCGGGAGGTGACGTGAACTCCCCAGCAAACCTCGATCCACCTGCGATGCGTTGAATCAGGTCGCTGAAAGCGTCACCCGCTGCGCGGCGATCCGCCGGCGTGTCGAAGGGGAGGGCACGCACCCAGGCGGCCATCTCGCCGAGCAGCTTCCCGTCAACTCCCTGCGGGGTCCGCATCCAGTGGTTGCGACCTTCCGGCAGGTTGAGGGCCTTCCGAACGCGGGGCCAGAGCGACGCAACCAGATCGCTCTCCGAAATACCCCCCTCGGAGAGGGCCTCCCAGGAGAACTCGCGAGGCAGAATGGGCGTGTAGTCTTCGCCGTTGAAGGCAGCCATCGCCTCTCGCTCCGCGTCCTCCGCCTCAGCCCAGCGCACCGCGAGCAGCCACGCGAGTGGTGCGGCCAGGGTATCGACGCTCGCGTCGAGCCCGTGGGCCATGCGGTTGCGCAGGAGCTGCGCGAGCGGGTTGGTGGGGGACGAAGGGGACACGGTCATAGCTCGCCGGCGAAGGCCTTACGGAGGATGGCGGTCGGTAGGGCAGAGACTTCGTCGAGGGCCAGTTCACCGCGAAGCGCGTCGCAGGCCTGCCGAACGCCGGCGAACTTCGCCGCCATTGCGCGCTGTACGTCCAACGGGGGAAGCGGAATCGGCATTTTCGCGATCTCCTCGGAGTTGATGTTCACCATCCCGATCGCGCGCCTTGCGGTGCGGAGCACGTACTCGCGACCCACGCGGCTGTTGATCACGAAGCTCACAAACTCTGGAAGCGCCTTCCCTTGATTCACGATGAGGCGCACGAGGTAGGAGGCGAACACCGCGTCGGGAGGAATTTCGCCGACGCAGGCCGCTTTGCCGACCAACTCAAGACTGTTTGTCCGATTGATTAGGATATCACCGGATCGAAGGGCGTACTTTCGGATCTCCGCCGGAGGGAGTTCCACAGTCTTCATGTCGCCGTGAACAAGGCGGCCACGCTGGATGTTTCCCATCCGGTACACGGGGACGCCCGCGCCGGTGAGGGAGGCCTTCTGGGACGTCCCGTACTGCGAGCGCGAGAGGACCTTACCCAGCTCGGTCGTGGGCGTGCCCGCTGGGAGAGTGCTGAGAAGGTCCGCGACGAGCGCAGCCTCCACCACATCCGCCTCCGCGGCGGTTTCACCCCTCAGCGCCCGAACTTCGTCGACACGCGCCATCGCGGCGCGAATGCGCGCCACGATTCGCCGCTGCTCCAGCAGCGGCGGCAACGGCACGATGGCGTCCAGCACGTCCCCGTCCGAGACGGCGGGGTAGCTCGCGCCACGCATCTTCGGCGTCACCTGATCGAGGAGATCCTTCGACGTGGCGAGGAAGAAAGCCCAATCGGGATCCAGCGCCTTGCCAGGGCGGATCACACAAAATCCGGTGGAGCAAACGGCGCCGTCCCAAGCGGGGGTGATCGCTGCCACCGAACGCAGGTACGGGCGCGTGGTCGCGAAGATCACGTCGCCGGTTCGTACGAGCTTGCGCGCTCGGCTGGGCGCGTCGGCGCCCGCCACCTCGTTGCAGGTCTGGACGGAGTACGACTCGTTGGAGACGCAGGAGATGTCGATATAGCGGATGATCACCTCCGGCCTGCGTGCCGGATCGATCGTCTCCTTAGCGAGGCAGAGGTCACCGAGGCGCCGCTTCGGCCAGGGTGCGTAGTCAAAGGCAGTCATCCCTCCCCCTCCAGCATCCCTTCCAGCTCGCCAAGCAGCTCAAGGATGCGCTGCTCTTTCACCTGAATCGACCGCACCAACTCCAACGCCGGCCGGTGTTCGTAATCGTCCTTTCGGTTTGGGTTTCGCGCCGTGAGATCCCAGCCGCGCTTCTCGATGTCGGCTACAGGCACGGTCCAGGCGTTCTCGCCGAGGACCTGGTGCTCCCACTTCGCCAGGAAGTCAGGAATTTGGTTGCCGGAAATGGGCTTCCTTGTCTGCTTCAAGTCGAACCCGTCGTTAGTGAGTTCGTAGTACCAGACCGTCTCGGTCTTGCGACCATCCATCGGCCTATCGAAGAAAAGCACGTTCGTCTTCACGCCGGTATACGGCAGGAAGCACCCAGCCGGCAGCGAGAGCACCGTGTGGAGGCGGCACTCACGTACGAGCTTTTCGCGCACCTTCGCATCAGGGCCACCGCGGAACAGCACCCCTTCGGGCACGATCACCGCAGCGCGGCCGCCCTTGGCCAAGTTCGCGAGAATGTGCTGGACGAACAGTATCTCCGTAGAGCCGGAGCGGACCGTGAAGTTGTCCTGGTTGTCCTTTGCCATCTTCCCGCCGTAGGGCGGGTTCGACAGGATCACATGGTACTTGGCCTTCTCCGTGACGTTCGACTGGTGAACTTCGAGCGTGTTGGCCAATTCGAGCCCCGCGCCTTCGATGCCATGGAGAAGCATGCTCATGCTGCCGAGCAGGTAGGTCAGCGGCTTGTTCTCCAGCCCGAAAAAGGTCCCGTTCTGGAACTTCTCCAGATCGGTCGCCGCCATCTGCGGCGTGTGGTTGCGGATGTACTCGGCTGCCTCGACGAGGAAGCCGCCGGTGCCGAAACAGGGGTCGTAGACACGGTCGCCGAGGCGGGGCCGAACGACCTGGACCATCGCCCGAATGACGTGCCGCTGGGTGTAGAACTCGCCCGCGTACCCGGCCGAGTCGGAGGCCACGTCCTTGAGGAGCCCCTCGTAGATCTCGGACAGCACGATGATGTCGGTGGTTTCGCGGAAGTCGAGACGATTGACCTGGTTGATCACCTTCGCCAGACTCGTCCCCGTTCGGCAGTGGTTTCGCACGGTGGCGAAGATGCGGTTGAACTGCTGCCCGACCGAATCGGAGCCAAGCAGGCGCAACGCCGGCCAGAGCTTGCCGTCGACGAACGGGATCAGGTCGTCCGGCCGGTTTGTCATCTTCGACCAGCTCGACCACCGCAGATCGGCCGGCAGCCGGTGCCGGTAGGTCTGGTCAGAGAACTCCGCCTCACCCGCGCGCCGTTCCTCCGCCTCGTCGAATGCCTTCAGGAAGAACATCCACGCGAGCTGCTCGACGTAGTCCCGCGGGTTCACCCCGTCTTGGTTCATCGAGTCGCAGGCGTTCTTGACGGCGTTGCGCACGTCCTGCCGCCGGCTCTCCATCCCCGCGGAGAGCGGTTGTCCAGATTGTGCCATGATAACTCCTAGGCCGCCATGGCCACGTACAGGTGCTGTTTGACCGCTTCGAGGTCGGCACGCATACGCGGTGCGCCGCCATAACGGTGGGAGAGAGAGCTGAATCCGCCGAACAGCTCGACGAACTGGGGCGCGCCGTAGGTCTTGGCGTCTTCGAGGTCGTCGATACCAAAGAGCTCGTAGTGGCCGAGGCACGCGCTCCAAAAGTCGCGTCGTAGCGAGGGCGCGTCGGGCGTAGGGCCGTTGGCGATCTGCGCGGCACGGTCCGCAGCGACCGCCAGCCGCTCCGCCTGCTTCTCGGCAGCGACCTGATCCGCACTGAATCCGAGCTGCCCGAGCAGCCACCCGCGGTCCTGCGTCCACAGCCGGTCTGCGCGGTCCTTGCGCAGCGGCACGGCTGCGAGGTCGAACCCGATCTTGGCGAGGATGTCGACGTCGTCCGCGCCGGCGAGGTCGAGGAAGTGCCTGAAGGCTTGGAGGTGGATGTCCCGCTCCTTGAGCTGCCCGCAGACCTCCGCGCGCGTCTTTCGGTCGATCCAGAGCGCCAGCAGCTCCTGCACGCTGGTCGGCGAAATGCTTCGGATCACCTCCTTCGACTGCTCCCGGTAGTCCCCGAAGGGGATCTTCTGCCCGTCGGCGAGGCACACGAACCGGTCCGTTCGCGACAACGAGATCGTGACGCCCGACCCGATGGGCCTGATGACGCTGCCGCCCCCCGTCCCCGCTCCGGTACCGGCCCCCCCAGTTTTCGCGCCGGTCTTTCCCTTGCTGGCCGGCTTCTGGACGTTTGCGGGGTGCCCGTCGAACTCGGCGTCCTCCAGCATCGACGCCCCGGAGTAGTCGTAGATCGTGAAGTAGCGCTTGTCGATCCCTGGCTCGTCGCACAGGCGGGTTCCGCGGCCCTTCATCTGCTTGTACAGGATCGCGCTGCGCAAAGGACGCACGAACACGATGTTCTTGACGTCGGGGGCGTCAAAGCCCGTGGACAACAGGTCGACCGTGACCGCAACGCGCGGGCGAGCGCGCCCGACCTCTGCGAAATTGCGCTCCAACTGGTGCGAGTTTCGCTCCGAGCGGGTGATCCGGGCGGCGTAGTCCGGATCGCCGGAGACTCGCCGAAGCTCGGCGGCCATCACGGCAGCGTGGTTGTCATCCACGCAGAAGATAATGGTCTTCTCCTCGTGTAGGTCGAATTTCTTGAGGGTCGCGTAAAGATCCTCGGCGATGAACCTCGTGCGATCCGGCATGCGGATGTCGCGCTCGAAGTTCTCGGTCTTGTAGATCTTGCCGTCGAGCGTGAACCCGCTGTCGTCCACGTTGGTGACTCGCTGTTCCAGCAGGTAGGGGACGAGATACCCGTCCTCGATCGCCTGCTTCAGCGAGTAGGTGTAAAGCGGAGCCCCGAAATACTCGTAGGTGTCGCGCCGCTTCTCCACGACGGTCATTTCCCGCGATTCGAGTTCAAGCTCACGCGGAGTCGCGGTAAGGCCCAGCTGGAAGGCCGAGCCGAAGTGCTCCAGCACACCAAACCAGTCGCCGAACCCCGACCGGTGGCACTCGTCCACGACGACAAGGTCGAAGAAGTCGGGTGGGAAGTGCTCGAACACCTTCTTCCCGTCCAGTTCCTCGTCAAGGTTCTGGTAGTTGGCGAAGAAGACCTTGCCGACGAGATGGTTCTTGTTGGCGACCAACTCGGAGTCGACTACAACCCGGTCGTGCCGCGAGAACCCGGAGAAAGCCCGGTACGCCTGCCCCTTGAGGCTGTTGCGGTCCGTGAGGAACAGCACGCGGTTGTTCTTGAGCGCCCTCCCTTCCATGAGCTTCCAGGCGAGCTGGAAGATGGTGAACGTCTTGCCCGTGCCCGTTGCCATCAGGAGCATCGCGCGGCGGCGCTCCTGGCTGAAGGCGTAAAGCACCTCGAAGATCGCCATCTCCTGGTAGGGGCGGACGCGCTTGCGGGTGACCTGGTCGATGTACCAGCCCGCCTCGAACGTCGCGTACCACTCCTGCGGGATCGTGTTCCGGCCCATCCGGTGCAGGATGTCGCCCGGCGTGGGCGGCGCGGTGAGGTGCTCGTGTTCCTGGGTCTCGTTGTCCGTCAGGATCCACGTCGAGCCGTTGGTCGCCACGGAGAAGCGGATCCCGAGCCGCCGGGCGTACCGGGAGCCTTGCTGGACACCGTCGGCGGCATCTTCGCCCTCGGCCTTGGCTTCGAGCACGGCGAGGGGCATGTTCCAGAGCCGAAGGACGTAGTCGGCGACGATCTTCTGCGACTCGTCGTACATCCGTTCGCCGGTGAGGTTCACCCGCCCTGGCCCGATGACCACCTGCGAGTCGAAAGCCCACTTCGCCAAGGCGAGCGCGGGCTCGATCACTTCGCGGCAGGTTGCGGCTTCAAGGCGACTCATGAGGGGACGATTCCGGTTGCGGACATTGTAAGCAAGGGGCGTGCCATCAGGTTTCAACTCCGTAGCGCTTGAGCCAGCCGGTGAGAGTCTGGTAGCTTCCAAGCCCGAGAAGTTTCGCAGCCTGGGTCTTGTTGCCGCCCGCATCCACCATGGCCCGGGCCACATGGTGGCGCGCAAGATCCGCAAGGACTTCGCGGATGTCGAAGTCGGGGGACCACGGCGCTGCTGCGGGCCCGGTCTCCGGGTCGAGGCCGGTAGAAAGCAGTGAATCGCGGATGTCAGCCGTGCTGACCTCGGCCGCGGGCGACCAGATCGCCGCCCGGCGGAGGGTGTTGACGAGTTCCCGGACGTTCCCCGGCCAGCGGTGGGCCACAAGAATACTTCTTGCGCCCTCGGAGAGCGTCTTGTGTTCGAAGCCAGGTTCTCCACGGTTCTCGTCGTTCACCATGGCCATGCAGTGATCGAGGAGAAGGCCAAGATCATCGCCACGCTCCCGCAGTGCGGGGAGCTTCAGCACGGCCACGGCCAAGCGGTAGAACAGGTCTTCGCGGAAGCGCCGCTCCCGCGCGGCCTGGAGAAGATCGATGTTCGTGGCCGCGATGATCCGCACATCAACGTGGATCTCGCGAGTCGAGCCCACCCGGGTGATCTTGCCGTCGTTCAGCGCCCGAAGGAGCTTGACCTGTGCGGCGGCGGGCAGCTCGCCGAGTTCATCGAGAAACAGCGTGCCCCCGGCAGCTTCCTCGAAGTACCCGGCGCGCGGCCGGTCGGCACCCGTGAAAGCGCCGCGCTCGTACCCGAAGAGGGTCGACTCCACTAGCGCCTCCGGGATGGCGCCGCAGTTCACCGGGAGGAACGGCTTCCCGCGCCGGGGGCTCGCCTCGTGGATGGCGCGGGCTAGCAGCTCCTTGCCCGTGCCCGACTCGCCCCCGATGAGCACCGGAATGCTGCGGGCCGCGGCGTGTTTCGCGCGGGTGACCACCGACGCCATGGCCTCGCAGCCGTAAACGATGTCGCCGAACCGTGCGGTCGCGGGCGGTCCTGCCGCCGCGCGGTCGCGAAGGCGGGCGTCAGGCCCGGCGAGGAGGTCAGGCAGGAAGGTGCCGGAGATGTCGAAGGGCAGCGACGCTACCTCGACGCCCTTCTGGCGGGAGGATTGGATCAGGCGAGCGGGGAACCTCGTCTTCCCGAGGATCACCCACACTGCCGCCATCGCTGGGGTGCCGGGGCTCAGGTGAAACGTGAGGCTCGCGTTGCGCGCGCCGTCGAGCGCCGCGGTCACGGCGGCGCTAGCTGCCTCGTAGATCGGACCGAACGCCGTGGGAGACGGAAGCGCGGCGGGGATCGGCGTCACCTTCTGGGTCCGCGCGGCCAACCACGTGACATAGGCAGCCGTGCGCTCGTCGCCCCAGTCGGAGAGGAGGTGCACGGCGGTGTAGGGCTCGAATTCGACCGCCTGCCCGATCGGCCCCATCCCCGCACGCTCGTCGCCGCCAGAGGCGTCGAGGTCGGTCTTGCCGAGCCAGGCGAACAGGAGGTGAGGAGGGGGGCGGGGCAGAAGAGACCTTGTGGAGCGAACGCAGTCCTTATGCCGGGGCGGCGCTCGCCGCAGCGCCCGGGTCGTCTATCCACCCGCAACAAGTATTCTTGTGCCGAGGAAATTATGTTGTACCCTCCGTGCGTCGCGATGGTCCTTCGGATGCCCCGATTTCCACTCATAATGCGCCATCATCCTCAATGGCAGCCCTCCGCCGTTTCGATGGGACAGCCATGGCACGGCTCTTGCTCTAGCCATTCGAAGGAAAGTGCCGGCATACGGCTTGTCGTTCGATGGTGGGCGATTATCCGTGCCCGGAAGGGAGTTTTGCATGCAGACGGTCTCACAAGCAATGGACGCGTTCATCTCTTCACTCAAGATCGCGTCCTGCGACACAGACAAGGACGGCGAGCGGTGCGGGAAGTGCACCCGGTGCGACGCGACACGACAGCGTGATCTGATCCGCGGCCATCTCGAGGCCGCCTTCTCGGTGAACGAGTTCCTCATCTCGGGCTCGTTCAAACGCCACACCGCCATCAGGCCCTTGAACGACATCGACCTCTTCGTCGTCCTCGATCGCGATCGACACAGCGATCTCGCCTCGGCCGCCCCCATCGAGACATTGAAGGCGGTGCAGGATGTGCTCGACAAGGCCTACCCCACGAAAGAGCACCCGATCCTCCAGGGTCGCTCCGTGAACATCGAGTTCGTCGGCACAGGGCTCGCCTTCGACGTAGTTCCCGCCTTCGCGGTGTCAGGTGAGCAGTACACCATTCCGGACCGCGACACGAACCGGTGGATCCACACCAACCCCAGGTTGCACGCCGAGCACAGCACCGAGGCGAACGAGCGCGCCGGGAAAATGGCCAAGCCGCTGGTGAAGGCGCTCAAGCACTGGAATCGACAGCACGACCCGAAGCCGGTGCGCTCGTTCCACCTCGAGCTGATGGTCTACGACGTCCTGCGCTCGCAGCCCGAGTCCCACGCCAAGGGCATCGCCTATCTGCTCCACCGCCTCGGCGATCGCGTGTTGACCAGGATGCCCGAGCCGGCCGGGATCGGCCCGGACGTCGACGAGCGGCTGACGGACGGGGAGAGGGCGCGCGCCCGAAAGCTCTTCCTGGACGGCGCCGCAGCCGCCGACCGCGCCCTGGAGCGCGCGGCAGCGGGGCACCCTGGTGAAGCTCACTTCGTCTGGAGGCAGCTCCTGGGGAGCGAGTACCCCGAGAAGGGGACGCCGCCCGATAGCAAGGGTTCCGCGCCGTCCATCATCGTCGGCGGTGCCCGTGCGACAGACGCGCCGACCCGTCGGTTCGGCTAGGAGCATGCGCCCGTGGCACGAACGCCTACCGCGACGACTGGCCCGAGAGCTCCACGCCATGGAGGCCGCGGGCCTCAACCTCCGATTCGAGCGTGAGGCTGACGCCTTCGTCGGCTGGCGAGGAACCGTCACCGTCGAGGGCATCGACCACTTTCTGCGAATCGTGTACCCCATGGACTTCCCTGCTCGCCCGCCTTGGGTGCGGGAGACGGCGCCGTTCAAGGACGAAGTGGTGGACGACAAGGTCACCTTCCACCAGCTGATCGACGGGTCGCTGTGCCTGTTCGCGTTGGGCGACGGCGATGATGCATGGTCGACCGAGCTCACCGTGGTCGACGTCGTCGCCCGCTATCGGGAGTTCAGGAGCGTCGCGAACGAGCGCGGCCACGTCGACGAACACGGGCGCCCGCTCGGAGATTTCGCAGGTCTTCCAGCCTTCCGGCCCCTGATTCTGACGCCCGCGCAGTCCGTTGTGCTCCGCGCACCCGGCGGACGGGGCTGGGTGTACGCCCACCCGCTCCTCACCGGCGCGGCCCTGATCGCGGGCCGGGTGGCCGGGCAAGACGAGACCATCCATGCCGACCAGGCTGCGGGGCCCTGGCGCGCCGTCAAGGAACACCTGAGATTTCCGTGGGTGAGGGTCAACGTGGAGCGGTGGCGCACCAGCTTCCCCGACCCTGCGAGCGTCGACGCCGTTCTCCCCGAGAGCGCGCGGGCTAGCCTCGGGCCGGAGGGCCTTGTATTGCTTGTGCGAGAACTTCCGGACGGACAGGTCGAATGTCTCCTGACCTGGCGCTCGCAGCCTGCGGAGCCGTCAGCGTCCGTGCTGGTGAGCAGCTCGATCGAGGTGGTCGACCTCAGCGATTCGCTTTTCGCGCGTGTCGACGGCGCGATGTCCGGCCGCGAGACGCTTGGCGACTGGAATGTCGTGCTGGTGGGGCTCGGCTCGCTCGGGAGTTCGGTGGCGGCTCACCTGGCTCGATCGGGTGTTTCTCGCTTTACCCTCTATGATCCAGATGTTCTCCGCGCCGAGAACGTCGTGCGACATGCCCTCGGCCTTGGCGGCATCTACTGCCCCAAACCGCTCGCGGTGAAGGCTGCCATCCTCGACCGGAATCCATGGGCAACCGTGGACACCCACGCGTCAAGCCCGCTCTGGGACGGCATCCCGAAGGCCAGCGCGGCATTCGAAGCGTTACTCGCCCAGGCGAAGACCCTCGTGGTTGTCACCACGGCCGACGATCAAGTTGAGCGCGCGATCAACGACCTCGCCGTCCAGCATCGCGCGCCCGTGATCTACGCGAGCGTACTCGGCGCCGCCGAGCACGGGCGCATCTTCCGCGTGATCCCGTTGGAGAGCGCCTGCTACCAATGCGTCCTTGACGGCTACCGGGCCGAGCCCGAACGGTTCTTCCGGTTGAACGAGGACATCGGAACCACGCAGCCCGCGCTTGCCGGGTACCGCCAGCCGGGCATTCCCGGCCTTGGGATCGATGTGGAACTCGTCGCGCTCAACGCCTCTCGATTCGTGCTCCAGACCCTCAGCCGGCTGAACAATGGCAGCCCAGAGTACGCCGACGCCCCAGGCCACCACCTCGTCTGGAGCAACGCAGGTGGCCGGGGCTTCGACGGGCCGCTCCAGGCCCGGTGGGAGCCGTACGAGCGCCGGCCTGGGTGCCCGGTGTGCGGGGACCCGGACCGAGTCGGCGCGTGGGGCGAGGCCGAAGCTGCCGAACTGCGTGCTTTGGAGCGTACCCTCAGAGATCCGAGCCGAATGGCGCCCTCGGTGCCCGTCGTAGGGAGCGCCCCCAAGTCTAAACCGGAGATTCTACGTGAGTAGCCCCGATCAAATCATCCTCTTGCTGGACGTAGACGCCGCTGCCGACGAGAGTGGCGTGCTTCAGCGGGTGCCCCATGAGCGCAGGCACCGCCACGTTCTCCGCCTGACGGACTTCGGCTACGAACGCCGACCCGGCGTGCCGCGTGACCGGCTGGACTGGGACAGCCTCGCGGCGGCCATTCTCTCGCTTGCCGAGCGCGCGCGGACCCTGCTGCCTACGGACGGCGCACCTCCCCAGGTCTACGTCGGGGGGTTCGCACCCCTCTCGGTGTTCTTCGCCATCGGCACGTACCTGGACACCCGGCTCATGCAGGTAGTTTCCGTGCAGCAGCGACGGAACCAGCCTGGCACCTGGGATGTGCTCGATCTCTGCGCGACCGCAGGCACGGCGACCGTGCTTGCAGCTGCAGGTCTGAACCCGGGGTCTCCCGCGGACGGCACGGGCCGCGTCGCAGTCTTCCTGTCGACGCAGGTCCCCGAGCCCCCGCGAGAGGCCATCCGCAACGTGATCCAGGCCCATGGCGACGACCTGGTCGGGATCGCGCGGCTCACGGCGGCCAGCACGACCGTCGATCAGTCCAACATCGGCGGGATCGTCCACGACGCAGCCCGGCTGTTCGTGGATTTGGTCTCCACATTCCCGTACAGGACCGGCGTCACCGTGTTTCTCGCCGGTCCATCGTCGCTGGCGCTTGCCGCGGGCCTGGCACTGAACCCGAACCAGTACCTCGCCGATGGCCGCACAATCGACCTTACTGAGTACGTGGCTGGCCCCTACGCAAGAGTACTCTCCCTGCCGATCGTTGTCGTGAGGGAGGTCACGCCCCCCGACGATCCGGCGTCGCAAAACCGCCGCGCAGCGGCGTTCGAGGCGCTCCGTTCGGGGCTCGAGGCGCTTCAGCGCGATCTGCAGGTCGACCAAGTCCACGTCCCGCGTGGCTTGGCCCGCGATGAAGAGGAGACGCGGACGTTAGGCGCCGCCGTTCTGGAGCGGATCCGTGCCTTGAAGCTTCCTGGTGCGGCCACTGATGGCGCCTTTGATATCGACACACTCGGGAACGAGCTGCGAATCGGGCACGGCCTGCTTCATCCGCTCGCACCTTTGGACTCAGATGCGCTTCGCCGGGTGGGCCAGCTCTTCACCCTTCACGAGGTCCTTCATGAGGATCAAGGTATCGGATCGCACAACTATCAAGGCGTCGGGAGAACCGGTGTCGTGTTGGAGGAGGCCGACTTCTGGGCCGACGCCTTCGCGATCGCCACCGCGGTGCTGCACGAGTCCATGGTCGGCTCCGCCGGACGAGGCACGAAGCTGGGGACGGCGCTGGCGACGTTCATCGATGCTCACATCGAGGCTATGCGTGCGTTCGACCGGATGGAGCAGGGTTCCGCTACGCTGGTTGTCCTTCCCGAGCGGCGGCTCCGCCGCTATCTCATCTGGCACCTTCAGCGCGCACGCGCTGCGGCGGTGACCACACCAGCGCACGTGCGGTCGCTGTTCGATGCCAGGCTTTTTGTCGAACTCGGCCCGCTGCGTGGACATCTCGATTCTCGCTTCGACAAGCTCGTCGACGCCGCTACGCAGGACACGACGTTGGCGGTCGGCTTGCACGGACGGGTCGCGCGGATTCCGCGTCTTCCGCAAAACTTCGAGCCCGCCGACTTCGTCGAAGCAGTGCGTCGTGCCGACGACGACACGCTTCGAAAGCTGTCCACGTATGTCGTGAATCACGCGAAGGACCTGCTGATTTCATGGGCACGGCCGTGACTCGGCGGGCTGCTGGCGCCGACTCGCCGCTCGCTGCGGTGCTTCGCGCGACCGACGAAGAGCTTCGCCCCGACGCGGCTGAGGTCGCTGAGGCCGAGGGACGGGCCAATCGCCTCATCGCGGAGTTGCATCGCGGCGGGGCGTGGATGTACCGCGTGGTGGAGATCATCGACCACGGGTCGATGAGCCGGGGAACCGCGCTACGCGGCTTCCGGGATCTCGACAAACTCGTCGTCCTGGACCCACAGGCGCTCCTCACGACGCGCGGAACTCCTCGGACGCCCCGGGACACGATTCAGAGAATGGCAGGTGCGATCGAGTCCCGGCGACAGGGACTGGTCAACCAGGGCACAATTGTGGTCCGCGCCCAAGATCACAGCGTCGGCGTCGAGTATCCGGCAACCGGATTTCGCATCGACCTCGTTCCTGCGGTTCGGGAGCAGGGACGGCTCCTCATCCCTGAACATGGATCTGACCGCTGGATCCCTACAGATCCTGCGACGACGAAGTCGCGGCTGACGCGCGCGAAGCAACTCGCCCCTCATGCCGGGATCGTGGTTCGCCTCCTCAAGGGTTGGCGGCGTGCTCGAGGTCAGCACGCCCCGCTGCGGTCGTTCGCCGTGGAGACGCTGGTGGTGGACGCGGTTCTCAGCCGACCGGACACGCTCGACGGCCTAGTGTACAACTTCTTCGCGGAGATCGCGGGTCAGCCGGCCAACCGTCGGCTGGCTCTCGGGGCGGGCACCGCGTCCCGCGCACCCGTCGTAGTGGTGGATCCCGTGTCGGGGGGCAACCTCGCGAGCGACCTACGTGCCTCCCATCGCGTGGCGCTCATCCGGGCCGGCCGTGTCGCTGTCGAGCAGTTGTCCGAGATCGAGGCGTTGGCGGAGGCTGGGCAAGCTCGTTCGGCACTCTCGGGCTCGAGGAGGTTGTTCGTGGGGAGGCACTGACTGACGCGTCCTGCGTCCTGGTACTTGCCGCCCCCCGGCCGTCGCCGCAACATTCCGCGGTAAGCGGCATATTCCCTGGGAATATTCCACCCACGGAATCGGAATATTCCTGGCCCGGCCGCCGCCTCCCGCCCTACGACCCCTCGCGCCGTGGCTGCGCCGGACTCTTGTTCACGTCGCTGATCGCCTTCCGCAGCGCGACCTGCAGCGTCGGCCCGAGCTTCGCCTTCAGGGCGGTCTCGGCCTTCGAGATGGTGCCCTGCTCCACGCCGAGTTGCCCGGCGAGCACCTTCTGCGTGACCTGGATGCGCCGCCGGAACACCACGAGGTCGTAGCCCGTGAGGGTCCACTCCTCGGGCCAGTCGTCGTCGGGGCGCCACGGACCCGTCGGGTTCTTCGGGCCGGGGAGCGGGAACCGGCCTGCCGACTCCATCGCCTCACGGTCGGACTTCGCGAGGTCGTGGGTCGGTGGTTTCTCAGCGAGCTTGGCCACGAAGGCGTCGCCGATGGCGCGCGCGAGGTCCGACTGGGTCGGTGCCGGTTTGGCACGCGGGTCGGCGGCGGCGGGAGGCGAATTCGGCGTACGCGCGGCCGGCCGGGCGGGAGCCGCGCGCGAGGCCGGCGGATCTGCCTGCACACGACGTAGATCCAGTGCCGGCTTGCCGCTCGCGTTCTGTGGCGCCGACGTCGGCGCCGTCCGCACCCGCGCGGCTGCCGCCGGTTCCGTGCGCTGCGACGTGGTGCCCGTGGGCGCTGCGCCCTGCTGCCGAGCTGGGCTCGTCGCTGCAGCGGCATTCCGCTGGCGAGCCAGGGCGTTCTTCGCCTCGTCGGCGGCTCGTTTCGCCGCCGCGGCCTCCCCGGCTTGCGTGATGGCGAGCGCGTCCGCGACCGCCCGCTCTCGCTCCGCCTTGCGCTGTGACGCACGGCTCGCATCGAGCTCAGCCTGGAGCTTGGCCAGCTTGTCGGCGGAGTCGTCGTAGCGGGGCGCCTCCTTCACCACCGCGTTGGGCGCCGGCTCCGTCCGGGTCGTCGGCGTCGCCGGTTGGGAGCGGAGCCTCTCCCCCTTGATCTCCACCGCCTTCAGCCTCACCACCCGCTTTCGGGCGAGCTCGACCAGGTCCCCCGCGCGCATCCGCACGAGGTGGCGCCCGTGAGCCTCGGCCTCACGAACGTCGTCCTGCCAGTCGTTGATTTTGTCGAGGAGCGCGTCCACGTCGTCACACGCGGCGATCCACGCGGACTCTTGGGCGAACACCTGGTCGAGCGTGGCCATCAGCGTTTCCGATCGGCGAGCCGCTTCGCCCGGAGGTCCAGCTCGCGCTGCTCCACGAGGCGCAGCAGGTCGCGGACGCGCATGAGCCCGATCTGCGACGGATTCGGCGTCTGCAGGGCGTTCTCATAGGACTGGCGCTTGAGCCGAAGCTCAGCCGCGTCGTCGATCCGGCGGACCGCCGCCCGTTCCGCGTTGTAGAACGCCTCGACGCGGGCGTACTGCTCCGGGGTGTCCTTGTTCGACTCCTCGGCCTCCGACGCATCTTCCTCCACGTCGCCGTCATCCGAGTCGTCGTCGTCATCCTCCTCGTCCTCGCCGTCCTCGTCGTCGGGCGCTTCCTCCTCGTCGGTCTCGATCTCCTCGTCGGACCAGAACTTGGTCTGGTCCCCGTCGTCGTCCGTATGGATGTACCAGGGCATCTGCTCACTCCTTTGCGGCTCACGCCGCGCTGTTTCGCACCCCTCGCAACGACCCGGACCACCCGGACCGCGCGAGAAGCGCTGAAAGTTCCTCGTTGATTTCAGTGGTCCATGCTCCGCGGGACATGGACCGCATGGACCGCGGGTCCACGCGGTCCACCCCGGTCCACGTCGGCGGCAGCATGGACCGCACCATTTCGCTACGACGCTCCATTGTTTTTCGCGGGGTCCATGCTCGGAGGCCGTTCCCAGCACCACGCGCGCGCCTTCTCCACGCTCCGCGGGCGCGTCTTCGTGCATCCCAGCCGAGACAAAGCGCGGCCCACGCGCTGCCGCACTTTCTTGTCCCACCGATCGAACGGAAGGCCGAGCCCGTCGGCGAGGGCCTGCTCCACGGTGAACGGCGCGTCCTGGTGGACGACCCAACCCTCAAGACGCGGCTCCCAGGCGTCCGGCTCCTCGTGCATGAGCTGGGCATCCTTGAGCCAAGCTTCCTCCTCGCGATTGAGCCACCACGTCTCACCGTCGCGGTAGCGGGCGACGGCCTCCGCCCAGAGCTGATCGCGCATCGCGACGATCCCGGCAGCGTCCATTGCGCCGACGCGCACCGGCCAGAAACGACGGCCACCGGTGTCGTCGGTGAGGATCTCATCCCGGTTCGCCGAGCCCACGAGCACCACCCGGCGGGGGTGGGCCTCGATGTGGCGGCCGTACGGCCGACGGAAACGGTCGACTCGGCTCGACAGGAAGGCCTTCGCCTGCTCGTTCGACGTACGCCGGAGCGCGTTCAGCTCGGCGACTTCGTAAATCCAAACGCCCTTGATCTGGAGGAAGCCCTCCTTGGAGTTTAGGTCGAGCGTCGTGTCGGCGAACCAAGCCTCGTCGGGGACGAACGCGCCGATCGTCGTGGACTTCTGCTGGCCCTGCCCGCCGATGAGGACGAGCATGGTGTCGACCTTGCACCCCGGCTTGAACGCGCGGGCGACGGCGCTCACCATGAACGCCACGCCGAAGCGGCGGTTCAGCGGCGTGTCCTCGGCGGAGAAGTACCTGGGGAGCAGCTCGGGCAGCCTCGGCACGCCGTCCCAGGCGAGGCCGTTCAGGTAGTCGCGGACAGGATCGTAGGGGGAGCGGTGGGCGACGTACGCGGTGGCCCGGTTGAGGGTCTCGGGCGAGACGCGCAGCCCGTAGACGTCGTCGAGCCAGATCGCCAGCTCGGTCTCCCGGTCGTCGGTGAGCGCCTCCCCGTCGAGGTGCGCTTCGTCGTGAAGCTGCGACCATCGCAGCCGCTCCGACCAGCGCTCGTCGTGTTGCAGGATGTGCGCCGCATTGCGGATCGACGCGACCGGCTTGCCCTTCTCGGTCTTGTCGAGCCCGTGCTGCACGTCGAAGTCGGGTTCTCGGTCGACGACGACGCCAGCGGCCTTCACCGCGGCAGGGCCGAGCACCATCGCGGTGTTGGCGGCGTTCATGCCGCACCCGCGAGCAGCAACTCGATCCCGCCGGTCCAGCCGCATGTCGAGCGGTGATTGCAGCGCGCGCGGCGGAGCCGGGTCGGTGCGAGGTAGAACCAGACCGACGCTCGGCCGCACGCGGGGCAAACGACGCCTGTGGCTCGTCGCAGGCCCATCTCACCGGTGATCGTGGCTCCCGCGTCGAAGGCGGCGCGCTCCCGGCTCTCGGGATCGGTCAGGAGTCGGCCGCGAACGGCGCTGTCCCGCAGGCGGGCCGGGACGCAAAGCTCAGGGGCGTGGAGGCGGACCGCAGGCGGGGCCGGGGGAGGCTCCGGCAACACATCCAACACCTCCAGAAGCGCCCCGACCCGGACCTCGGTATGATGCGGTGCGTCCGGTCGGGGCAGCGCCGGCCGAAAGTACAGGCGGGACGGGTCTTTACACGCGACGTCGGCACCCGGCGCTCGTTCCACCGCCCAGGCCCAGGCCCGCGCCCACGACATCAACGGGACCGGCCGGGCGAGCGGCACCACGAGGCGGAACCTCGGCGCCTCGGGCGTGTGCGACCAGGTCGTGTGCATCACGACGAGGTGGTCTGCCCACACGGCGAGCGCGTCATCGGGATCCCCGGCGTCGAAGTCCAGCACCAGGCAGGACACGTCCTCCACGGCACCCGCCTTCCGCGCCGCCCCCCGGCGAAAGCGCGCGGGCGACCACGCCGGCAACGCCAATTTGTTCTCCACGGCGAGGACCGGGAACGTGGTCAGCGCACGGACGAGTCCGGCGACGGTGGTTTCGCGCGGCTTCGGCTGGTTGTCCCATGCGTTGTCGAACGCGGAGACGTGGAGGCGGGTGGCGGGCAGACGGATGGCGTCCATCGGGATCTCGACGGTAGAAGGCTGGATTGGGGCGGAAGCGGGCTACGCGCCGTGCGCGTCGGACTCGCTCTCCGGGAAGGGGGAGTTGGCCGCCGCGAGCGGCTCGCCAGCCTCAGCGAGCGAGCACGGCATCGGCGCTTCGCCGTCGTCGTGGTTCTGCCCGGTGATCTCCAGGGCCAGAAGCACGGCGAGCGCGCGGATCGCCTCTCGGCGTGCGGTCTCCTGCGCGGGGGTGAGGACGACGGCCATGATCAGCTGGCCTCGCGCATCGGGACTTCGAGGCGCTCCCAGAGATCATCCTCGACGCAGTTGGCGAAGACGCCGGAGTCGAGCAGGCGACGGCGGGTGGTCGGCGCGAGGGGGCGTCGGCCGTTGAGCAGCTGCGACCAATAGGAGCGTGTGAAGCCCATGCGCTCGGCGACCTGGGCCTGCGTGAGGTGCTGCTGATCGATGATGGCGCGGATGCGTTCGGGGCGGAGGAAGAGGCGGCGGATCATGGTGGGACTCGGGAGGGCGGGAAGGTGGTGATCTCGGTGGTGCAGGTCCTGCATCATCCAGATACGCTACCTGTACATCGGGTCAGGCACGTCAGCAAGAGGAATGTGAATCGACGTGTTGCACACCAGTGAACATCGGTGTACAGGGTGGGCATGGCGAAGAAGTCTCCCATCCGCAACCCGCCGAAGCCCCCGCTGGCGGAGGCCCCGGCCCCCGACGCTCCCGCGAGCGCAGCCCCCGGCGGCCCGGCCGGCGCACGTGCATCGGTTGCGATCTCCGAGGACGCCCGGGCCCTGAGGGCGAAGGACAATCGGAACGCGAAGCGGGGGAAGGGGCGCATCGCCCCTGACCCGTTCCTGCGGGAGGTGTTCACCGATCTGGTGACCGACCCGCGCTCGGTCCACACCAAGCACGCTGGCTCGGATCGCCTCTTCGAGATGATGCTCGAAGGCCCGCCGGGGCTGGCGACCTTCCTGTGGAACCCGAACCCGCACTTCGCCGCCTTCCTCCGGAAGTCCCGTGAGGACGCGGGCCTGTCCATCCGCCAGGCCGCTCCCCACCTCGGCGTCTCGGCGGCCTACGTCTCTCGCCTCGAAACGGGAGGCTACGCGAGCGCGCCGAGCGTCGACCGCCTGTTCAAGATGGCCGACCTGTACGCGGTGGACCGGGCCGAGATGCTGACCCAGGCCGGCGTCCGGGTCGACGTGCCCGACGACGCCAAGGTGGCCGACACCACCGAAGCCGAGTTTGCCGCGATGCTGATGGACGCGCAGATCAAGCCCACCCTGTTCACGTCCGACCTGCTCCACTACGTCCCCAACCGCCTGAAGCGGCAATGGATCGAGTGGGCATTGAAGCTCACGGTGCAGGAAAACCCGCGCGAGTACCTCCTGCGACTCATCCACAAGGCACAGGGAAAGTCATGACCGCCATCATCCGCAAGCCCGTCAACGTCGCGATCTACGCTCGCTGCTCCGACACCAAGCAGGCCGAGAAGGAGCTGTCCATCCCCGCCCAACTCGACGCCGCGCGCGCCGAGGCGAAGCGCCAGGGCTGGGAAGTCGCGGCCGAGTTCGTCGATTCGGCCTTCACCGGCAAGAACGATGATCGGAAGCAGTTCCAGGAGATGATGCGGGTTGTCCGCACCAAGAAGCCCGTGCCCTTCCACCGGATCATCGTGTGGAAGCTGAGCCGGTTCATGCGGAACCGCTACCAGTCGGCGATCTACAAGACCCAGCTCC
This sequence comes from Klebsiella pneumoniae, assembly GCA_945862325.1. Classification (GTDB taxonomy): domain Bacteria; phylum Myxococcota_A; class UBA796; order UBA796; family SXON01; genus CAMAXZ01. The sequence goes on from CAMAXZ010000003.1 coordinate 168,590, forward strand.
GCAAACTCGGGGTGCTCGTGGTCTCGCTCAACGAGCCGCACGAGGACAACGCCAGCGGCCGCCTCATGGAAGGCATCATCGAGGCGTTCGACGAGTATTACAGCGAGGCCCTCGGCGAGGACACCTCCCGCGGCATGCGGAAGAACGCGAGCCTGGGCTTCTACAACGGCGGCACGGTACCCACAGGGTACACGGTGCAGCGGAAAGGCAGCGGTGAGTCACCGAAAGGCGTGCTCGCGCCCGATCCGGTGATGGCGCCGATCGTGCAGCGCATGTTTCGGATGTGTCTCGACGGCGAGGGCGCGAACAGCATCCGCCGCGCCCTGAACGCCGAGGGGATCCTGACACACCGGGCGAAGCACTGGTCGGTCTCCACCGTGCTCAACATCCTGCGCAACGTCGCCTACACCGGCATCAGGGTGTGGGGGGTCAAGACCGAGCGTCGCAAGGACGGCGAACTGGTCGAGCCGATCCGCGTCGAGGACTCCCACCCGGCGCTGGTCTCCGCTGAGGACTTCGTCGCGGTGCAGGCGCTGATCAAGACGCGCACGCGGGAGCAGATCCACCCGAGGACGCTCAATGGCAACTACCTCCTCTCCGGCCTGCTCCGCTGCGCCGGCTGCGGTTCGGTGCTGATCGGTCACCCGGCCAAGTCGGGAACCGTCCACTACTACTGGTGCGCGAAGCGCATGAAGTGCGGCCCGGAGGCCTGCGACGGCAAGCTGCTGAACCGGCAAGCCGCCGAGGCGGCGGTCTCCGATCGCCTTCGCTCCGGCGTGCTCACGGAAGAGCACATCACGATGCTCCTGGCCCAGACCAACGCGGAGATCCTCGCCCGAGGCAAGGCCGCGAGCGGGGAGGTCGAGGCGGTCGAAGCCAAGCTCGACGACGCCCGGAAGCGGCTCGACCGGCTCTACAACTCGCTGGAGACCGGGCACCTTGAGCCGGAGATCGCGGGCCCGCGCATCAAGCAGTGGAAGGAGACGGTCACGCAGCTCGAAGCCAAGCGGGCCGACCTCCACGACACCTCCCGCGACGAGCCGATCCTGATCGGCGAGGCCCGGGTCCGCCGGCACGTCGAGGAGATGCGCCAGCTGCTCGACCACGGGAGCGTGGCCGCGCGTCGTGCGTTCCTGCGGGCGTGGATCAAGCGCATCGAGGTGAGGGAGCGCACCCTCACCATCGAGTACGTCTTCCCCGCTGGCCATCACGGCGGCGGCGACCTGACCACCGACGGCGGCGACGCCGAGGTCGGTCAGGCGCCCCGGAAGAAGGGCGGCGGCACCGCGGGCGGGAAGGGCGGCTCGGTTAACACCGGAACCAGCCCCTCAACCGGCCGAACCGGGCCCGGGTCGGGTTCGGTTCTTGCTACAGGACAAGATGGCTCCCGCTGGTGGACTTGAACCACCGACCCACGGATTAACAGTCCGTTGCTCTGACCAACTGAGCTAAGCGGGAAAAGCGCCAGCCTCTTAGCTCACCCTTCGCGGCGCGTCAAGCGCATCTCGTGACGGCGTGGCGCGCGGGGGGCGCTCGCCCCCTCCCGCGGTCCGGGCTAAGGGCGTGCCGCGGTGGGGGCACTGCGGCGGAGGACGGGAAGATGGGCCGGATTTTCGAGACGCGCAAGGCGACGATGATGGCGCGGTGGGACAAGATGGCGAAGGCCTTCACCCGCGTGGGCCGCGAAATTGCGATGGCGGTGCGGCAGGGGGGGCCGAACCCCGAGAGCAACCCGTCGCTGCGTCGCGCGATCCAGAACGGGCGCGCGGTGAACATGCCGAAAGACAAGGTGGAAGCCGCTATCAAGAAGGCGTCGGGGCAGGGGGCCGAGGCGTACGAAGAGGTGGTGTACGAGGGCTACGGGCCCCACGGCGTCGCCATCCTCGTCGAGAGCGCCACGGACAACCCGACGCGCACGGTGTCGAACGTCCGCGTGCACTTCAACCGCGGCGGCGGAAACATGGCGAGCTCGGGCGCCGTGGCGTTCCAGTTCAAGCGGATGGGCGTGTTCCACCTCGCGCCGGAAGGCGTCGACGCGGAGAGCCTGGAGCTCGAGCTGATCGACTTCGGGCTGGAGGAGATGGGCGAGAGCACCACGGAGAAGGGCGAGGCGTCGATCGTGGTGCGCTGCGGCTTCACCGACTTCGGCACGATGACGAAGGCGATCGAGGACCGGAAGCTGACGGTGATGTCGTCGGGCTCGGAGTACATCCCCACGGCGGTGGTCGAGCTCGACGAAGAGGCCGCGGCCGAGGTGCTCGCGCTGGTCGACCGGCTGGAGCAGGACGACGACGTGCAGAAGGTGTTCCACAACCTCGCGTGATTTCGCTTGCGGGTCTCCCGGCGGCGACACCAGAATGTCACTGTCGGAGGCAACGATGGTCGCAGCGGATGTGGCGGTGGACGAGGTGGTGGTGGTCGCGCAGGCGACGGACGAGCTGCCGAACGTGACGCGCTTCGAGCGCGACCAGACGGTGCTGCCGGCGGGACGCCGGGGCCGCATCGTGAGCGCAGCGCTGCCGATGACGGCGTTCGGTGCGACGGAGCTGAGCGACCTGACGGTGGTGGTGCCGGGCTGGACCACGCGCGGGCCCTCCGACGGCCTCGGCGTGGTCCGCTACGTGGACGGCGTGCGCCTCGACCGCTGAGCGTCAGGCCAACGCCGCCGCGATCTCGCGCGCCGCGCTCGGAGTGCTCCGGCCAAGCCCGGGGAACCGCGCGCGGAACGCGGCGTCATCGGCGAGGAACGGGCGGTCCCACTGGTAGAGGGTCTCGCCGAGCTCGCCGAAGAACGGGAGGACGACGCCGAGCAGGCCGATGAGCCAGGGGGGCAGCGCGGCCCAACGTGGGCGCACGCCGAGGGCCTCGGCGATGTGAGACACGAGCTGTGCCGGTGTGAGCTGGTGGATCGGGAAGTGATACACGCGCCCCTCGACGTCGGGACCGGCCTCCCCGAACGCGGCGAGGGCGTCGACGACGTCCGGCACGTAGCTGAAGGCGTGGGAGGCCTTGGCATCGCCGATGAGCCACACCATGCGGCCGGCGGCGAGGCCGCGCACGGCGTTCATGCTCAGGAGGGACTGGTCGAGCGCGCCGGGGCCGAAGAAGTCGCCCGCGCGGCCGGCGACGAACCGAAGGCCGCGGGTCGCGGCGGCGTCACGGAGCGCGGCGTCCCAGTCGGCGCGCACGCTACCTTTGACGCCGGAGGGGCGCATGGGCGAGTCGGGGGTGCGCGCGTCGTCGGTGGGGCCGTAGGCGTACAGATTGTCGAGGCAGACGAGCCGCGCCTCGTTGGCGATCGCCGCGTCGATGAGCGCGGCGCCGAACGCGGGGAACTCGGCGCTCCACGCGGCCTTGGTGTACGCGGAGGGGTTGATGCAGTGATACACCGCGTGCGCGCCCCGAGTGGCTTCGAGGACGAACGCGGGGTCGCGCGCGTCGCCGGCGAGCACCTCGATGCCCGGGCCGACCGGCGCGTCGGAGCGACGGACGACGCGGACGCGGTGGCCGCGAGACGCGAGAAGACGAGCGAGAGAACTGCCGACCTGGCCGGCGCCGAACACGACGTGAAACACGATGACCTCCGTTGCCCCATCTCAATACGCTGGCGGACACTGGCGCTCCAATGCATGATTGGTATGTGAGTCATGCCGCGTGGGCATGTATGGGGGCGGAGTGACGGACCTGCGGAGCGTGGATCTGAACCTCCTCGTGGCGTTGGAGCGGCTGCTGGCGCGCGAGAGCGTGACCGCCGCCGCGGCCGACCTGGGCCTGACGCAGCCGGCGATGAGCCGCACCCTGGCGCGCCTTCGGGAGACCTTGGGCGACCCGCTGATGGTCCGCGCTGGCCGCGGGTTCATCGTGACGGATCGCGCGCGCGCCCTGGCGGGGCCGGTGGAGGAGGCGCTTCGGTCGATCCGTCAGGTGCTGGAGCCTCCGTTGCCGTTCGACGCGGCCACGGCCACGGGCGAGGTGGTGCTGGCGATGGGCGACGAGGCGCTGCTGGCGTTCGCCGACCGGATCGTGGAGCGCCTCGCGGCGTCGGCGCCGGGGCTGGACGTGCGGTTCCGCGGCGTGAGCGCCCAGAGCGTGGCGGAGGGCCGGCGGGGCGAGCTCGACGTGGCGATCGCGCCGGACCTCTCGGCGCTCCCAGGCACCGCGGGCGCGGTGGACCTCAGCGAGTTCGTGGTGCGCCCCCTGTACACGCGGCGCTTCGTGCTGATCGCGTCACGACGGGCGGGCCTTCCGACCGACTTCGAGGCGTGGCTCGCCCGCCCGCACGCGATCGTGTCGTTCGCGGGCGGCGGGTGGGGCTTCGTGGACGACCTGCTGGCCACACGCGGGCGAAAGCGGCGTGTCGCCGCGTCGGCGCCGTCGTTCCCGTTGGTGGCGCAGATGGTGGCGCGCTCGGAGCTGGTGGCGATCGTGCCCGGAGAGGTGGCGTACGGGCTCGACGACAGCGTGGTCTCCGCCGAGGCGCCGCTCCCGCTGCCGACGATCCCGATGCTCACGGTGTGGCACCCCCGATACACGACACAGCCGCGACACCGGTTCGTGCGTCAGCTGGTTCAGGAGGCGATCCTCGAACGTCACGCGGCGTGGGAGGAGCGTCAGTTGCGTCGGTAGCCCGGAGCGCGCTACGGAACGGGCATGTACACGAACCTCCTGGGGATCGCCCTCGCGTTCGCCGAGGAACCCGCCGTCTCCACGCCCACCACGCCTGAAGGCCCGCCTCCGGGCGACGTCGATCGCGCGCTCGACGTCAATCGCACCCCCGACTACTCGGCGGCCCAGCTCCGCGCGGTCGTGTTCACCGACGGGCAGGTGCTGCGCGCCGAAGTGACGCCGGTCGACGAGGGCTATCGCCTGCGCCTCACCTCCGGGGCGGAGCTCGTCGTGCCGCTCGGCGCGGTGCGCACGATCGTGCCCGTCGGCCTCGCGGCGGCGTCCGTCTGCGACCCGCTCACCGCGCCGCGAGCGGACGCCCTGGCGGACGCTCCGACGCCGGCGCCGACGACCCCGGCCGCCCCGGCACCCCGGCCGGTCGACCCGAAAGACCGCTCGACCTGGCCGCCGGATCCGAACGGCAGCCGCTACTTCTACGCGCCCACGGCGCGCATGCTCGGTCAGGGCAACGGGTACCTTTCGCAGAAAGAGCTCGCGTTCACGACGGTGAGCATCGGCGCCGCGGACTTCCTCGACGTCCAGGTCGGCACCGTGGTGCCGTTGCTGTTCGTTCCGTCCGCGTCCGTCGGGATCGTCGCCGCCAAAGTGGGCTTGCCCGAGTCCGTCGAGTTTCCGGTCCGGTTCGCGGTAGGCGCGCAGGCCTTCCTGCTCCCGGGGGGCACCTTCGGCGGCTTCGTGTTCGGCGGCGCCACGGTGGGCTCCCAGGACTCTCACGTGACCCTGGACGTCGGCTCCGTGTTCGCGACCGATGCCGAGGGCGACGGGGTGATCGTCGTCGCGGCGGGCGCGCACCGCGTGTCGCCGACGGTGTCGCTCATCACCGAGAACTGGTTCATGACCGGCGATCTCGCGTTCGGGAACGGCGTGTTCCTCGTGCCGAGCGGCGGTGTGCGCTTGTTCGGCCCGAAGTTCTCCACCGACCTCGGCCTCGTGGTGATCGCGCCGCCCGACGCGGCGGTGGTGATCCCACTCCCCTGGGTCGACTTCACCTGGAACTGGTCGCTCAAGAAGAAGCGCTGAGCGGCCAGGGCCCGAACCCAAGGTCGATCGCGTTGCGTATCGACACATCGGCGAGCGGCTCGCCGCGTACGCGCTCCGCCGCCGCGACGATGAAGGGCAGGAACGACGGTTCGTTCCGTCCACGGTGGGGGCGTGGGCACTGGTCGGGCCCGTCCGTCTCGAACAGCAGGCGCTCCAACGGCACGCGGCGCAGGGCGTCCAGCGGCTTACGGGCGTTCTCCCAGGTGATGGCCCCCGCGAAGCTGAGGTGGAGGCCGCAGGCGACGTAGGCGTCCACCAGCTCGGCGCCGCCGGAGTAGCTGTGCAGGACGCCGCGCACGGGGGCGTAGCGGCGCAGCAGGGCGAGCATGGCCGGGTGCGCCTTGTAGCAGTGCAGGAGCACCGGGAGGCCCGCGTCGCGCGCGACACCGAGGTGCCCGGCGAGGACCGCCACCTGCTCGTCCATCGGCACCGGGGTCTTGCCGTCCAGCCCGCACTCTCCCACGGCTGACACATGCGACACATCTCGGGGGACCGCGCGCGTGCGCGGCAGCTCGTGCGGGTGGGTCCCGACGGCGGCGTGGAGCCGGACGGCCGACGTCGCCGCGGCGAGGGCCCGCACGGCTTCCCACTGGTCCTCCGCCGTCCCCGGGACGACGAGGGCGCGCACCCCGGCCGCCGCGGCGCGCCCGATGACGTCGGCGCGATCCGCCGCGTATCGCACGTCGTCGAGGTGGCAGTGGGTGTCGACCAGCCCAATCAATCCGTGGTGCCGCGCACGTCCAGGTCTTGCGGCTTGTAGTTGATGCGGAACTCCACCCGGCGGTTCGTCGACCAGGCCTGCTCCGAGCTCTGGCCGTCGAGGGGGCGCTCTTCGCCGTAGGAGATGCTCTTCACGCGGCTCGCGCTGATGCCCTTGGCGAGGAGGTACTTGACCGCGGCGTCGGAGCGCTTCTGCCCGAGGGCGATGTTGTAGTCCGTCGTGCCCCGCTCGTCGGCGTGGCCCTGGATCTCCAGGGTGATCGACGAGAACTCGCTCATGATCGCCGCGTTGGCGTCGAGCGCGGCCTTGCCCTCGGCGCTCAGCGTGTTGGCGTCGTACTCGAAGAACACGCGCTCGAAGTTGCGCGCCATGCGCTGCACCGGCTCGGGCACCTCGACGGGCACCGGCTTCGGCTTCGACGGTTCGCCGACGGTCGTAGGCTCGACGACGGGCGGGTCCGCGACGTTCTTGTCGCACGCCTTGCAACCGAGCACGAGCACGAGGGGCAGGAGCAGGGCACGATTCATGGGGGGCCTCGATATTGCCGTCATGTGTATTGACGTGTCCGGGTCTTGACAAGTCACGGTGTGTCGGGCTGCCGGCCCGCCCATACGGAAGAATTTCGCCCGATCCCCTGCCATCTCGGTCGCGACTGAGGTAGCCTCGCGCTCCCGAAACGGAGTCTCCCCTTGAAGTACGCTGCTGGTTGCTTCGGCTGTCTCGCGCTGATGTTCTTCGGCCTGTACCTCTTCATGAGCTTTGGGCTGTCCATCGTGCTCACGGCCATCCCGGCCGACATGGCGGTCGAGCTCGCGCCCATCACCACCGCCGTCAGCGGAATCGCCGGCATCGTCAACGCGGTCAGCGGCTCCTGCTGCTGCTTGAGCGCGGTGGCCGCGGTCGTGTTCCTCGCGGTCGGCTCGATGGGCGGAAACTCCGCTCAGACCGACTTCGAATGAGCGCGGTCCCCGTCCGCGCCTGGTCGGCGCTCACGGGGCTGCCCGTCACGCCGTTCGCCGACGGCGGGCTCATCAACGACACGTACACCGCGGGCGATCCTCCGGTGTACGCCGTTCAGCGTGTCAACGCGCGGGTGTTCGCGCCCACGGTGCACCAGGACATCGACGCGGTCACCCGGCACGTCGCGGCCCGGGGCCTCGTCACGCCCCGGCTCGTCCCCACCGACACGGGCGAGCTGTGTCACATCACCCCCGAGGGGGAGATCTGGCGGGTGATGACCTGGGTGCCGGGCGTCACCGTGCAACGGGTCGACGGTCCGGCGCGCGCGCGGGAGGCGGGGGCGCTCGTGGCCCGCTTCCACACGGCGGTCGACGACCTCGATTGGTCCTACCGCCACGTTCGGCCGGGGGCGCACAACACCGTCGCCCACATGGACTCGCTCGAGCGGGCGATGCGGCCGGGGCTCGGCCTCGAAGTGGCCGACGGCATCCTCGAAGCGTGGCGCACGTGGGCCGGTCGGATGGACCTGCCCGAACGGCACGCCCACGGCGACCTGAAGCTGAGCAACCTCCGTTTCGACGCCGACGGGCGCGGCGTGTGCCTCATCGATCTCGACACCCTCGCGCGCCTGTCGCTCGACGTCGAGCTGGGCGACGCCTGGCGGAGCTGGTGCAACCCCGTCGGCGAGGACTCGGCGGAGCCGTGGTTCGACCTCGATGTCTTCGAGGCTTCCGCGTCCGGTTATCTCTCGGTGCGCGCCATCACCGACGAGGAGGCGGAGGCCCTGGTGTCGGGGATCGAGCGCATCTGCCTCGAGCTCGCGAGCCGCTTCTGCCGCGACGTGTGGGAGAACCGATACTTCGGGTGGAACCCCAAGTTCGGCTCGCGCGCCGCGCACAACCTGCATCGCGCGCGCGGGCAGCTCGCCCTCGCGGTGTCGCTCCGGAGCCGCGCGGCCGAGGCGCAGCGCCGCCTCGCTTCGGCGCGGGCGGGTGCACCGCCGGTCGGATAGGCTCGTCTCGTGCTGACCTTCCTCCTCGCCTCCGGTGTCGCGTTCGCGGCGGATGATCCGCCGCCGCCGGGGGAGCCGAAGGAGGTCCTCGTCATCCAGGAGGGCTCCGAGGTCCTTCGGCGCCGCGCCGAGCTCTTCCAGAAGCTCGACCAGGTCGGCTACCGCAAGGGCGTCAGGCGGGGCGAGTGGCAGGTGTTCAACTCGGAGACGCCGTGGGAGCCCCGCGTGCTCGTCCACGACGACGGCTGGGTCGAGCTCAAGCGCGCGCCCCCTCGCGTTCACCCGCCCGGGCGCAGCTTCTCCGACGAGGGGAGCCCCGCGGAGTACCTGTGGTGCGTGCTCGCGCCGCCGTTCTGCGTGAGCGTGGGCGGCTGGGTGGTGGGCGAGCGCAAGCTTCAAGGGGCCCGCGCCGAGGTGCTCGACGGGCTGCGCATCGAGGTCGACGCGTTGAACGACGCGGTCGCGCGGCGAGAGCTGGCGCGGCGCGTCAACACGGAGATCCCCAAGGACCTCGAGCGCGTCTGGGCGCACGCGGACGTCGCGCCGTCCGAGCGCCGGCGCCTCCTCTTCGTGTATTGGGACACCCGCACCGACACGCCCGAGGGCGAACAGGCGCGCGAGGCCATCCGGGCCTTCCTCATCGGGGTCGTTCAGCAGTCCGCCGAACCGTTCACCGCGGAAGAGCTCCGGGGCCTCAACGCGGCCCGCGGCGCGCCCTCGCCGCTCGCGCTCCCGGGGCTCGCTCCATGAGCCTCTATTTCCGTCAGCTCCGCGCCGGCGTCGACTTCGGCGCCACGAACCCCGTCTGCGCCCAGATGGAAAACTTCGTGTACCTGATCGGCGACACCGACACACGCGAGTGTGTCGTGGTCGACCCGGCCTGGGCGGTCGACGACCTCCTCGATCGCGTGGCGGCCGACGACATGCGGCTCGTCGGCGCCCTCGCGACGCACTACCACCCCGACCACGTCGGCGGCACGATGTTCGGGTTCACGGTGGAGGGCGCGTCGCGGCTCGTCGCGCGCAACCCGTGCCCGGTGCACTGCCACGCCAAGGAGGCGGAGGGGATCCGGAAGATCACGGGGCTCTCGGCGTCGGACCTGCGCACGCACGAGGACGGCGACGTCCTCACGGTCGGCGGCGTCGAGATCCGCTGGATCCACACCCCCGGGCACACCCCGGGCAGCTCGTGCTTCCGCGTTCGCGACGGGCTCGTCTCCGGCGACACGGTGTTCCTCCAGGGGTGCGGCCGGGTGGACCTGCCGGGCGGCGACCCGGACGAGATGTACACCACGCTCACCTCGCGGCTCGCGGCGCTGCCGGACGACCTCACCCTGTGGCCGGGGCACGCCTACGGCGGTGCGCGCGCGCCCCTGGGCGAGGTGCGTCGGCGCAACCCGTACCTGAACGTTCCGACCCGCGAAGCGTGGCGACGGGCGATGGGCTGATCGAGTAGACTCGGGCGCCATGCTGCTCGTCGTCCTCCTCGCCTGCATCAAGAGCCCGCCGGACTCCAAGGCGGACACCGCCCTGACGGGCGAGGCGGTCGACGTCGACGGCGACGGGTTCTCGACGTCGGAAGGCGATTGCGACGACACCGACGACGAGACGTTCCCCGGGGCCGTCGAGACGTGCGACGGGCGCGACCAGGACTGCGACGACGAGGTGGACGAAGGGGTCACCTCCTATTGGTACGCCGACGTCGACGGCGACGGCTTCGGCGACGCCGACGCGCCGATCGAGGGGTGCGAGCAGCCGGAGGTCGGCGCGAGCACGATCGGCACCGACTGCGACGACGCCGCCGCGGACGTGTACCCGGGCGCGACCGAGACCTGCGACGACCGCGACGAAGACTGCGACACCGAGGTGGACGAGGGGCTCCTCGTCGGATGGTGGCTCGACGTCGACGGCGACGGTTGGGGCGGGGACGACACGTACGGGGAGTCGTGCGAGGCGCCCGCCGGCTCGGTCGACGTGGGCGAGGACTGCGACGACACACGTCGCGACGTCAGCCCGGACGCGGACGAGGTGTGCGACGAGCTCGACAACAACTGCGACGGCGCGGTGGACGAGGGGGTCGCCACCACCTGGTACGTGGACGTGGACGGGGACGGGTGGGGGCGTGGGGACCTCAGCCTCGCGGCTTGCGCCCAACCCACCGGATACGCCGCGGTGGACGGAGATTGCGACGACGCCGACGCGCTGACCAGCCCGGCCGGGGTGGAGGTGTGTGGCGGGGCCGACGAGGACTGCGACGGCGAGGTCGACGAGTCGGACGCGGTGGACGCGCCCACCTGGTACGCCGACGGCGACGCGGACGGCTTCGGCGACGGGACGTCCACCACGGCGTCGTGCCTCGCGCCGCCAGGCACCGCGTCGCGCGCGGACGACTGTGACGACACGAGCGACGCCGTCAACCCGGACGCGCTGGAGCTCTGCAACGACATCGACGACGACTGCGACGGGACCAACGACGAGCCCGACGCGGTCGACGCCGGAACCTGGTACATCGACTACGACGACGACGGGTTCGGCAGCGCGCGCTTCGCCGAGGTGTCCTGCGACCCGCCGACGGGCTACGTGGCGAACGACGACGACTGCGATGACGCGTCGAACGCACGTTTTCCCGGAGGCACCGAGCGGTGCAACGATGTGGACGACGACTGCGACGGCACGATCGACGAGGCGGACGCCGACGACGCGTCGACCTGGTACGCCGACACCGACACCGACGGATACGGCGACCCCACCGTTACCGACGCCGCGTGTGACGCCCCCGCGGGCTTCGTGTCCAACGACGACGACTGCGACGACTCCCGCGCGGCCAGCAGCCCCGCCGGCACCGAGCGCTGCAACGGCGCCGACGACGACTGCGACGGAACGGTGGACGAAGACGCCGCAGTGGATGTGTCCACATGGTACCGAGACAGCGACGGTGACGGATACGGCGACCCGAGCGTCAGCGACGTCGCGTGCGACCTGCCGACGGGGTATGTGTCCAACGACGACGATTGTTCCGATGCATTCGCGTCGCGGTACCCGGGCGCCACGGAGTCCTGCAACCTCGCCGACGACGACTGCGACGGGCTCGTCGACGACGGTGTGCCGACGAGCACCTGGTACGTCGACGCCGACGGCGACGGGTGGGGCGGGTCCACCACCACGTCGTCGTGCGCTGCGCCGTCGGGGTACGTGTCCACGGGCGGCGACTGCAACGACCTCTCGACGAGCATCTCGCCGAGCGCGTCGGAGCGCTGCAACGGCGCCGACGACGACTGCGACGGGACGATCGACGACGGGGTGCTCGGGACCGGCGCGTCGTGCCCCGCCGAAGACTGCGCGGAGATCCTCACCGTGTCGCCGGGCGCCCCGAGCGGCAGCTACACGCTCGATCGTGGGTCGTACACCTGCGACATGGCGAGCTACGGCGGCGGATGGACCCGCGTGCGTGACGACGCCGTCGTGTATGGGACCACGTACGACGGCTCCTACTACAACACCGAGGGGTTCACCTGGGACGAAGTGCTGTTCGACTACGGGAGCGGTAGCGTTTCGGCGCACTGCGCCTACCCCGGCAGCCTGACGGGGTGTAACAACCTCGGCTTTCAGTTCGGCTCCGAGAGCTGGGGCGTCGCCCAGAGCTGGGGCAGCTCGATCTGCGGGATGTCCACCACCAGCTACGAGTCGGCGACCTCCTACGTCGGCGGCTATGACTTCGTCATCGCGCGCGCGTCGAGCACGTCGACGATCCGCCTCGGATCGCTCGAAGGCATCTCCGGCTGCACCACCTCCGACAACTCGGGCACGGCGTACGTGGACATCTACGTGCGGCGCTGAGGAGCTCATCAATGGTCACGCTCCTGCTCATCGCCCTGCTCGGCTGCCAACAGAGCACGCCCGACGTGAAGGACTCCGGGTCCATCGCCGCGGACGACCGCGACGCGGACGACGACGGATTCTCGCCGTCCGAAGGCGACTGTGACGACACCGACCCGAGCACCTTCCCGTCCGCGGTCGAGCAGTGCGACGGCGTCGACCAGGACTGTGACGGCGAGATCGACGAGGGAGTGACGCAGACCTGGTACGGCGACGCCGACCGGGACGGTTACGGCTCGCAGAACGCCACCACGACGGCGTGCGAACAGCCGCCCGACACGTCCGACATCGGCACCGACTGCGACGATACGACCGCCGAGGTGTACCCGGGCGCGTCGGAGGTGTGTGACGGGCTCGACAACGACTGCAACGAGCTCGTGGACGACGGCGTGACCGTACGTTGGTTCGTGGACGCCGACGGCGACGGTTGGGGGGACGCGGCGAGCGAGGCCGAAGGGTGCGAGCCGCCGATGGGCGCGGTGGACGTGGCGGGGGACTGCGACGACACCCGTGTCGACGTGTACCCGGGCAACGTCGAGGCCTGCGACGAGGTCGACAACAACTGCGACGGCGCGGTGGACGAGGGGGTCACCGCGACGTTCTGGGTCGACTTCGACGGCGACACCTACGGCGACGCCACGCTCCCGCTCGAAGCCTGCACCCAGCCGACGGGCTACGCCGCGCGGCCAGACGACTGCGACGACGGGGCGGACGCGGTGAACCCGGGCGCGTCGGAGCGCTGCAACGGCGAGGACGACGACTGCGACGGCACCGTGGACGAGCCGGACGCCACGGACTCCATCACGTGGTACGAAGACGCCGACACCGACGGATACGGCGGCCGAGTGACGATGTCCTCGTGCGAGCAGCCCGACGGATACGTGGCGTCGTCGAGCGACTGCGACGACACGAACGACGCGATCAGCCCCGCGGCCGCGGAGCGCTGCAACGCGGTCGACGACGACTGCGACGGCACCACCGACGAGGACGACGCTGTGGACGCCACGACGTGGTACCTCGACTTCGACGCGGACGGGTACGGCAGCAGCCGACTCACCGACGTCTCCTGCGCCGCGCGTTCCGGCTACGTCGCGGCCTCGACCGACTGCGACGACACCGACGCGTCGATCAACCCCGCCGCCACCGAGACGTGTGACGACGTGGACGAAGACTGCGACGGCACCGCCGACGACGGCGTCACGACGTACACATGGTACCGAGACGCCGACGGCGACACGTACGGCACCTCCTCGTCGCCGACGGTGGACTGCGCCGCGCCGAGCGGCACCGTGAGCCGCGCCGGGGACTGCAACGACGGTTCGTCCTCGATCTCACCGTCTGCGACCGAGGTCTGCAACGGCGTCGACGACGACTGCGACGGCACCATCGACAACGGCACTGCGGACACCGACGGCGACGGGGTGTGCGACGCGATCGACGCCGAGACGTGTGACGGCATGGACAACGACGGCGACGGGTCCGCTGACGAGTCCCTCACGTGCACCTACCAGATCACCCGCTCCGACCTGTCCAGCGGCCTGTGTGTCGACGACGACCTCATCATCTCCCTCGACGGGGTCAACATCCTCTACGATTGGGACGGCGGCTCCAACTGTCATGCGGCGCTCACGTTCACCGCGACCCCCGGCCAGACGTTGCGCCTCGCCGCGTACGACACCTACGGCGTCTGTCGCACGATGGACGACGTGTACATCGTCAATGTGGCCGGCGGCGTCGGGCAGCGCTTGACGACGGGGTACACCACCACGTGCGGGCACGGTGCGAGCACGACCGCGTTCTGGTCACGTACGGTGACGGTGCCGGGGGAGTTCTGAGCGGCGCGTCTCAGCCCTCCCGCCACTTGTGCCACCGGGTGTCCACGGCGTGGTCCGGGAAGAGCGGGTGGTCGTCGATCGCGTTTCGCAGGCGGCAATGCAGGAGCCAGGCGCCGTACTCCGCCGGGTTCGCGCGGATGTGGCCTTCGGCGAAGGAGAGCACCGCCTCCGCCGCGTCGGCGCGGCTCGGGTCGATCGGCGCGCCGACGATGCACCGCGCGGGGCCATCGGCCGGGACGGTGTTGAAGCACGGAACGAGCATGGCCCCGGTCGACGCGGCCAGGCGGAAGGCGCCCGGGTTCAGCAGCGCGGTGCGGCCGAGGAACGTGTAGGGACGCCACTTGTTGCCGATGCGCCCGTCGAAGGCGATGCCGACGAGCTCGTTGCGTGCCAGGGTGCGATACAGCTCACGTGTCGGGGCTTCGAGGGTGAGGAACGTGGCGCCGGTGCGATCCTCGTCGGACTCCCGCGCGCGTCGCACCGCCTCGCGCCACGGGTTGTGCCCGAGGAGCTCGGGGTGGGCCTCGGCCACGTCCTTTGGGGGCAGCCCGCGTGCGGCGTATTGCGTGTATCGATACCCGTGTTGCACCAGCCACGCGAGCATGAGCATCACGGCGCCGGCGTGCGGGTACACCCATACGACGCCACGACCGCGCGCCAGGGCGGCGTCGAGGTGCTCACGGCCTTCGAGCTGGACGAAGTGGCCGAGGGTGGCGCGGTCGAGCCGGCCGAGGGCGAGCTCGTCGACCGCGACGCGGAGCTGCGCGCGCCACGCGGCGTCGACCGCCGCGGGGAGGCCCGAGCGGCGGTACTCGTCCACGAGCAGGCCGCGGGACGCCCCGCGCCGCAGCGGCGTGAGCGCGCCGAGGCGACGGAGGTCGGCGAAGCGCCGCGGGCGTCGGGGGTCGAGGGACTGCCGGAGGCCGACGTAGACCGCCCAACGGGCAAAATCGCCAGGGGAGGGGATCATCCCGTGAGGGACGCGAGGGCGCGGCGCACCTCGATGCGCACCATCTTGCGCCGGTAGTGCGCCGGAAGGACGTGGGTGCCCAGCGGGAGCGCCGCCTTGAACGCCGCCTCGACGAGTCCTTCGGGGTCGCCCGCGGCGACCTCGACCGGACGGCTGCCCACCGCCGACACCACGGCACGCCAACCTTCGGGGTCGCGGCGCGCGGCGACGAGCAGCCAGCCGTAGTCGATCGCTGCGCGGGACCTCGACTTCCTGGCGACGACCGTCTCGGGGTGCGGCGGGAGCATCACCCGGGTGAGCACCTCCCCGCGGGCCAGAGCGAGCGGCGCCGCGCCGTCGTCTCGATACAGCTCGGCGACGGGCAACACACGCCGGCCGCTGGGCCCCGCGAGCTCGACGGAAGCGCCGTAGAGCCAGAGGGGCGGCACGGTGTCGGCGGAGTGCACCGCGTAGCAGCCGCGGCCCTTCGGCGCGACGTGACACACCGTGCCGTCCTTCTTCAAGCAGTACCCGATGCTGGTGCGCCAGCCCTCGGGCTGGTTGTAATACAGGCATCGCGTGTCGAGCAGCAGGTTGCCGCCGAGGGTGCCCATGGCCTGGATCGTCGGCGTGCCGACCGTGGCGCAGGCGGCGGCGAGCGCCCCCCAACGCGCGCGCACCACGGGCAGCCGCGACACCTCGCGCAAGGTGACGGCGGCGCCAAGGGACAGCCCGCCGTCGGGCGTGACCGACACATCACGGAGCTCGGCGAGACGGCTCAGGGACACGAGGGTCGTCGGGGCGAACAGCCGGTGCTTCACGGAGGGGAGGAGGTCGGTCCCGCCCGCCACGGGCATGGCTCCGGGCTGGGCGAGCGCGCGCACCGCGGCGTCGACGTCCGACGGGCGCTCCCAGTCGAAACGCGGAAAGGGGAGCATCATCCGTCTTGCTCCCGCTGGCGGCGCTCGATCGCCCGCAGCACGCGATCCGGCGTGTAGGGCGGCGCCAGGAGCCAGCAGCCCGTGGCGTCGTGGATGGCGTTGGCGATGGCCGGCACCGTGGAGAGCTGAGGGCCCTCGCCGGCCTCCTTCGCGCCCAGCGGCCCCCCTGGGTCGTGGGACTCCACGAGGATCGCGTGGATCTCGGGGGTCTCGTGCACCGTGGGCACCCGATATTCGAGGAGGCTCGGGGTCCGCATCACCCCGTCCTTGTAGGTGACCTCCTCCGTGAGCGCCTCCCCCACGCCCATGTACACGCAGCCCTCGATCTGCCCCTCGACGATGGTGCGGTTCAGGGCGCGGCCGCAGTCGTGCGCGGCCCAGATACGGTCGACCGTGACGACGCCGGTCTCGGGGTCGACGCTGACCTCCGCCACCTGCGCGGTGAAGCTGTACGCCGGCGATGGGCCGACGCTCTGGCGACGGTGCCGGCTGCCGATCTTCGGCGGCTTGTACCCGCCCATCGCGCCGAGCGGCCCGTAGGCTTCTTCCGCGAGCCACACGGCGTCGAGGAACGTGAGCCCGCGCGACGGCGCGTCGCGCACGAACACCCGACCGTCACGGAGCGCGACGGCCTCCGGCGCGACCCCGAGCTTCGACGCCGCCGCGGCGGCGATGCGCGCGCGGACGGCGTCGACGGCCTCGAGCGCGGCGTTCCCCGCCATGAACGTCACGCGGGAGCTGTAGCTGCCGAGGTCGACCGGGGTCAACATCGTGTCGCCCTCGACCACCCGGATGTCGGCCGGCCGGAGGCCGAGACGCTCCGCGGTGAGCACCGCGAGCATGTGTTGGCTGCCCTGGCCGATGTCCGCCGTGCCCGAGAACACGGTGACCTCGCCGCTGCGATCGACCTTGATCTGCACGCTGCTCTGGGGCAGCTCGTTCTGATACACGGGGTGAAGCGCGCCACACATGTACGCGCTCACCGCGAGGCCGATGCCGCGGTTCTTCGGCATATGCCCGTGCTTCTCGCGATACCCGCTCGCCTCGATGACCCGATCCAGGCACTCCGCGAGGCCGTTGCTGGTGATGCGCAGCCCGTTGAGGGTCTCGCATTGCTCCGGAAGGAGATTGCGACGCCGCAGCTCCTCCGGGGAGAGGCCGAGCGCCGCCGCGATGCGGTCCAGGTGGACCTCGAGCGCGAAGCGAGGCTGAATCGCGCCGTGCCCCCGCTTCGGCCCACACGGCGGCTTGTTGGTGTACAGGCGCGACGTCTCGAAGCGATACGCGTCGAGGCGGTAGGGCATCGTCATGAAGACGCCCAGGTAGTAGCTGGTCACCACGCCGTAGCTGGCGTACGCGCCGCCGTCGGCCCAGGCCTTGAAGTCGATGGCCTTGATTCGGCCGTCCTTGGTCACCCCGACCTTGAGCCACATCCGCGTGGGGTGGCGGCCGCGGTGCGCGTAGAACACCTCCTCGCGCGACAGGACGACGCGGACGGGGCGCCCGAGCTTGCGAGCGAGGAAGGACGCACAGATCTCGGTGCAGAACGGGTCGCACTTGCCGCCGTAGCCGGCGCCGACGGCGGGCTTCACGAGGCGGAGGTCGGCTTCGCGCATGCCGAGCACGCGCGCGACGTCCTTGTGGACGTAGTGGACGTTCTGGGTGCAGGTGTAGAGGGTCAGGCGGCCGTCGGCCTCAGGGGCGGCGAGCGCCGCGTGGGACTCCAGGGGCACGTGCGTGGAGCCCGGGTAGTCGTACGTGTCCTCGAGCACGAGGTCGCAGGCGGCGAGCTCGGCGTCCGGATCCCCGTACTCCTGCCACACGCGCCGAAGCACGTTGCTCGGCTTTCGGGCTTCGTCATGGAGGATCGGCGACGTCGGGTCGAGCGCGTCGGCCACGCTGTCGACGGAACGCAGGGGCTCGTACACCACGCGCACGGCGTTGCAGGCCCTGCGCGCCGTCTCGACGTCGATGGCCGCGATACATACGACGGGCTCGCCGATGTATCGCACCTTGTGGAGGGCGAGGGCGGTCTCGTCTTGCGCGACGGGGATGGCGCCGTAGCGCTTCGGTACGTCTTCGCCCGTCATCGCGCCGACGACCCCGGGGATGGCGAGCGCGGCGGTGAGGTCGAGCGACAGGATGCGGGCGTGCGCGTGGGGGGAGCGCAGGAACGCGCCGTGGACCATCCGCGGCAGCTTCATGTCGGCGACGAACCTGGCTTGCCCCGTGATCTTCGCGCGCCCGTCGATCTTGGCGCCGGTGCCCCCGACGACCCCGCCCTCCGGGGTGGCGCCGCTCATCCCGCGGCCTCTTCGGCGAGCGGCGGCTGGGTGGCCTCGCGCGCGGCGGCGAGGATCTTCGTGTAGCCGGTGCAGCGGCAGAGGTTCGCGCCGAGCCGCTCGCGCAGGGTCGCGTCGTCCGGGTACGGGTCCTCCGCGACGAGCGCGAGCAGGGACATCACGAACCCGGGGGTGCAATACCCGCACTGCGCCGCGACGTGCTTGTCGAGGGCGAGCTGGATGGGGTGCAGCGCGCCCGCGTGGGACACGCCTTCGATGGTCGATACGTCTCGCCCTTCGACCTCCGCGGCGACCGTGATGCACGCGAGCCGCGGCACGCCGTCGACGAGCACCGTGCAGGCGCCACAGTCGCCGACGTCGCACCCGTGCTTGGTGCCGGTGAGGTCGAGGTCTTCCCGGAGGAGCTCGAGGAGGCTGCGCGACCCGGGGACGAGGCGCCGCACCGGCTCACCGTTGACGGAGCACTCGAGGACCAGGTCGCGCGACATCGCCGGAGCTTATCGCGGGGCCCCGATCGCGGCGCCGATGAAGGCCTGGCGCGCGTCGACGAGCGAACTGGGCACCTCGAGCGGGTTCGCCTCTTCGGGGTCGGTCAGGGGGTTCCAGGCCTCGGCGCGGTCGTCCGACCACACGGCCCGCAGGCGGGCGTCCCGCAGGGCGAGGGCCGGGGTGGTGAAGCCGCCGCACATCGCGTCGCCGTCAGGGCCTGCGGTGCGGGCTGCGATCCAGTCGCGCGGCGGGGTTTCGGCCAGCAGGCTGACGCCGCTCGCGCCGGGCAGCGGGGCGGCCCCGACGGCGCTGGCCACCGTCGGCGCGATGTCGATGACCCCGGCGAGCCGGTCGTGGGTGGCGGCGGCGAGCCCGGGCACACGAACCACGAGCGGCACGTGCAGCACGCTGTCGCTCAGGCAGCGGTCCGACCGGAAGGGCCACGCGGGATGGAAGCTCTCTCCGTGGTGGGAGCTCACGACGACGACCGCGTCCTTCCAAGGCTCCACCAGCGGTTCGAGCCCCGCGTCGACCTCCTCGAGCTCGGCGGCGTAGAGGGCGCGGGCCCGCGCGAGCGCGGCGCCGTCGACCGGGCGCTCCCCGTCGCGGTACGGCGCGATCGTGGCGGCGGACCCGTCGAAGTCCGCCGCGGGCGCGGCCGGCGCGGACGACGGCGTGTACGGGGCGCCGCCCTCGGCGACGACGATCCACACGAACGTCGGGCCGGACTGCTGCTCGGCCCACGCGTTCGCGCGGGTGACGAGGCTCGGGAGGCTGCGGGCGAGGTCGGGGGGGACGTCGTCCCAATAGGTGAACCCGGCGCGCGGGCCGGAGGAGCGCTGCGCCAGCTCGTCGCGACCGACGAACGCCGCCGTGGCCCAGCCTTCGGCGGACAGGTGCGCCGCGAGCGTGGTGCCCGTCCACGCCGTGGGGTCCGGGCCGAGCGCCTCGGGCGTGACGGAGCCCTGCGCGTTCCATGCCTGCACCACCGGCGCGTCGGAGTGGGCGAACACCGATGTGAACACTTGCGCCTCGTTCGTCCACGCGCCGATCGTCGGGAAGCCGTCGGCGCGAGGCGGCAGGGCGTCCTGGCGCGCGCCGTCGATCGACACCCAGAGGACCGACCGTTTCGGCCCGTCGGTGCAGGCGAGGGTGGCGAGAAGCGCGTACAGCACGCCCCGGCCATAATCCGCGCATCGGGGGCGCGATAGGAGCCGGTCGTGCTTCTCGCCCTCCTGTACGCCGTCGCCTGCGCGCCCTCGTCGCCCCCGTCGGAGCCCGACGACGGCGCGGTCATCCCGGCGGTCGACCCGGAGGCCGACGCGCGGCACGGCCCCCCGAGCTCGCCCGCCGCGTACGCGCGGTCGTCCGCGGAGGCCGTTCGATCGGCGTTGATCCCCGCGGTGGAGGCGGTCGGCCGCGCCGAGGCCCGCCTGCGGGCGCTCGAGGGAGACCTGCCCGGGTGCGCCGCCACCTACCGCGCGACCGCCGAGGCGTTGGAGACGCGCGGCCGGCGCGCCGATGCGCGGGGGCAGGCGCTCGCCGCGGTCCTCGCCGGAGCCGCCCGCCGCGACGCGGAGGTGTGCGCGCGGCTCGCGGGCGCGCCGGACGCCCCGGCCTCGACAACGGGGGTCGCGGCCCTCCGCGCCCGGTGGCACGCGGTCGCCGCGGCGGTCGCGGCGGGCGCCGACGTGCGCACGGAGGCCGCGGCCCTCGCGGAGGCGGCACGGTCGTTCCCCGCGTGCGTCCCGTCGATCGTGTCCGACCCGGCGCAGATCGACGCCGCGTGGGTCGCGTGGGCGGACGCGGTCGACCCGCTTTTTCCCTCCGAGCCCTTCGCGCCGTGGGACGGCTGCGGCCCGAGGCGGGCCGCGACGTCGATCGCGACGCTCGCGGCCGATCACGCCGCCCGCGTGCCGGGGCCGCCGCCGCCGCCGCTCCCCGCGGATCGCGCGGCGCCGGCCGCGCTCCCCGAGCCGTTGCTCGCCCCCTCCCGCCACGCCTCGCGCGCGGATCGCCGCACGTTCGAGGAGCGCACGTTCGTGTGGGTGCCTTCGGGCGACCCGCTGACCGAGGTCGGCGGGCGGCCGGGGCCTCCCAATACGGCCCGCCTCGCGCGGATGGGCCCCGACGACGTGGGCCACCGCGCGTGGCTTGAGCTCCAGGCGGCCGCGTTCGCCTCCCTCACCCCGTCCCAGGTGCCCGACGAGCTTCGCGTCCGCGCCGAGCGCTTCCGGCGCCTGGGCATCACGAGCGCCTGGTACAACATCACCGCCATGCGTCACGCGTCGGTCACGGTGCTCGCCAGCCAGGGCGCGTGGATCGAGGCGCGCGACGCGCTCGACGCGCGTACGCCCCCCGCGGGCCCGGCGTGGGGCGTACCAGGGTACGCCGCCGCCCGCGAAGCGATCGACGCCGAGCTGCGCCTGCTCGCGGGCGAGCCCGGGGCGCCGGACGCCTTGGGACGGGCGCGCGCGGCCCTCGACGCGGCGTGGAGCGCGGTCGACGGCTAACGCACCAGGGCGAGCGAGCGGCCCAGGGCGGCGGCGGCGAGGCCCAGGGTGAGGGTCGCGCCGACGTACGCCGCGGCGCGCAGCGGCGAGGCGCGGGCGAGCTCCAGGGTGTCGAGGGAGAAGGTGGAGAAGGTCGTGAAGCCGCCCAGCACCCCCACGCCGAGCGCGACGCGGACGGGGTCGACGGCGGCGTACCGGGCCGCGAGCACGCCGATCCCCAGGCTTCCGACGACGTTCACCAGGAGGGTGGCCGCGGGCCCCGGGGCCCCGGCCGCCGCGAGCCCGACGGCGACGCCCCATCGGGCGAGCGACCCCGCGGCGCCGCCGAGGGCCACGAGCAACGCATGTGTCACGCGAATCGGCCTCGAAGCTCGTCCGGTTGGGCCTCGCGACCGTCCACCCACACCCCCTCCGGCTCCGTCTCGACGAGCTCGACCGGCGTGCCGCGGCGGGCGAGGGTGACGAGCAAGCGCCCGATCGCGCCGCTCTCGCCGACCCAGGCGACGCGGATCGCCGCGCCGGGGGCGCGCCGCAGCGCCGCGCCGGCCGTGGCGGACGCCCCGCGCACGGCGACCGGCGTCGGCTCGTCGGTGCGGCGTGTCGGCCACTTCATGGCGTCGGCGGCGGGGCGGCGCGCTCGACGTCGCGGATCTGGTCGAGCTCCGGGAACGCGCGCGCGAAGTACGCCTCGCCCTGCATCATCGCCGTCGGCTGGTCGGGGCCGGTCCCCATCGGCGCGCCCTCGCCGTAGCCGGAGTACCACCGATCCACGACGTCCATGCCGGCGATCACCTCGGCGAACGGGGCGAAGCCCGAGCGGTCGAGGTGGCGGTTGTCCGCGAGGTTCACGAACACCTGCAAGGAGCGGCTGTCCGGCGCGCCGGACGCCGCGAACGTGACCGTCCCACGCCGGTTGTTGGTGCGGGGGAGCTCGTCGCGGATGGGCCGGGCCTGCCAAGTGGCGGTCACCTTCGGGTCCGCCGCGAGGCCCCACTGCGCGACGAACCCGGGGACAACCCGGTAGATCCGCGCGCCGGAGTAGGCGTCTGCCTCCACCAGCTCGCCGAAGCGCGCCGCGGCGCGCGGCGCCCACTCGGGGTGGACGAGGAGGAGCACCTCGCCCTCGGTGGTGTCGAGGCGCGCGTGCCAAGGGGTGGTGGGGTCGACGGGGGGTGTCACGGGGGCCCGCGTCGTGGCGCAGGCGAGCAGCAGCGTCAGCATGCGCGGCAGCTATCGCGCTTCGCGCTCACCAGTTCGTCTGCACCGTGACGAGGGGATCGACGGGCTCGGAGCCGTCGAGCAGCGCGGCGTGGCGATCGTCGTCGCGGACGTGGGCGCGCGCGAACGCGAGGATCCACGTGTTGAGGATGCGGAACCCGACGTCGCTGTCGAGGTGCAGGCAGCCGCCGAGCGCGAAGGCCTGGTGGCACGCGCCCTCGAGCTCGACCCAGGTGAACTCGACGGACGGGCTCATCTCCGCGAACTGGTCCGCCTGCCCGACGTCGTCGTCGGTGCCGCCGAAGAACGCAACCGGCACGTCCACGACGGACTCGCCCTCGTCGCCGAACCAATTGCGGTCGAGGTTGCCGGCCATCGGAGCCGTCGCGACCACGCGTGTGTCACGAAACCCTTGTGCGAACGCTGCACGTTCGGCGTCGCTGCACGTGCCGGAGGGGACGGCCCCCGCGTCGCACCGCGCCTCTGCGCCGTCGAAGCGCGCCCCGGCGATCGACCAGGTCGTGAACGCCCCGAAGCTGTGGCCGGAGAGCAGCACGCGCGAGGTGTCGGCGGCGGCGAAGGCGGGGTCGCCCTCCAACGCGTCGAGCGCCACGGTCACGTCGTTCGGCCGAGCGACGTAGATCGACGTCGGGCGCGGGTCGTCGCTGTGCATCAGGGTGTTGCCGGTGTGGTCGGGGGCGACCACGACCCACCCGTGGGAGGCGAAGTGCCGCGCCAGGAAGGGGCTCGTGGCCCCGTAGCCGCGGTCCCCGTGACTGTAGACCATGACGGGGTAGGCCCCGTCCCACGCCGGGGGCGCCATGGACGCGTCTTGGAACGCCGCGGTGTCCGGAAAGCCCGAAGTGTAGCGGACCTCGGCCCCCGTCGTGTCCTCCGTCGGGTACCAGAAACCGAGCGCGATCGTTCGATCTTCGCCGAGCAAGGTGTAGGTGGCGGAGGACTCGCGGTAGCCGACGGCGTACGGCCCCGCCTCGTCCACCGCCCAGCTCAGGGGGTCGACGGTGGCGGTGTCGTCGGGTTCGGTCGGCCCCTCGCAGGCCAGGAAGAAGAGGATCATCGCGTCGACACCGCGGTGTCGCCGCCGCCCGTGTCGGCGCCCGTGTCGCCCGCGTCGGCCGGGGGCGCGTCGCTGTAGAGGAACGCCGTGGTGGCCTCGAAGTCGACCACCGTGCTCATCATGGCGCACGTGCCGTCGTCCGTGGGCGAGAGGTCGGCCACGCTGTGGATCAGGGAGATCGCGAGGTCTTTCACGTCGGACTCGATCGTGTCGACCACGGCCTCGAGGTTCGCGACGTCGAGGGCGCCGCCCATCTCGCCTTCACCGCCGCCCTCCGGGTCGAGCCGCACCCGAAGCGCGCCGTTGGCGAGGGTGAGATCGAACTTCACGGCGAAGATCTGGACCGGCAGGCGGATGTCGAGGCCCTTCGCTTCGAGCTGGCCGTCGACCAGGGCGAGCCCCTCCGCGCGCGCGACCGGCACCGCCCGGTCGACGTCGAAGGTCTGCCCGCGCACGATCGCGCCGTCGGTGCCGAGCTGAACCGGTGCTTCGAGGTGCCAGAAGTTCACGTTGACGCAGCCGTCGTTCATGCGGTCGTCCACGTCCTCGAGCTCCACCGCGACGAGGAGCTCCCCCGACGCGATGAACTCCGCGAGGATGGACTCGATCGCCCGCGCCTCGGTCTGGTCGAGCGCGGGGAGCAGGCCCGAGAACGCGTTGTCGATGCCGGGCGTCCCGTCGGGCGCCACGAGGTCTTCCTGGTTGCAGCCGGTCACGTCGTACGCGTCGGATACGCGTCCGTCGAGATCGAAGCCTTCGGAGACGCCGTCGGTGCGCCGGGCGAAGGTGATCGCGGTGAGGAGCAGCACCTCGGTGTTCGACGCATCGTGACACTGCGACAGGTCGGCGGCCGCGTCGGCGTCGGCGTCGACGCAACCGAGCAGGGCGGTGAGGAGCAGGCTCATGTTTCGATCTCCGCGAGTCCCTCGGACACTTCGCCTTCCTCGTCGCCCCAGGTGGGGAGGTCGACGCCCATGGCGCGCACCACCGACAACATGACGTGGCTCACGTTGTCTCGGCTGTAGCTGCGGGTGTGCAGGTTCGTGCGGAGCGCGCCGCAGCCGCCCCCGGCGAGCACGATCGGCATCTCGTCGAGGCTGTGGGTCTGGCCGAGCGACACGTCGCTCGTCGCCAGCACGATGCTGTTGTCGAGCAGGCTCCCGTCGCCCTCGGGGACCTCGGCCATGCGCTCGAGGAGGTACGCGTACTCTTCCATGATCTGCACCGTGATCGCGTGGACCTCGGGCTGGTCGCCCGTCTCGTTGTGCGTGAGGTCGTGGTGGCCCGCGCTCGCGCCCGGGAACATCGTGTCGCGGACGGGGTCGTTGAAGTAGTGCCCGAACACCCGGGTCTGGTCGCAGGCCATGGCCATGATCAGGAGGTCGCACATCGCGCGGGTGCGCGCGGAGAGCTGCGGCCGGCCGTCGATGTCGGGGTATTCCGCGAGCGGCGGCTCCGGGCGTGCGCACGACGCAAGGTTCGGAGGGTCTTCCTGGAGCCGCGCGAGCCGGAGCTCGATGTCGCGTACGCCGGTGAGGTGTTGGTCGAGGCGCGCGCGGTCCGCCGCGCCGACCCGCGCCTGGAGCCGCGCGATGTCCTCCGCGACGAGATCCAGGACGCTCTGCCGCAAGCCGAGGGAGGGGTCGACCACGCCCTCCTCGCCCGGGGCGCGGAACGTGGCACCGAAGATGCGCTCGTACAGGGCGAACGGCGAGTTCTCTGGAGGGTTCCGGCTGTTCGGGCCGTTGTAGCTCCAGCCGTCCGCGCCCGTCGACGTGGTCTGCAGGGAGCGGTACACCGTGTCGCCGCCGATGGCGCTCGCGATCACCTGGTCGATCGTCGCGCGTCGCACGGTCTCGGAGCCGTTCTCCGAGGTGGGCGTGGCGCCCGTCAGCAGGCCGATCGCGCCCGAGTTGTGGGGGTACACGTTCGGCGTGCGCACGGCGTAGCCGCTGACGACACACACGCGATCCTTCACGTTCACCAGCGGCGCGAGCTCCTCCGACAGGGCCCACGCGTCGCCTTCGCCCTCGCCGATGGGCGTCCAGCGCTCGGGGCGGTTGCCGTTGCCCCAGTAGTACATGCCGAAGCGGCGCGGCAGGCCGGTCTCGCAGGCTGCCCAGGCCCGGCTGTCGAGGAAGGCCTCGAGGAACGGCAGCGCGAGCGCGACGGCGCCGGCGCGCCCGAAGCCGCGGAGCAGGGCGCGCCGCGACAAGGGTTGGCGGGGGAGGAGGATCATTCTGCGGCCCCCACGGTGCGGAACGCCGGGCTCGTGGCGATGTCCGCGAGGAGCGCGCGGACGGAGTGGTCGGCGAGGGAGAAGCCGTCGGCGAGCCACTCGACGTAGGCTTCCTCGCCGTCGGCGATGCTGTGCCCGACGGCGTAGCGGAACATCGTCTCGGTGAGGCAGGCGCCGATGCGGTCGTGATCGCGCAGGGCGCGGCCGAGGTCCCACGCGTCGCGGAACGACGCGCCGTCGAGCTGCCCGGAGGCGTCGATCGCCGCGCCGTCGTCGTCGTCGCGCCAGGCCCCTACGCCGTCGAAGTTTTCGAAGGAGAGGCCGATCGGGTCCATCAGGTTGTGGCACCCCGCGCACGTCGGGTCTTGGAGGTGGACCGCGACGCGCTCCCGCAGGGTGCGGGCGTCGGTGGAGGCCTCGGGGATCGACGTGTCGACGTCGGCGGGCGGCGCCGGAATGTCCTGACACAGCAGGACCTCGCGCACGAACATCCCGCGGCGCGTGGCGGACGTGCTGACCGCGTGGGACTGGAGGGCGAGGAAGCTCGCCTGCCCCAACAGCCCGCGACGCTCGCCGGCGGTCTCGAGCCACGCTTCTCCGAACTCGTCGCGCGACGGGGCGCGGACCTCGTACAGCGTCGCGAGCTCTCGGTTGATGAACGTCCGTTGCGTCGTGAAGATGCTCCGGTAGTCTTCATTTGCGTCGAACGTCAGGTACTCCAAGCCACGCAGCGTCTCTTCGCGGGCGGCGGGGCCCAGCGTGGAGGTGGCGAGGGTGAACACCGTGGGGTCCTTGCTCAGGTCGTTGAGCAGGTACAACGTGAGCATGTCGTCGAAGAACGCCCGCACCCCGTCCCGGGCGCGGTCGTCCGCCAGCATACGTTCGACGGCGGCGTCGACCTCCGCGTCGTCGATCAGGGCGCCGGCCTCGCCTTCGGCGATCAGGGCGTCGTCGGGCGGCGCGTCCCAGAGGAAGAACGCGAGCCGCGAGGCCATCTCGACCGAGGTGTATCGATACGTGTCGGGGGCGCCGGGCACGGGCTCGCCCAGCTCGACCCGATAGAGGAAGTTGGGGCTCTGCAACATCGCCGCGAGCGCGTAGACGAGCCCCTCGTACGGGTCGCCCGTCTGTGTCGCCGCGAGAGAAGCGACGGCGACGAGGGGCTCTCGCTCCTCGTCGGTGAGCGTGCGGCGCCACGCGAGGCGTCCGACGTCGGACACGAACGCGGACACGCAGGGGTCGTCCGCGGCGGGGGTGGGCGTGCACGACAGCAGGCGCACGCGGCGGTCCGCCCCGAGGGCCTGGCGCGCGAGATCGTAGGCGGCGTCCTCGTAGCGCTCGACCCCGACCGGCGAGAGCGCCGCGACGCCGGCGCCCACGGCGCGGAGCCCGTCCGATATGGCGTCAGGCTCGAGGTTGGAGGGGAGGATCAGCCCGTCCCCGAGGAGGGCGGTCACGCTTGCGCGGTACTGCTCCTGGGTGAGGCGGCGCAAGGTGGGCCCCGGCGGCGTGAACGCCGGGGCTGGCGCCGGTTTTACCTCGGGAGGCACGGGCGTACACGACAGTGCGAAGACGAGCGGAAACACGCTCCATCGAAGCACGTTCGACACGGAAACGCAACGCGTGGCGCGGCGGTTCGTGAAGTCGCCTATTCGTCCTGGTGCCGCACGTATTGGAACTCGAACGGGTTGCCGTGGATGCCGCGGCGCGGCGGCGCGATCCAGTTGGCGATCTGCCCGGGGGTGTGGCAGGGCTTCATGAGCGACGACACGTAGGCGCGGTCGGCGTCGTTCGGGATCCAGTCGTACAGGCGGGCCTGGTAGGTCGCGGCGTCGAGCAGGGTGCCGTCCGGCGCGAAGGGCAGGTTGGCGTAGATGCCCTGGCGGCGGAAGAAGCGGCTGTCCGGCAGCACGATGCGGTGCGCCGAGCCTTCCTCTTCGAGGGCCGCGTTCCAGCGCTTCACGACGCGCTCCGCATCACGGATGTACGACTGCCGAAGCACCTCGTTCATCGCGTTGCGCAGCGGGACGTCCTGCGTGGTGAGCTTGCCGTCCTTCACGACGTTGAACGTGTGAACCTGGTTGAGCGCGGTGTGCTCGGCGTAGTCCTTCGCCTCGTTCCAGCGCCCCTTAAGGCCGGCCGCGAAGAAGTCGGCGGCGTTGCTGGAGATCTCGGAGCCGAAGAGATCGATCGAGTAGGAGAACCAGTAGGTGATCCACTTCTGGACCATCGGGACCGGGATGCCGCCGAGCGCACGGACGTCGCCGTTCGGGTCCTGGCGCTCGAGCTGGGCGGAGCGGCGCAACACGCGTTCGACGCCGGACTCTCCGACGAACAGGTGGTGCGCCTCCTCCGTGAGCATGAAGCGGCAGGTGCGCGAGAGCGGGTCGAAGCCCGACTCCGCGAGCGCCCCGAGCTGGTACTTGCCGTCGCGGTCCGTGAAGCAGGTGAAGCAGAAGAAGGTGAGCCAGTCCGGGCAGGGCTGGTTGAACGCGTCGAGGATGCGGGGCTTGTCGGCGTCGCCGGCCCGCCGCGCGAGGAGGTCGTCCGCCTCGTCGCGGCCATCCTTGCCGAAGTAGCCGTGAAGCAGGTACACCATGGCCCAGAGGTGGCGTCCTTCCTCGACATTGACCTGGAACAGGTTGCGCATGTCGTACAAGGACGGCGCGGTGCGCCCGAGCCACCGCTGCTGCTCGACCGACGCCGGCTCGGTGTCCGCCTGCGTGACGATCATCCGGCGGAGGATGTTCCGATACTCGCCAGGGACTTCCTGCCACACCGGCTTGCCCGCGTGGTCACCCGCGGGAATGACGCGGTCGGGCTCGGGGGCGTCGAGGAAGATGCCCCATCGATAGTCCGGCATCTTGACGTAGCCGAACTGCGCCCAGCCGCCCGGCTCGGTGGAGATCGCGGTGCGGAGGTAGACGTCGTCGCCCTGGTACCCGACCGGTCCGACCTCGCGCCACCAGTCGAGGTACGCCGGCTGCCACGTCTCGAGGGCGCGCTGGAGGCGCTTGTCCGACGAGAGGTTGACGTTGTTCGGGATGCGCTGGTCGTAGTTGATGCTCATCAGGTCCTCCGGAAGTCGAAGACGGCGCGCTCCGGCGCGCCGAACATCTTGAGCGCGCCCCGTTCGCCCACGGCGTTCGGACGCTGGAAGATCCAGTTCTGCCAGGCGCTGAGGCGCCCGTAGATCTTGTTCTCGCAGGACTCCGCCCCGCCGAAGCGGAGGTTCTGCTCCATGCCCGTGAGGGCGTCGGGCGACATGCTGCACCGCTCCTCGATGGCGATACGCACCTCGTCCTCCCAGTCGATCTCGTCCGGACAGACGGTCACGAGCTCGAGGGCGTCCGCCGCGGAGGCGTCGATCGGCGCCTCGTGCGCGAGGATCTTCGCGGCGGCGTCGGCCTGGCCGGGGAAGCGCGCGGCGAGGCGCGTCGCCCCGCTCGCCATCGGGAAGCGGCCGGCCGAAGCGGACGTCACGCGCACGGCGTTTTCGCCCGCGTCGTCCGACAACATGTACGAGCGGTCGGCCGCGAGGGCGAGCTCGAAGAGCGACCCCGCGAAGGCGTTGCCCGGCTCGATGATGGCGAACAGGGACTTGGCCATGTTGTCCACCCGGCGGAGAACGCGGGCCTGGAACAGGCGGATCTCGTTGGACAGCCAGGTGCCGTCGTCGAGCGCGGCGTCGTGCGCGAGCACCGCCTCGGCGTCGCCGACGACCCGCAACGTGACGAGCCCGACGTCGAGGTGGTTGAAGCGCAGGAGGAGCAGGGCGTCTTCGAGCTCGCGGAAGGCGCGCAGAGACCAGGTGTCTGAGCTGCGGCTCGGCGCTTCGTCGGGGGCGCGCACCACGAGGTCCGCCACGCGGGCTTCGCGGTCGATGCGGACCGACACATGGCGATACTCCATGTGCGTGTCGGTGATCCGGGCGTCCAGGCTCGGCAACGTGACGCCCACCGCGTCCGCGGGACGCGCCGTAGCCGCCGCCACGATCGCCTTCGCGCGGTCGGCCACGGCGGCGGCCCACTTCGAGCGCGGCGCGATGCCGTCGACGAAGCGGTGCTTGAGGGCTTCCTTCGCCTTGAAGCCTTCGGCCTTCGTGCAGAACACGTCGGCCATGTCGCGGCGCACCTTCCGCTTGTCGGTCAGGCGGGTGAGGCCACCCGTGCCCGGCAGCACGCCGAGGAGCGGGACCTCGGGGAGGGAGACGGCCGAGTTTCCGTCGTCGATCAGCCAGATCTCGGCGCAGGCCTCGGCGAGCTCGTACCCGCCACCGGAGGCGGTGCCGTTGAGCGCGGCGAGCCAGGTCTGCCCGCTGTGGGCCGAGGCGTCCTCGATGGCGCAGCGGGTCTCGTTGGTGAACTTGCAGAAGTTGACCTTGAACGCGTGGCTCGCGCTGGCCAACATGCGGATGTTCGCGCCGGCGCAGAACACCTTGTCGTACCCGCCGGTGACGACGACGCAGCGCACCTCGGGGTGCTCGAACCGAAGGCGCGCGACCGCGTCGGCCAGCTCGATGTCGACGCTGAGGTCGTACGAGTTGAGCTTCAGCTCGTAGCCGGGCCACAACGGACGATCTTCCTGAACCTTCATGGTCAGGGTCGCCACCGCGCCGTCGATCGACAGGCGCCAGTGCACGTAGCGGTCGGGGTGGGTGTCGAAGGAGACGGGCGGGTAGGACGCTTCGGCCATGGTGCGAGCAGTATACTGCATGCCGCGCGCTTGGCGAGCGTCGCAGTGTGCAGTATAGTGCATTCATGAACGAGGACCGTCCGCTCGCTGCCTTGCTGCCGCGCCTCGGGGCGCGGGTTCGCGCGGCGCGGCTGCAACGTCGTTGGTCGATCGCCGATCTCGCCCGTCGCAGCGGCTTGAGCGCCCGGTACGTGTCGGAGCTCGAGCTCGGCGAGGGGAACATCAGCGTGTTGCGCCTCGCCGAGGTGGCCGTGGCCCTCGACGTGAGCCTCGCCAGCATGTTCGCGGGCCTCGGGCCCATCGCCGACGACGTCGACGCGCTCGCCGCGCTGCCTCCGGCGCGACGCATGGCGGCGCTCCGGGCGGGGCGGGCGCCGAGCAAGGTCGCGCTCGTCGGGCTGCGCGGCGCGGGCAAGACGAGCGTGGGGGCGCGCGTTTCGGAGATGGCGCGCTACCGCTTCGTCGAGGCGGACCAGGCGGTGGAGGAGCGCGCGGGCGTGCCCCTCGCGGAGCTGTTCGAGATCGGCGGAACGGCGCGATACCGAGCCTTTGAGCGTGAGATCCTCCTTCATCTGCTCGACCTCGCGGAGCCGCTGGTGATCGCGACCGGGGGCTCGGTCGTGACCGCCGCGGACACCTGGAGCGTGCTGCGCGCGTCGGCGCGCACGGTGTGGCTGCGCGCGAGCCCGGGCCGCCACCTCGCCCGCGTCGAGGCCCAAGGCGACCTGCGCCCGATGCGCGGACGCGCCAACGCGCTCGCCGAGCTCGAGACCATCCTCGCCGCCCGCTCGCCCTTCTACGCGCAGGCCGAGGTGCACGTCGAGACCGACGACCGCGACCTCGAGTCGGTCGCGCGGGAGGTGGTCGAGGCGCTCGGGCTCGAGGAAGGCGCGCCCCTCAAAGGGTGATCACGGGCGCGGGCGCGCTCCGCCCAACATGCGCGCGAACCGATCGCCCCCTTCGCCCTCGCCGAACCGACAGGTGAAGGTGGTCGTGCCGTCGCTCAGCTCGAC
The DNA here is from genome assembly GCA_945862325.1 of Klebsiella pneumoniae. Lineage (GTDB taxonomy): Bacteria > Myxococcota_A > UBA796 > UBA796 > SXON01 > CAMAXZ01. Next base: position 200,159 of record CAMAXZ010000003.1, read on the forward strand.
GCCGTCGGGCCGCTGATTCAACCGCGTGATGTCGGCGGACACGAGCACCTGCGCGCCGTCGCCGTCCAGGCGCAGCACGCGGCTCTGGCTGATCGCGCACGCCGCGGTCCCGTCGGCGCGCTCGGCGTGGAACACGTCGGGCACCTCGTCGTGGCGGAGGAGCCCGGCCGCGCGCATCGGGGCGAGCACGCGCGCGTCGACGAGCCCGCCGTAGGCGAGCTTTGTCGGGGTGAGGGCCTCGCCGCCCTGGAACAGGGTCAGGTGGATCGAGGTCAGCCCCGCGATCCCGGCGAGGAACACGCACGCGACCGCGCCCATCACGAGCACCGCGGCGAGGAGGCCGCACCCCGTCCCCGACTTCTCCGTGTCGTCCGCCGTCATCCGAGACGGTTATCGCGCGGGCATGCCTCGGCGCCCTCGACTCCGCACCGCGTTGACCATCGCCGGCTCCGACTGTGGTGGCGGCGCAGGCATCCAGGCCGACCTGAAGACCTTCCACGCCCGCGGCGTGTACGGCATGAGCGTCGTCGTGGCGACCACGGCGCAGAACACGCGTGGCGTGTACGACGTGCACCTCATCCCCGCGGCGCACGTCGAGGCCCAGATCGACGCCGTGTTCGCGGATCTGCCGGTCGACGCCGTGAAGATCGGCATGTTGGGCGACGCGGCGCGGGTGCACGCCGTGGCGGACGCGCTGGAGCGGGCCTTCGCACGGGGCCCGCGGCCGCCGGTGGTGCTCGACCCGGTGATGATCGCGAAGGGGGGCGCGCCGCTCCTCGCCTCCGACGCCGTCGCCGCCCTTCGGGAGCGCCTCGTGCCCCTCGCCACCGTCGTGACCCCGAACGCGCCGGAGGCCGCGGAGCTTGGGCCACTCCAAGGCTTCGTGCTCCGAAAGGGCGGGCACGCCGACACCGCCGACGTCGTGGATCTTCTCCTTCGCGACGGGGTCGAGGTCGCGCGGTGGGTGCACTCCCGCGTGCCGACCGTCAACACCCATGGCACGGGCTGCACCTTGGGGAGCGCCATCGCGGCGGAGCTGGCCCACGGGGCGACCCTGGTCGACGCGTGCGGAGCCGCCGTCGCGTGGGTGGCGTCGCTGGTGGCGCGCGCCGACGCCGTCGGGCTCGGCGGGGGCCATGGCCCCCTCGACCACGGCTTGATGACCGGGCGATGACAGAGCGCGCGAGCGTCCGGCCGCGCTCGCGATAGCACGGACCGTGCTCCTGATCGCCTTGGGCCTGGCCTGCGCGCCGCCCTTCGATGAATCGAGGAAGGACCTCGCGTCCTTCCGCCTGCTCTCGCTGTCGGCCTCCCCCGGCCCGCGCGTGGCGGTGTGGTCCGGCCTCGGACCATGGCACGAGGTCGCCCCCGCGGTCGTCTGGTCCGACACCGACGACGGGGGCGCCACGGTCACGGTCACCGACGTCGACGGCGCGCACGAGACCGGCGAGATCGCCGCGGTCGAGGCACCGCCGGCGGTGCTCGCCGTGACCCGGGAGGTCGTCGCGGGCACCGCGACCCTCGCGATCGAGCTCGACGACCCGGCCGCCTACACCCGGTGGTCGACCACCGACGGGGAGCTCGTCGAGTCCGGCCCGAGCACCGCCGAGCTCACCTGGGACGGCGTGGGCCTCGTGACGGTGTTCGCCCTGCACCTCACCCCCGGCCGCTCGCCGACCTGGACGTGGTTGGACGTGCCGTTCGGCGACGTCGGCCCGGTCCTCGACACCGGGCGCCGGACGCTCCTGACCGACGGCCCGGCCGCCGCGGACGAGGCGGACTGGCTCGGCACCCTCGCCCGTGATGACACGTATGGATGGCGTCTCACCGATGTGTCGGTCGCGGACGCGCCGGGCGACGTCCCGTGCGGGGTCGACCCGTTCGAGCTCGAGGCGCTCGTCGACGGTCGGTGCGGCCAGGATGCCGAGGGCGCGCGCGTCCGCGTGCGCGGGGTGCTCCGATGATCCTTCTGCTCGCCGCGGCCGCCCTGGCGATCGACGGGCGCGTGGTCGAGCGGGACACGAACCTCGGCATCGCCGGGGTCACCCTCCGCGCGGGCGACCTGTCGACCACCACCGATGCGAAGGGTCGGTTTCAGCTCGATGTTGCTCCGGGGACCGAGGTGGCCTTCGAGCACCCCGCGTACGTCGCGCTGGCGTTCGCCGCGCCCGACGCCGACGAGTGGCGCGTGCGCCTGTGGGCGGAGGCCGAGACCTTCGAGGTCGTCGTCGAGGCGCGCCGCGACGAGCCGGTGGCGAGCGTGACGCGACTGGACCGCGAGCGGGTGCTCGAGACGCCCGGCACCTTCGAAGACCCCGTGCGGCTCGCGCAGTCGCTCGCCGGGGTGGCCGTCACCCCGGAGTACTCGCCCACCGCCGGGGACCTCGCGCTCCGCGGCTCGGCGCCGGGAGAGTCGAGGTTTCTCCTCGATGGTATCGCGCTGCCGTATCTGTATCACTACAGCGGGTACACCTCGGTGCTCCACACCCGCCTGCTCGACGAGCTCGCGCTGTACCCGAGCACGTTCAACAGCGAGTGGGGCGCGGCGGTCGGCGGCATCGTCGACGCGCGCACCCGTTGGGACCGCCCGGAGAAGACGAGCGCGTCGGTCAACCTCAACCTGGTCATGGCCGGGGCGGAGGTGGCGGTGCCGCTCGGCGAGCGGTTCACCCTGCGGGCCGGCGGCCGGCGCTCGTACCTCGACGCCGTGCAGCGCGAAGACGAGCAATACACGGTGTTCCCGCGCTTCTGGGACTACTTCGCCCGCGCCGAGTACGCGCCGGGCTCGGGGCGCGCGTGGGGGCTGCTCGCCTTCGGCGCGGGTGACGCGTGGGAGCGATACAGCGGCGAGCCGACCGAGCTGGCGGGATGGGAGCAGGAGTCCAATCCAAAGCTCGAGTATTCTCAGCAGTATCACGCGTTCGCGCTTCAGCACCGTGAGCTCGTCGGGCGCACGCGCCTGGAGGGGTTCGTCGGCGCGGTGATCTACGACGTCGAGGCGACCCTGCCCGAGGCGGCCGAGCTTCGCAGCGAAGCCACGCTTCAGTTTCGAGAGGAGGTCGTGGTCGCGCCCCGCGATGGGCTCGCGGTGGCCTTCGGCGCCGACGGGCGGCAGACATTCACGGTCCTCGACGTGGAGACCGAGCGCGCGTGGATCGAGGTCGCGCGCGAGGCGCCTCTGCTCGGGCGCGGGGCGAGCGGCGGGGCGGACGTCGCCCGCTTCGTCGGCGGAGGTCACGCCGAGCTCCGGTGGGACGTCGGCCCGGTGCGCCTCGCGCCCGGGGTGCGCGTGGACGGCGACACGCAGACGACCGCGGTCACCGTCGACCCGCGGGCGCTCGTGCGGTGGGAGCTCGGCCCCGACACACGGCTGCGGTTCGCGGGCGGCGGGTACTCTCAGTTCCAGAGTGTCGAGGCGCTGTACTTCGACACCGAGGGCTTCGGCGACCCCGCGGACGTCGCGCCCGCCCACGCCTGGCAAGGCGCGGCGGCGGTGGAGCACGCCATCGCCGGGCGCTGGGAGGTCGGCGCGGAGGTGTGGGGCAAGCAGATGACAGGCCTCGTGCTGGAGCTGCCCGACGGGTCCGCGCGCGGCGACGTCGAGGGCGCGGCGTGGGGCGTCGAGGCGACGAGCCGCTACCGCCTTCGCGAGCGGTTCTTCGCGTCGTTGTCCTTGGGCGTCGGCCGCGCCACGCGCGGGGGCGAGGCGTTCGACTACGACCAGCCGTGGTCGGCGAACCTCATCGCGTCGTGGGACTTCGCGCCCACCTGGCGCGCCGGCCTGCGCCTCCGCGGGGCCGCGGGCCTTCCGTACACGCCGATCGTCGACGGCGTGTTGCAGGCGGAGGACGACACGTATCAGCCGGTGTTCGGCCCGAGGAACAGCGCGCGCCAGCCGGTGTACACGAAGGTGGACGCCCGCATCGAGAAGACCTTCTACACCCGCGCCGTCGAGGTGGCGGCCTACGCCGAGCTGTGGTGGGTTCCGGGCGCCAGCAACGTCATGTATCAGGCGTATCGGTACGACTACGACGACGCGGCGTCCGTCGCCGGCCCCCCCTTCATTCCCCTGGTGGGGGTTCGGGGCGCGCTGCGGTGAACTGACCGTCGACCTCTCGGACCGCGTCGTCCCAGGTGGTACGGCGATGATCCGCCCGCGGCTGGGCCTCGGCGAGCGGCCCGTGGTTGGTGACCATCACCATGCGCACGCCGGTCACGCGGTCGGTCAGGACGTACACGCCCCCGCCGTCCGCGGTGGCGTCCCCGACGATCGCCCACATCTCCCGGGTGCGCTCCGGGTCGACCCGGAGCTCCCCCTTGGGGTCGCGGGTGAACACCATCGCGACGCCAGAGGCGAAGCAGCGCGCGTCGTACTCCGAGGCGAACGTGCGCTCAGGCATCCGGGCTCAGCCGGATGATGTGCACCACGAACGCCACGAGCAGCGCGAGGGAGCCCAAGCCGACGAACAACGCGAGCGACACGAGAGAGGCTATCCCACCATCTGGCGGATGAGGTTGGCGAGCCCGGTCCGGATCATGCTCACCGCGATGGCCGTCATGAACAGCGACATGACCTTGCCGAACGCGCGCACCACCGCGGGGCGCACGATGGCCCGCATGCGATGGGCATTGTCGAGGAGCACCGCGGTGATGGCGAGGTTGGCGACGAGCGCGGCGAGCACCGGCATGCGCCCGTGGGCGTCCGCGAGCACGAGGCAGGTGGTCATCGTCGCGGGGCCGACGATCAGCGGCACGCCGAGCGGAACGACGCCCGTGTCGCCGCCCATGTCGTCCTGCTTGCGCTGGGAGCTGCTGAAGAGGAGGTCGTGCAGGGAGATGATGAGCAGGATGATGCCGCCGCCGACGCGGAGGTCGTCGACGGTGATGCCGAGGAGGCGGAACACCGCCTGACCGGCGAGGGTGATGCCGATCGCGACCGCGAGCGCGGTGCCGATGGCCTTGCGGGCCATCGAGCGCGCCGCGGCGAGCTGCATCCCCTCGGTCATCGCGAGGAAGATCGGCACGATGGTGAGCGTGCTCATGGCCACGAAGACCGGCACGAACACCTGGTCGAAGTTCGCGAACATCTGGGCTTCCGTCGCCCGCGCTACTTGCCGCGCTGCATGCTGACCGGGCACTCCGGCGTGGCCTCGATCCGGTAGTACCCGAGTTCGTCGGCCCAATCTTCACCTTCGTAGGGCCACTCGCGCCAACCCTTGCGGGGCTTGTCCTCGCGCTTCACGGTGCGCGCCGCCGCCTCCATCTTGCCGCGGATGGCGGCCTGCTCGTAGAGCTGGCTCTGCATCCGGAGGACATCGAGGCTGAAGATGTCGGCGTCCGTGACCATGCCGGAGAGGTCCTGCGCCTGGCCCGCGATGCGATCACGGAGTCGCTCGCCTTCTTCCTTGACGATCGCGTCGCGCCGGGCCTGGAGCCAGTCGCGCGCGCGCTCCGTGAAGGGGTTCGCCGAGGCGCCGCCCTTCATACGCTTGAGCTCGTCGTCGGCGCGCTGCACGGCGACGATCGCGCCCTCGAAGCGCTCCTCGCCCTTGAACGGGCGGAGCACCGCGATCGGCAGCCCGCTCGTCTCGCCCTTCTGCACCCACTGACGCCCGAGCTCGAACATGTCGGCGCCCGACTTGCCCGCGACCCCGTCGAGCTGCTTGGCGAGCGGGGCATACTTGACCTTGAACGCCTCGAGCTCTTCGTTGGCCTGCGGGAACTTGCACATCAGGAAGGCCGAGTAGATGCGGAGGAGGTCCGCCTCGGGGAAGTACCAGTCGGCGAAGAACGGCGTCTGCAGCGACATGAGCACGCCGAGGGAGCCGTTGAAGTCGTCGATGCGGAAGTGCGCCCACGCGCGCTCGTACTGCGCCTCGGGCCAGAACTCGCTGCCACGGCTGACCGCGGCGTAGCCCTGGATGGCCCGGGGGAAGTTGCCCGCGGCGTAGAAGCTGCGCGCGACGTTCAGCGACGCGAGGTCGCGGAAGCCGAGGGGCTTGTCGCGGCCCGCGGCGAGGGCCTTCTCGAAGGGGGTGAGCGCGTCGTCCGGGCGGCCCTGCTGGTTGAGCATGACGCCCTCGAGGAGCTTGGCCTCGGGGTAGACCGGGTCGCCCTCCTTCACCATCTTGAGGAGCACCCCGGCCATGCCGAACTCGTCGCGTCGGAACGCCTCACGGGCCGCGAGGTAGGCCATGCGGCCGCGCACGTCTTCGGTGCGGGCGAGGGCGAGGTTCTTGGAGAAGGGCTCTTGCAGGATGCCGAGGTCGCCCGCCTTGTCGGCGAGCTCGACCGCGCGCGGCACGTGCAGGCCGACGATGGGGGCGCTCAGGTCGTCGGCGAGCAAGAAGCCCTTCGTGAAGGCGACGAGGGCGGAGTACGGGAGGTCGAGGGAGTCGAGGGTCTCGCCCAGCTTTCCGTACGCCTCGGCGTGGAACGCGGCGCGGGCGGGGTCGTCGATGAGCGCGACGAGCGCGTCCGCGGCGCGCGCCTTCTGGCCGCTCGCCTTCTCGGCGTCG